>NZ_PJRJ01000017.1 GCF_003711395.1 Acinetobacter sp. B51(2017)
AAGGTGTTGAATTGATTACGTATCATCGCAAGAACATGAGACCATTAGAACTCTCATTAGAGGATGAGCTTATGCTGAAACAACGCAATAAAATAGAGACGATCTTTAGCTTATTGAAGCAACAATATAACCTAATAGGCAGTCGCCATCGTTCTATTTCAGGTTATTTCGCAGGGATTTATGCATCACTCTGTGCTTATCAAATCTGTCATGAAAATAAGCCTCAATTTATAAAGATGTAAAATCAGGCTTATGCATGATTCGGGTTATAATTAACATTTTCACCAAAAATATTTTCAAATTCGCATAAACCATTATTAATCCAATTTATTTGACGCTCTAAACTGACTTGAGTAGGTAACTCTTCTTGAAAGTTATGAAAAAAATAGTCATCAACATTGTATTTATCTTCGATATCATCAAAGGATAAAAGATCTTCTTGTTTTTTTGTAATGTTTTAGCAAGATCAGCATAGTTCTCAATCCATTTTAGCCCGTTTTTAACGTAAACAGCCCCACCATTATCATCTTCTTCTAAAAATTTATATCCTAAAGAAATTGCTTTTGCATAGCGCTCTTCGTACATTTTTAATTATCCAAATAAAAAGCCCCACCTTACGGTAGGGCTTTTTCTAAACAATTTCAATCACTTTAGGTAAAAGTCTTAAGCAATTGCCTCAGTTGCTTCATTGGCTTCTAAAAAGTCTTGTGCAAAGCGTTGTAATACACCACCCGCTTCATATACAGACACTTCTTCTTCTGTATCTAAACGGCAAGTTACAGGTACTTCAACCACTTGATTTTTACCATCGGCAGTTGCACGTTCAATCACTAACGTTAAAGTCGAACGCGGTGCAATATTACCAATTACGCTGTATAGCTCAGTACCATCTAAACCTAAAGTTTTACGATCTGTACCTGCTTTAAACTCAAGTGGTAATACACCCATACCCACCAAGTTAGTCCGGTGAATACGCTCAAAACCTTCAGCAACAATCGCTTCAACACCTGCTAAACGTACGCCTTTGGCTGCCCAATCACGGCTTGAACCTTGACCGTAATCTTTACCTGCAATCACAATTAAAGGCTGCTTACGGTTCATGTAGGTTTCAATCGCTTCCCACATACGCATGACTTCGCCTTCTGGCTCGACACGCGCTTTAGAACCTTGCTTGATCGTACCATCGGCACGAACCACCATTTCGTTATATAGCTTCGGGTTGGCCAATGTTGCACGCTGTGCAGTTAAATGGTCACCACGGTGGGTTGCGTATGAGTTAAAGTCTTCTTCAGGCAAGCCCATTTTAGCTAAGTACTCACCTGCTGCAGAATCTAACACAATCGCATTGGATGGTGATAAATGATCCGTGGTGATGTTATCGCCTAAAATCGCCAATGGACGCATATTGGCTAAGGTGCGCGGTGCAGCCAGTGCACCTTCCCAATATGGCGGACGACGGATATAGGTACTTTGCGGACGCCAGTTATACAATGGACTTGGCGCTTTTTCCGCTTTGCCTAAATCAAACATTGGGATATAGACTTTCTTAAACTGCTCAGGCTTAACTGCTTGTTTAACCAAAGCGTCAATTTCAGCATCCGATGGCCAAATGTCTTTGAGGTAAATTGGGTTACCGTTTTTATCGTTACCAAGTGAATCCGTTTCGATATCAAAACGCATGGTACCAGCAATTGCATACGCTACAACTAGCGGCGGAGATGCCAAGAAGGCTTGTTTAGCGTATGGATGGATACGACCGTCAAAGTTACGGTTACCTGATAACACCGCAGTCGCATATAAATCGCGGTCAATAATTTCTTGTTGAATCACTGGATCTAATGCACCTGACATACCATTACAGGTGGTACATGCATAAGCGACAATACCAAAGCCTAATTTTTCTAAATCTTCAAGTACACCCGCTTCTTCTAAATACAGCGCTGCTGCTTTAGAACCCGGTGCAAAAGATGATTTTACCCAAGGCTTACGCGTTAAGCCCAGTTCATTGGCTTTACGTGCTAATAAACCTGCCGCTACGGTATTACGTGGGTTAGAAGTATTGGTACATGAGGTAATCGCGGCAATAATAATTGCTCCATCTGGCATTAAGCCTTCAGCTTCATGCGCGCGCGCTGCGTCTAAATTACCTGCAATGCCTTTGGCTTTTAAATCGCTAGTTGAAACACGTGCATGTGGGTTTGATGGGCCTGCAATGTTACGTGTTACTTGCGATAAATCAAAACGCAGTACGCGTGGGTACTGTGCCTGTGTCATATCGGCTGCCCAAAGACCAATTTCTTTGGCATAGGTTTCAACCAATTGAACTTGTTCAGCTTCACGACCGGTTAAGGTTAAATAATCAATGGTGTTTTGGTCGATGTAGAACATCGCAGCCGTGGCACCATATTCAGGCGTCATATTAGAAATCGTGGCGCGGTCACCCACAGACATGCTGTCAGCACCTTCACCAAAGAATTCTAAATAGGCACCTACAACACGTTCTTTACGTAAAAATTCAGTTAAGGCTAATACAATATCGGTTGCAGTAATGCCCGCTTGACGTTGACCAACCAGTTCAACGCCAATAATATCCGGCACACGCATCCAAGAAGCACGGCCAAGCATTACGTTTTCAGCTTCAAGTCCGCCCACGCCAATTGAAATCACGCCAAGCGCATCGGTGTGTGGGGTGTGTGAATCTGTACCCACACAAGTGTCTGGATAAGCCACGCCATCACGGTTTTGCACCACTGGAGACATTTTCTCCAAGTTAATTTGGTGCATGATGCCGTTACCCGCAGGAATCACATCGACGTTTTCAAAAGCGGTTTTGGTCCACTCAATAAAATGGAAACGGTCTTCGTTACGACGATCTTCCACTGCACGGTTTTTTTCAAACGCGTCAGGATCAAAACCACCATATTCCACCGCCAATGAGTGATCGACAATCAGCTGGGTCGGCACCACTGGGTTAACTTTAGCAGGATCACCACCTTTGTCGGCAATTGCGTCACGTAAACCGGCAAGATCGACCAGAGCAGTTTGACCTAAGATATCGTGGCAGACTACGCGTGCTGGATACCAAGGAAAGTCTAAATCTTGACGATTTTCAATCAGCTGGGTTAAAAAAGCAGTTAATTGTTCAGGTTCAGCGCGGCGCACCAATTGTTCTGCCAATACTTTAGAAGTATATGGCAGTTTGGCATAGCTTCCCGCTTGAATGTCTTCTACCGCTTGGCGTACATCATAATAGTCTAAGTTGGTATTCGCTAAGCGTTTACGGTACAGCTGATTCATTAAACGCGCTCCGCCAATGGTTTGAATTTTAAGTCTTCTGGGCCTGTGTAGTTCGCGCTTGGACGGATAATTTTACCGTCTTGACGTTGTTCGATCACATGCGCCGCCCAACCTGCAGTACGTGCAATCACGAATAACGGGGTGAACATCGCTGTTGGTACGCCCATTAAGTGGTAGCTTACTGCACTAAACCAATCGAGGTTCGGGAACATGTTTTTGACTTCTTTCATCACCGCTTCTAAACGTTCCGCGATGAGATACATCTTCTTGTTGTTTTGCGCTTCAGCTAAATCTAAAGCCACTTTCTTAATCACGTTGTTACGTGGGTCAGCAATGGTGTATACAGGGTGACCAAAACCAATCACAACTTCTTTATTCGCTACACGTTTACGAATATCCGCTTCAGCTTCATCAGCATCATTATAACGTTGCTGAATCACAAAGGCAACTTCGTTGGCACCGCCGTGTTTCGGACCACGTAAGGCACCAATCGCACCCGCAATAGTTGAATACATGTCTGAACCTGTACCCGCAATCACACGCGAAGTAAAGGTTGACGCATTAAATTCATGCTCTGCATATAAAATTAACGAGGTATGCATCGCTTCTACCCACTCTTTTGATGGTGGTTTGCCATGCAGTAAATGTAGGAAGTGACCGCCAATTGAATCTTCGTTGCTTTCAACCACAATACGACGACCGTTGTGGCTAAAGTGGTACCAATACAACAACATCGAACCAAAGCTTGCCATCAATTTATCGGCAATATCACGCGCGCCAGCATAGTTATGGTCTTCGTGCTCTGGTTGTAAACAACCTAGTACTGATACACCTGTACGCATTACGTCCATTGGATGTGCTGATGGTGGTAGTTGTTCTAAAGCAGTTTTTAAACCTGCGGGTAAACCACGTAAGGCTTTAAGTTTAGCTTTATATGCGCTTAATTCAGCTTGGTTTGGCAACTTGCCGTGTACCAATAGATAAGCGACCTCTTCAAATTCACATTGACCAGCTAAGTCCATAATGTCATAGCCACGATAATGGAGGTCATTACCACTACGGCCTACGGTACACAATGCTGTGTTACCTGCAACTTGACCACTTAATGCCACTGATTTTTTCGGTTTAATCGCTGTTACTGCACTTGTCATGTTAATTTTCCTTATTTTGGCTTTTGGGCTACTCAGTGCTTCATGCACTATTTAAGTTCTAATTCTTAGGCTGTAAAAATAGCAGTTTATTTGGCTTTTACAAACGATGCATCTAAATATTGTTCAAATGCGTGGTAATTAATACGTTCGTATAACTCTTGACGCGTTTGCATAGTGTCTACTACATTTTTTTGTGTACCTTCTTGACGCAACGTGTTGTAGACATTTTCAGCTGCTTTGTTCATAGCACGGAATGCTGATAATGGATATAGCGCAAGGCTGACATCAGCAGACGCCAATTCTTGTGTGGTAAATAATGGCGTCGAACCAAATTCAGTAATGTTGGCAAGAATAGGCGCTTTAGTCGCTTGAGCAAACTGACGATACATTTCTAGTTCAGTGATTGCTTCAGGGAATAGCATGTCTGCACCTGCTTCAATATAAGCACCTGCACGATCAATCGCAGCTTGTAAGCCTTCTACAGCTAAAGCATCAGTACGCGCCATAATCACAAAGCTAGCATCGGTACGGGCATCTACAGCCGCTTTAATACGATCAACCATTTCTTGTTGTGTCACAATGGCTTTATTTGGACGGTGACCACAGCGTTTTGCGCCCACTTGGTCTTCAATGTGCATCGCTGCAGCACCAAATTTAATTAACGATTTGGTGGTACGCGCAATATTAAAAGCAGATGCACCAAAACCTGTGTCAGCATCAACTAATAGCGGTAAATCACATACATCAGTAATACGGCGTACATCAGTTAACACGTCATCTAAATTACTAATACCAAGGTCGGGTAAACCCAACGAGCCTGCTGCTACGCCACCACCTGACAAGTAAATTGCTTTATAACCGGCACGTTTTGCCAACAAAGCATGATTGGCATTAATTGCGCCAACGACTTGAAGTGGATGTTCAGTTGCAACCGCTTCGCGGAATTTTTGACCTGCTGTAAGTTGTGACATGTGTCTCTCCTTGTTATAAAACGATATTGTTTTTAATGTTGATATAAGATGCGGCAATATGACGACGCATCAGTAATTCCGCCAATTCGCCATCGCCTTCAGCAATCGCATCTACAATTTGTAGATGTTCCGTCAGGGCTTTATGCGGACGATTTGGGGTATTGGAAAACTGAATGCGGTACATACGAATAAGGTGGTAAAGCTCATAACAGAGCATTTTTTCTAAGATTTTGTTGCCACAGCTTCGGATAATGCAGTAATGAAAATCATCATCGCCATGCTGTAAATAATAGCCTTTGCCTTGTTTAAAATTAGGATCTTCGCTATGCAAACGTAACACTGCACGCAAAGCTAAAATTTGTTCTTTGTCGATATTTTCTGCCGCTAAGCGACATGCTAAACCTTCTAAGTTTTCACGAATTTGATACAGCTCTGTCAGTTGCTGCGTGGACAATGCCACCACACGCGCCCCGACATGCGCCGTGCGTTCTACCAATTTTTGCCCTTCTAAACGATGAATGGCTTCACGCAATGGCCCACGACTAATTCCGTATATACGCGCCAACTCGGGTTCAGAAATTTTGCTTCCCGCTGGCAAGTCACCACAAATAATCGCATTTTGAATCTTTTCAAAAATTTGATCAGTAAGGGTGAGATTAGGATTTTTGTCTAAAAGCGCGTCCATGCAATTTCGCCTAGATTGTCAACAATATGGTGAATATATATCCAAAATACGGACAAAAGATGATTTTTTCAACAATGATTGTCAACAATTTATGTTTTTAAGACTAAAGCATAATAAAAATAGCCGCTTTTACTGTATAAATCAGGCCAACCTGAGTAGTGACCCATGGGTTCATTTTTTGCAGAATATGCTTGACTTAAGCTAACATCAAAATCAACTCCCATTTTGATGAGTGCATATGGATATTGATTTTCAGTTAATTAGTGCCGAACAAAAACAATTAGAACGCCAAGCCAAACGTGAAGCGCTCATGCATGCAGCGGTTAAAATGTTTAATCAAAAAGGCTTTCATGCTACATCTTTAGACGAAGTTGCACATAGCCTTAAGATCTCTAAACCGACCATTTATCATTATTTGGGCAATAAAGAACAGATCCTAATGACCTGTTTAGAAGCGGGTGTGGCACATTTATTACAAGCAGCCAAACAGGTTGAACAACAACACTATGATGGCGCGACCCGCATACGGCAATTTTTATATTTATATGGTTTAAGGATCTTAGATGATTTTGGTCGTTGTGTGATTTTAACGCCTGATGAGGTGTTATCTACACAAGCACAAAGCCAATTACATGCCCAAAAACGCCAAGTGCATCAGGCCTTTGTCAATATGCTACAGCAAGCTATGCAAGAAGGTGCGATTAGTCAACAACATCATCCGAAGTTATTAGCCGTGACCTTAACAGGAGCAATGAACAGTGCTGCCAATTGGTATCGGGTAGATGGTGAGCTGAGTGCCGAGGAGGTCGTCAACCAAATGGTGGAAATTTTAATGCAAGGTTTAAATATCCGTTAAACCTTGCTGTGTTCGGTTCAAGTACTTAAGCATAGGCTTCAATGATGGTCACATTGGCCATACCACCACCTTCGCACATGGTCTGTAAACCGTAGCGTTTACCCTCGCGCTGCAAACCATGCAATAAAGTGCTCATCAATTTTGTACCGCTAGCGCCAAGCGGATGACCTAAGGCAATCGCGCCACCATATTTATTGACTTTTTCAGGCTCAACATCTAAAGCTTTCAGCCATGCTAAAGGTACACTGGCAAAGGCTTCATTCACCTCAAATAAGTCAATATCTTGTAAAGCTAAACCCGATTTTTTTAACGCGGTTTTAGTCGCCGTAATTGGCTCTTCGAGCATGATCACAGGGTCGCCCGCAGTAATAGTCAGATTAATAATACGTGCTTTGGGAGTTAAGCCATAAGCTTTTAAAGCACGTTCACTGACAATCAGCACCGCACTTGCACCATCACAAATTTGGCTGGCATTGGCAGCACTAATCACCCCATCCTCTTGTAATGGCTTCACGTTGGCGACACTTTCTAAAGTGGCATTGAAACGCACGCCTTCATCTTGACGATGCCATGTGCCATCTGGCAATTGAATTGGAACAATTTCATGTTCAAATAATTGCTGTTCAATCGCTTGCTGGGCACGTTGATGACTTTTTAGCGCATATTGATCTAAATCATCGCGAGTTAATGCATATTTTTGCGCCAAGAGTTCAGCACCGTGAAATTGACTAAATGCATTGACCCCGAAACGTTTTTTAATGCGCTCACTTAAAGGATCAGCAGCAAGTCCTGCTTGAGCCGCCAATTGAATATTGCTAAACATTGGTACGCGGCTCATACTTTCAACCCCTGCGGCAATCACAATATCTTGTGTACCAGACATCACTGCTTGGGCAGCAAATTGCATGGCTTGCTGTGAGCTACCACATTGACGGTCGATGGTGACCCCTGGAATATGTTGCGGTAAATTTGAAGCTAAAATCACATTGCGGGCAAAAGAAAAGGCCTGTTCACCGCCTTGCGTGACACAGCCGACAATTACATCATCTACTATATTCGGATCAATTTGGCTACGTTCAAGCAGTGCGTTAATCACATCTGCGCCTAGATCAGCGGCATGGGTCTGACTTAATTTACCATTACGACGCCCACCCGCACTACGTAGTGCCTCTACAATATATGCACCTGTCATTATTATCCTTAGATTTGAATTTTTTGTTGTAGGCTATAAATAACATAATTTTTTAAGTTTCGCAGCGAAACAGCATAAAAAATGCAGAACTGGGCGGTCGCCAATTTACTTAATCAAGGCAACTATTCAACTGCAACTAAAGCCTGTGAACCTCAATACAAAATTTAAATATTCCTCTTGTACTGTTGCGTACTAAATTTTATGTATAGATCTTTAGCTCATATTTAAGCAGCTAAAATCTTTTTTAAAGTTCCAACTTAGCAATTTTATTTTTCAAGTTTCGCAGCGAAATTTAAAATGTTTCAAAGCCTCTATCTGCACAATGACATAAAGCAACTGATAGATTCCTATACAAACGCGATTTTTTTATTTAAGCTAAAATTGCAGCACAATAACAACAGCACAAAGTGCAGGATTAAGCACGTCATAACAATAAGGAAAAACCTCATGTCACAACTGACTCAATTAGTACAACATGCACGTCATTATCATATCAGTGATATTCCTCGACGCAGTGCTCAACGCCAACCTAATAAATTGGCATTGGTGGATGGCGATGTTGAGCTGACTTATCATGCCTTTTATCAAAAGGTCGAACAGCTCGCTGCTTACCTCACCAAAATTGGCTTACAAAAATCGGATCGTTTGTTGTTGCTGAGTCATAATTGTTGGCAATTTCCTGTCATTCATTTTGCCGCGGCACGTTTAGGTATTATTACTGTACCGGTTAATTTTATGCTCAACAGTAAGGAGTTAGCCTATATTTTAGAAAATAGCCAATGTAAAATTATTTTTGCCGAAGATCAACTGACAGCCACTGTTGATGCCGCAATGCAGCAATCTCAACACCAATTGCAGCATTTCTATCATATTAATTTAAATCAAGCACCCACCTTGCCCAAATGGCAAGATCTTGAGCTATGCTTTGAACATGAGCTCGCGCCTGTAGCAGCACAGGATCTCAATGCCTATGAGCCGATTCGTATGATGTATACCAGTGGGACAGAATCTTTGCCTAAAGGCGTGCTACTCAATAGTGAAGCCTTAATGTGGCAATATATGAGTGCTATTTTAGAAGGCGAGATGTCTCGTGATGATCGTGAAATTCATGCTTTCCCGCTATATCACTGCGCACAGTTTGATGCATTTTTAAATGTCGATCTATATTTAGGTGCGACCAGCTATATTTTACGTGGCTTTGATGCTAGTCGAGTTTTAGAACTGATTGCCAAAGCAAAGATTAATAAACTATTTTGCCCCCCGACTGCTTGGATTGCCCTCTTAAATGCCCCACTTTTTAACCATGCAGATTTAAGCTCCTTACAAAAAGCCTATTATGGTGCTTCTGCAATGCCAAAAAGCGTGATCAGCAGTTTATTAGGCAAACTACCGCATATTCGTTTTTGGCAATTTTATGGACAGACTGAAATGGCCCCTGTCGCCACCGTTCTGTATCCTGAAGATCATCAAGATTATTCAACTTCTGTGGGGCGTCCCGTGTTTCACGTGGAAACAGCGATTATGTCTGAGCAAGGAGAGATTTTGGCCGCTGGAAAAATCGGTGAAATTGTCCATAAAAGTCCACATCTTACTTTAGGTTATGCCGATCAACCACAAAAAACCGCAGCAGCATTTTTACATGGTTGGTTTCATAGCGGTGATTTGGGCTATTTCGATGAGTCTGGATATTTATATATTATCGATCGTATCAAAGATATCGTAAAAACTGGCGGTGAGAATGTCTCTACACGCGAAGTAGAAGAGATCATTTATCGTTTTGCAGGAATTCAAGAGGTGGCTGTGTTTGGTGTGGCTCATCCGCATTGGATTGAAGCAGTGACTGCGGTCATCGTAGTACACGATAGGGATTCGTTTGACTTAGACGCCTTATTAGCACACTGTGAACAGCATCTATCCAGCTATAAAATGCCAAAATCAATTCATATTGCCAAAGAGTTGCCTAAAAATGCCAGCGGTAAAATTTTAAAACGCCAACTAAGAGAGCAATATCAAGATCACTATAGTCAGGATCGTATTGCTTAAGCTTTCTTAGTGTACTAAGTTCAGCGCGATGCCGCTCCATTTCATCGCGCTTTACGCTATGATAACTGCCATCTACACGATGATGATAAGCCAATGAAAAAAACCATTGTACTGGGTCTTGCTATTTTTATCAGTTTCGCAGCGGGATGTGAAAAAAATGAGGCTGCACCAAACTCGACTGAATCCCAAGCCTTGGCAGATCATTTTCAGCAGGCCGATGACAAAATTACTGCCTTAATTGATCAAATTGAGAATCCTGATCTTGCACCCGAGCAGCGCCAACACGCTTTATGCCAAGATTTTCCTAAAGTGTATCAAAATGAATATATTCCTGCTTTATTAGCCCTTAATTCTAAGGATACCAGTCAAGCACAATTACTCGATGAGATGCGTTTTAGCTTAAACTATTATCAACAACAACTAGATATCAGCTGTACATAAACAAAGGCCTACTGATGTAGGCCTTTAAACTGAGTGACTTAGGCAGGGCGACTATTGGGTAATAATATCGTCATTAATCCTAATAAAGGTAAAAAGGCACACACTTTATACACCCAAATAATGCCATAGTGATCCGCTAATATGCCCAGTGCTGCTGCCGCGATGCCACCAATCCCAAACATAACACCAAACATTAAACCTGAGATTAAGCCTACACGCCCAGGCAGTGCTTCTTGAGCATACACCACCATCGCTGAAAAGGCAGAAGAAATAATTAGGCCAATCAGCATAGATAAAATGATAGTCGTACTTAGGTTCACATAAGGTAAAAATAATGCAAATGGGATAATACCTAAAAATGACACCCAAATGACTGCTTTACGCCCAATCTTATCGCCAATCGGTCCTCCCATAAATGTACCTAATGCCACAGCTGCTAAAAAAGCAAATAAATACACTTGTGACTGCGCCAAGCTTAATTCAAAACGTTGCATTAAATAAAAAGTGTAATAATTGCTCATACTGGCAATATAAGTGAACTTAACCAACATTAAAACAGCAATGACGACAAGTGCGCGATATAAAACAGCCCCTTGTAAGCCCTTTGTTTGCGCAATTTGACTTTTTTTAGCTTGTTTAGCTTCAGAAACCAACCAACGACTGACACGACTCAAAACAAAAACCGCCAATAAAGCAAAGCCCATAAACCACGCTGTCGCGCTTTGCCCATTTGGAACAATAATTAAAGCTGCTAGTAAAGGTCCTATTGCAGAGCCGCTATTGCCACCCACTTGAAATGCCGACTGTGCAGTCCCAAAGCGTCCACCAGAGGCCATGCGCGCTACTCTTGAGGCCTCAGGGTGAAAGGTAGAAGAACCGATACCAATCATCACTGCAGAGCCAAGTAACATATAGAAGTTACTGGCGATAGCTAAGCCACCAATGCCTAACAAAGTGATACTCATACCAATAGGCAATAAATAAGGCAACGGGTGTTTATCTGTATATAGCCCAACAAAAGGTTGCAATAACGAAGCTGTGATTTGATAGACCAGGGCAATTAAACCAATTTGAGCAAAACTTAATTGAAATTCAGTTTTTAGCATAGGATAAATGGCAGGTAATACCGCCTGTATCAAATCATTCAGTAAATGGGCAACCGCTACTGCTGCAACCATCGAAACCACCATCTTTTGTGGTTTTTGTGACATTGCAGATTGAGGTATAGTCATAGAATCTTCCGTGAGGCTAACAGAGAGGGGCTAAATCAATGTAGATAGGCATTATCATACGCTGAGAATCAACCAAAGAGTATGATGCGGATATATTTTTAAATGCAGCCTATAGATTTAAACTAGACAAAATAAAAAACACCTTTTAGAAGGTGTTTTTTAAGTTTCGCTGCGAAATTTTTTAAATTAAGCCAACTCTTGTAAAAACTGTTTAATTTTATCTAATTTATCTGCATCTAAATCTTGCACACTCATCCGAATAGATACTACAGTTTTGCCTTTAAGACTTTCTGAGCATTTTAAGGAGCCAAACTTTTTACCTGCCGCATTTAATAAACTTTCTTGTTGAGCTTTGATTGGCAATTTCGTCTCAGGGGGTAAATTAAGCTGCTCTAGCTCAGGCGCTGCATCTAGCTGTTGTAACTGCGGCTGCTGTTGCATAAATAGACTTTGCGCTTGCTGCTCAAATTGCTTAATAAATTGGGTATTACGTTTTTTAGTGTGCATGAACTCTATACTAAAATATTGCTGCCATGCTGCTTGCAATAAATCTAGAGCAGTTTTTTTACCAATTTGCTCAATGCTTTTGTTTAAGGCCGTTTTAAGCAAACTTGCGCCTGACCCACTGAGGGCATCAGGTGTATTTTTTAAATCTTCACGAATAAAATCTGGTAAATCAAATAAACTAATAAGACGATAATATTTATTCCGAGAAATATTAAATTTCTCAGTCATAAACTCGACATTATCAATCGGATAGCCAAAGCGTTCGCAATTATGAGATAAAGCCTGTGCAATTTCATAATCAGATAAATCAGCACGATTAATATTATCAACTAAAGCTGTTAAAGCAGCTTTTTCATCGCTGACATCTTTAATCAAACAATCAATATCTTTTAGCTTTAAAATATCACGAACTGCTTGTAAACGCCTCTCGCCTCCAATCAACTCATAACGACCATTTTTCGGTCGTACTACAATCGGGTTAATTTGCCCATGCTGACGAATATTATCGGCTAGCTCTTGTAATTCATTTTTGTCCAAAGCTTGTACCAAACGCGGTTGATAAGGCGAAGGGTCAATTAAATCAACGCTTAGACGTTTTAAAGCCACACCATATTGATTACCAGTTTGCGCGCGACGCTGTACGGGGGAGAGATACTCCTCACTTGGTAGTTGAGTGGACAAGAGCTGAGGTTGCTCAACCTGTGCTTTTTTTTCCTGCTTTTGTTTATTTAACAATTGATTAAATTTAGACATCCCTTTCACCTTAAGCCGCTTTTTGTTGCTGATATTGTTGTTCTAATAAATCAACAATACGGTCAATCGCCTCAACAGCAGCTGCTTTTGATGGTGCCAAATCATAAATTGACATCTTAGTAATCGCAGCTTGTTCAAAAACTGCAGATTGGGGAATCAAGATAATCTCAGGATGAATCACTCGCTGTTCTAATACCACTGTGGTAAATTCTTCTTCAAGCTGCTCTTTCATATTTTTGTCAGCCAATTGGTTTTTCTTAAAGAAGTTAAGTACTGGACATAAAATCTTTAGTTCAGGATTAATACGATCTAGACTATCCATAGCATCTAAGATTTTCTCAAATCCTTCAATAGAATATTGACCTTGTGCTGGTAAAATAAAATTATTTACTGCAACCAGCGCATTAAAAGTCAGCGTTTCAATTTCAGGTGGGCAATCTACTAAAATAAAATCATAGTCTGCTTCAATACGGCCTAAAATACGCGATAAAATTTCATTTGGAATAGGGCTATTGCGTTGTAAGTTACGTGCAGCATCTCCAATACGTTTTGAACTTGGTAATAAACTAATGTTGATAAAACGAGTTTGTTCATCTTTTAAGATCGCTAAACTCGGATCAAATTTTTTATAGTCATCAAAGAAATCTGCAACGGAATAAGAAAGCTCAACAGCAGGCACTACGCTAATATGATTGGTTGCATTACATTGGGCATCTAAATCCACGACAAGAACTTGATAGCCACGCGCAGCTAAAGCAACCGCAACGTTCACTGTAATTGTGGTTTTACCTACACCACCTTTGTTTTGAGCAATCGCAGTTTTCAATGCTTGATTTCCATTCATGGATAATACCTAAACTCTATATTTTTGTGCTGTAGTGAATCTAAGTATTTTTTAAAAAAAAAGCAATGAATTTAGAAGAATTAAACCGTGATTGATTATTTTTTCCAAATCGTTTCGGAGCGAAATTTAAAAATATTTTAAGCTGCTTAATTGTTTTGCTTCGTATTCAACAGACAATACTACGAGTTAAGAAGTTAAGAAGTTAAGAAGTTAAGAAGTTAAGAAGTTAAGAAGTTAAGAAGTTAAGAAGTTAAGAAGTTAAGAAGTTAAGAAGTTAAGAAGAATATATATGCTAACACTTATATATTTTCAAAGTTTTCAGTTTTCAGTTTTCAGTTTTCAGTTTTCAGTTTTCAGTTTTCAGTTTTCAGTTTTCAGTTTTCAGTTTTCAGTTTTCAGTTTTCAGTTTTCAGTTTTCAGTTTTCAGTTTTCAGTTTTCAGTTTTCAGTTTTCAGTTTTCAGTTTTCAGTTTTCAGTGAGTTTATTTTAATCTCTAATCAATTTACATATAAATTTTAATATTATTCAATTTTTGTCTTTAAATTTGAAACTGTGGATAACTCTAACTGAATGTTATTCTCTTGTAAAGAAATTTAAATTCAAACCAGGTTCGGTTGTGGATAAATTAAACGAAGTAATCTGAGATCTGTAGTAATTGAATTGCTGAGTAAACAATACTTTTTAAAAGTTATCCACAGATAAATCCTTTTTAAATTTATTTTAAATTTATTTTAATGTTTTTAAGATAGCCTGAAAAGCAAGCCCAGTAAGGCTTTCAGAAGACATAAAGATAGTTTTTCACTACTTTAAAGATAGTTTTTCACTACTTCAAAGATAGTTTTTCACTACTTCAAAGATAGTTTTTCACTACAAATGAATAGATAATATATTGACTATCTTTATAGGATTGGGCATGCTTAGCGCTAAGCGAATAAGCACCAAAAGAAATGACTGTGAAACCTAAAAAAATTGTTGTTAAGGATAACTCTTTAATCGATGCGAGTTTTAATTTAAGCCTTGTAGAACAGCGCTTAATGCTATTAGCAATTGTCGAAGCACGTGAATTTAATGAGCTGACATATAATACTCCAATTGAAGTGAGTGCCAAATCCTATATGGAGCAATTTGGTATTAATGAGAAAGAAAGTTATAGTGCGCTCAGGGATGCAGCTTTAACCTTAAAAAGACGTGAATTTAGTTATATTGATCGTTATAAAAGCTTCGATGCAGTCACCTGTGATAATTGGGTGAATAAAATTACTTATGTAAAAGATCAAGGGCTGGTAGTTCTGTATTTTACTGATATTGTTATTAAAATGATCAGTCGCCTAGAACAGCAATTTACCCGCTACTATCTTGATCAAGTGAGTAATTTTAAAAGTAAATATTCTATTCGCCTATATGAACTTATCATGAAATGGCGCATGCGTGGTATGACACAGCGTTATGAAATTGATGATTTACGTAGCAAATTAGGCATTGAACCTCAACAATATAAAACCATGAGTTTATTTAAAACCAATGTTCTTGAGCGTGCGCTAGAAGAAATTAACGACCAAACTGATTTGATTGTCAGTTATCAGCAATTTAAACAAGGTAAAGCGATTACTCATTTGCAATTTAAGCTAGAACCAAAAGATCCTAAAACTGTACAAATCATTGAGGGTGATGATTTGGGGGATTTTAATTATAGCCTCACTGAGCCACAAATTGATTTATTTAGTGCCAAGCTGAGCCAAGACCCTTTATTCGGTAGCCAACATGCCAATATGGGAGAGACAGGTAAGGAATTTCAAATTCGGATTAAAAGTATGCTCGGTGATCCAGATTGGGTTGAACAAAATTTAGAAGTGTTGATGGGGGTGGGTTTTATGCCTTAAGCCCTAGTAACTAAAAACTGCCCAATTTAATCACTTGGGCTTTTTTTTACTTTTTGTATCTTCAGTAGTGAAAAACTATCTTTATTAGAATTTGATTAAATAATAAGTGTTTAGCTCATGATACACTTAGGAGTAGTGAAAAACTATCTTTAAAGCCAATGATATATAAATCCTAGTGAAATGATCGTTATTGAAGTAGTGAAAAACTATCTTTATTAAAAATAAACTATAAAAATCATATATTAATAATGTTATGAATAGTTATTCATTCTTTCTATAGACTTTCAGTAGTGAAAAACTATCTTTATGTATGAAAAAAACATCATTTAAATGATTTAAGTAGTGAAAAACTATCTTTAAATAAAAATTTATATTTAAAAACAATAATTAAGGACAATAAATAAGCAAGATTTTCTTTTAAAGTAGTGAAAAACTATCTTTATTTAGAACTAAACAGCGTTTTTAAGAAGATCGAGTAGTGAAAAACTATCTTTATTATAAATAGATTGCTTATTTGTAGAGTTGATAAACTATATTGGTATATAAATTAATCAATAATGGGTCTGAGTAGTGAAAAACTATCTTTATAGAAGTCGACATAGATCAAATAAGTAGTGAAAAACTATCTTTATGGAGTTAAATATAGATTGAATGAGTAGTGAAAAACTATCTTTATAGAATTATAAATGCACAATAATGTTGCATTTTGTAAACAAAAACAACGTGATCAAACACTATCTGACTGTAGTTGTGAAAAACTATCTTTATAGAATACTAAAGTAGTGAAAAACTATCTTTATTGGCTTGGTCCCATGAGTGTGTCTTGGTGTTGTTCTGCAACTTGACGTAAGAAATCCCAAACCAATTTAATGCGTGGTTCATGTTTAAGATCAGCAAAAGTGAGCATCCAAAAGGTATGAACAAATTGAATTTCTTCAGTTAAAACTTGCTTTAGTTCGGGTTGGTTGCGGGCCATAAAGACTGGCAAAATAGCCAAACCCGCGCCTGCAGAAACCGCCATTTGCTGTGCCACAATACTACTACTGCGTAAGCAAGCATTGAGTTCAATCGGTAAGCGCTCTAAACAATAAAGTTCTGAACTATAAACTAAGTCATTAATATAATTTACAAAACGATGCTGTTTTAAGTCTTCAATTTTTTCAATTTTTGTATGTTGTGCAAGATAGTCTTGGCTGGCATATAGCTTAAGGCAATAGTCTGAAAAGCGTGTGATGATATAGGGTCCAGTTTTTGGTCGATCAATTGAAATCACAATATCTGCTTCACGGTGTGATAGTTTAATGGTCTTAGAAACAGGAATAAGGTCGATGGTTAAACTTGGATATTGTTCTGAAAATTTAGCCAAGAGTTTGGCTAGAAATGCCGTGCCAAAACCTTCAGGTGTACCAATACGCACTCGACCCTGTAATGGGGTGTTAACACGTTCGATTTGGAAAAAAGCCTGCTCCATTTGCTCAACACGCGGCATCAACTCTAAACCTTCTTGAGTCAGCTCATAGCCTTGCGCTTCGCGTTTAAATAAAGTGCTGCCTAAATTGTGTTCGAGGGCTTGAATGCGTCTTGCGACGGTGCTGTGCTCAACACCCATCAGACGTGCAGCATTGGTGAGCGTTTTTGCACGGGCCAATACTAAAAAAAAGCGTAAATGATCCCAATCGACTTTCATACGGTGTGTTTATTCCTAATGATTATGGTTTTACTGTTTTTATTGTGCAAATTTGCACACCTATCGTGCATGAATTTCACTTGTTGGTCAAAAAAATCTTTGTTAGTGTCAGCTCAAAGCACAAAAAATATATCAACTTGAATGGCAAGTTGATCAGTCATAACAAAACAATAAGGCAAAGTGCACGGAGCAAACATGAACGCAATTTATAAAAATTTGCAAGGACAGCAAATTACCACGGCAAAACTCTTGATTAATGGTGAGTTTGTAGAATCTAAAACGCAGCAGTGGCAAGATATTATTAATCCAGCAACACAGGAAGTTATTGGTCAAGTGCCAATGGCAACGACTGATGAGGTCAATGCTGCGATTGCTTCTGCACAAGCTGCATTTGCAACATGGCGCCAAACACCTGTACAAGCACGTATGCGTATAATGTTGAAACTACAGGATTTAATTCGTCAAAATGCCAAATCAATTGCACAAGTATTAACAGCTGAACAAGGCAAAACTTTAGCCGATGCTGAAGGTGATATTCAGCGTGGTTTAGAAGTGGTTGAACATGCGTGCTCTGTAGGTACTTTACAGATGGGTGAGTATTTAGATGGTGTAGCTCGTGGTGTAGATACGTATACCTTACAACAACCTCTCGGGGTTTGCGCTGGTATTACGCCATTTAACTTCCCTGCTATGATTCCACTGTGGATGTTCCCAATGGCGATTGTGTGTGGCAATACCTTTGTATTGAAACCATCTGAGCAAGATCCGCTAAGTACCATGTTATTGGTTGAGCTGGCGATTGAAGCAGGTGTCCCAGCAGGTGTACTGAACGTGGTACACGGCGGTAAAGAAGTGGTTGATTTACTGTGTACACATCAAGACATCAAAGCAATTTCCTTTGTGGGCTCAACAGCGGTGGGTACACATGTGTATAACTTGGCAGGTCAACATGGCAAGCGCGTACAAGCGATGATGGGCGCGAAAAACCATGCAGTGATTATGCCAGATGCCAACAAAGAACAAACTTTAAATGCCCTAGTGGGTGCAGCATTTGGTGCAGCGGGTCAACGTTGTATGGCTTTATCTGTGGCCATTATGGTGGGTGAAACTAAACATTGGGTGAATGAATTGGTTGAAAAAACCAAGACTCTAAAAGTCAATGCTGGTCACGAAGCCGATGCTGACTTAGGTCCAGTGATTTCACCGCGTGCCAAACAACGTGTTTTAGATTTAATTCAAAGTGGCGTAGATGAAGGCGCAGAATTATTACTTGACGGCCGTGACGTTCAGGTTGTGGGTTATGAGCAAGGCAACTTTGTCGGACCGACGATTTTTAACCAAGCCACCACCAACATGCGCATTTATAATGAAGAAATCTTTGGTCCAGTACTGGCGATTATTCATGTAGATACCCTAGCAGAAGCAGTGGCGTTAATTAATGCCAATCCATTTGGTAATGGTGTGGGATTATTTACTCAAAGCGGCGCCATTGCCCGTCAGTTCCAAGAAGTGATTGATATTGGTCAAGTGGGTATCAACATTCCAATTCCAGTGCCAACACCGTTCTTTAGCTTTACTGGTTCGCGTGGCTCAAAATTGGGTGATTTAGGTCCATACGGTAAGCAAGCAGTACAGTTCTACACCCAAACCAAAACCATCACCAGCCGTTGGTTTGAAGAACAAGCTCCAAGTACGGGTGTCAACACCACCATTAGCCTACGTTAAGGAGCAGACAGATGAGTATTGCATTTATCGGTTTAGGCAATATGGGTGGTCCCATGGCGCACAACCTACTCAAAGCAGGGCAAAAAGTCTATGGCTTTGATTTAAGTGAACAAGCGTTACAACAATTTGCGCAAGCGGGTGGAGTGGTCTGTCAAAGTCCACAAGAGGCTGCCCGTCAGGCAGAGGTTGTGATTAGCATGTTACCTGCAGCGAAGCATGTAAAAGATGTGTATTTAGGTGAAAATGGCATTCTGAGCGTATTAAAAGCAGGTGCATATTGTATCGACAGCAGCACCATTGATCCACAGACTATTCAACAGATTGCTGAAGTAGCTAAAGCGCGTCATATTGCCGTTTGCGATGCCCCAGTCTCAGGGGGAACTTTAGGCGCACAAGCAGGTACTTTAACCTTTATGGTAGGCGCTGAGCATGACACCTTAATTGCAGTAAGCTCGGTCCTCAAGCATATGGGGAGCAATATTGTACATTGCGGAGATGTGGGTACAGGGCAAATTGCCAAAATTTGTAATAATCTAATTTTAGGGATTTCGATGGCAGCTGTGGCTGAGGGTATGGCGCTCGGGGCCCAGCTCGGGATTGATCCACAAGCTTTAGCTGGTGTGATCAACAGTTCAACAGGACGTTGCTGGAGTTCAGAAGTATATAACCCATGGCCGGGGATTTGTCCAAACGCGCCAGCATCGCGTGGTTATCGTGATGGCTTTGCAGCACAGCTGATGCTTAAAGACTTAGGTTTAGCCTTACAAGCGGCTGCACAGGTAGATCAATCAGTGGTATTGGGTGAGTTTGTTCAACAATACTATCAACAGCTCTGTGATCAAGGACAAGGCCACTTAGATTTCTCTAATATCATTCAGCATTATTTACCTGAGCCTGCGTTGGCTTAATTCAACTGAATAAGGTCGCAAGGAGCTGCGACCTTTTACATCTTCAGGTCAAGACATAACAATAAATCGACTGAGGTACAGCGGATGCTAAATTATCAACAATATGCAGAAAATTTTGATTTAAATCAAGCAGCACAAGAGTTTTTATCAGGCGACCTAAATGCCCTAAATGCATGTATGGAGTGTTGTGATCGCCATGCGTTGCCTGGCCGTATTGCCTTATTTTGGCAAGGCAAAGATGGAGGTAAACTGCAATATACCTTTACCGAATTGCAAAAACGCGCAGCGCAATTTGCCAACTTTTTAAAAGCCAATGGCGTAGGCAAAGGTGATCGTGTTTCTGGTCTACTGCCACGTACCCCTGAGCTGATCATTACGATTTTAGCCACATGGCGGATCGGTGCCGTGTATCAGCCACTTTTTACTGCTTTTGGTCCAAAAGCCATTGAACATCGCGTGAATTTAGCCAAAAGTAAATTTGTAGTGACAGATGTGGTAAACCGCGAAAAACTCAAAGACGTGGAGAATTGTCCAGCTATTGTAACGGTCACAGGAGATAAAGGCACGGGTCTATATCAAGGTGATTATAGCTTTTGGGCAGAAGTCGAACGTCAGTCGAGCAGTTGCCCAATTGAATATTTAAATCTTGATGATCCCTTTTTATTAATGTTTACCTCAGGTACCACAGGGCCTGCAAAACCGTTAAAAGTGCCGCTAAAAGCTTTAATTGCATTTGGCAGTTATATGAAAAATGCCATTGGCTTACAGCCACAAGACAGCTTTTGGAATATTGCTGATCCGGGTTGGGCGTATGGTTTGTACTACGGCATTACGGGACCATTATTACTGGGTCAACCAACACTATTCTATGAAGGTGGTTTTACGATTGATAGTCTGTGCCAAATTGTGAAAGATTATAACGTCAACAACCTAGCGGGTGCACCAACTGCATATCGTATGATGATGGCGGCAGATCAAAAACAAATGCAAAAACTGCGTGGGCAATTCCGAGTGGTCAGTAGTGCGGGTGAGCCGTTAAATCCAGAGGTAATTCGCTGGTTTGATGAGGTATTAGACGCGCCAATTTACGACCATTATGGTCAAACTGAAGTGGGTATGGTGGTGTGTAACCATCATGGTCTTGCGCATGAAGTTAAAGCAGGTTCAGCAGGTTTTGCCAGCCCAGGCTATCGTGTAGTTGCAGTGGATGAGCAAGGCAATGAGCTGGCGTATGATACGCCGGGAATTTTAGCAGTAGATTTAGAGCAATCACCAATGATGTGGTTTGGCGGCTATGAAGAAAGTCGTAAATCACCGTTTTTAAAACATTATTATTTAACAGGAGATACTGCTGAGATTCATCAAGATGGCAGTATGAGTTTTGTTGGACGCAGTGATGATGTGATTACCACATCGGGTTATCGTATTGGTCCGTTTGATGTAGAAAGTGCATTACTTGAGCATGAAGCAGTGATTGAAGCCGCGGTGATTGGGGTACCCGATCCTGAGCGTACCGAAATTGTTAAAGCCTTTGTGATTTTGGCAGATCAAGAAGCGGCGTCGGACAAATTAGCCGACAGTTTAAGTCAATTCGTGAAAACCCGACTTTCGGCGCATGCCTATCCCCGTGTCGTGGAATTTGTGACAGAATTGCCTAAAACCCCAAGTGGTAAAATTCAGCGTTTCTTATTGCGTAACCAAGAAATCGAAAAACAAAAAACTCAGCTCAATGTAGCAAGCTAAAAATAAGGATATATTAGATGAATATGCAATACGAACAAGCACATGCAGAACAAGCAGCGACTTTCCCATCGGCGGCACAATACACAGAAGAACAGCTTTTAATTCAAGACATGACCAAAAACTTTGCTGAAGAGCAAATTAAACCCTATGCTGCCGAATGGGATAGTAAAGCTGAATTTCCGGCACAAGCGCTCAAAAAAATGGGTGAACTGGGCTTATTGGGTATGTTGGTGTCAGAAGAATGGGGCGGTTCAGCAACGGGTAACTTAGCTTACGTATTGGCCTTAGAAGAAATTGCTGCAGCGGATGGTGCAACCTCAACGATTATGAGTGTACATAACTCAGTAGGCTGCGTACCAATTTTAAAATATGGTACGGATGAGCAAAAACAACGTTTTTTAGTACCCCTAGCACGTGGTGAAATGATAGGTGCTTTTGCTTTAACAGAACCACATACAGGTTCAGATGCTGCTGCAATTAAAACCCGTGCCGTCAAAGATGGTGATCATTACGTGATTAATGGCGCAAAGCAATTTATTACTTCAGGGCATAACGCTGGTGTGATTATTGTGTTTGCGGTCACGGATCCAAGTGCGGGTAAAAAGGGCATCAGCGCATTTTTAGTGCCGCGCGACACCCCAGGTTATGAAGTCATTCGTATGGAAGAAAAGCTGGGTCTACATGCCTCAGATACTTGCCAAATCGCATTAACAGATGTACGTGTGCATGAAAGCTTACGTTTAGGTGCAGAGGGCGAAGGTTTAAAAATTGCCTTGTCGAATTTAGAAGGTGGTCGTATTGGGATTGCAGCTCAAGCTGTAGGCTTGGCGCGTGCAGCCTTAGAGGAAGCCACCAAATATGCACATGAGCGGGTGGCTTTTGGTAAGCCAATTTTTGAGCAGCAAGCGCTTGCGTTTCGTCTAGCCAGCATGGCCACAGAAATTACAGCGGCGCGTCAACTGGTGCATTATGCTGCGCGTTTAAAAGAAGCTAGGCAACCGTGTTTAACCGAGGCCTCTATGGCGAAACTATTTGCTTCAGAAATGGCAGAACGGGTTTGCTCACAAGCATTACAAGTTTTTGGTGGTTATGGCTACTTAAAAGATTTTCCGATTGAGCGTATTTACCGTGATGTACGTATTTGCCAAATTTACGAGGGCACCAGTGATATTCAACGTTTAGTGATTGCACGTAGCTTGGCACAATAAGGAACAATCATGACACAAGAACAACAACTCATTATTCAACAACAAGGCAAGCTGGGTATTATTCGCCTCAACCGTATCGCAAGTTTAAATGCATTATCAATCGAGATGATTCAAGGCATTCATCAACAGGTTTTGGCTTGGCAAGATGATTCACAGGTCGAGGCGATCTTAATTGCGTCAAACAGTCCAAAGGCATTTTCTGCAGGCGGAGATATTCGTTATATCTATGACAGTTATTATGCTGGGCAAAATCAGCATTTAGACTATTTTGCCGACGAGTATGCCATGTTGCATGACTTGTATGCATCGAAAAAGCCATTAATTGCTCTACTTGATGGCTATGTACTAGGTGGTGGATTTGGTTTGGCTCAAGCCTGCCATATTCAGGTCAGCTCAGAAAAATCACGTTTTGCAATGCCTGAAACAGTGATTGGTTATTTCCCTGATGTGGGAGCAACTTACTTCTTTGCTGCTCTAAATGAAATTGGTGTGTATTTAGCTTTAACAGGTGAGCAAATCAGTGCCCATGATGCAGTAGCCTTAAAATTAGTCGATGCTTTGGTGTCAAGTGAGCGCTTAACTGAGCTAGAACAAGCGTTGATACAAGCCCAGACTTTAGATCTAAACAGTATTCAAGCCTTAGTGGCTGACTTTGCTGTACAGCAAAGTCATCGCTTAGAATTGGATACAGCGCGTATTCAGCAATACTTTGCTCAAGATGACATTGAGCAGATTGAGTTGGCATTAGCACAGGCTCACCCAGCAGATCAAGCATGGGCGAACTCAGTATTGGAAATTTTAAAACAACGTTCGCCTGTTGCTAAACGCGCGAGCTTAAAGTTGCAACATTTAGGACGTCAATTAAGCTTAACCGAAGCGATGCAGCTTGAACGTGATGTACAAGGCTTATGGTTTGAGCAGGGTGACTTTATTGAAGGTGTGCGTGCTTTAATTGTTGATAAAGACAAGCAACCTAAGTGGCGTGATGATCAACCCCAATTAGATCAACACATTGAAGCATTACTCAAGCAGCAAAAAGCGTTAATCGCTTAAGCACAAGCTCATATTTAACTTAAGAAATCTCCCTGATGGGGGATTTTTTTATTGTTGACTCAATACAATATGATTTGCCATAAAAAAATCATCCTCATAAGAGGATGATTTAAAGAAAAAATGTGCTGAGACCGAAGAGACCAACTCAGCACAAAAGTTTAAGCCTGAACAAATTCTTGAAGCGCTTGGTTAAATGCTTCAGGCTGTTCGATATTCGAAATATGCGAAGCATTGATTTCAAATAACTGACTAGCTGTAATGCGTTGTTGCATAAATTCCCCATCTGCAACAGTGGTTACAGGGTCTTGTTGACCTGCCACAATCAGCACTGGTACCGTGATGTCTTTTAACTGTTCACGTACATCCGCCTTTGCCAAAGCTTCACAGCAACTTGCATAACCTTCGGGGCTGCCAGCTCCTAAGTCGTTTGAAAGTTTTGCAATCATTGCTTGGTTGCTTTGAACAAAGGCTTCAGTAAACCAGCGGCCTGCAGCAGTCGATGCGATCGGTGCTAAACCTTGTTCACGAACAAGCGCTGCACGATCAGACCAAGCCTGTTCTTGACCAATTTTGGCAGCCGTATTGCATACAACAACATGGCTAAAACGGTTTGCATGATGAATGGCTAACCACTGACCGGTTAAACCACCCATTGAAATCCCACAGAAAGCGGCTTTTTCAATATTCAGGTGATCGAGTAAATTCACCACATCTTGACCTAATTGATCAAGGGTGTAAGGACCTTGTGGCGCTGATGATGCACCATGACCACGCGTGTCATAACAAATCACAAAATGATCTTGGCTAAAGAACTCAATTTGTGGTTGCCACATGCTGAAATTGGTACCTAACGAGTTTGAAAATACAATCGCAGGTTTCGAAGCATCACCAAAAGTTTGATAATTTATTTGAGCATCATTTGAAGTAAATGTAGGCATACAATCCCTCCCGACCTCCCTTTATACAAGGGAGGGGGTTTTTAATAGTTAAACACGTTCGATAATTAAAGCGATGCCTTGACCAACACCAATACACATTGAGCAAAGTGCATATTTGCCACCAATTTGTTCAAGTTGGTTGATTGCTGTAGTGACCAAACGGGCACCCGATGCGCCGAGTGGATGACCAAGTGCAATCGCACCACCATTTGGGTTGACACGGGCTTCATCATCAGCTAAGCCTAAATCACGCGTTACAGATAGAGCCTGAGCAGAGAACGCTTCATTGAGTTCAATGACATCCATCTGTTCTAAAGTAAGACCGGTTTGAGCAAGCAGTTTTTTAATGGCAGGTGCAGGACCAAAACCCATAATGCGTGGTTCAACACCGACAACCGTTGCACCAATGACTTTGGCACGCGGCTTTAAACCGTAAGTTGCAACAGCTTCATCAGAGGCAATCAGAATCGCAGCAGCACCATCGTTAATACCTGAAGCATTCCCCGCAGTGACTGTGCCGCCTGCTTTCACCACAGGTTTAAGTTTGGTTAAGCCTTCTAAAGTGGTCGATGCTCGTGGATGCTCGTCCGTATCAATCACAACTGCATCGCCTTTACGCTGTGGAATCACCACAGGCACGATTTCATTGTTAAAGAAACCTTTGGCTTGAGCTGCTGCAGTACGTTGTTGGCTGTTCAAGGCAAATTTGTCTTGATCTTCACGGCTGATGTTGAATTGTTCTGCTAGGTTTTCAGCAGTTTGTGGCATGGTTTCAACACCATACATTTCTTTAAGTTTTGGGTTGATGAAACGCCAGCCCATGGTGGTATCTTCAAGTGTTTGGCTACGACCATAAGCAGTTTCAGGTTTACCCATGACTAAAGGCGCACGGGTCATGCTTTCCACACCACCTGCAACGATAAGATCCGCTTCACCTGCTTTGATTGCACGCGCTGCCATTGCCACTGCATCAAGCGATGAACCACATAAACGGTTTACTGTTGTTGCAGGCACTTGATATGGCACACCAGCTAGGAGGGCAGACATACGGCCGACGTTACGGTTGTCTTCACCCGCTTGGTTAGCACAGCCAAAAATAATATCGTCTACTTTTTCCCAGTTGATATTTGGGTTGCGTTCCATTAAGGCTTTAATTGGCACAGCACCTAAGTCATCTGCACGGACAGGAGCAAGACCGCCTGCATAGCGACCAAATGGAGTACGAATGGCATCGATGATATATGCGTTTTTCATTTTTAAATCCTTGAAACTAAGCTCCTCCCTTTTTTAAAGGGAGGTTGGGAGGGATTTTTAAAAATATGATTTCTTTCTAAGAATCCCTCTTTATAAAGGGGGACTTCCTCTTTATTTATAGTGTTGCATCAATAAGTTTTGCACCAGTCATCGACTGCAATTCTTCAAATGACAAACCTTCAACTTTTTCAATGACTTTCATGCCATCAGCAGTTACATCAATCACGCATAGGTCGGTGTAAATACGGTCTACACATTTTAAACCTGTCGCAGGATAAGTTAACTCTGCTACGATTTTCGGTTCACCTTTTTTAGTGACATGGTCAGTGGTAATAAAGACTTTTTTTGCACCAACTGCTAAGTCCATTGCACCGCCAACCGCAGGAATTGCATCAGGTGCGCCTGTATGCCAGTTGGCAAGGTCGCCATTTTCTGCCACTTGGAAAGCACCAAGAACCGCGATGTCTAAGTGACCACCACGCATCATGGCAAATGAGTCACCATGATGGAAGTAAGCACCACCTTCAAGCAGGGTTACAAATTCTTTACCTGCGTTAATCAATTCAGGATCACGGTCTTCTTCTGCAGGCGGTGGACCAAATGCAAGCAAGCCATTTTCAGAATGTAAAAATACATCTTTATCGCTTGGTAGATAGCTCGAAATCTTGGTTGGCAAACCAATACCGAGGTTGACATAAGCGCCATCTGGAATGTCTTGTGCAACACGCTCAGCAATTTGGTCACGGGTCAGTTTAGTATAGCTCATGAGGTTTCTCCTTATCCGTGATTACTGTGCAGGTTGAACTTGTACAACGTGTTGTACAAAAATACCCGGGGTGATGATGTGTTCAGGGTCTAATGCACCTAATTCAACCACTTCTGAAACTTGTGCAATGGTTACGTCTGCTGCCATCGCCATGATTGGGCCAAAGTTACGTGCAGATTTACGGTAAACCAAGTTGCCCCAACGGTCGCCTTTATGTGCTTTAATGAGTGCAAAGTCGGCTTTGATTGGATTTTCTAAAACGTAGTCTTTACCTTCATAGTTCATGGTTGGTTTGCCTTCTGCAAGCAAAGTACCGAAACCTGTAGGGGTATAGATTGGACCTAAGCCCATACCTGCAGCTTGAATACGGCAGGCCAAGTTACCTTGTGGCACAAGTTCTAACTCGATTTTGCCGGCACGGTATAACTCATCAAAGATATAAGAATCTGACTGACGTGGGAAAGAGCAAATGATTTTACGTACAGCGCCTGCTTGTAACAGTTTAGCCAAGCCGTAATCACCATTCCCAGCATTGTTATTGACAATCACCAAGTCTTTAACACCGAGTTCAATTAAACCATCAATCAGTTCGGCAGGTTGACCCGCTGTCCCAAAGCCACCGATCATGATGGTGGCACCATCTTTAATTTGTGCCAGTGCGGCTTGCATTGACGTTGAACTTTTATCAATCATGTCGTTTCCTTAGATGAATGAGGTTTAGAAGAGGACGGTGCCTTTGTGGCTGGCACGGTGCGCGGTGTTAAGATTAGATGCGCCAACATGCCAATACAAATGCCCCAAAATACTGAGCTGAGACCCAAAAATTGCATCCCAGAAGCAGTTGCTAAAAAGGTTAATAGTGCAGCATCGCGTTGATTTTCATGTTGCATAGCAACCGAAATATTGTTGGCAATCGCACCCAGTAAAGCCAACCCAGCCAGTGCTGCAATCAGCTCTTTAGGGAGTAAACTAAACAGCATCACGATGCTGCCAGCAAATAAACCACCTAAAATGTAAAAAAGACCATTGGCGATGCCAGCGATATAACGTTTATCTTTGAGTTCATGCGCATCTTTACCCATACATAAAGCAGCGGTAATAGAGGCTAAAACAATGGTAATGCCACCCACACAGGCAACCGCAAGTGAGGCAATACTGGTTGTTGTAATAATAGGTTTGGCTGGTACGTCATAACCACTCAGTTTAATGATCGACATGCCTGGTAAAAACTGACCAGACAAGCTCACTAAAATCAGTGGTAGGGCAAAGTTTAAGGTAGATGACCAGCTCCATTCAGGTTGAATCCACTGCGGTACAGCCAATTGAAAGTCGACAGCCACTGGATTAATCTGCCCAAAAGACAGCGCCAAGATGACACCAGATAAAAGCACCCACAACATCGTGTAGCGTGGAGTCAAACGTTTGGCGAGCAAAAAAACCGCCAGCATACCAAACACAATCCATGGCATGGAGTCGCTGGCTTTAAATAAACTTAAGCCAAATTGAAATAAAATGCCCGCCATCATGGCAGCAGCAATATTTTGTGGAATCCACTTTAAAAGTTTGTCAAAGGAACCAGAAATCCCAATCAGAAAAATTACCACAGCTGAGGTAATATAAGCAGCAATGGCCTCATTTAAAGACAGTTCAGGGAATAAAGTCACCAGTAAGGCAGTCCCCGGGGCTGACCATGCTGTCACAATCGGGACTTTATATTTAATTGATAAAAAAATCCCAGCACACGCAGCACCGATGGAAATGGCCCAGATCCAAGAGATCATCATCTCTTGAGAGACTTGCGCTTGCTGTGCTGCTTGGAAAAAAATAATGAGTGGACCAGCATAAGAAATCAGCACAGCTAAAAATCCTGCAACTGTGGCTGAAATTGACCAGTCTTCTTTTAAGGTATTCAACAGGGTTGCCATTGGGTGATGCCTCCGTGCGTCAATGATCCTGCAAATGAGAGGGGGAGATCAGGTTAACCCTGATCACCACCGCCAACAGGCACAACCGTACCTGTGATATAAGATGAGTCATCTGAAGCAAGGAATGTAATTGCATTCACTTGTTCTTGAATCGTGCCGTAACGCCCCATAAAGGTACGATCAATGGTTTGATCGACCACTTGTTGCATCCACGCTTTGTCTTGTTCAGACATTGGTGCCGCATTACGCGGTACTTTACGAGGCGGCGCTTCTGTACCACCTGTTGCAACTGCATTGACACGGATGCCATCTTTGGCATGTTCAAATGCTAAAGATGCCGTTAAACCATTTACACCGCCTTTGGCAGCAGAGTAAGGGATACGGTTAATGCCACGCGTTGCAATTGAAGATACGTTTACGATGGTCCCTTTTTTGTTTTTCAACATTTCAGGCAAGACTGCACGGCAGCACCACATGGTCGGGAACAATGAACGATTGACTTCTTTGATGATTTCTTCTTCAGAAAATTCTTCAAAAGGTTTCATCCAAATTGCACCACCGACGTTATTGATGAGTACATCAACACGACCGTAGGTTTCGACTGCTTTTGCAACAACGGATTGTGCACCTGAGAAGGTTTCTAAGTTGGCTTTAACTACAATCGCTTGACCACCTGCAGCAGTAATTTCTGCAAGCACATCATCGACATAGTCAGAAAAGTCAGCCATTACAACTTGTCCGCCTTCGCTCGCAACTTGTAATGCAACCCCGCGACCAATGCCTTGCGCGGCACCGGTCACAATGACAACTTTATTTAAAAATCTTTGATGATCAGACATTTGAATCGCTCTCAATTAGTTTGCTGAGAATTTTTCGAATAAGAAGCTCGCAGGTTTAACGCCTTCAGCATCTAACCAACCACGAACCGCATCTACCATTGGTACAGGACCACATAGGTAAACGTCTACGTCACCGCCATTTAACCATTCAGTTTCGATATGACCTGTTACATAACCTTTACGCTCATGCGCAGATTCTGGGTGAGCAACCACTGTGCGATATTCGAACCAAGATAATTTTTCTTGTAATTTGTTCAGTTCTTCAAGTGCAACTAAGTCAAAGTCATTGGTCACACCAAATACTAAACGTACTGGATGCTCAGAACCTTTTTCTTCTAATACTTGAAGCATTGACATAAACGGTGCAATACCTGTACCGCCCGCAAGCATCACAACAGGACGTGCAACATTACGTAAGTAGAAGCTACCAAATGGACCCGTAAATGTCATTTTGTCGCCAACTTTCGCTGTTTCGCTCAGGAAGCTACTCATTTTACCGTTAGGGACGTTACGAACAACAAAGCTAGTTAAACGGCTACCTGGTTTAGAGCTGAAAGAGTATGAACGTGTTTCAGTTGAGCCTGGAATACCTACATTGACATACTGACCCGCAAGGAAATTGATGTCTGGTTGACCTTCGTCTAATTGGATATCAAAGGTAATGGTAGATTCTGATAAGTTTTCTACACTTGCCAAAGTACCTTGGTAAGTATGAATTTCTGTTTTACATACATCAGAAGATGCTTGAATTTGGAATACCGCGTCAGAAGTAGGGCGGCATTGGCATGCCAGTACATAGCCTTGCTCTGCTTCTTCTGGTGTAAGTGCATCTTCAATATAAGTTTCCTCAGGCATGTCATATGTACCCGATTCACAAAATGCACGGCAAGTACCACATGCGCCGTCACGGCAATCTAGTGGGATATTAATCTTTTGACGGTAAGCAGCGTCAGATAAAGACTCACCTTGAGCAACTGAAATGAAGCGTGTCACGCCATCTTCAAATTGAAGTGCAATATTGTGGTTTGACATGGCTGAAAATCCTATAAAAAAATCTGGGGAACAGAGAGAGAAACCTTTAGCTAAAAATCCTTTTAGCTAAAGGCCGTGCTTGCAAGCGAAAGCACTTAGATGGGCGTATTAGAGGTGATAAACATCAATAACTTGGTTGATGTAATCATTTTTAAGTACCACATATTTATTTAAAATTTGTGGCTTATCACCTGACAAATCGATTTCGTAACGCGACATACCGAAGTAGCTGTACGACTTTTGATAGCGGTAACTTAAAGTGTTCCAGTTAAAACGTACAACAACTTTGTCTTCATGACGTTCAAGAATTTCAATGTTGTTTACATTGTGGCTAGTACGTGTATCCGGCATGGTTGCAGAAGAACGTTCTGTTTTAATACGGAACACGCGATCTTCTAAACCTTGACGATCTGGATAATAAATTAACGAGATTTCAGATTGTGGATCTTCAGTTAAGGTATTGTAGTCATCCCAAGATGGCATCCAGTAAGATGCTGTAGGTGCATAGCACTCTAACCATTCATCCCATTGCTCATCATCAAGTAGGCGCGCTTCTTTAAATAAAAACTGGCTTACTGATTCTAAAGTTGCTTCAAGATTCGCGTTGCTCATGCGTGATCTCCTTGTTCAGCTAAAGCTTGTTCTGCTTTAATCGCACGTTTCATTTCTGCTAACCAATGTTGATGCTGTGCAAGGTATAAACCTTCATCTTCAGTTTTAATACCAGAAAGCTTTGGTTTAAGACCGATTTCATTTGCAGCATCATCTGGACCATTGATCCAATGCTTAGAACCACGGCACATATCGTTCCATTCAAGTTCGATACCTGCATAACCTGCTTGACATGCGCGGAATTCTTCTAAGTCATCTGGCGTTGCCATACCTGAAGCGTTGAAGAAGTCTTCATATTGACGGATACGGCGTGCACGTGCTTCTGGCTCTTCACCTACAGGCGCGATACAGTAGATGGTCACTTCAGTTTTATCGACAGAGATCGGGCGAAGTACACGGATTTGTGAACCAAACTGATCCATCAAGTAAACGTTTGGATACAAGCAAAGGTTACGTGAACGCTCGATCATCCACTTCGACATTGCAGGGCTGAATTTTTCAGCATATTCGTCTGCTTTAGGGAAGTTAGGACGGTCTTCAGGGTTCGCCCATTGTGTCCAAAGCAGCATGTGACCGTTTTCAAAACCGTAAGAACCACCGCCTTGTTTACCCCAAGAACCAGCGCTCATTGCACGGATGTTGTCACCAGCTTCTTTTTCTTTACGTTGTTGCGTAGTCGCAGCGTAGTTCCAGTGAACTGCAGATACGTGGTAACCGTCTGCACCGTTTTCAGCAGTCAGTTTCCAGTTACCTTCATAGGTATATGTTGAAGCACCACGTAAAACTTCTAAACCTTGATCAGACTGACCAACGATCATGTCGATAATTTTTGTGGTTTCACCTAAGAATTCTTCTAATGGTAATACGTCTGGGTTTAAGCTACCAAATAAGAAGCCTTTATAGCTTTCAAATTTCGCCACTTTTTTAAGGTCGTGTGAACCTTCTTTGTTAAAGCAATCAGAATAACCTGCATCTGTTGGATCTTTAACTTTTAAAAGTTTACCCGAGTTGTTGAAGGTCCAACCATGGAATGGGCAGGTATAGGTTGCTTTGTTACCACGTTTGTTACGGCAAAGCTGTGCACCACGGTGTGAACATGCATTGATCATTGCATTTAACTCACCTTGGCGGTTACGTGCAATCAGGATTGGTTGACGACCAATATATGTTGTGTAGTAATCATTATTATTTGGAATCTGGCTTTCGTGCGCCAAGTAAACCCAGTTGCCTTCAAAGATGTATTTCATCTCTAAATCAAAAAGGGCTTGATCAGTGAAAACTGAACGATGAAGTTTAAACTCACCTGTCTCAAAGTTGTCTACAAGTAACTCATCAAGACGATCTAGATGGCTAGTATTAATTACAGGAATACGTGGCATGGACGTTCTCCGACTTTCCAAATTGAGGGGAAGTCATCGGGATAATTGACATATTATCCCGATTCCGACTGAATAATTATGCTGATGCGCGGCGGCGTTCAACTTCAGTTGAAGGTGCACCTTCAACGTCTTTTACTAATTCAATGTCAAATTGAATGTGTTTGAACGCACCTTTAAGGCCACGCCGAGCGATTTCAGCTTCATCAGTTACGTCTACGGCAGTTGCTACTAAGCCATCACGTGTTGCGAATGCAAAGTCATCCCAAAGGTATTGATCGCCTTCGATGTTAAACTGAGTGGTTAGCTTACGGTAACCAGGTGCAGTTACGAAGTAGTGAACGTGTGAAGGGCGGTTACCGTGACGACCAAGTTTGTCTAAGACAAATTGAGTCGTACCTTGTGGAGGGCAACCATAACCTACAGGCATAGTTGTTAATGCAGTGTATTGACCTTGTGCATCAGTTAAGATTGAACGACGTAAGTTGAAGTCAGATTGTGACTTATCAAAGAACGAGTAGTTACCTAAGCTGTTTGCATGCCAAACTTCAACTTTAGCACCTTCAATGATGTTACCTTGCGTATCTTTAACGATACCTTCGATAATTAAAGTTGGGATTTTACCCTCTTCAGAACCATCATCCATACGCGCAAAGCCAACAGATTCAGGTGCGCCTGCAACATATAATGGACCTTCAATGGTACGTGGCGTACCACCTGTGATGCCTGCTTTCGCATCAGCTTCGTCAGCACGTAAATCAAGATAATGCTCTAGACCTAAACCAGCAGCTAAAAGTCCAAGTTCATTGGCTTGACCTGCATCAGTAAAATATTCAAGACCTTTCCAAAGTTCTGTTTGGCTGATGTCTAAATCTTCAATGGCTTGGAACAAATCTCCAAGTAAACGCACCACAATTTGTTGTACACGCGCATCCACTGGACCTGTTGCCGTGTCTACGTTCATTTGTTTAACTAAAGCATCAATTTCTTGGCGATTCATACATTTACTCCTGTAAACCTGTATGGCAAGCACATTCATCGCAATTTAAATTAAGCTGGCGAGATGGCTGGCCGTTTTCCTTTTTAGGACAATAAGGGGGTCAAGATGCAGGAAAAACCTGCATCTCTACTGAAAATTTAAATTAATTAAAGTGGCTTAAATTAACGATCGTCTTCACGAATTGAAGAGGGATGACGATTTAAAGCCATCACTTCAATTTGCATATACGGATACAATGGTAAACCTTGTAAAATCGTATGTAGCTCTTCGTTACTTTCGACATCAAAAATACTGATGTTGGAATATTGACCAGTGATACGCCAAATGTGACGCCACTTTCCTTGCTGCTGTAATTCTTGCGAATAGGCTTTTTCTACAGCTTTAATTTCATTGGCTTGTTCAACCGGCATATCACGTGGGATATTGACATCCATGCGTACTTGAAACAGCATGTTTCACTCCTTCTTAAATTCTGGGGTTACTGACGACGTAAGTTGTCAATCTTGTTCAGATCCAGTTCTAGACCTAAACCTGCCGTTTGTGGCAAATGTAATTCGAAATCTTGGTATTGCAGTGGCGTTGTTAAAATGTCTTCGGTCAGTAGCAATGGGCCAAAAAGTTCAGTTCCATAGGCTAAGTTTTCAAAAGTAGAGAACACATGTGCTGAGGCAATGGTTCCAACAGGACCTTCGAGCATTGTGCCACCATAGAGGTCAATGCCAGCTAGACGAGCGATGGTGCCCACTTCGCAGCCTTCAATTAAACCACCTGATTGCGCAACTTTAACTGCAAATACAGATGCTGCATGACGTTTGGCTAAGCGATATGCAGTACTTGGGCCCATGAGTGACTCGTCTGCCATGATGGCAATATCAAAGCGCTGAGTTAAACGTTGCATCGCATCAATATTATCAATCGCACATGGTTGCTCAATTAAATCAACACCGCCATCTTGGAGTAATTGAATGCCTTTAATCGCTTCTAATTCAGTCCAAGCACGGTTGACATCGACACGGATTGACACGTCTTTACCCAAGGCTTGTTTAATTGCAAGCACATGTTCGACATCAGCTTCAACTGGGCTTGAACCAATTTTAAGTTTAAAGATATTATGGCGTTTGGCTGCTACCATGCGTTTTGCTTCAGCAATATCTTTTTCTGTATCGCCAGATGCAAGCACCCACAGTACTGGCACGCTGTCACGTAAGCGACCACCTAATAATTCAGAGACAGGTACACCTAGACGCTGTGCTTGAATATCGAGTAACGCAGTTTGAATTGCACATTTGGCAAAACGGTTACCATTAATATTCTTTTTTAAGACTTGTAATGTTTGTGCAATATTTAAACCAGATAATGTTTTTAACAGTGGGGCAAAATAGGTTTCAATATTAGTTTTGACACTTTCAGGGCTTTCATCGCCATAACCTAAACCACCAATAGTGGTTGCTTCACCCCAGCCCACAAAGCCATCAGCCGTACTGATTTTTACCAACACCAAGGTTTGGGTTTGCATCGTTGCAACCGCCATTTTGTGTGGGCGGATGGTTGGAATTTCCACCAAAATTGTTTCTATTGCTGTGTACATAATCTCTTCCGGGCTGTACTTGCGTTTCGCTGTTCTTGCATATACCTTAAAAGAATAAATTTTTGATGTCGAAGATCAAATTAGCATTTTTTTATACCTTTAAGATATTAAGTTAAGGAGTGAGCCCATGGAACTGCGACATCTACGTTATTTTGTCGCCGTGGCGGAAACCAAGAGTTTTACCAAAGCAGCAGAACGTTTATTCATTGCTCAACCCCCGCTAAGCCGCCAAATACAACAGCTTGAAGCAGAAATTGGGGTGCAATTATTTGAACGCGGTACACGTCCATTACAGTTAACCGAAGCAGGGCAATTCTTTTACCAACATGCAGTTAAACTTTTGTCTAATGCTGAAGAAGTCAAATCGATGACCACGCGAATAGGTATCGTTGAACGTAGTATCAAAATTGGCTTTGTGGCGTCATTGTTGTATGGATTATTGTCAAAAATTATTTATGTATTTCGTCAGCAACAGCCAAATTTAAAAGTTGAACTGATTGAAATGTCGACTTTTGAGCAGATTCAAGCACTTAAAAAAGGTCAAATTGATGTTGGGTTTGGGCGCTTACGTATTTCTGATCCGCATATAAAGCGGATTTTATTACGTGAAGAGCCCTTAGTGGTCGCGGTGCATCAGAGTCATCCTTTAGCTCAACAAGCTAACATTAGTTTGGCTGAAATTGAACAAGAAAATTTGTTTTTATATCCCAATATTGCTGGGGCTAACTTTGCCACCCAAGTGCAGGGGATCTTTGCAGAACATAGCTTGACGCCCAAAAGCATCAAATTGGTGCGTGAGATTCAATTGGCATTAGGCTTAGTGGCGGCAGCCGAAGGCGTATGTGTGGTACCAGAAAGTGCCAAATCTATCCAGTTGGCGCATGTACATTATATTCCGATCATTGATCATGACGCGGTTAGTCCTGTCTTTATGGCAATTCGTAATTTAGATGCCGCCGATGACTTACGTGCTTTGTTTGACTGTATCTATCAAGTCTATGATTTAGAAGCAATCGAATATGATAGATCTGTATTTTAAAGTATTGAATATCTATATATCTTCAAAAAATGGCACTTTTAAAGTATAAGTCTATGCTTAAACGGTTTTGGACAAAGTAGTTTGAATCGCGCATTGTGCACAGCAGATTGTTCTTCACAGTAAGGAGGTGAAGTATGGCTGAGCAGATTCAAATTCAGCGTGTGGTGGATGAAGCAAAATTCCGCCCATTCCATTGGAGCGTGCTGCTATGGTGTTTAAGCATTATCATTTTTGATGGCTATGATCTGGTCATTTATGGTGTTGCGCTGCCTCTATTGATGCAAGAGTGGGGCTTAACGACCGTTCAAGCAGGCTTACTGGCCAGTAGTGCTTTGTTTGGTATGATGTTTGGTGCTATGGGCTTTGGCACTTTGGCAGATCGTTTAGGTCGTAAAAAAACCATTTTAATTTGTGTGGCTATTTTCAGTGGTTTCACCTTTTTAGGTGCTTTTGCCGAAAATCCGACCCAATTTGCAGTGTTGCGCTTTCTAGCTGGACTGGGTATTGGAGGCGTGATGCCCAATGTAGTTGCGCTTATGACTGAATATGCACCTAAACGTATTCGTAGTACTTTGGTGGCACTCATGTTTAGTGGTTATGCCATTGGTGGTATGAGTTCAGCATTACTTGGAGCATGGTTGGTCGGTGACTATGGCTGGAAAATCATGTTTTACATTGCAGGCATCCCATGTTTATTTTTGCCTGTATTATGGAAATATTTACCTGAATCATTAATGTTTTTAACTCAAAAACAGCAAAATGATGAGGTTGCTAAAATTGTGCATAAAATCGCACCTGAACAGCGTGTAACTGCGCAAACTCAGTTTGTTTTGCCTGAAATCAATGTTGCAGATCAAGCACCTTTAAAAGCGTTATTCCAGCAAGGGCGTAGCTTGAGTACCTTTATGTTTTGGCTGGCATTTTTTATGTGCTTATTGATGGTGTATGCGCTTGGCAGTTGGTTACCAAAATTGATGATTCAAGCGGGTTACTCATTGGGTGCCAGTATGCTGTTCTTATTTGCCTTAAATATTGGCGGTATGCTGGGTGCGATTGGCGGTGGCATGTTAGCTGACCGTTTCCATATTAAAAAAGTACTCACTAGTTTATTCGTTGTGGGGGCAGTGGCCTTAATTTTACTCGGATTTAATAGTCCACAACTGGTGCTGTATAGTTTAATTGCCATTGCAGGTGCAGCAACAATTGGTTCGCAAATCCTACTTTATACTTTCGTCGCACAGTTTTATCCTGCCAACGTGCGTTCCACAGGCATGGGCTGGGCATCTGGGATTGGGCGTATTGGTGCTATTGTCGGTCCTGTACTCACAGGAGCATTGTTGACTTTTGAGTTAGCCCATCAAATGAACTTTTTATTGATTGCTATTCCTGGCGTAATTGCTGCGCTTGCGATTTACTTAGTCAATCTTAAGGTTTCAGTGGATGGACAGCCATCTTCTCAAACGACTACAGAGCCAGAGCAAAATCGATTAAATTTAGATCGTCCATCAAGCAGATAAGTGGTAGCAGCTAGATGCGCTATTGATGAACATAGCGCATCATGCACCGTTTTGATATATTTTAATCAAAATACTTGCGTATTTGATTTAGCTGTGTATAATTGGAGCCACTAAAATAATAATACTGTTGTTATCGCAAATCTTTTCATCTCGTTGTTCCCTTCGTTTTATCAGATTTTTTCGTTGCAAAGTTTATTGTCTTAGGCACTATGGCACAAGCCATATAAAGTTTTTAAAGTATAGGAAAAATCTATGTCAAACGTAGTAACTGGCACAGTTAAATGGTTTAACGAAACTAAAGGTTTTGGTTTTATTGCAGCAGATTCTGGCGAAGACGTGTTTGCACACTACAGCCAAATCCAAGTTAAAGGCTTCAAAGTATTGCAAGAAGGCCAACGCGTTCAATTCGAAATCGTTGCTGGTCCTAAAGGCTCTCAAGCTAACGCGATTAGCCCACTTTAATTTTTCTTTTTAGAAAATAAAGTGAAAAAAACCCATGCCTTGCATGGGTTTTTTGTGTCTTACTCTGGGCAATCTTGTTTAAACTGACGTGCTGCAAAGTATAAGAAAATCGATGTAATCAATAGTGCCACAGGAATGACGTATAAGGCATGATGTAAGCCAATCGCTTTAAACTGTTCTAACATGACCGCAGAACCTGAAGCGAGCATTGCCGCATTCGAAAAATGATCAGATAAAGCCCCTACGACTACGGGTCCAAAAGCACCACCTAAAATATACATGCAGGCAAAATACACAGCTACCGCAGTCGCGCGTAAATTTGGTTGTACGACATCCTGAATGGCAGGATACACCGTAGTGTAATAATTATAAGAGGCTAACCAACCAATACTAAGTAGAATCACTACAGCAGTTAAGGACTGATTTCCTAGATATAAAGCAATTGCAATAAAGATTGAGGAAATAAATAAGCTAATTGCTCCGAATAGTAAACGACCGCCAGCCAGACGTTGATGAGCACGATCGGCGACCATACCACCCAATACTAAGCCAATTAAGCCAGTGACACCGACTACGCAACCTGTAATCACGGCGGCATGGGTCAGGCTTAAACCAAAATAGCGTTGGAACAGCGGTACAAAAAAGGCATTACCCGCATAAGCGGCAAAATTCATGCTAACACCCGATAAAATTAACCAACGTAGAGTTTTAATTTTAAGCAGTTGGCGCACGGGCTGATGTACGGTTTGTGCTGGTGCAGCAGTGGCAGTTTTTAACTGTTGACGTTGAGGCTCTTTCATACGAAAGAAAAAGATCGCCAATAAAATACCAGGCACTGCCGCCAGTAAAAATGGTGCGCGCCAACTATTGAAGTATTCGGCAATGGAGCCCACGGTAAAAAATGCCAGTAATAAACCAATGGGTAAACCGAGCATAAAAATTCCCACAGCACGGGCACGGCGTTCAGGTGGAAATAAGTCGGCAATGAGTGAGTTGGCAGCAGGAGCATAACTGGCTTCACCAATCCCCACTCCAATGCGTACCAGAAAAAACGACACATAGTTCCAAGCGGCTGCATTCATGGCAGTAAAGCCACTCCAAATCAGTAAGCCCCAACCAATAATATTTTTACGTGAACCCTTATCTGCCAGGCGTCCAAAAGGTAAACCGGCTACCGCATAAACTAAAGTAAATGCGGCAGTGACTAAACCTAATTGTAAGTCACTGAGTTTAAACTCAAACCGTAAGGGCTCAATAATAATTGAGGGAATAGTGCGGTCAAAAAAGTTCAGCATATTGGCCAAAAACAGAAAAAATAAAATCTTCCATGTACGCTGTTTAGTTGTTGTGGCGGGTGCGGCTTTAGCGCTTGTCGCATCGATATAACTTTCCTTAGACATTATTTAACTTCCTATTGTTCTTGTTGTTGTATATTGATAAAACAGTCTGACATGATCTATATAAACATAGTTGTATTTATACAAACAAGTCTAGGTTGGTGCTTTTAAGCTGTCATTGGTCGGGAAGCAAAAAAGTGCAGTTCAGTCGGAAAAGCGATGCAATTGCACACCAAATTGGCTACACTGCTGTATGACACTTGCTTATAACAACGAGCTACAGATGCCAAAATCAGATCCTCTCATTAAATCGCCTATGCAAACGCCTGATCCCGCTATTCGCCGTGTTTTACCGCGTGGCAGTAACAGCTTGCCGCCTGAAGTGGTGATGTTGTCACAGCGTGGGCGTTTAATTGAAGCCACAGCGTATCATTTAGATCAAAAAGGTTATGCGGCCACTTCTGTACAAGATATTATTGACCGTGCAGGGGTGTCTAAAACCACTTTTTATAAGTTGTTTAAAGATAAAGAAGATTGTTATTTACAATGTTTTGAACGTATTAGCTCGGCGCATATTAAAGTTTTACATCATGCTTATGCCAATGGCACAGACCATAAAGCCCGCTTAGAAGATGCCATTTTGGCCTATGTACAGCATATTCCGCAAAATGCAGTTTATGCCAATGCATTTTTTGCCCTTGCACCTTATACCACCAATAAAATCTTAGCCGAATTAAATGTGATTAAAAGCCATTATATGGCGGGGCTTGAATATTGGTTTAATGCCTTACCTGCACATTTTAAACCCTATCCTTTACCAACAGATATTTTTAAAATGCTGATTGAAGGTGCCATTGCCTATTGCCGCCAATGGATTATGAGTGGTTTTGAACAAAGTAGTACACAAGTACATCATTATATTTGCTATGTGATTTTTGCAGGTCTTGGGCTGAATGTTTGGGCACATCAAGCGCTGAGCCAAGCCCAAAAGGCGGCTTAAGTTGCTTCAGCCACCTCTTTTGCGGAACATTTTAGTGCTGCATGGCTTTTTCAACAAAGCGTACAGTTTGTTCTGAAGCACTGTTTAAATAATGACGTTTTTCAGATGCAGAAATTTGTTCAAAATGTTGGGCAATGATTTCAGGGGTACGCTGTTCTTTAGGAATAAAGACCCCTTCAGTTTCAAAAATATAACTTCTGGCATACACACCCGCACCCACGGCTAAAATAGTTTTAGATGGTGCGTCGGGACCTGCCAAAAATAAAGTTGCAGGAGTAATAGCCTCTGGGCTAAGTAAGGGTTTAGCGGCTTCGGGCAATAATTCATCCGTCATACGAGTATGTGCAGTTGGAGCTAACAAGTTGACTTTAATATTATATTTTTTGCCTTCGGCATCTAAGACATTCATTAAACCTAGTAAAGCAGATTTTGCTACCGCATAGTTAGTTTGACCAAAGTTGCCATATAAACCTGAAGCTGACGAGGTGAGAACAATACGACCATAATTTTGTGCCTTCATCACATCCCAAACCGCTTTGGTACAATGAACACTGCCTTTTAAATGTACATCGACCACATGCCAAAAATCATCTAAATTGGCTTTAGAAAAAGTGGAATCGCGTAAAATTCCTGCATTATTAATTAAAATATCAATACGTCCAAAGCGTTGCATCACGTCATCAACCATCTGCGTTACTGCCGTATAATCGGTAATATCCGCATAGCTGAGTAAGGCACGGCCACCTTGGGCTTGAATTTCCTCAACCACTTTGGCCGCTGCGCTTTGGTCTTGACCAGAGCCATCACGCGCCCCACCAACATCATTGACTACCACATGAACACCCAGTTTGGCCAAGGCTAAAGCATAAGATTTACCTAAACCATTGGCAGCACCCGTGACAATAGCCACTTGATCTTGAAATTGATTTTGCATCATCACTATCCTTGTAAAATATTATTTAAGCTATAAATAAATTAATCCATTCTGCCACTAAGGCAGGTTTTTCTTGACCTTGAATTTCAATGGTAACTTGAGTCACCAATTGATATTGTGATTCATTTAACGGGCTAAAGCTTTGAATTAGAATCTTTGCCCGCAGCGAACTGCCAGAGGCCACTGGGGATAAAAAGCGAATCTTGTTATAGCCATAATTAATGCCCATTTTTAAACCCTTGAGTTTAGGCAGGGTTTGCTGACTAAAATATGGTAACAGCGATAAGGTTAATAAACCGTGTGCAATAGTGCCTTGAAAGGGCGTTTGAGCCGCTTTTTGTGGGTCAGTATGAATAAATTGATGATCTAAGGTGGCATCGGCAAAGGCATTAATTCGTGCTTGATCTAATACTAGCCAAGGTGAATGTAAAGTTTGCCCGACCAAGTGTTGATAGTCTTCTAAATTCAGCATTTGATTCATGATCAGCTCCTTAACGCGTGCTTGAGTATCCGCCATCTAAAGGAATCACCGCGCCAGTAATATAATCTGAGGCTTTGGAAGCTAAAAATAAGCTGGTGCCAATTAAATCTTCAGCTTGACCAATGCGTTTTAAGGGAATGCGTTGTTCGAGTTCATTTTTATTGTGTTCTAAAACAAATTGAATCATTTGGGTGGCAAATGGGCCGGGTGCAATGGCATTCACTTGAATATGTTGTCCTGCTAAATGCCCCGCTAAATGCCGCGTCAGGTGATGTAAGGCAGCTTTACTACTCGAATATGCATAGCTGTCAAAACGCGGTACGGTTAAACCATCCATAGAGCCAATATTAATGATTTTAGCGGGTTGTTGTGCAGTGGCTGCTTGACTTAATAAAGGCAATAAAGCTTGGGTTAAAAAGAACACCGACTTAAGATTGGTGTCCATGACTTTATCCCAACCTTGTTCAGGATATTCGCCCAAAGGTGCACCCCATGTTGCGCCAGCATTATGAATCAAAATATCTAGATGCTTTTCATATTTTTGAAATTCTTGAACAAATGATTCAATTTGGCTAACATCCGATAAATCCGCAGATAAGGCATAAACTTCACCAAACTGTTTGAGCTCCTCGGCGGCTTGTTGGCATTGTGCGACTTTACGCGACACAATATAAACTTTAGCACCTTGTTGTAATAAGCCTTGGGCAATCATATAACCAATTCCACGACTACCACCTGTGACTAGCGCCACTTTTCCTTGGACATTAAATAAATTGTGCATACAGCATCCCTGTTTTTTCTATAAATACGTATTTGTTTTTTTAGGTTTTATAACTTAATCACTGCCTAAATACTAGAATTATTTTTTATATTTAGGTTAATTGTTTGTATTTATTTAAATTTTATTTATGCAAACGAATAAGACTTTCTTGTATCGCACTACACACCAATTGATTGTTTTGCCAAATAGTGCCCTGATTTAAGCCACGACCATGTTGTGCACTAGGACAATGCAATTGATAGCACAGCCATTCATCTACACGAAAATCACGATGGAAATATAAACTATGATCTAAGCTGGCACTCATTAAATTGCTGTCACTTTCGTCTAAATCTAATTGACGCAGTGCAATATTGAGTAAGCTGTAGTCTGAATAATAGGCCAAAATGGCTTGATGATAAATTTGGTGATCATATTCAAGTGCTAAAGGTTGGTAGGTCTTGGCATATTCCACGTATTCGTCTTTAACAGCATCAGTTGTTTGTTGAGCAGCTTGCGGTTCAATATGCAAATGAAAAGCTGTAGCATACTGATGTCGAAGCTGCGGCGGCTGCGCTGGATAGGGTGGCACAGTGGCTTGATAATCAAATTCGGCATATTCAATGCTCATAGAAATGAGCGCAGTAAAAATTAGCTGTCCATGTTGATAGGCATGTATTTGTCTTAAAGAAAATTTCTGTCCATCTCTTAAACATGTAACCTCATATTCAATCGGAAAATCGCTGTCTCCAGGGCGAATAAAATAGGCATGTAAGGAATTGACTGGACGATCGCAGCTTTGCGCTGCTGCCATGATGGCTTGTGCCAAAATTTGCCCGCCAAAGACACGCTTGCCAAAAAAACGCACGCTTTGTCCCATAAAGCGCTGCGCTTTGACGGGTGTTAAAGATAACAGATCAAGTAATTGTTGAGTGGCTGTTGTCATAATTTGATTCATAATGATAGAAAAAAAAGCCAATTTTATCTTCATCCTTGCATATTTTTTCAGCATAATCCAAAATTATGTTATAAAATTTAGTTTCACTCTGTGAAATAAAAAACAAAAAAAGCCACAATAAAGGAAGTATTGCAGCATATGGGCGCATTAACTGGATTTCGTGTATTAGATTTAAGCCGTATTTTAGCTGGACCTTGGTGTAGTCAAATTTTGGCAGATTTAGGTGCTGAAGTGATTAAAGTAGAACGACCACAGGCAGGCGATGACACCCGAATTTGGGGTCCACCATGGCTCAAAGATAATCAAGGCAAGCCTACAGGTGAATCGGCTTATTATTTATCGGCCAATCGTAATAAACATTCAGTGGCGATTGATTTGGCCAGTCCCGAAGGTCAAGCCCTAATTTTGAAAATGGTGGCTAGTGCTGATGTGGTGATTGAAAACTATAAAGCAGGTTCTTTAAAAAAATATGGCTTGGATTATGCCAGTCTTGCCCAAGTAAATCCCAGATTAGTCTATTGTTCGATTACAGGATTTGGGCAAAATGGCCCCCGCGCTCAGCAACCCGGCTACGATTTTATTATTCAAGGCATGGGTGGCATGATGAGCGTAACAGGGGAGCGTGATGATTTACCCGGTGGCGGGCCGCAAAAAGCGGGTCTAGCCTTTGCGGATTTAACCACAGGTCTATATGCAGCGATTGCCATTCAAGCGGCGCTGTTGTCACGGCATCAAACTGGTGAAGGGCAACATATTGATATGGCGCTATTAGATACCCAAGTTGCCTCGCTTTCGGTGTTGGCGATGAATTATTTAACCTCTGGTAAAGTGCCGGGACGCTTTGGTAATGCACATGCTAATATTGTGCCTTATCAAGTATTTAAAGCGCGTCAAGGTGAATTTATTATTGCTTGTGGTAATGACGGACAATTTGATGCGCTGTGCCAAAGTATTGGTTTAGCTGACTTGTCCCAAGACCCACGTTTTCAGCGTAATTCAGGTCGCGTCGAACACCGTGATATTTTAACCCAGCTTTTACAGCGGCATTTTATGCAACATGAAGCCCAATATTGGGTTGAGCTAATTGATGCGGTGGGTGTACCCGTGGGTATGATTAATAACTTAGCGCAGGCATTAGAGGAAGAACAAGTGCAAGCGCGTGAGATGCTTATTAAAATGCCACATCGTTTACGCGATGATTATCAATCGATTGGTTCACCGATCAAACTGTCAAAAACACCAGTCGAATATAAAAAAGCACCACCGTGTTTAGGTGAAGACACTGACCAAATCTTAGCTGAATTTTTAACTGAAGCTGAATTAAACAGCTTAAAAGCACGCGGCATTATTCAACAAAGTGCCTAATCTCTAAAAATAACGTCAATAAAAACAAGGATGAGTCATATGCGCTGTTATTGTGTACAAGAACATGGTGCGCCATTACAACAAATCAATTTACCCATACCTGAGCCTCAGGGTACAGAGGTGCTGATTAAAGTCCATGCTGCTGGCTTATGTCATACTGACCTGCATTTGTGGGATGGTTATTACGATTTAGGACAAGGTAAAAAACTGTCTTTGGCAGAGCGTGGGGTGAAACCACCCTTAACTTTAAGCCATGAAATTAGTGGCGAGGTAGTGGCTTATGGCGATCAGGTTGCAGATTTAGCTGTAGGTACACAAGCCTTATTACACCCATGGATTGGTTGCGGTGCTTGCCGTTATTGTAAAAATGAACAAGAAAATTTATGTTTAAAACCGCAGCAATTGGGCATTGTCAAACCAGGTGGCTTTGCCGAGTATATTCTCGTGCCGCATCCGCGTTATTTGGTAGATTTACAAGGTCTTGATCCAGCACAGGCAGCGCCTCTAGCTTGTGCGGGTTTAACCACGTTTAGCGCCTTAAATAAATTTGGTGCACAGATTCATCAGCAACCTGTAGTAATTATTGGTGCAGGCGGATTAGGCTTAATGGCATTGACCTTATTAAAGGCGCAAGATGCGCATGGCGCAATTTTAGTGGATATTGATGATGCTAAATTGCAAACCGCGCAGCAATTGGGCGCAATTGCCACAGTCAATAGTCAAGTTGCCGATGCAAGCCAGCAATTAAACGCGCTGACTGATGGCGGTGCAGCATTTATTTTAGATTTAGTCGGCAGTCGCAGTAGCTTAGAGTTTGCCTTAAAAACTGCTGCCCGCGGTGCGCATATTGTCGTGTGTGGCCTAATGGGCGGTGAGATTCAATTGCCGATTCCGAGCATTGCGATGCGTCCAATCACCATCCAAGGCAGCTATGTGGGTACTGTACAGGAATTACGTGCCCTATTGGATTTGGTCCGTGAGCGTGATTTAAAAATGATACCAATCCAAACTCGACCAATCACAGAGGTTAATCAGGCCTTTGATGATTTACAACAAGGTAAAGTAACAGGTCGTGTGGTGTTGTTACATGCCAGTTAACAGAATCGCTTAAAATCAAGCCAATCTTGATAAAGATTGGCTTTTTATAAGTAAGATAATCATGTTATTCGAGGACACGTTTTCCCCATAATCCATGTCCAGGCATATAACAATCCGTTCCTGCTAGATTCCAAGGGACAATTTGCCAATACATACCAGCGCGGCAAAAATTAGAGTGGTATCGACCATAAGAATCTGTCATCCATGCGCTTTGCAGATTGCCACACAACAGCAAGCAAAACGCAAAAATCAACGTTTTCATTACCGACCTCTTGAATAGAAGTACAGTATTATTGTAATGGAGTTTGAGGTCGCCCATTAGGCGAAAGTGCGCATTAGGTATGATAATAAGTGATGGAAATGCCATTCATAATACTTAAAATAAATTGCACATTCATCTAAGTTTGCTTACAAAATACTGATTGATACAGCATAAATATTTAATTCTTAGGGCAATGATCAGATTGAATTTCATTTAAACTGAGCTGAATTAAATTATTTTTACGTCCTAAGTCATAGGCATTTAATAACAAAATGAAAATACCTAGAACACCTCCCAATAGTACACAGGCCCACCAACCATAATTTTGCCAGAGTTTAAGACTCAAAAAGGACATTAAGGCCGCCCCAGAAAAATAACAGGTCATATAAATGGCATTAATCCGTGACCGTGCCGAGACAGAAATTCGATAGACCAAATTTTGATTTAAAACATGGAGTGCTGAAATACCAAAATAGGCAAAAATAAGGCCGATGATATATAAACTTAAACTTTGCTGTGCCGCCGCTAAGGGCAGCCAAGCAATAAATAAGCTGCGTGTTGCCCAATTAGCCAAAAAAGATTCCTGAGCGCGAGCAATCATTTTACCTGTCCATTGGGATGCCCAAATGCCTACCACGCCAATAATACCCATTAAACCGATTTCAAAGTCATTAAAATAATAAGGTGCTTCGGCTAAAATAAAGCTCATGGTGGTAAATAAAATACTCAGCATACCAAAAGACAAAGCACCAATCAGGCTACGGCGCAGTAAACGTGGTTCGGTTTTGACCCAATGCCATAAAGATTGGTAAATCTGTAGAGGTTGAAGTGGTAAATTGCTTTTACTTTGTGGTAATTGAAACCACATTAGTATACTAAACAATAAGATACAACAACCACTCAGCCAATACACCATATGCCATGACCACAGCGTCGAAATTAAACCTGATAAAGTACGAGCAAATAAAATCCCAATCAGTACCCCACTCATTAGCCAACCCAAGACTTCGGCACTTTTTTGTCGATTAAATAAGCTGGCTGCAAAGGGAATCAGAATTTGTGTGCTAATTGAACAAAAAGCGGCCAATAGGGTGAATGTATATAAGGTAGTGATCTGTTGGCTGGCAGCCAAACCCATTAAAGAGAGGGCAGTCAATACCATCAGCCCGCAAATATAGGCACGCTTTTCAAATAAATCGCCTAAAGGTACAAATAAACACAGGCCTAAAGTGTAGCCAATTTGACTTAACACCACCGTAAAACCTGCTTGCTCGGGCAAAATATTTAAATCTTGGGCAATAGAATAAATTAAGGGTTGATTAAAGTAGTTGCAACCTGCGCATAACGCGCAGGTGATGGCCATCATTAAAACCACTTGTTTGGATGGAGTGACTTCAGACATACTCTGCTGCCTAGAAACTATATTTAGCCGTCATGTTGATGCGTGATACATCGGCTTCACGCCCATCAAAAGTTTCACGTTTTCCATGATGATATTCCGCGCCTAAATCGACGTTTTTCCAGGGGCTATAAATCCCATTAATGACGTAATCACTGAGGCGTTTGTTGCTTTCAGGATTAGCTTTGGCAAAATCTGAATCATCATCAAAGTTCACCACGCTGGCCGCAATATTGGCACGCCATTGTGGACTAAAGATATGTGAATAGCCTAGTGTCAAGCTATCAAATCGATTCAGCAGCAACTCTTTTTTAAGCGGATCGACTGAAAAATCACCGCCCCATGCCTCACCATCTGAGGTCGCTCCTTGGGTTAAAAAAGAAACAATGCGTTGATCACCGACCATATGATAATACTGGGCCTGAATGGAGTTTTGTGAATCAAAACGATAGCGTCCGCCTAAACCCACCCCCCAACCAATGTCTTCGATATCCTCAGTGGCACCTTGGGCTTGTTTTTCATTGACAAAACCATTAGCAATAATATGTGCTGGACCATTTTTATAGCTGTATTTGGCCGTTAATGCAGGTAAGGCAGATGAACGATCACCACCGCCCATATATTCTAAGGCCACATTGACACTATTTTCTGGATTAAGTTTCCAGCCATATTGGACTTGAGGGTGACGCACCACGGCATTGCCCAATAGTAAACTATAATCAACGGCATCGGTTGCCACCTCAATATTAGACATTAATGACGTGGTTTGACCAAAGGTCCAATTATAGGCATTCAAATATGCATGACGGATACGGAAATTACCATCACCACGACCGCCATTGCTCCAAAAGTCTGCTTCTATTTTAGCTTTAACATTTGGATTGCCGGCTAAATCTTTAATATTGATGCCAATACGGGTAGCCGCAGCGGTAAAATCTGAGCGTGTTGAATCCGGCTCATCAAAAGGCGCACGGTTAATTTGGTTAATAGTACGTCCACGTCCATTTGGACTGCTTTTAAAATCCACTGCACCATCAAAGCGTAATACCCCATAGACATCAACGTTATCACCTAAATCAATCAGCTTTTTAGTGCTATTTTGCTGTGCTTCAAGCTGTTGTTGTTGGGTGTGTAAATCGTGTTGTACCGCCACTTGACTATGCTGTAGCTCAGTTTGGGCTTGTTTTTGTTGCTGTAATTCAGTTTTTAGGGCATTAAGTTGCTGTTCTAACAGCAAAATGCGTTGTTCAGTACTGTCCATGGCAAAAGTTGACATCGCGGTTAAACTACAAGCACCCGCAAACAGTAATTTTTTCATAAATTATCCTTTTTATGTTTATATTTTTTATTGTACGATGGCGTACTTATACAGTACGCGCATCAATTAAAGCACATCCAGTGTGCTTTTGTAACTCTGAAAATGATAATTCAGGGACTATTTCAATGACATAGGCTTGACCCCCTTTAAGATCAATCGTGCATAAATCGGTATAAATGCGATCCACGCATTGCTGCCCAGTGATAGGGTAAGTTAACTGTTCTACGATTTTTGCTTCGCCGTGTTTGGTCAGATGTTCCATACACACGTAAATGCATTTTGCACCCACTGCTAAGTCCATGGCACCGCCTACGGCAGGGATGGCGTCTTCAGCACCTGTATGCCAATTGGCAAGATCACCATTGACTGCGACCTGAAATCCACCTAACACGCAAATATCCAAATGACCACCGCGCATAATGTCAAAAGAATCCCCATGATGCATAAAGCAGCCCCCGTTTAATAAGCTGACCAATTCTTTACCCGCGTTAATCAGATCAGGGTCTTGATCTTCAGGACTTAAGCAAGGGCCAAAAGCCAGTACCCCATTTTCCGAATGTAAAATGATTTCTTTATCTGCAGGTAAAAATTGCGCCACTTTGGTGGGTAAGCCAATGCCTAAATTGACGTAGCTGCCGTCTGGGATGTCGGCTGCAATGCGTGCCACAATTTGCTCTCGAGTACGTTTTTGCATCGTCTCTCCTTAGACTTTAATGACGTGTTGTACAAAGATGCCTGGGGTGATAATACTTTCTGGGTCGAGTTGCCCGAGTTCAAAGAGTTCTTTCACTTGTACGATAGTGGTCTTGGCGGCTTTGGCCATAATTGGCCCAAAATTACGTGCCGTTTTACGATAGGTTAAATTGCCCCAACGATCGGCCTGATGCGCTGAAATTAAGGCAAAGTCTGCTTCAATTGGATATTCAAGCACATAGTTTTTGCCATTAATTTGTCTGGTTTCTTTACCTTCTGCTAAAGCAGTGCCGTAACCTGTGGGGCTAAAAACCGCACCTAAGCCTGCACCTGCCGCTTGAATGCGGCAGGCAAGATTGCCTTGAGGCACAAGTTCGAGTTCAATTTTGCCTTGACGATATAATTCTTCAAAGACATTGGAATTGTTGGTTTTAGGAAAAGAACAGATCATTTTACTGACTCGTCCTTCCTCAAGTAAACGTGTTAAACCACGGTCACTGGATGCCGCATTATTGTTAATAATGGTCAGGTCACGCGTGCCTAGATCCAATAAACCTTCAATCAGTTCAATCGCTTGCCCGGTAATGCCAAAGCCACTGGTCATGATACGTGCGCCATCTGGAATTTGCTTTAATACATCATGCATATTGGGGCGAATTTTATTAATCATGGTGACGCTCCTTACTCCGCTTTTTGTGGATCGTATAAGCGATCTTTAATGAATAAGGCAGGAATAAGACCACAGAAGAAGTAGGCTGCGCCCATTAATAATAAACCGGTACCAATAGAACCATTCATTGCTAAATAGCCAATCGCAAGCGGTGCAAAAATCGCCCCGACACGGCCAATATTATAGGCACCGCCGACCGCTGTACCACGAAACGCAGTTGGGAAACTCTCAGTTAAATAGGTGGCATTAATGGCATACGGGATACCATATAAGAATCCAAAGATAATCATTAAGATGCCAATATTTTCAGGCGTATGCATATATACAACGACTGGAATGAAAATCGCGGTTCCCATAGTGCCAAAGGCAAATACTGCACGGCGCCCGATTTTATCGGCGACATAACCTGCAATTACTTTGGCAAAGATCATGGTGGCATAGGTGCCCATCATATACACAGCCATGTCTTTAAATTTGATGCCCATTTCTGCTTCTAAATATGACGGTAACCAGTTACTCACGCCAAAATAACCAAATAACAAGAAGCCTGAACTCAGTGACCATAAGATCATCATACGACCATGCTGTTTGTCTTTTAAAATGGCCAGATAAGGATTGCCTTTTTGAGTCGTTAAATCTTGCAGTTGCCCTGAACGACGCAGCGCATTGACCTGTTTCCATGATTCAGGCTCAGGTACCATAAAGTACATCAACACACCCAATAACACAGGGGCAATGGTGATGAAATACAGGGTACGCCAGCCATATTCAGGAATAATCCAACCTGACAGCATGGTAATCGCTAATGAACCTAGGGTATAACCTGTCATTAACGCAGCTAAAATGGTGGTACGGTGTTTGGTTGGTACGTACTCCGACATTAAGGTATTACAGGCAATATATAAGCAGCCTAAACCAAAACAGGCTAAGGTACGCAATATGGCAAACTCGACATAGGATTGGGCAAAGCCTGAATACGCCGATAAAATTGAAAATGAAATGGTGGAAATCACAATCACTTTGACACGGCCAAAACGGTCACAGGCCCAGCCACCTAGAAATCCGCCTACACCCATACCAATTAAAGACCAACTGCCGAGTGCCCCTGCTTGAACGCTGGTTAAGCCCCATTCGGCTTTTAGACTGGTCAGGGTAAAGGCCAAAATGCCGATATCGGCACCATCACAGAGTAAAATAAAAAAGGCAAAAATAAAGGCGGTGATCCAAACACGACGCGGCGTTTCTGCCAGCGCCTGCGGTGTTGTAATTGCTTCTGTTGTCATTGTTCTATCCTCAAAGAGAAAACGCCACATCCTGTGGCGTTATATAGATTTAAGCTTAGCTGGCTTCTTTCATCATATTTTTAGCAATAATAATTTGTTGGACTTGGGTGGTGCCTTCATAGAGGCGGAATAAGCGCACGTCACGGTAAAAACGTTCAATGGCATATTCACTGATATAACCTGAGCCGCCATGAATTTGTACACAGCGATCCGCGACGCGACCACACATTTCAGTGGCAAACATTTTGGCGCATGAAGCTTCTGTACTAATATTTTGACCTGCATCACGGCGTTTTGCAGCATCAAAGACCATACATTTAGCAGCATAAATTTCTGCTTTCGAATCTGCCAACATCGCTTGCACCAACTGGAAGTCGGCAATCGCTTGACCAAATTGTTTACGCTCTAAGGCATATTGCAGCGCATCTTCTAGCATACGTTCGGCAATGCCCACGCTATAAGCGGCAATATGTAGGCGGCCTTTGTCTAAAACCTTCATCGCGGTTTTAAAGCCCACGCCTTCAACCCCACCAATCAGTTGATCTTGATGGACACGGCAATTGTCAAAAATGACATCACAGGTATAAGAGCCATGTTGGCCCATTTTTTTATCCACCTTACCTAAAGACAGACCCGGTGTACCTGCTTCGACCAAAAAGGCTGAAATCCCGCCTGCGCCTTTAATGTCAGGATTGGTACGTGCCATGACGGTAAAGGTCGAGGCGCGTGGCGCATTGGTAATAAATCGTTTAGTACCATTTAAGATGTAATACTCACCGTCTTTGACGGCTGTGGTTTTTAGTGATGCTGCATCTGAACCAGAATCAGGCTCTGTTAAACAAAATGAACCAATGATGTCACCGCTGGCATAACGTGGTAGGTACTTTTGTTTTTGCGCTTCTGTACCATCAATTAAAATACCACTTGAGCCAATACCGTTATTGGTACCAATTAAGGAACGAAAAGCCGGTGATGTGTGTCCAAGTTCAATCGCGACATAGACTTCTTCTTCCATGGTGATGCCTAAACCACCATATTCTTCTGGAATGGTTAAACCAAATAAACCCAAATCGCGCATTTGCTGAATAATATGTTCAGGAATTTCTTTGGTTTCATCGACTTGATGTTCAATCGGTACCAATTCTTTTTTGACAAAGTTGCGAATGGTATTCAGTAATTGATCTAACATTTCTTGATCACGAATCATGGCTCAGATCCTCTATTTATTGTTACATTGCAGCAATCCTGCTGCATTTTTATTAAAATTTCGTTATGCGAAATATAGTAATCATAAATATGAGCATTAAACAAGCAGAAAGCTATAAAAAAATTATTTTTTTGGTTAAAAATTTGCTTTTACAGTTTTTTAAACATAAAAATTAAAAAAAACTTGCTAAAAAAGCAGAAAAAACGTAATTATGAATTAAAACAAATTTTCACGATGCAAAATAAAAACAAGGAAAACCTATGCAACAGGTGGTTAAAATTGAAAAACAGCAGCATGTAGCTGTGGTGACGATCCATCGCCCTGAAGCGAAAAATGCCTTAAATACCCAAGTTCGCCAAAGTTTGGCAGAAGCTTTCCGTGATTTAAGTGACGATGCGGACGTACGTGCCATTGTATTAACCGGTGGTGAACACGATTTTGCTGCAGGGGCAGATCTCAAAGAACTCGCCAGTGCAGAGCCGATTCAAATGATGCAGCGTCGTACTGAACGTTATTGGTCTGCCATTTCGCAATGTCCAAAACCGGTGATTGCGGCCGTCAATGGCTATGCGCTCGGTGGCGGCTGTGAACTGGCGATGCATGCTGACATTATTATTGCCGGAAAAAGTGCCCATTTCGGTCAACCTGAAGTCAAAGTTGGGGTCATGCCAGGTGCTGGCGGCACGCAGCGTCTGTTTCGTGCCGTAGGTAAGTTTCATGCTATGCGTATGATCTTAACCGGTTGTTTAGTGCCAGCCGAAGAAGCCTATGCGATGGGTTTAGTGTCGCAGGTCACTGAAGACAGTGAAACCATTAATACCGCAGTCAAAATGGCGCAAGGTTTAGCAAAATTGCCACCGATTGCCTTAGAACAAATTAAAGAGGTGGCGTTAATGGCCGAAGATTTGCCACTTTCAGCAGGTTTGAGTTTAGAGCGTAAATCTTTCCAACTGCTGTTTGCTTCACAAGATCAAAAAGAAGGCATGCAGGCCTTTATTGAAAAACGTAAACCCGCTTATCAAGGACGATAAACATGAGTCTTCATATTGAGAAAATTGCCGTGATTGGCGTGGGCACCATGGGTGCAGGCATTGCGCAAATTGCCATTCAATCAGGACATGAGGTGTGGCTATATGATGCCAAAGCAGGTGCGGCGCAGGAGGCACAGCAAAAACTGAGCCAAACCTTAAAACAATTGGCGGATAAAGGTAAATTTAGCCATGCCAAAGCTGAGCAAGATTTAGCACGTTTACATATTGCCAATGCGTTGTCTGATTTAAGTGATTGTGATTTAGTGGTTGAAGCGATTATTGAAAATCTTGAGATTAAACAAGATTTAATGCTGCAACTAGAACAGGTATTAAAAGCCGATGCAGTGATTGCATCGAATACTTCATCTTTATCCATTACTGCAATTGCTGCTAAATGTCAGCAACCTGAGCGCGTCGCCGGTTATCATTTCTTTAACCCAGTACCCTTAATGAAAGTGGTAGAAGTGATTCAAGGTTTTTACACCCGTGATGATATTGTACAGGCGTTGGTGCAGTTGTCTGAAAAAATGGGCCATCGTCCAGTCGTTGCTAAAGACACCCCAGGATTTATTATTAACCATGCAGGGCGTGCTTTTGGGACAGAAGCGTATGCGATTCTATCGGAGCAAGTGGCTGAATTTTATGAGATCGACCGAATTTATCGTGACGGTATTGGCTTTAAAATGGGTCCATTTGAACTCGGTGACTTAACGGGCATGGATGTTTCCCATCCAGTCAGTGAGTCGATTTATCAGCAGTACTATCATGAGCCGCGTTATCGCCCGAACATTAATACCCGTCAGCGTTACATTGCTAAGCAACTGGGCCGTAAAACTGGGCAAGGCTTCTATGATTATCGCAGTGGACAAAAACAAGGCGATGTCGCGCCTGTCTTTGTCGGTCGCTTAAATGATTATCCAAGTGTTTGGCTTGGTGCAGACTTTGCTCAAGATGCTGAAGAATTAAAGCGCTATCTCAATGCACAGCAGATTCGTCTTGACACCCAAGCGCAGCCGCAAGCCAATAGCTTAGTATTATTGGCCTGTTATGGCGAAGATGCCACCACAGCAGCACAGCGCTATGCCGTAAATCCAGAGCAAGTGGTGTGTATTGATCTGCTCTATGGCTTAGATAAGCATCGTACCTTAATGCCATCTTTAGTCACGGCACCTCATCTGTTACATGCTGCGCATTCGATCTTTAATTTAGATGGTCAAAGCTTAACAGTCATTGAGGAAAGTCTAGGGTTTGTGGCGCAGCGTGTCATGGCAATGATTGTCAATTTAGGCTGTGATATTGCGCAGCAAAAAATTGCCACAGTGGATGATATCAATGCCGCGGTACGTTTAGGTTTGGGCTATCCATACGGACCAATTGAATGGGGCGATGTATTGGGTGGTGAGAAAATTTTAACCATTTTAGAGCGTATTAGTCAGATTAGTCATGATCCACGTTATCGTCCAAGTCCATGGTTACGTCGCCGTGTGCAACTGGGCTTAAAACTTAACCATCAACCACAACATCAACAAGAACAAGCTGCTTAATAGGGATATTTAACATGTTAAATGCATATATTTACGATGGATTACGTTCACCATTTGGTCGTCATGGCGGTGCACTTGCACCTGTGCGTGCCGATGACTTAGCTGCATCTGTGATTAAAAGTTTACTCGATAAAACCAAAATTCCAGCTCATGAAGTGGAAGATGTCATTCTAGGCAGTACCAACCAAGCTGGTGAAGACAGTCGTAATGTGGCACGTTTTGCGGCCTTGTTGGCGGGCATGCCAGTGACTGTACCTGGGCAAACCGTTAACCGTTTATGTGCCTCAGGTTTAGGGGCGGTGATTGATTCAGCGCGTGCGATTACCTGTGGTGAAGGTGATTTATATATTGCCGGTGGTGTGGAAAGTATGACCCGTGCGCCATTTGTGATGGCGAAAACTGAGTCAGCTTTTGGGCGTGATGTGAAAATTTATGACACCACGATTGGTACGCGCTTCCCAAATCCAAAATTTACCGCAATTTTTGGTGCACACAGCATGCCAGAAACGGGTGATAACGTCGCGGTAGAATATGGGATTAGTCGTGAACAAGCTGATCAATTTGCGGCAGCCTCACAAGCCAAATATCAAGCTGCTAAAGCCGCAGGTTTCTTTGATGGCGAAATCACCCCAATTGAAGTGCCACAAGGTAAAAAATTGCCGCCTAAACAGGTATTGGAAGATGAGCATCCACGCCCAAGTTCAGACTTTGCCGCATTGCAAAATTTAAAACCATTATTTGAAGGAGGGGTGGTCACTGCAGGCAATGCCTCAGGTATTAATGACGGTGCTGCAGCTTTGCTGATTGGCAGTGAGCAAGTGCAACATAAATATGGTTTAAAACCATTAGCGAAAATTATTTCTGCAGCAGCGGCAGGCATTGAACCTCGTATTATGGGTGCAGGGCCAGTCGATGCGATTAAAAAAGCGGTACAGCGTGCCAATTTAAGCCTTGATGATATGGATGTCATTGAAATTAATGAAGCCTTCGCTTCACAAGTCTTATCGTGTCTTAAAGGTTTAAATGTCGATTTAAATGACCCAAGAGTCAATCCAAATGGTGGTGCAATTGCTGTGGGCCATCCTTTAGGTTGTTCGGGTGCACGTTTAGCGTTGACCACAGCCCGCCACTTACAACGTACAGGCAAAAAGTACGCCGTGGTGAGCTTATGTATTGGCCTTGGACAAGGTCTAGCAATGGTACTTGAAAATCAAGCTGCTTAAACTCAAAATTGCCATAGAATTTCGTTTTCTATGGCATTTGTTTTGAATAGTGAAATAAAATGTTATCATTTTCAGCAGTATAATTTTATTTAGGTGAGTCATCGATGCAGACTGAAGCGCAAGAACCAACAAAAAAAATTAATCTTGATGAGATTCGCCTAGATCCAATTTCCCATATCCACCGCGAAAATAATCCGCAATTTATTGCATCGCTTGCGCGTGGTTTAGAAATTTTACGTTGTTTTTCAGCAACGAATCAGGTTCTAGGTAATCTTGAACTGTCTACCATGACAGGTCTACCCAAACCCACCATTGCCCGTATTACCAATACTTTAGTGTCATTGGGCTATTTAAAGCAGCTTAATAATTCCACCAAATACACCTTGGATATTGGTGTATTGGCCTTAGGTTATGCTGCATTGTCGAATATTTCGGCGCGCGTGCATGCACATCCTTTTATGGAAGCGATGGCAGAATATGCTCAAGCTCCTGTGGCGATGGCAACCCGTGATCGCTTAAATATGATGTATTTAGATGTAGTACAACATGATTTAACCTTAACCATGCGTCGCCCGATTGGCTCAACCTTACCCTTGCATTCAAGTGCCATGGGGCGTGCCTGTTTAGCTGCAATGGAACACAGCGAACGCAATTTTTTAATGGATGCTTTGGCCAAGCGCCACGGTGATGACTGGCCGCAAATTAAACGTAATTTAGAACGCGCTTTCCGTGATTATCAAGATTATGGCTATTGTTTATCGATTGGTGAATGGCATAAGGATGTCAATTCGGTAGCTGTGCCACTGGTACATTCTAAACACGGTTTATTGGTATTTAACTGTGGTGCGCCAAGTTATTTACTCAGCCAAGAAAAACTAGAAAATGAAATTGGTCCACGCTTGATTCATATGGTGCACAATATTCAAGAGGCACTAAATATGAGTTAAGCCAAGGCGCCGTGAATACGGCGCTATTTTTTTAAGCTTCATTGGGCTGGGCAACAATTAATAAGGTTGCTGAACCATACGCATAAATTTTGCCTTCTGCATCGACAATGCGTCCCTCAGAAGTTAATACATTACGACCTGTACGAATCACTTCACCAATGGCGGTATAGGTTTGACCGCTTTGCATGCCTTTAAGCATTTTAACATTTAAATCAATGGTGGAAAATTTTACCCCTTTGCCCACGGTGGTATGTACAGCTGCGCCTGTGGCACTGTCTAAAACTGTGGCGCAAAAGCCACCATGAATGCCTTGTTGTAAATTGAGATGCCGCTCATCGGGTGTCACTTCATATTCAATGTATTGGGGTTTGACCACGGTTAACCGCATAGGAATAATGTCTGCCATGGCAGAGCCCGGAATTTGACCTTGTTGAATCGCAGTTAAATATTCTAAACCTGTCATTTGTTGGCTATCCATCAATTATTGTCCTTATTTTTATTTCGCTTTGTGAAATTATATTCTGTTTTATTTAAAATATGCTATAACAATAAAACACAATAATAACCAGCGTCAAGGATTACGCGATGACAATAAAACATCAGGTGAGCTCAGTTGAGTGGCAAGCACGTTGTGAATTAGCGGCACTGTATCGGGTGATTGCTTATTATAAAATGACTGATTTAATTGACACCCATATTAGCTATCGTTTACCTGATCAACCCGACCATTTTTTGATTAATCAATATGGGGTGGCATTTGAAAAAATGACTGCTTCAACTTTGGTCAAAATTGATCACGATGGGCAGACTGTTGCAGCTTATGATCAAGATAAACCGGTCAATCAAGCCGGCTTTGTCATTCATTCAGCAATTCATCATGCGCGTCCAGAAATTGATTGTGTGATTCATACCCATACCGCAGATGGCATTGCAATTTCAGCGCAAAAGCAAGGGCTGTTACCCATCTCGCAGCACGCGCTTAAATTTTATGACCAATTGGCTTATCACAGTTATGAGGGTATTGCCTTATCCACCGATGAACGTGAGCGTTTAGTCGCAGATTTAGGCAATAAACGTGCCATGATATTACGTAATCATGGTTTGTTAGCTGTGGGGGAGACGATTGCACGGGCTTTTCACGAAATTTATTTTTTAGAACGTGCCTGCCAAGCACAAGTCAAAGCCTTAAGTGGCGGCAGTGAATTGTATTATCCAGAGGTCGAAGTCTGTGAAAAAACCGCGCAGCAGTTTGCCAGTCCCTTGATTGAACCAATTTTACAGCGTGCTTGGCAAGCAGCATTGTCACTGATCGCCGAGCAGCAGGAGGATTATAGTCAATGATTCTGATCGCCAGCAGCCGACCTGAGGTCGAGAAAATTTTAATAAAAGTATTTGAAAAATATGCACCTGAGATACCGATTACCACACCCAATACGCCACAAGCGTTGCAGGCACGTACCGCTGCTTGTTGGTTTCCAGATCTCGCGCAGCTAAAGCAATTACCTCAATTACAGTTGTTACATTCGATTGCCGCTGGGGTGGAACATTTAGATTTAGCCCAGTTACATGCACCTTATCGGGTATGTCGGGTGTTGGATCAAGTCCATCAGCAAGGCATGCTGGATTATCTACTTTGGGGTGTGTTGTATTTTCAGCGTGCCTTTAACCATTATTTTGACCAAGCCCAACAGCGCATTTGGCAACAACATCGCCAGCGTAGCCGTCAAGAGTTATGTATTGGCGTCATGGGATTAGGGCATATGGGAGCATTTGTGGCACAGGCTTTAGCAGACTTGGGCTATCAAGTGCGTGGTTGGTCAAATTCTACTAAGCAACTATTAAATGTACAGAGTTTTGTAGGGCGAAATCAGCAAGCAAAGTTTTTAGCAGACTGCGACATTTTAATTAATTTATTGCCACTCACTGATGCGACCTATGCTCTTTTTGATCAGCAATTGTTTCAGCAGCTAAAAAAAGGTGCAGCTTTCATTCATTGTGGTCGTGGCCAGCATTTAGTTGAGCAAGATCTGCTTACTGCCCTTGATACAGGTCAATTATCAGGTGCAATTTTAGATGTGTTTGAACATGAACCTTTAGCTCCAACACATTCCTATTGGCAGCATCCTAAAATTGTGGTGACACCGCATATTGCCTCCCATGCACCTATGTCCGCCGTGTTAAAACAGATCATCGACAATGATTTTCGGCTGCAATCTGGACAAGATTTACGTCACGAAGTTGACCTAACACGCGGTTATTAAACATAAAAAAACAGAAACATATATATAGGCATGATCATGCAAACCATTCTCATTGAAAAAAATGCTGGCATTGGACGTCTCATCTTAAATCGTCCACAGCGCTTAAATAGTTTTAATGAAACTTTACATCAAGAATTGGCCAGTGCTTTTCACACCCTAAGCCAAGATTCCGAGGTACGGGTCATTGTGATTACTGGGCAAGGACGAGGCTTTTGTGCAGGGCAAGATTTAAGTGAAAGCTCCACAGAGCAGGGCATACCCTTGCCTTTAGAGGGTAGCTTAGAGCGTTATTATAATCCTTTAATTCAAAATATTCGTCACTCAGCCAAACCTGTGGTTGCGGCTGTCAATGGCGTGGCAGCAGGTGCAGGGGCAAATTTGGCTTTAGCCTGTGATGTAGTGATTGCAAAATACAGTGCACAATTTATTCAATCTTTTTGCAATATTGGCTTAGTCCCTGATGCAGGTGGGACATGGATGCTGCCTCGTTTGGTGGGTTATGCGAAAGCAGTCGGTTTAACCTTATTAGGGGAAGCCATTGATGCGCTTGAAGCTGAAAGAATCGGTATGATTTGGCAGGCAGTTGCTGATGATCAATTTGATGCGAAAGTGGATGCTTTATGCGAAAAATTGGCCCAGCGTCCCACGCAAGCGTTAGCTTTTACCAAACAGGCGCTGCAGCGTAGTAGTGAGCATAGCTTGGCGCAACAATTAGAACTAGAACGTAATTTACAATATTTTGCTTTGCATAGTTATGATTTTAAAGAAGGCGTGCAAGCATTTAAACAAAAACGTCCTGCAGTATTTTTAGGACGCTAGGAGATGTTATGCATACGCGTGTTACACAGTTATTAGGGATTGACTATCCGATTATCCAAGGTGGCATGATGTGGGTGGGTACAGCACAGTTGGCCAGTGCTGTATCCAATGCAGGTGGTTTAGGTACTCTGACAGCCTTAACCCAAGCTACACCAGATGCGCTCGCAGCAGAAATTGAGCGTTGCAAAAAGATGACCGATCAGCCATTTGCGGTCAATTTAACCTTGTTGCCTGCAATTAATCCTCCACCTTATGCCGACTATCGTCAAGTGATCATTGAGAGTGGGGTGAAAATTGTCGAAACCGCGGGCAATCGTCCTCATGAACACATTGAAGCCTTTAAAGCGCATGGCATTACTGTGATTCATAAATGTACCTCGGTACGTCACGCACTTTCTGCTGAACGTATTGGCGCAGATATGATCTCCATTGATGGCTTTGAATGTGCAGGACATCCAGGAGAAGATGATATTCCTGGGCTGGTGTTAATTCCAGCCGCCGCTGATCAAATTAAAGTGCCATTAATTGCCAGTGGTGGCTTTGCCGACGGCCGTGGTTTAGTGGCAGCATTGGCTTTAGGTGCAGAAGGTATTAATATGGGTACACGTTTTTGTGCGACTCAAGAAGCACCCATCCATCCACGGGTTAAACAATTTTATCTCGAGCAAGATGAACGAGCGACAGCATTACTGTATCGTCAATTTAAAAATACCGCGCGTGTTGCAAGAAATTCTGTGGCTGAGCAGGTGTTGCAAATCAGTCAAAATCCAGAGCTTACTTTTGATATGATCCGCCCTTTAGTCAGTGGTGCACGCGGTAAAACAGTGCTTGAAACGGGTGATCTTGATGCGGGTTTAATCAGTGCAGGTCAAGTGATGGGATTAATTCATGATCTACCCAGCTGTGATGCCTTAATTCAACGCATCATGCAAGATGCCCAGCAAATTATTCAACAACGTTTAAGTCAATTGCTCTAATTCTGAAAACTAGCATAATTTTTTTCACAGCAATTTCTAGAGAAAAGGCTAGATTTTTTTGAAGCAAGACACTATAGTATTTTTAGAATTAAATTTCGTTGTACGAAACTAAATAACAGAAAACCCAATAACAACAATGACAGACGCCAAAGGATTTAGCGATGCGACCATACCAAGCACCTTTAAAAGATATGCAGTTTGTACTTAATGATGTACTGAAAATTGAACAGCTGTATCAAGATTTGCCTCAATATCAAGATAAAGTTTCACAAGATCTGTTTGCTCAATATTTACAAGTGGCTGCTGATTTTTGTCAAAATGAATTATTACCTTTAAATGCCATTGGTGATCAGGAAGGTTGCCGTTTGGAAAATGGCGTGGTGACAACGCCTACGGGTTTTAAAGCGGCTTATCAACAGTATGTTGCATTAGGCTTTCCATCGCTAACGGGTGATGAACAATATGGTGGACAAGGTTTTCCTACCTTGCTCCGCATTGCGATGTCGGAAATGATTACCGCCACCAACTGGTCATGGGGCATGTATCCAGGCTTGGCGCATGGTGCAATGCGTACTTTAGAACATCATGGCAGCGAAGAGCAAAAGCAAAAGTTCTTGGTTCCGCTCTTAGAAGGACGTTGGACAGGCACGATGTGTTTAACAGAGTCACATGCAGGTTCGGATCTCGGTTTAATTCGTACCAAAGCTGTTCCACAAGCGGATGGCAGTTATGCGATTAGTGGCGAAAAAATCTTTATTTCAGCAGGTGATCATGATTTAGCTGAAAATATTGTGCATATTGTATTGGCACGTTTGCCAGATGCACCTAAAGGCACCAAAGGAATTTCGTTATTTATTGTGCCAAAATTTAAGCTAGATGAACACGGTCAAGTGGCACAGCCCAATGGCGTGATCTGTAGTGCGCTCGAACATAAGATGGGAATTCATGGTAATGCCACATGTGTTTTAAACTTTGATCAAGCCACAGGCTATTTAATTGGGCCTGAAAACCGTGGCTTAAATTGTATGTTTACCTTTATGAACTCAGCGCGTATTGGAACAGCCATTCAAGGTTTGGCGGCAGCGGAATCAGCTTACCAGGGCGCATTAAAATATGCCAAAGAACGTTTAGCCATGCGTGCCTTAACGGGACCTGAACGTCCTGATCTAGCTGCAGATCCGATTATTGTGCATCCTGCGGTACGTAATATGCTGTTAACCCAAAAGGTCTTTGCTGAAGGCTCACGCGCGTTGGCTTATTACTTGGCCAGCTATGCTGATTTAGCCGAAGCCTCGAGTAGTGACAGTGAAAAACAACAAGCAGAAGATCGATTAGCGTTGCTAACCCCAATTGCCAAAGCTTTTATGACCGAAACAGGTTTAGAGGCTACTAAACACGGTATGCAAATTTTTGGTGGGCATGGCTATATTGCCGAGCATGGTATGGAACAAGTAATGCGTGATGCGCGTATCGCGTGTTTGTACGAGGGCACTACAGAAATTCAAGCCATTGATTTATTGGCACGTAAAGTTTTAGGTTCGCAATTGGCCTTGTTACATCCAATGACCGATGAGATTCAAGCCTTTATCCAAAATCATCAACAGCACACTCAATTTGCTACTCAGTTTAAGCAACTTGGTGATTTAGTTAGTCAATGGCTAGAGTTAACTCAGTTTGTTGAACAACAGGCCAAGACCTCAGCCAATGAGATTGGTGCGGCTTCAGTCGATTACTTATATTTCTCAGGTTATGTGGTGTTTGCTTATTTATGGCTCAAAATGGCATTAGTTGCAGCCGATAAAGCACAAGATAGCCAAGATCCATTTTATGTAGCCAAAATAAAAACCAGCCAATTCTATTTTGAACGTATTTTACCGCGTACTTTAACCCATCGTGGCAACATCGTGGCAGGCAGCCAAAGCCTGTATTTACTCAGCCCTGATGAGTTTAAATTTGATTAAGTTTTTTCCCACCCACAATCTTGCCAATTGTGGGTTTTTTTATCACTGCGTAGGAGCACATCATGCACTTAGACGCAAAAGTACAACAATTCCAATATCAACAACAATCGATTCAGTTTTATGAAGCGGGTCAGCGTAGCCAGCATCCGACCCTTGTTTTAATTCATGGAACAGGTGGCAACACTGATCGCCATTTTAACTATATTTTTCCAATGCTTGCAGTGCATCAGCGAGTACTATCAATTGATTTGTATACCCCAGATTGCGATGATCTTGAAGTTCACGATTTTAGTGTCCAAGTGGCAAGCTTAATTGCCGAGCAAATTGCGTCCGATGAAAAGATCACTTTGGTGGGTTACTCGCTAGGCGCCGTGATTGCCGCGCAAACTGCTGCAGAGTTGGGCGAGCGTATTTCACGCTTAATTTTATTGGCAGGTTGGGCCAAAACCAGTTCGGTACAGCAATTACGTAATCATGTTTGGCAGACTTTATTTGAAGAACGCTCGCAAGCTTTAGCGCATTTTATTAATTACTGTTTATACAGTGATCAATATTTATCGTTACGTAATGAACAGCAAGTCCTCGATTTGGCTCGTTTTGTGACCCCTTCTAAGGACGCAGCCAAACAGCGTCTTTTAAATTGTCGCATTGATATTACTGAAAAATTAAATCAAATCAGTGCAGAAACTTTGATCGTGGCCTGCACACAAGATCGTATGATTCCTTATGCGCAAGGCAAATTACTCTTTGCTGGGATCAGAAATAGTCGCTATAGCGAAATTCAATCTGGACACGCCTTATATATTGAAGCACCGGCAGAAGTAGTGCGCTTAATTAACCTGTTTAGTCAACATGCGGAACGCTATCACCCCCACAGTCATTTAGCTGCAGTCATGCCTTAAGGAGAAGCTTTGTATGCAACATTATCAGATTTTAATTGTTGGCACTGGTTTTGGCGGTTTGGGCATGGCCATCCGTTTAAAACAACAAGGGATTGAAAATTTTAGATTAATTGAGCGTGCGGCTGAGGTTGGTGGCACATGGCGGGATAATACCTATCCGGGGGTCGCCTGTGATGTACCGTCGCACCTGTATTCATTTTCATTTATCCAAAATCCAAATTGGTCACGCGTGTTTCCACAAGGACAAGAAATACAACACTATTTGATACAAGCTTGTGATGATCAACATATTCGTGAACATATTGATTTTAATACCACTTTAGAATGTGCCACATGGCAAAGTGAGCAAAAACGTTGGCATATTCAAACCTCAAAAGGCCAGTACAGTGCTGACTTTTTAATTACTGCAACCGGACATTTAGCTGATGAACGTGTACCTGAGATTCAAGGCATTGAACAGTTTCAAGGCCATATTATGCATTCAGCACGCTGGCAGCATGACTTAGAGTTAAAAGGTCAACGCGTGGCGGTGATTGGCTCTGGTGCGTCTGCGGTACAATTGGTACCTGAAGTCGCCAAACAAGCCAAACAGTTGACTGTGTTTCAACGCAGTGCACCTTATATTTTACCGCGTCCCGACCGAGCCTATAGCACGCTTGAAAAGCAACTGTTTGCTAAAGATCCTGCCAGTATGGCACAGCTACGCCATGAGATTTTTTGGGGCAATGAATATAACTTTGCTCAGCGGCGCAATGTGAGCAGCCAAGTTGAGCGGGTCAAAAAAAATTGCTTAAACTTTTTAGCCAAACAAGTCCCTGACCCCGCGTTAAGAGCCAAACTGACTCCTAATTATCAACCGGGCTGTAAACGTTTATTATTATCTAATCACTATTATCCGACTTTTCTGGAACCCCATGTTCACCTTGAAGATGCCGCCTTAGCCAGTGTCAGTCCACATCAAGTCATTAGCGAAAATGGCAATGCTTATGACGTTGATGTGATTATCTTTGCCACTGGTTTTGAGGCGGCACGACCACCTTATGCCAGTAAAGTGTTGGGTAAACATGGTCTAAGTTTAGAACAACAATGGCAACAGGGCATGCAAGGTTATCAATCTACTGCGGTGCATAATTTTCCCAATTTATTTATTTTAAATGGCCCAAATACTGCCACCGGTCATAACTCCGCCCTGTATTTTTTAGAAGTGCAATTTGATTTAATTTTAGATGCCTTACAATTTTTTAAACAGGAAAATATTCAGACCTTTGAAGCTGATGCACAAGCTGAAGCGGATTATATGGCCGATTTACACACACTAGCACAAGGCAGTGTTTGGCTATCGGAAGGATGTAAAAGTTGGTATTTGGATCCAGTAAGCCGTAAATTGACTTTGATCTGGCCTGACTATGCGCATTCTTTTCGTGACCAAAACCAGTATTTCAAGCGCAGTGGCTATCATTATCAATATCGACAGCAGCAAACTGTAGCTTAAGCACAGGCTTGAGTTAAAAAAAGCGCCTAAGATTGGCGCTTTTTTTAATACAACATGACGATTTAAAATTGTGGAGAAATAGCTCTGGCACTAGTACTTATATATTTATTTACGATAACCATGCTCGCGAAGGCATTCATCTAATTGAGCGCCATGCTGGGTGTTGTTCAGTTTTGCTAAAGAGTGATTAATAGTAAATGATTATATTGACAAATATGGACATACATATACAATATGGGTATTAAATTTCAAACTACTTATGATGAGAAACTTAACTGTAAGCCTAAAGAAAGTAGAGCAAGACCTCGCTTATTTTGTATCCCCTAACAATAAAGATGGATTTATTAAGGAATTTGCATCATGGGTATATAGTGAGTGGTCAAAGAACGATTTCTATGAAACTGATATTATAGATTTAGGCTATGACTGTTCTTCGCACCCTGAAAAAACAAATCAATCGCTCTCCGATAAATGCCCCACTTATGCAGAATTTATTAATGCAAACACAGGATTTTCTGAATGTACTCACGTTTCAGGACAGGGTATGCGGTGCCAAGTATATGAAGAAAAATTATTAGAGGTTTTTGGTGAAGCTACTGCAAAAAAAATAGATGAATTAGTCGAGCTATACAAACTAGAAGTACCTGAAAAATACAAAAAAGATGCTGAAAGCATTAGTGAATTAATTTTTCTTGAACTGGTAGACCATTCAATTGATTCAGAGCTTTATGAGGTTTGTGAAGATATTTTATTTAAATATAATCAGCTAGGAGTCGCATCATTCCCTTATACATGCCCTATTGATGGATGGGATAATGATAAAGCCTTATACTGTGATGAATCCATATTTAAAGACTATACTCTTGAGGATTTTAAGAAGTTAGCGGAGATTGATTAATGTATTCTCCTGCTAAATTCGGTGAAATGATTGGAAAGTCAGTCAAAACCCTACAAAGATGGGATGCAGAAGGTATTTTAGTTGCGTATCGAAGTCCTAAGAACCGTAGATACTATACACACGACCAATATCTTGAATATATTGGAATAAAGGCAAACGAAGAAAAATCATCAGTAATTGTTTATTCAAGGGTATCTAGTGTTGCTCAAAAACCTGATTTAGTTAATCAGGTGGCAGCTTTGGAAACCTTTTGTACTGCAAATGGTTATACTATTGATGATTGGGTGTCGGAAATTGGAAGTGGTTTGAATTATAAAAGAAAGAAATTCAATCAGCTTTTTCTTGATATTGAAATGGGTAAAGTTTCAATGCTTGTCATAGCTCACAAAGATCG
>NZ_PJRJ01000018.1 GCF_003711395.1 Acinetobacter sp. B51(2017)
CGCGAAAGCATCACTGTCTGCTTTTGATTATATTATTCGTTCTGGACAATAATTCAGCCTAAACTGTACAAGGTCGAGTGTGCAAGCACTCGGCCTTTTTTACATTTGTTCAACAATTCATCATCTTTATTTTTATAATTTTTCAGCATATATTGCCTGTGGGCCGTTGTCGGACAGATAATTAAAAGGAATATAGAATGAATAAATTACTCGTTGCATTAGGTTTAGCTGCTACTGTTGCTTTAGTCGGTTGTAGCAAAGAAAAAGCGCCAGAAACAGGTGCAACTACAGGTCAACATCTAGAAAACGCAGCTGATCAAGCTGCACATGATGTAAAAGATGCGAGCCAAAATGCAGCGAATGCCACTGCAACTGCGGTTGATAATGCCGCTGAGTCAACTGAGCGTGCTGCAAATAATGCTGCGGCGCATGCAGAAGCTGCAGCACATAATGCTAAAGAAGCGGCGAAAGATGCCACTGCTGCCACTGCCGCAGCCGTTGAACAAGGTGCTGCTAATGTAAAAGAAAAAGCACAGTAATCACCACGTATGCTTCAAAAACGCCTCTCTTGAGGCGTTTTTTAATGCTAAATAAGATTTATATATGAATTTAACTTATATCTTAAATTGGTTATTCTCAATAATATTTAATACATTATCATTCTACATATAATATTTAATTATAAGATTGCATTACAATGCAGCGCTATTGTTTGCTGTTGTTTGTGTATTTCATGTCTATTGTTGCAGCTCCAGCCAATCGTTCGAATATTTCGATTTGGGTGGCGAGTATTTTCTTAGTACTAGGGACCTTGGGTGCCTATCAATTTGTGGGCTTAAACCAAGCCTTATTATTTTTAATTGGCGGCGCCTTAGGAATGACGCTTTATCATGCTTCATTTGGTTTTACATCTAGCTGGCGTGTCTTTATTAAACAAGGCCGTGGCCGTGGTTTACGTGCCCAAATGATTATGCTGGCCGTGGCTGTATTATTGTTCTTCCCAGCCTTAGGTGCAGGCGAACTATTTGGCAATCCCGTTAAAGGCAACGTCAATCCTGTATCTATGTCAGTGATGATTGGCGCCTTTATCTTTGGTATTGGTATGCAATTGGGTGGCGGCTGTGCATCGGGGACTTTGTATACCGTTGGCGGTGGTAGCTCGCGTATGTTAGTGACCTTAGTATTCTTTTGTGTTGGTTCGTTAATTGCGACGAGCCATCTAGAGTGGTGGTTTGCTCTACCAAGTTTAGGACCAATGTCTATGGTCACTAGTCTTGGGGTGATGCCTGCATTATTGCTGAACTTTGTACTGTTTGCCTTAATTGCTTTGGCGACCGTCTGGGTGGAGAAAAAACGCCATGGCAGTTTAGAAATTGAACCACAAAGCCAACATCAAGGGTTTAAACGCTTCTTACAAGGGCCTTGGCCTTTAATTTGGGGTGGTTTAATTTTAACTGTGCTTAACTTTGCCACCTTAGCCTTAGCAGGTCGTCCATGGGGCGTTACCTCAGCCTTGGCAGTTTGGGGTGCTAAAGCTGCCATGCTGGTAGGTGTGGATGTGAGCGTATGGGATTACTGGCAACAACCCAGTAATGCCAAAGCCTTAGCCAACTCATTATGGTTTGACATTACATCTATGATGAACTTTGGCATTATGCTTGGTGCTTTATTGGCAGCAAGTCTTGCAGGTAAATTTGCACCTAATTTTAACATTCCAGCACGCTCCTTAATTGCCGCAATTGTGGGCGGTATTTTATTGGGCTATGGTGCACGTTTGGCATATGGCTGCAATATTGGTGCTTATTTTAGTGGTATTGCCTCAGGCAGTTTACATGGTTGGTTATGGCTGATCTTTGCCTTTATTGGCAATGGTGTAGGTGTCAAACTACGTCCAATCTTCTTTCTAGATGAAAAACCACAACCTGAAAAATTAACAGGTTGCTAACTAAAAAGCCCATTTCGATGGGCTTTTTTATGGTGTTCAGTTTAGTATTTAAAGCGGTGATGTTGATTATTTTGTCTGTTGGATGCGTTGCTTAATACAAGCAAACTTGGCAAAGTAAGCCTGAAGACAGGAGCTTTAATATGCCTTTACAACAATTATTACAGTTACAACATCCTATATTTCTGGCCCCCATGGCAGGTGTGACTACCCCACAATTGGCAGCTGAAGTTTCCAATGCGGGTGGTCTAGGTGCTTTAGGTTTAGGTGCGCATACCCCAGCCCAAGCATTGCAGCAAATTTTAGCCACCCAAGCACTCACCGACCGTCCATTTCAAGTCAATTTCTTTTGTCATCAAACTCAAGTACTCGATGCTGCACAGGCACAAGCATGGCGTGAATATATGGCGCCTTTTTTTCAAAAATATCAGGTACAACCACCACAACAACTCAATTGTATTTATCCAAGCTTTTTAGACAATGACGATTATTTAAAAGTGGTCTTAGAAACGCGCCCTCAAGCCGTGAGTTTTCATTTTGGTATTCCGCATCCACAACAAATTCAGGCATTAAAAGCCGCTGGCATTGTGACGATGGTCTCTGCCACCAATTTAATCGAAGCCCAAGCCATTGAAGCAGCGGGTATTGATGTGATTATTGCCCAAGGCATTGAAGCTGGTGGACATCGTGGTATTTTCAACCAACATCTAGACAGTGCCATTACCACCAAAGATTTAGTACAACTATTAAGCGCACATTGCAGCCTACCGATTGTCGCGGCGGGTGGCATTATGAATGGGCAACATGCAGCAAAAATGTTAAATCTAGGTGCCAGTGCAGTGCAAATGGGTACGGCTTTTATTCAATGTAAAAGCTCAAATGCCAATGCAGCCTATCGGGCAGCTTTATTTAAACAACCTGTTACACAAATTACCAGCAGCATTTCAGGACGTCCTGCTCGCGGTTTAATTAATCATTGGCATACTCAAATCGATCATCCACAACGACCAAATGTCGCCGCTTATCCCTATGCCTATGATTTAGCGAAACAATTAAATAGTATTGCTGCCGAACATGATCAGTATGATTTTGCTGCCTTTTGGGCAGGCACACGTGTGGCACAAATTCGAGCCTTAGAACCCGCCGATTTAATTAATCTCGTTGTACTCGAAATGAAGCTACCTCGCACATTTTAGTTTAATATCAGCTCGCTTATTTTTTGGGGAAAAATTGTGGGCTATGTATTAATTTTTTTAGTGGTAGTTGGATTTGGTGCGGATATGTTGCAAAACAAGTCGCAAAAACAACCGGTAGCGACAGTAGAAACGATAGCAACTCCTTAACGCACTACACTAAAAAAACCGCCTTTTAAGGGCGGTTTTTTTTGCTTTTAAATTTTTAAGGTTGCAGTAAATTTACAGCTTCTACTTGTACATCACTCATGATTTCACCATGGGCAAGCAATTGATTAAAGTACTCCTCAACCACTTTAAATTGATCTACAGTATTTTCTACTTTATACATATTTTGCCGAAATTCATTGCTAGAGCGTAAACCTTTGGTGTACCACGCAATATGTTTACGTGAAATTCGGCAACCTGAGTATTCACCATAAAATTCGTACAATTCGCTTAAATGACCGAGCAACACCTGTTGTACTTCTGCAATAGAAGGTGCAGCCAAGTGCTCACCCGTTGCTAAATAATGCGCAATTTCACGAAAAATCCATGGACGACCTTGTGCAGCACGTCCAATCATCACCGCATCAGCACCAGTATAATCCAACACATATTTGGCTTTTTCTGGGCTATCAATGTCACCATTGGCAATAACTGGAATACCCAGCATACTTTTAACATCTTTAATCAGACTATAACGTGCTGTATTTAAATACATATCTTCACGAGTACGCCCATGTAAGGCCAGTGCAGCAATCCCTGCTTCTTCAGCACGTTTAGCAACACGCATGATATTTTCTTGACCATTTAAATAACCAAGGCGGGTTTTTAAGGTGACAGGAACATCCACCGCCGCTACGACTGTATCTAAAATCCGTGCCACTAAATCTTCATCTTGTAACAATGCCGAACCTGCCAGCTTATTACAAACTTTTTTGGCTGGACAGCCCATATTAATGTCAACAATTTGCGCGCCATTAGCCACTTGATAACGTGCAGCTTCCGCCAAATCCTGTGGATCAGAGCCAGCAATTTGCGCGGAGATCGGTGCCAATTCGCCGTCGAAATTGGCACGATACAAGCTTTTTTTACTCATACGCAAGGTTTTATCTGAGGTCATCATTTCACTGACCGCATGCCCTGCGCCAAAATATTTACATAAGGTACGGAACGGTCGATCCGTCACCCCTGCCATCGGTGCAACGATCAAATTATTTGACAGTTGATAGGGACCAATATACATATATATTCTTAACTTTTACGATATTGTGAGTATACTGCATCTACCTTTTCAGCTCACCTGTTTACTGCGTGTTTATGGTTATGAAAAACGCTTGTTTGCCTGTTGTTATAACAGCCCTTAGTTTAAGTTTAACGGCCTGCGGTGATACCGCATGGTGGAATAATCAAGATGAACCGAGCTTAAACACTGAACAAATTCAAAAGCTCATTCCAACGCGTGTCAATCAACGTGAAGCTTGGGCCAAAGATATTTATGACATTAGCAAGCAGTTTGGTATTCCTCAAAATAAAGATAACATTTGCAGTATTATTGCAGTGGTCGATCAGGAATCTAACTTTGTGGCTGACCCGCAAGTCGCTGGCTTAGGCACAAAAGCGGTCAAAGAAGTCGAAGATCGTTTAGAAGAAAAGTTTACTGAAAAATTAGGTGAAAAGATTGGCGGCACAGTAGCAGGTTATTTCCAAGATGTTCTACGTAATCAACCTACCCCTGACAATAATTATTTAAGCCAAATGCGCAAAGTCAAAACTGAGCGTGAATTAGATGAATTATATCGTGAAATTTTTGACTATATGTCCAAACATTACCATGTCAGTGCCTTAACAGGTGCTGCTAAATTAGTGGGTCAAGATATTGGCGAAAAAATGAATCCGATTACCACTTTAGGCTCGATGCAGGTGCATATTAGTTATGCCAAAGAACATAAGCGTCAAGGTGGTAATATTGCCGAATTACGTAGCGACTTATACAGCCAATATGGTGGCTTATATTACGGCATCCATCGTTTAATGATGTATCCAGCTGACTATGACCGCGCCATTTACCGCTTTGCTGACTATAACTCGGGCATGTACTCAAGTCGTAATGCCGCGTTTCAAAAAATGTTAAATGCGATTGCTCAAATTGACCTCGATTTAGATGGTGATTTACTGCTCTATAGCAAAGATGGTTCAGAACGTGCACAAAAGAGTCAATCTGAAACTGCGTTAATTAATCTATTTGCAATCGAAAAAGTACTTATTACACCACGCCAAATTCGTTCTGATTTGAAAAAAGAAAAAGAAAAGAAATTTGAAGACACGGCAACTTATAAAGAAATTATACGCTTATATGAGGAAAAAACTGGTAAACAGCCGATCTACGCAGTGATGCCCGAAGTGGTCATTTCAGGCCCTAAACTGAGCCGTGATTACAATACCAATTGGTTTGCCAGCCGAGTTAATGGACGTTATGAAACATGTATGCAACGCGCCAAACGCATCAAAATTTAGCCTTATTTGATTTTGATGGCACCTTGTGTCGCCAAGATAGTTTTACGGGCTTTATTTTTTACGCGCTGAAAAAACGCCACATTGTACGGCAGGGTTTAAAAATTCTGCCGCAAATTCAAGCTTATTATCGCAAGCGCTATCCTGCCGACCAAATGCGGCAGACGCTTTTTTATACCATGTTTAAAGATCAAGATGCGACAAGCATTCAGACCATCGCCAATGAATATGCACAAAGTTTAATTGGTACACTCGATAGCGCGCTGTTGATTCGGCTTAAAGCGCATCAAGCACGGGGGGATCGTGTCGCCTTAGTGTCTGCATCTTTAGATCTGTATCTAAAACCGCTCTGTGATTATTTAGATATTGATTTAATCTGTACCCAACCGCAGATTAGGCAAAGCAAATTGACTGGGCATTATCAAACGCCTGATTGTAGTGCGGAGCAAAAAAGCCTGCGCGTACAAGCAGCTTATGATTTAACTCAGTTTGCGAATATTTATGCCTATGGCAATAGCCACGAAGATGAAGCTTTGCTCGCCCTTGCCGACTATCCATTTATGCTTGGACGAGATCTAGATTTACCACCTTTAGTATTAAAATCAGCATAAAAAAACCACCCAATTGGGTGGTTTTTTATAGCAAGCTTATTTTTTAAATGGGAACGCATATTTCACAATACGTTTTAACACGCTGCCATATTGTTTCACTAAGCTGGCATTGTTGTAGTTTAAGCCATATTTTTCACATACCGCTTCAACCTTAGGTGCCATTTGGCGATAACGACGTGCCGGTACATCTGGGAACAAGTGATGTTCAATTTGATGACTCAAATGACCAGTTAAAATATGGAATGCTTCTGAACCAGTTAAGTTAGATGAGCCACGAATTTGGCGCATATACCAATGACCACGGCTTTCATTTTGCATCACACTTTTTGGGAATACTTCGACATCTTTGGTAAAGTGACCACAGAAAATAATGCTAAAAGTCCACACGTTACGAATACCATTGGCGACCATATTGCCTGTAAATACTGGCAATGCAGCAGGACCTGCAATGAGTGGGAAGAATACATAATCTTTAAACAACTGTTTAGAGATTTTTTTCTTTAATGGCTGCCATTCTGCACTGAGCTGTTGTTTGCTCTTGCGTCCCATCCAAACTTTACCAATTTCTAAGTTCTGGATGGCTACGCCCCATTGGAACAAGGTACAAAATGGGATGCTATATAAAGGCTGTAATAAATGTCCTGGCTTCCAACGTTGCTCTGGGAACAAACGCACCAAACCATAACCAATATCATCATCCATCCCTTTAATATTGGTATAAGTATGATGTTTATAGTTATGGGTTTGACGCCAGTTGTCTGCCGTACCCACAATATCCCATTCGTAAGTCTGACCATTAAACTTAGGATCATTCATCCAGTCATATTGACCATGCATGACGTTATGACCCAATTCCATGTTCTCTAAAATTTTGGCAACGCCAAGTAAGCCTGTGCCTAACACCCATGCTGGCGGGAACCAACCTGCAAATAAACAAGCACGGCCAGCAATTGAGGTATAACGAATGGTTGAGTACACTTTACGAATGTATTTGGCATCTTTTTCACCAATATCATCCAATACTTCTTGTTTAATGGCATCAAGTTCCAGTGCCAAATTATCCAAGTCCGCTTGAGTTAATTCACGGTTTTTCGGATTTTTAAAATATTCGATTTTAACGGGCATATTCATAATTTTTAGGCTCCATTACAGATCAATAATCAGATCCGACTGCGCGGAATTAACACAAATTTTCAATAAATTACCAGGTTCAGCATTTTGAGCACCATTAATGATGTTCTTGGTACTGCCTTCAGCTTTATTGCACGCGCATTTATTACAAATACCCATGCGACAGCCATGCTTTGGCTTAATATTTTGTTGTTCCAAACTCACCAAAATCGATTGACCTTTAGGAATCGTCACAACTTTATTAGATTGAGTTAAAGTCACATTTACAAAGCCAGCTTCTGCACTTGATTCAGCGCTCATACTAAAAGCTTCAGTTTGAATCAATTGAGCTTGGCTAAATACCTGTTCGGCTTGTTTAGCAAAACCAGATGGACCACAGGCATAAACCGTTGCTTGCTCTAGATGATCAACCAAAGCTAAATGCTCTGCGTTTAAACGTGCCGCTTGAGGTGCTTCTTGAGTGCATAACAGCTGAAACTTAAAGTTGCTGTACTGTGCTGACCAGGCTTGAAATTGCTGTACAAAAGCGGCATCGGCTTGAGTTTTCACCCAATACAACAACGTTACGTTTTGATCTGTAATTTGCTGGGTTTGCACTAAATTTTGCAACAAACTGTACATTGGCGTAATACCACTGCCTGCTGCCAACAACACCAAAGGTGCTGTCGTTTTTGGCAACGTCATTTCACCAAAAGGTTGGCCTAATTCTAAAATATCGCCCACTTGAGCTTGTTCAAGCAACCAAGTACTGACTTTACCACCGACGACTTTCTTAACAGTGAGTAACACATGTTTGTCGTCGATTTTGCTCAGACTATAGGTACGTTCATAACGCACGCCATTGACCACCACAAAAACAGGATGATGTTGACCTGCCTCACCCATTTGAAAATGTTTATTCACTTGTAATGTGAAACTTAAAGTGTCCTGTGCAGTTTGATCTTTATGTACAATTTTGCCCAAGGCCTGCTCTACCGACCACAGTGGATTAATTTTTTGTAGCCAAAAATCGGCATCGCGTGGCTCTAACACCGCATTCAATAACACATTAAGAGGAGATTTTTTTACTGTTGTATGCATATTGATGCACCAAAACCGACGACATTTTAATTATTATACACATGTATATATATTTGTATAGATATTCGATCAGCTTTTATCCACTTGATAAACAAATCACAATAAAGCCGCAAAACTCGCTATAATGCTAAAGATGTCTTTATATTCCTTATTCTTATGAACCCGTCTTTAATTCATGCCAGTACCGATGTGCACTCTGCTGAGTCACTGCCAACAGAGCCGGTGATTACGCGTTCAGTAGGACGTAAAGCCACTATTACTAAAGAAGAACTTTTCCAAGCTGCACTCAATTTAATTGGCCCAACCAAAAGTATTGCCGCGCTAAGTTTGCGTGAAGTTGCACGCGAAGCTGGCATTGCACCGAATAGTTTTTACCGCCATTTTAAAGACATTGATGAATTAGCCATTGAATTGATTGAACGTTCAGGCATTGTATTACGGCAAATTTTGCATCAAGCACGTTTAAAAGCCTCTAAACAAAGCAGCATTATCCGTACTTCAGTTGAAGTCTTTATTGAACAGCTCGATGCTGATGAAGGCAACTTAAGCTTATTATTACGTGAAGGTTATACCGGTTCTAAATCTTATAAAGAAGCAGTAGAACGTCAGTTAAATTTTTTCCAACAAGAACTTCAAGAAGATTTAATCGTTTTAGAACGTATTAATCGCAGTAAAATTGCACATCCTGACTTAGTAGCCAAAGCCATTACCCAATTGGTATTTAATATGGGCGCTAAAGTGATTGATATGCCAAGTGAAGAACGTAAAGTGGTGGCTGAGCAAACCATGATTATGTTACGCATGATTTTAGAGGGCGCACGTCATTTAGATGAAGCCAAGATTCGTTAATCTGCACTTCATTCAGCAATAAAAAAGCAGCTCGAAAGCTGCTTTTTTATTTAAGTTGGGTTTACGGTTTAACCACAACCATCACTTGAATCGCTTCAGGTGTTACGCCTAAACCATCAAGTAAACTTAAACCTTCTTTTTGCAATTTTCGTAGACGTAAAATTTCATCTTCACGAATACTTGGATTAAATTGTTTTAGGTAAGTTAAACGGTCAATTTCGTATTGCCATTTACCGCCATAGACTTCTTTGGCTTGTTGCTTAAATTGAGGCAACGCAGCTTTGGCAAGTTCTAAAGCTTGAGCATAACGTGCTTCAATTACATCACGGCGTGCTTTCACCACTTGGCGGCAGCTGTTGCCATCTAAATGATGTAAATAAGGTTTTAAAATTTCAGGCGCGATTTTTTGCGATAAATCCTGACCTTTTTCACTTAATAATACACGCACCAATTGTTGCGGTAAGCTGGCTGGTAAGTTCAAGGCTTTTGGTGCTACCACATCAACTTTAAACCATACTTCAACCAGTACAGAACCTTGTGGTAGCGCTGCCGATTTTAAAATCGCTACGTTGGTACTACCAAAGCCTTGCGTATTGATCATTTCCATCACGCTTTCGGTAAATGGATGCTCTAAAGTTAAATACTGTGCATCTTCACGAATTTGCGCTTGGTCACGGTAGAAGGTCGCAGTCATACCTTCTTCGTCAAGCGTTAAACCTTGGACTTGCATTTGATCAGTTGGCTTGATGATAACGGTACCGTTACTTTGCTCATCAAAATCAATGTTGGTTGAAGCCATAAAGCGCTTCATAAACATTGGCAAAGTGGTGTTGTCATCGTAGTCTTCAAGTGCAGTGACAATCTCTTGCGCCACCATTGGACGGCATGAGTTGTACTCAAGCAAACGGTCACGACCCGCTTGTAATTCACGCTCTAAGGCTTCGCGCTGTACAGACACTTCCTCAAGCAAATCTTCAAAACGCTGACCTTGATCACTCAATAAGCAATCTTTTAAATCCACAATGAAGTTTTCTTGTAGGGGTTGTGCCGTTGGTGAAATATTACTAAAGATGTTTAAACCTTCGTTATACCAACGGAACATGCGCTCTTGTGCAGTACCCATCAGGTATGGCACATGAATTTGAATACGGTTTTCTTGACCAATACGGTCTAAACGACCAATACGTTGTTCTAAAACGTCAGGGTTTGCCGGTAAATCAAATAAGATTAAATCTGAAGCAAACTGGAAGTTACGCCCTTCTGAACCAATTTCAGAACACAGTAAAATTTGTGCACCGTATGAGTCTTCAGCAAAGTAAGCCGCAGCTTGGTCACGCTCTAATAAACTCATGCCTTCATGGAACATCGCAGTACGGATGCCAGCATGTAAACGCAGTACGTTTTCTAAAGCTTCAACCACAGGGCCACTACGGGCAATTAAAAGCACTTTTTTGTGTTTTAAATCGACACGCAGTTTTTCCATCAGCCACATAACGCGTGGATCATGTTCCATCCAAGCACCGTCAAGCTGTGCTTCTTCTGGCCACATTTGTTCACGTAATTTACCATCTTTAGACCAGTTTTCTGGTGCAATCAGTGGCGCAGGCTGACAATCACGACCTGGGAAGCCTTGAATCGCTTCACGGGTATTACGGAATAAAATACGCCCTGTACCATGACGATCAAGAAGTTCATGAATGGCACGGAAACGTTGTTCAGGCTGATCTTCAATACGATGACCGAGTAAACCTTCAAGCGCGCTTAAATGCTGTTCTTCAAGCGGCAAATCTGACATCAACACTTCAGCAATTTTAGCGGTATGTTGATATTGCTCTTCTTCATCTAAGAAACGATCAAGCGAGCTAAAGCGCTGTGGATCAAGTAAACGTAAACGGGCAAAGTGACTTTCGACACCCAATTGTTCAGGCGTTGCCGTTAACAGTAAAACGCCAGCGGTTTGCTGAGCAAGCTCTTCAACAAGATCGTAACGGTCGTTACCACCTTCTTCTTCACTCCACATTAAGTGATGCGCTTCATCCACCACCAGTAAGTCAAAGCCCGCTTCTAATGCTTGCTCACGTAAGTCATCATGGTCAATCATCAGATCGACAGAAGCAATAATACGTTGTTCAGTTAAGAACGGGTTTTGTTCTGGGTCGTGTTCTTTGATTGATGCAGTACGAGTTAAGTCAAACAGCGAAAACTCAAGATTAAAACGACGACGCATTTCAATCATCCACTGATATTGCAGTGAATCAGGCACGAGTACCAAAATACGTTCTGAACGACCAGTTTTAAGCTGTTGATGAATAATCAAGCCTGCTTCAATGGTTTTACCTAAACCGACTTCATCGGCAAGTAAGACACGCGGTGCAAAACGCTGACCGACTTCGTGTGCAATATACAATTGATGCGGAATTAAACCGACACGCGAACCGACAAAACCACGTAAACGGCTGCTTTGCATATTGGCTTGCATCAGCATCGCTTCAATACGTAAGTCATACCATTCTTTGTAGTCAATTTGGCTGGCCAATAGACGTTCTAAAGGCTTAGACAATTGAATCGTCGCGCCAATACGGGTTTCGTTTAACGATTTACGTTCTTCTGAACCATCTTCTAAAGTGCGGATCACGTTATAACGTAATACACCACCACGGTCTTCAAATGATTCGACTTTCCACGTGGTGCCTTCTTGGTCATGCAGTTCATCGCCCGCATTAAACACAATACGAGATAAAGGCGCATTGCTGCGCGCATAGACACGGGTTTCGTCGCTCTTTGGGAATAAAATGCTGACCGATCGCTCATCTACATCAATAAGAACACCTAGACCGAGTTCTGTTTCTGTGTCTGACAACCAACGTTGACCAATAGCAAACTGCTGCAATTTTTCCACCTTTATCTGTAAAATTATGACGGCGCTCAACACTTTATTGGAGCAGAAAACACCGTCTTATCGCAATATATTGTGACATAAAGCCCACCAAAAAGTGAGCTTTGTTCAGGTTATTTCTTTGAGCGCTTAAAACGGAACTGGGCAATCAAATGCCACAGGTTTTTCGCGAAATGGATGCATAAAACTTAACTGTGCCGCATGTAAACATAAACGCGGCATTAAGTGTTGTTGTTCAGGCGTGGCATATAAGGTGTCGCCTACAATGGGGTGACCTAAATATTGCATATGCACACGTAGTTGATGCGAACGACCAGTAATCGGTTTAAGTTGAACGCGTGTGACTGGCTGTCCTTGAATGTCAAAATGTTCCAATGCCTGCCAATGGGTCAACGCCGGCTTATCATGTTCAGGCGCGGCAATATGTAATGGCGGACGGCTTGGATCGTAAATCACTGGCACATCCACAATGCCTTCGCCTTGTAGCGTACCTGCCACCAAAGCTTGATACACTTTTTCGGTTTGGCGTTCTTGGAACTGACGTGCAATGGATTTTTGCCCCATTTTATTTAAGGCAAACACTAAAATGCCTGAAGTATCCCGATCTAAACGGTGAATCAGTAAGGTATTCGGTTCAATGGCTAATAAGCGATTGATTAAGCAATCTTGTAAATCCTCAGTTTTACCGGGAACCGTGAGTAGGCCTGCGGGTTTATGAATGACCATAAAATCCCGATCACGATGAATCAGGTGTTCAGTTAGAAAATTACTCAAGATTCCAATCCAAGCTGATCACAAAAATAAGGCGGCAATGATAAAAAGCTTAAGGCATAATTACAATGCAGAATTACATAATTGCTTGGCTTTTTTTCGCTTTTCCGCGAAAAAGCAGCATTAACGCGAATTTAACAAAAACTGCATTAATGCTTGTAGGCTGTTGTGCTCATGAAAATCCTCATAAACAATCTCAGCACCATTGGCACGCCATAAACCAATCAAGCTGACGATGGCCACAGAATCTAAACCATAAGTGCGTAAATCTTCGGTGGGATCAATTTCCAAAGCGTCTAATTCAAGCTGCTCAGCAATGGCAAGTAGAATTCCTTTGGGCGATAAAATCTGCTCACTTGGCGCACTTAATGACCATAAGCGTTTTAAGCTATAGCTATTGATATGCTGAAAACCTTGTGCAGTTAAACTATCTAGCCATTGAATATGTTGTTCTTGATTGCTAAGTAAAATCGCATCTTCAATCAGGCAAATCTGTTCGGTCACGCTATATAAATGCGGCAGAATTTGTTTCAGCATTGGGGTAATTTGTCCAGCAATCATTAACTGCGGGTATTGTGACAATAACTCACCTAAACGCTGCATCCCTTGCATGACGTCATCACCATAAATATCCAGCATCACAATATCTAAAGCTTTGGCTTTTTTAACCAAAGCCCTAAGGTTTAGCAATAACTCATGCTGTTGATTGTCTTGCTGACGTAACTCATGTAAACCCACCAATAACAACACCGATTGCCCTGCTGCAATCTGCCATTTAGCTTGGGAAGGCTGCAATTGGATTTTCTTGGGCATGGGGTACAACATTCATCTTCTCAGCAAACAAAAACGCCATTATAGCAAGCTTGAGCTGAAAAAATTTTTAAACAACTGGGCAGGCAAGTTTAAACCAATAAAAAAGCCCGACATCCTGTCGGGCTTTTTGGGGGTATAGGTTTGCTTGAGGTATAACTCCTGTCGTACCTAACTTTCCATGTGTTGTAGAACTTATCATTGTTGTTTTTGGTTCTGGAAACTTCCTGTTCCCTATGGCTTTAAGATAATAAAAATCTAAACTTAGATATAGAGGCAATTATCACTTTATCTTGTACGCTTAGGCTTACAAAGCTAAAGATTAGGCTGTGCTAAAAATTGGGCAATCGCCTGCTGTGCAATCTCTGCATCTTCATAAGATTTAACCCCAGAAACACCCATCGCACCCACCAATTGACCTTGGTACATAATCGGCTCGCCCCCTTCTAACATACCTGAAAAGCTCTGCATGGTTAAAAATCCCATTTGACCGCCTTTAATAATATCTTCAAACAATTTAGACGGATGACGACTCATGGCAGAGCATTTGGCTTTTTCTAGACATAAGTTGGCCGTCATTGGCGATGCGCCATCCATACGTTTCATGGCAAGTAAAGTGCCTGTGTCATCGACCACGGCGATACTTACCTTAAAACTATGTTGTTTGGCATATTGATAGGCCTGTTCTAATAAAAATTCGGCATCATTTAAAGTTAGATAATGTTTGGTTTTCATCAAAAGTATTCCTTACCTTTAAAATATAATTTCCCCTAATCCTAAAGCCTATATGGCACAAGACAAGAAAGGATTCAGTCAAATACGTTATTTCAAATCAAAACAAAAACCCTCTCCTTTTAGGAGAGGGTCAGGGAGAGGTCTGAATTAACCCTTCATCTCAGCAAACGTTTCTTTTGCCATTTGAATGGTAAATTCAATATCTTCATCCGAATGTGCACTTGAGAAGAAGCCTGCTTCAAATGCCGATGGCGCTAAGTTCACACCGCGCTCTAGCATCCCATGGAAGAATTGACGGAACGCAGCAACATCACATTTCAGCATTGAGTCAAAGCTAGTGATGTCATCTTGATCTGTAAAGTACAAACCAAACATACCGCCGACTTGTTGGGTTTTAAAGGCAATGCCGGCTTCATCAGCAGCTGCTTGTAAACCTGCCAGTAACTTAGCAAGTTTCGCCGTTAAGTTTTCATAGAAACCTTCAGCACGTAAATGTTTAAACATTTCAATACCGGCACGCATTGCCAATGGGTTACCCGACAATGTACCTGCTTGATAAACAGAACCAAGTGGCGCGATACATTCCATCACTTCACGTTTACCACCAAAGGCACCCACAGGTAAGCCCGCACCAATAATTTTACCCAACGTGGTTAAATCTGGCGTTACGCCATAATGCGCCTGTGCACCGCCTAAGCCTACACGGAAGCCGGTCATCACTTCGTCAATAATGAATACTGAGCCATGCTCGTCACACACATCACGAATGGCTTGTAAGAAACCTTGGATTGGCGCAACCAAGTTCATGTTACCTGCCACAGGTTCGACAATGACACCGGCAATTTCAGAGCCAAATTTAGCAAAGCATTCTTTTAAGGTTTCGATGTCGTTATACGGCAGAGTTAAAGTATGTTTAGCAAAATCTGCTGGCACACCTGCTGATGTCGCTTCGCCTTCACCTTTGGTTAAAAGACCTGAACCTGCTTTAACGAGTAATGAGTCTGAATGACCGTGGTAGCAGCCCTCAAATTTAACGATTTTGTCACGCCCTGTATAACCACGCGCTAAACGAATCGCAGTCATGGTGGCTTCTGTGCCTGAGTTGGTCATACGTACCAATTCAATCGATGGCATGATTTCACAGATAATGTCGGCCAATGTGGTTTCGTATACGGTAGGTGCTCCAAAGCTTAAACCATCAACCGCAGCTGTTTGTACCGCTTTAATAATGTCAGGATGGGCATGACCTAAGATCATTGGACCCCATGAACCCACATAATCGACATAGCGTTTACCATCTACGTCAAACAGGTACGCACCTTGGGCTTTTTCGATAAATACCGGTGTACCACCGACACCATTAAAAGCACGTACCGGTGAATTCACGCCACCTGGAATATGTTTGCTGGCTTGTTTAAATAGTTGTTCTTGCTTTGCAGATAAACGCATGTTGTATTCTCAAATAAAAATGAAATAAAAATTTAAGCTTGGTCGGCAAATAATTCTGACCAATCATAGACACGTTGGCCAACCGCAGACATCGAACGATCTAGAACATCACTAATCACAGCACATAGATCGGCACCGGCAGCAATAACCTCAGCTGAGTTTTCAACCGTTAAGCCACCAATCGCACAAATTGGCACATTTAGCTCAGCTTTGGCTTGTTTTAAGGTTTCTAAACCAATATTGCCCGCTTCTGGCTTGGTTTCCGTGGCAAAAATCGCGCCAAACGCTACATAATTAGCACCATCTGCAATTGCTTGCTTAGCCAATTCTAAGGAGTTGTTACAGCTACGCCCAATTAAAACGTTTTTAGGTAAACGTGCTACCGCATCTACAATCGAGCCATCATCTTGACCCAAATGTACGCCTACACCGTAATGCACCGCTGCTTCTAAATCGTCATTAATCACAAAGGGTACTTTGTATTGGGCACATAAATGTTTCATGTACTCAATTTCGTAGCCTTGCTGTTCTTTTGGCACTTTTTTGCGACGATATTGCAATACAGCCACTTCATAGGTTGCCATTGCGCCTTCTAACTTAGCAAGCAATAGCTCAATTGGATCATCGTTGGTAATTAAATATAAACCGCGCATGTGCCAAATACTCTAAATTTAAACAATGGCGCATTATGGCACTGTTCGCCCTTGAGCAAAAGATCGTGGCTGAGTCACTGGCTTTATTCGCAGTTAATTTTATCTAAACTCTGATTTTTTAGACTAATCTTGCCGCGTAGCACATCTGCCAACATGCGCCAATCCGAGATAAAACTGTATAGCGGTTGTTTAAAACTGGCAGGACGATTGCGCTCATATTTAAAATGTCCAAGCCATGCACAGGCATAGCCTGCGGCAATACCATACAATACATAACGTGGCCGTGCTTTAAACAAGGCGACAGCCACACTGGCCAAACCGATGCTGCTGCCTAAAACGTGTAACTGGCGGCTGGTGATATTACGATGCTCACTCAAATAAAAACGATAAAACTGCTGATAATTGTCAATGGGCAACTGCGGTTGTAGCAAAGCGTTCATGTTTAAATCCTTTTATTCTTGTATATCGTGCTATCTAACATGCGACAAGCTGTGCTCAAAAGCAACATAGCCGCCCTGTTCTTCATCTGCTTTTTAGTTACAATGAGGCGTCCATTTTTATAAAAGTGATTGATATGCTTGAAGTCGAACTTAAATTTCAGATTCCTGAGGGGCGTCGTACTGCATTAATGAAAGCCTTAGATCCCAAAAAATCTGCACAACTTCAACTTCAAGCCAAGTATTACGACACTAAAGATAAAAAATTGGCTCAAGCACACGCCGCGATTCGGCAGCGTTTAGAAGGCGACAAGTGGGTACAAACTTTTAAAGCCAGCCGCAGTCATTTAGCCCGTTTTGAACATAACCATGACTTAGGCGTGTTGCAACAATCACCCGATTTAGATTTAAACGTATATGCCGATGTGCCTGAAGCAAAAGAATTATTAAAAGCCGCTTTAGGAGAAGATTTCAAGCAATTAGAGCTGATTTTTGAAACTGATATTGCACGTACTTTGCGGGTACTACCGTATGGTGAAAGTGAAATTGAAGTGAGTCTGGATATTGGTGAAATTCGCGCCCAAGGTCGTCGCCAAGCTGTACACGAAGTCGAGTTTGAGCTAAAAAGTGGCTCGGTGCAGGATTTGTTGGCCTTTAGCTTTGAATGGGTGAAAAAATACCAATTGTGGCTTGATGTACGCAGCAAAGCTGAATTTGGGAATTTATTGGCAGATGATTTAACGGTTAGCCCCGCCAAAAGCGTTAAAGATTTACAACTCACCAAAAAAGACACGGCTGATGCCAATGTACGCGCTTTAGTGGCACAGCAGATGCAACACTTATTACCCAATATTGCAGCGATGTCGGCTGGCGTAGCAAGCACTGAGCATATTCAGCAAGCGCATTTGGCTTTGCATCAATTACATTTGACGGTATTACTGTTTAAAGATTGGAGCGCAGATATTTCCGATAAATGGGCGCATCAATTGGCCGCATTTAAAGGTCAATTTGAGCAACTAAAGCATTTACAACATATGCAAAGCACCTTAGAACAGTTGCTACAAAACCCCAACACCACTGCCAGTCTTGCTCAAGATTTACTGTATGCCACAGAAAAACTCAACAACTTGGTACGTTCAACCCAAAATGTGCATCACTTTTTAGAGTTGCTGACCTTTAGTTTAGGACATGCCGAACCAAACTCTTTATTTGATTTAAAAACCACCGCGCAGCAGAGCTTACAGCAACATTATAAGCAACTCGCAGATGCGCTCAATCAGGCGACCATTGAAGATTTAAGCTCGATTGACCCACTGATTGGCGCACTGCAACAGCTCAAATTTAGCTTCCCTTTGCTCACGCAAATTTATGATGTGAAAAATTTGCAAAAATATGCCAAAGCCTTACACGATGCTGATATTGCTGCACAAGAATATTTGCTACTTAGTCTGGCTAGCCAATATTTACAAGATACAGAGTTAGCCGCAAGTGATTGGTTTGCCTTGGGTTGGCTCACCGCCAAACAAGAAGTCTATGCAGAACGTGTCTTAGAAGCCACGGCGCAGTTCTTATTCAGTCGTAAATTTTTAAAATAAGCCGCCTTTGGCTTACATCTCTCGGCTCATTTTGGGTATATAGTCATTAAAATAGTCAAAAAAGAGCCGCTGAGATGTCTGAGATTGAGCTTAAATTCCAAATTCCAACTTCACAAAGAAATGCCTTAACCGCCGCCATTTTACAGATGCAGCCAACGTCTGTTGCGCTCGTGGCACATTATTACGATACTCCAACGTTGAGCTTAGCCGAGCAGCATATTTCTTTACGACAACGTCTAGAAGACCGAGTTTGGAAACAAACCCTAAAAGCCCCCAGCCCCCAAGCTGCTAAACGGCTGGAAATTGATATTACTCTAGCGCAAGTGCCTAAAAAACTGGATTTAAACTGCTATCGACAACATCCTCAAGCGAAAGCCCTGTTAAAACCAGTGCTAAAGAAAAAATCTATGCTGGCGCGTCAGCTCAGTACCGACGTCAAACGCCATGTTTTAGAGCAACAGCATCACAACAGTTGTATTGAAATTGCCTTAGACCAAGGCTGGTTAATCACGCCGCACAAAAGAACCAAAATTTCAGAAATTGAATTTGAGCTAAAAAGTGGTCAAGTGCCTGACTTAATTGCGATCATCCGACCATGGGTCGAACAATATGCTCTGTATTTAGACACACAAAGTAAAGCTGAGCGTGGCTATGCCTTATTACAGAATCAAGCTGAGGCTGCCACGTATCAAAGCGCCTATGTCCTTAAGCCTTCACAATCATCTGAACAGGCATTACGCAGCATGGTCAATCAGTGTTTGCAACATGCCTTGCCCAATGCCAGTGCAATTGCGCGTGATAATTATCATGCTGAGCATGTCCATCAACTACGTGTGGCGATTCGCCGCCTAAGAACTGCTTTTAAAAGTTTTAGAGATTGGACAAACGCTGACTTAACACTGTGGCAACAACAACTTAAAACTTTATTTCAACAGTTGGGCGCAACCCGTGACCAAGATGCCTTAACTGAAAGCTTAATCCCGCAGTTACAACAAGCAGGCTCTCCAATCCTAAAATTACCGCAAAACGCAGGCAAAAGCGTGAATTTATCGCGTTTGTTACAAGCGCCAAGCACCACTTTATTGTGGCTGGAATTAATTGCCTTTAGCCAAAGCCCTGTGCATCAAAAAGTAGATCCTCTGCCAAAATTGGCACGACAGCGCATCGTGAAGTTACAAGATCAAATCATGCACCAAGCAGCGCAGTTTATGGATTTAAGCATTGAAGAAAAGCATCACTTACGCAAACGCGTCAAACAGTTGCGTTATAGTCTTGAGTTCAGCCGAGGTTTATTTAAAGACAAAACCTTAAAAGCCTATTTAACTGCCTTAAAACCTGTGCAACAAGTACTGGGGGAATTTAATGATTTAAGCGTGGCCGAAACCCTTGTCTGCACGGTGATTGAAAAAGAGCCGCGCTATTGGTTTATATTGGGCTGGCTCAGAGCACAACAACAGCAGGTCTTAGCCCGTGCTGCACTGGTGTTACAACAATTTAGTACACAGGCCAAGTTTTAAGTTTAGTACTGCCGAATCAGCTGAGAAAATGTAGACTGAGCATGATCTGGGCCTTGGCTTAAATGAGCCGTTTTAGGATTCACATGCGCGCGCTGCTTCCACTGCGCTAAGCTTAGGCTTGGATCAAGTTGCCCATGGTCATATAAATAGTTGGGTAGTAAACCTGGTAAGACCACCCGATAATCACGCGGTATATTGCCCATGGCATGCTCCATGAGGTCAAATAAAATATTGGTGCAATTACTGACTAAGGTGTTGTACCAACGTGGCTGATGATTCAGACGATTGGCTTTATTCAGATATTCTAAAAACAGCATCTGCATTTCGGTGTCTTGCATTTGAATCGGATAAAGATAGACATCTTCATTACGAATATTACTGCGTGTATAAATCACATCATTTTCATCACCCACCACCAGCGCCAATTCATATTGGCGAAAAAAGCCGCCTACAATCGAAAAGCCTTCGTGTTGTTCTTGGCGCACTTCTAAAGAAAATGCCAAATGCTGGCCATCTTTAAAGCCAAAGCTTATAAAGGCATGGGCAACAGGGCCTTGAATAAAGTGCGAAATAATTAAATCTACCCGATTAATATTTTCTAAAGCATAGCGCCGTGTTTCCCATTGCGTGGTGTAGTGCTCCTTGCTGTGCCAAATAAAATTACGCACATTGTGAATCTCGACTTGCCCATCGACAAAGCGATAATTCACTAAACGCTCGACATTGCTTTGCCAATTGCGCTCATTGTACGGCTTGAGTAAGAAAAACACCCCGACCAGCAGTACAAAACAAATCATATACAATGCAGGCAGCGCTTTTAAATACGACTGAGTAGGCGTGCGCAAGTAAAAACATAGCCCAGCAAAGATCAACCACAAACTGATCAGCAGATCACTGAGTGCAGCTGATACGGGTTGTTGTACCCAAATAAATAAACCTACCCAAAGACTGGTGGCAAGTAAAAAAATCGCATAACACAGCACAATCCATGTTGGCATAGCACGTCATTCTTGTTGTTTTATTCACCTTAGCCTAACATGCAGTATATGGGATGTAGTATTAATATTTTTAACGATTTTTGGCAAATATCTTCCATGTTCCGTTATCAGCAATCGGGTCACTATAGCTATCGTTACGTTGTTTACGTGGTTTATCGCGTGCATCAACCAATTTAAAATGCGGCTCAACACTTAAGACAATGCCATTGACGTAAAAACGGGTACGGGTATAGTCACTTTGCCCATGCTGAAACACATAGGTGCGTAAATCAATAAATTCACGGTGCGCGACCAAAGCTGCAGTGCTGTCTGTGGCAAGCCAATCTTGCATGGCAAAGATTTCGCTTTGTTCAAATTGACCACATTTCTCAATTAAGCTGGCTACACCACGAAAAGTTTTGGATTCTTTGGCACGCGTTTTATTAATGCGAATCCGATCCACATGAAAATAAAATAACGGTAAGTTTAAGTGACTCGGCAAATGAATCGCATCCACGACCTCGCCTTCATCTGCCATAAAAGGTTGGAATAAATCTTGTGCCCGAGTAATGAGTTCTTGCCACTGTGCTGCATAGCGCTCTACTTGTGTGGCTGAACCATAATAAATCGGTAATCCTTCGACATGAGCCAACTCTTGTGGTGGCCAAACTTGCTGACGCAACAGCGCAATATCGTTTTTTAAACTTTGTATCGCAATCGCATTATCCTGCATCTTATCCCTCTTCTGAATGCTTAGGCTATTTTTAGATTAAGGCAAAGGTTTAGTTTCTGCAAGGCTTTGCCTATAATGGCGCTTTAGATATTGATGTTTAGGAACAGTTCATGGTTCAAAAGATTGAAGCAACCGATGTAACCGAAGAAGAAGCGTTAAATGCGGCTTTCTTTGAACGGGCTGATGCATTTATTAAACAAGCCAATGATTTTTGCAGCATTGAAAAAGGCTCAAGCGTAAAACCACATGATCTGCGTGGTCAGGTCAGCTCTGCAATGTTGTTTGCTGCCTCACGCTTTAATACTTGGGTTGCTGCCAACAACTTTAAAGATGGCGAAGAGATGCGCGCGGCCAAAGAACAAGTGATGTCATATTTATTGCAACAATTCCAATTGATGCTTGAAGATAACTATGATGAATATTGCGACCAATTTGAAAACTATTTACGTTTCCGTCGCACTGAAGAACATCACGCGCATAAACATGAGCATAAACCGCACGATTAATTAAAAAGCCCTAGATGGGGCTTTTTTTTACGCGCTTTACAGCTCAATTTGAGCTTGCATAAATAAACGCGCATAGCCTGAAATTTCAATACGTTCATTATCAAGCATTTTGCAATACAAAGTACCGCCACGGCTTGAGGCTTGATAGGCAGTTAGTTCAGTTTTTGCTAGTTTTTCTGCCCAAATCGGGATGATCCCTGTATGAATTGAACCTGTGACAGGATCTTCAGGAATGCCATTGGCTGGTGCAAAATAACGTGATACGCAGTCATATGCGACTTGATCACTGGCAAGACTGGTGATCGCAACATCTAATTGGGTTGCATCTGCGGTAATGGCAGTACGCACTTTGCCCATGGTTTTAAGCAGCTCCATATTTGGCTTTTCATCTAAAATATCTTGTACCGATTCATAGACCACAATATAAGCCTGCTGGTTTAAATACACCGCTTTAAAGGGTTTCGTTAATGCTTGGCGTAACACATTTGGCACATCTGTCACCAACTCAGCACGGCGCACTGGAAAATTCATACTCATTTTGCCATCTGCATGTTGCGTGACAATAAAAATACCTAAATTTTTGACATGAAAATAAATGGTTTTTGCTGGGCTAAACTCTTTAAAGATGACAAAACTACTGGCTAAAGTGGCATGGCCACAAAAATCCACTTCTGTGGTTGGCGTAAACCAACGAATCTCAAAATTTTCCTGATCTATTTTTTTGACAAATGCGGTTTCAGATAAATTATTTTCTAAGGCAATATTTTGCATCAATGCCTCGTCAAGCCAGTCATCGGTAACAATCACGGCGGCAGGGTTGCCTTTAAATAATTGTGTTGTAAACGCATCTACTTGATACATCTGCATAATTATGCTTCCTCATTGATTTAGCTATATTTTAGTGACTTTTCTTGCTAGGCTCCGCATAATTCGCATTTCACGAGTGCACATCATGCTCAAACATTTACAGGCTGTACCTTTAGATAAGGCCTATCGTTTAATCAATCATGGGCCAACGGTGTTAGTGTCCAGTCAAGATCAACACACTACAGGCGTAATGAGCGCTGCTTGGGCCTGCGCTTTAGAGTTTAGCCCAGCCAAAGTCACTGTGGTACTAGATAAAAGCTGTAAAACCCGTGAAATTATCGAACATTCAGGTCGCTTTGCCTTACAGGTGCCTACCCTACAACAAATTGATCTGGTCTATGCCTTAGGTATGATCAGCCAATATGATGCACCAGAAAAATTACGTCAATGTGGGGTGGAGTTATTTCACTTTAAGGGTCATGCAAACCTTCCCGTTGTCCAAGGGTGTAGCGCATGGTTGCTGTGTGAGTTAATTCCTGAGCCGCATAACCAACAGCAGCATGATTTATTTATTGGTCGTGTGGTCGCAGCTTATGCCGATGAACGTGTTTTTCGTAATGGACACTGGCACTATCAAGATGTAGATCCAAGTTTTAAGAGCTTACATCATGTGGCAGGTGGGCATTTTTATACGATTGGTGATGCCGTGTCTGCACCGCAGTCCAAGTAAACTATAACCTGCTGTCTGACAACACTAGGCAAACAGCGCCCAATTGGCTAAATTTAAAGCAATAATAAAAAACTCAAGGAACAGGATGTTCTCAATTACACAACGGCTGAGTATTTTTTTAATGCTCAGCACCGCGCTTGCTGTCGGGATTTTACGTTTTTCTTATACCGCATTGTTACCCAGCACCCGTTTAGCATTTGAATGGAGCACCAGCTTTGCTAGTCTGTTGGGAAGTGCCAATTTGTTGGGTTATCTAATCGGTGCATTTTGGGCCATGCGTTTGGCGCAAAATGTGAAAATGCTACATTATTTAAGCACGGCAGGTTTAATTGGCAGTTTAAGCTTATTCTGCTGTGCCTTTGTAGGCTTCGATGGCATTTGGTATATCAGTTGGCGGATTATTTCTGGCATCTGCGGTGGCCTATTGATGATTTTAGCGCCTACCGTGGTCGCACAGTGCTGTGATGCAGCAAAACGCCTACAAATCAACTTTATTGGCTTTAGCGGTGTCGGTATTGGGGTGCTGGCTGCCACCTTATTTTCACCTTACTTAGATCGTTTGAGCATTACAACTGCATGGCTGATTTTGTTTGGCTTTGCATTAAGTTTTAGCGCACTCATTGCCGCGATTATTTATCCCTTTAAAGCGCAGTTAGATCACAACACCCAAACTATGGCGCCCAACACGCCTGCTGATGGCTTATATAAAAGTTTAATTTTGGTGTATGGCTGTAGTGCCTTTGCCTATATTCCACATTCCTTGTTTTGGATTGATTATTTAACTCAAAGTTTAGCTTTATCCTTGTTTTGGATAAATTTTAATTGGATTTTATATGGCTTAGGTAGTGCCTTAGGGGCTGTAACAGCCTATTACTTAGCAGTGCAACTGGGTAATTTTAAGGCCTTAAAAGTACTATACAGTTGTTATGTTGCGGCGATTTTATTTGCTATTTTTAGTCAAATTCCCTTATTAACCTTTTTATCCTCGTTTTTAACGGGTTTACTCAATCCTGCTGTGGTGTTTTTAACCTCATACACCATTTTACAACGCTATGGCTTGGCTTATAAAAAGCTTTGGAGCATGGCGACCATCACCTTTGCCACCGTGCAACTGATTGGTGGTTTAAGTTTTAGTGCCTTACAAAGCATGCAAATTTCCTATAACCAACAATTTATATTAGCGGCCTTAGTGCTGTTAGGTGGATTAATTTATTTCCTGTTGTATTTAAAGCGCCATGAATTACAACAAAAAAATATACTAGCTCAACGCACTTCCTCTTTAAAATAAGGATAAGGATTGACTGCACCTTGTCCTTTTAAATAAATTCCATAGTGCAAATGTGGCGGTGTTCCTCGGGCATTGCCCGTATTGCCGACATAGCCTAGCAGTGTGCCCGCTTCCACCCAATCGCCCGCTTGGATATTGGCTGCATAATCATCCAAATGTGCATAATAATGCGAACTAAATGCAGGTCCAGTCACCCAAATCACTTTACCACCCAAGTTATTGGTGCCTACTTCACGTACAACGCCTCGAGTTGTACTGAGTACTGGGGTACCACGTTTGGCAAAGATATCAACCCCTTCATGCCGTCGTCCCGCACTTCTTGCAGCACCCCATGTATCACTAATCTGACTTAACTGTACCTCTTGTACAGGTAAGCTGAGTGGTTTGGACAAGGGTTGACGTTGTAAATGCCAATACCAATATGGTGTTTGCCAGCCCAACCTTTCTGCCTCAGATGGTGGCTGACAAGCGCTGAGTAGCAGCATCATGACACTGAATAACAGCAATTTGCTCATACGTCCTCCAAATAATAAAACCCTCAAAATGAGGGTTTTATGTTGGATAGGGTTAATTATTTCGCTTTTTTGCGGGCTTTTTGTGGTTGCTGCTGTTGTTGCTGCTGATCATTTTTGTTTTGCTCTTGCTCTTTTTGCTGCAGCTTCTGCTGATGTTGCTTTTTCTTATGTGCCATGTTCGCTCTCTCCTAGATTGATCTTGAGGATTTTTACAGACGAGTTCACTGTAACGGATTTTGCGCTAAGGCCAAATGCAACACTATTGCAATTTATTGCAATGTAAAACCCATATATTTTTTATACATATAAATCAAATATTTATATTTTTATACTTTACATTAAACAGCAAAGCGATGCACTTTTTCACCCAATGTAACAAGCCAAACTCGTGGTTTAAAATAAAAATAATTGGCAACAAGCAATACTTTCTTAGCATCTTGACGCATAATATAAGCATCGAATTTTTTGCTTTATTTTGGACTGTTGATTTTAGGTCACAGCAAGCTAGAGCAGTTTTTATATTTTTAACATTATTGAAGAAGCTTTTTTATGAAAATCGTCATTCTTAACAAGCCTTATGACGTCCTCTCCCAGTTTCGTAAAGACGAAGCACATATGACGATGTCTGATTTTGTCGATGATCCTGATTTACGTCTTGCGGGTCGTTTAGACATGGACTCAGAAGGTCTGGTGTTTTTAACTGATCATGGCGGCTTAAACCAGTACATCACTAACCCTGCCAACAAAAAGTTTAAAACCTATTTGGTACAAGTGGATGGCGATATCACTGAAGAGGCGCTTGAGCAACTGCGTAAAGGTGTTGAACTTAAAGATGGTATGACGCTGCCTGCTAAAGCCATTAAAGTTGAACAACCTGAATGGTTGTGGGATCGTGATCCTCCGGTACGTTACCGTGTCAATGTGCCAACATCTTGGGTAGAAATTCAAATTTGTGAAGGTCGTAACCGCCAAGTACGTCGTATGACTGCTGCGGTTGGTTTCCCAACACTGCGTTTAATTCGTACTCGTATTGGTCAAATTGATTTAGTTCAATTGGGCTTACAACCAGGCGAAACCAAAGAAATTGAACCTTTGTTATATTCAGATTTCCAAAATGTACCAAAGGAAGAACCATACCGTTCACGTTCTTATGTAAAAAAACCGGGTGGTACAGGTGGTAAGCCAATGGTACGTAAAAATAAAGATGGTTCTGTGAAAAAATCAGGCACCAAACGTATTTGGCAAATGGATGACAGTGAAAAGCCACGTCGTAAGACCAATGGTACTACACGTCCAAATACCAAAGCACCTCGCGGTCGTGGCCGTGGTCGCGGTTAATTAAACGCTGCTCAAACAGCCTGCCCTTGTGGTGGGCTTTTTTATGTCTATCATTTAAGGGAAGTCAACTTAGGCTATTTTTTCAAGGCTTGAATTCTGTTTGATCTTTATGTTATCTATAGCCACACAATAAAAATTGATAAACAAAACAAGGAAGATTTTGATGGATCAAGTCGCGAATCCCATGTTTAACAATGACAGACTGATGCAGCAATTGGGCGCGCATTTAGTCAGTTTTGCCGAGCATACTGCAACAGTTGAACTTAAAGTTACCGAACAGCATTTACAAGGGCATCAAACTTGTAATGGTGCTGTGATTTTTGCGCTATGTGATGCGGCTTTTGCGATTGCGTGTAATACAGGTGAGCATCCTGCTGTAGGTCAGCATTGTAGTATTAATTATTTAAAGGCGGGTATGTTAGGTGATGTATTAACTGCCACGGCAGAACATAAAACGACGAGTGGTCGTACAGGGATTTATGATATTACCGTCACCAATCAAAAGCAGCAGATTGTTGCTGAGTTTCGTGGTACTTCGCGGATTATTAAATAAAAATAAGCTCACGAAAGTGGGCTTTATTTAGATGCACCAATTACCTTCTGATATTCTTTATCAATTTCATTAAGAGTGAAATATCTTTTAATTTGACGCGGATTATTTTTCTCATGGAAGAATCCTGCAAAAATTATAGGCTCATTTCTCTTAATGGACTCCTCTTTAGAAATGTGAATGCTATTTAACTCATAAAAATATGGTTCTTTAGTAATTATGTAAGCAACCTTATCAAAATAATGCTTTTCGATTCCATGCCCATAGTCCTTATAATCAATTTGATCTATTGGAATGATATGAGTCTTATCTTTGTACTTTTTTGAATTTTTATACATATCTTCAACTTCCTGATACTCAAATTCGTAACTATCAGGCTTAAGTTGCATTTGATAATATTTTATACCCCGCCCTTTTAAAATTTCCATCACTTGTTGTTGACAAACTTTGGCTGAACTATCAGGTTTCTTATTATTATCTTTAGCCAAATCTTTCTTCAATTTAGGCATTCTCATGCCAAAGTAAATCGCCTTAACTGCTCGATAGTCATAAATAAAACGACCAAAGGGTTCGATGCAGATCCTAAATTCTTGTTCATGTTTCCATTTTTTTGATTTCGTACCTGACGTAATTCTCAAAAAATCTTCTATCTCTTTTTCTCCACTTTGAATAAGATTATGTAACTTTAGCTTTGGTCTTTTATCCGCGTATTCAACCTCAAATGCGCAACTAAATGCTCTTAACTCGTTAATTTTCTCCAAATCATATTCTATACAGAATCCACTATGCGAATCTGCATAGTATGCCCACAACAATTCATCATTAAATGTCTGACTTAATGAAAAGATACCGATCTCAGCTCTTACTTTCTTACACAAATCTTCAACTTGTTTTTTGATATCTGATGTCGATAAACCCGATAAATTCTCAAATATTTCTAATTCAGAATAAACATCTTGTTCATTAAATAAATTTTCTGATGGATCATTTAATGCGATTGCATGTGGCACATAAAAATAATTATTTTGTAAAGACTCTAAATCTCGCTTAGAACCATATCTATATTTATATAATTTCATTATTTTCCATAAAAAAACCCATGTCGAAACATGGATTTTAATTTAAAACTGCTTAAAGTGCAATTATGCTTTAAGCCATTTTTCAGCTTTGGCTTGATCTGCCACTTTTAACTCAACAGACGCTAAGCCCGTTTCTGCTGCTGTGACTTCAAATTGCATTAACTCATCACGGCGGAAGGCAAGTACAGTAAATGTACCTTGTTGCTTGGCATAACTTGCAAGTAACTTTTCTGAGGCTTTTAAACCATCAATGGCAATAATCACATCATTGGCAGAGAGACCTGCTTTTGCCCCTGCACCATCACGGCGTGCAGACTGAACCACAACACCTTCAGGCTTATCACTCAGTTTTAAACCAAAGGCTAAAGCTTTGTCATCTTTGACTTGATAGGAAATACCAAACTCAGGGAATAACTGATCAAGTGGCAATTCATCAGTTGTATTGACTAAATGGTTGATTTGCTCAAGCCAATTATCACCCGTTAATTCTTTACATAAATCATAAATGGTGCGTTGATTCACCTGAATACCGTTTTGTGCGTTTTCATACAATTTACGCATTAAGGCATCTAAACTTGCACCACGTAAACGTAAACCCAAGTCTAAACATAACGCCACTAAACAACCTTTGTTGTAATAGCTCGTGCCGGCATTATTAGAGTTTTCATCTTGACGATAGAACTTAATCCACGCATCAAAGCTCGATTCAGCAACGGTTTGCACAAAACGACCCGGATTTTGTAAATAACGATCAATTTGCGCTTTGAGTAACTCTAAATAGGCATCCTGATTGATCACACCACTACGTAATAAAATTAAATCATCGTAGTAAGAAGTAAAGCCTTCAAAGATCCATAATAAAGAAGTGTAGCCTTCTTTATTGAGATCATAATTGACGAAGTTTTCCGGACGGATAAATTTTACCAACCAAGAATGGAAATATTCATGGCTGCATAATCCTAAGAAACGCTGATAGTCCTTCGATGGCTGTTCAGGTTCATTGGCTTTGGGTAAATCGGCACGCGGTGTAATTAAACTGGTGCTGTTTGGGTGCTCTAAACCACCATAACTATTACCGGTTGCCATGGTCATAAAGGTATAGTCTTTAAATGGCGCCGAACCAAACATTTGAATTTCTGTGGCACAGATTTTTTGAATGTCTTGCTGCATACGCTCAGCGTTCATGACATGTTTGCCTGACACCACAAATTCGTGGGCAATGCCTTCAGCTTCAAAGCTAAAACGGGTTTGCTCTGCCAATTCAAATGGTGAATCAATTAGCTGCGTGTAGTTGTCGGCTTCTAAAGTAAAACGACCTTTAACCAAACTACGAACTTTTAAACCTGTGGCAATTTGGAAGTGTTTTAACTCATCTGGCAAGAACACTTCAACTTCTACGGCTTTATCTTCTTGACCTTCTAAACCAAGGCAAGCGCACGCTGGATTGATGTATAGACGTGTTTCATCCACATAAGCGCCACGTACCGATAAGTCATAGGCATACACGTCATATTCAACCGTGATTAACTCGTAATCGGTGTTAAATAAACTCCATTTATTCTTTTCAAATTTCTCAATTTGTAGCAAACGCCCTTCTTCATCATAGGCACGTACGCTTTCTAAATGCTTGGCAAATTCACGGATTAAATAGCTGCCTGGAATCCACGTTGGCAGTGCTAAAACCTGCGTTGGCTCCGCCACAAAACGTAAAGTGACATGAGCAAGATGCTGACGATAATCGTCAAATTCGATTTGATAATGCAACATAATGGGCAAGACAAAAAATAAAATAGATAACTTAGCAAGAAGCTTAACATTTTTTTGCCAAGCAATGCATAGACGTTGCATTTGTCGGCTTTTTGACTAGCCAGAAGAAAAAAAAAGGCATAGCATGCGCAGACTTTTTTTAGATTGCTTTGTCAATGGATTGGCAAATAAGGAACCGCCTTGAAATCTGTGTTTTACCTGTTGGCAAGCTTGGGGCTATTATGCTCCACGGCGAGCTATGCCAACTTACTTAACATTGCCCCTGAATCTGTCGAAGCCCAAGCGTGGACCATTGTTGATCCACAATCAGGTCAAGTGATTGCTGAACATAATAGCCATGTAAAGCGTGCTCCTGCCTCACTCACCAAAATGATGGTCGCGTATATTGCATTAAAAGAGATTCAAACTGGTCAGCTAAAATTAGATGAAGTCCTCACCGTCAGCCCTGTGGTCAATCAGGTGATGTGGGATGAATCGCAAATGCGCTTAAAAGTGGGTGAAAGCGTGAGTGTTGATACTTTACTGGCAGGTTTGATTGTGATGTCAGCCAATGATGCTGCATTAATGCTCGCAGAACGCATTTCAGGTCATGTGCCCAATTTTGTAGCACGTATGAATCTAGAGGCCAAAGCCTTAGGGATGCAAGATACCAATTTTGAGAATCCACCTGGCATTACCATGCCAGAGCATTACTCAAGTGCCGCAGATTTAGCTTTATTGGGTCAAGCCTTAGTCAATCAAACCCCCTATTATCTGCATTATTCTAAAATGCCGAATTTTAGCTATCACAATATCTTCCACCATGCCACCAATTTACTGTTGCCTGTAGATGCAAGTGTCGATGGCTTAAAAACTGGTTTTACCAAGGCAGCAGGTTATAACTTAGCCTTAACAGCCAAACGCCCAACAGGCAATCCTTATACACCTGAACGTCGTTTGCTGGTGGTGGTTTTGGGTACACCAAACGCGCAAAAACGTGCCGAAGTGGCACATAAGCTCATGAATATCGCTTATACCTATACCCGTAATGAAGCAGTCATTAAAGCTGGGCAAACAGTGGCTGAAATCCCTGTGAAAAAATCCAATTATACGTGGTTCCATGTCAAAGCTTTGACACCACAAGTTGCCACCACCTCATTGTATCAGCAAAGCTTCCCCATCCATCTTCAAGACTTTGATCAAGCCAGCCAGCGCCTGCGCTATACAGCGCTTAATGGTGCAGTACAAGTGATTGAGCCGCTTACCCAGACGCAAACTAAGCTAGATATTCATCTACCACAACAAAGCTTAGCTGCACCGTTACAGCAAAAGATGGATTTAGCTGAAGTTAAAGTGTATCAAAATGATCAATTGCTGCGTAGCTTTTCTATTGAAAACCAAATTAACTTAGATTCAATCAATATCTTTGCTCAGTTTTCTAACTGGCTAAATGATCTTTGGCATCAAGTTAAGCGTAAAGCTAAAATCATGCTGTGATTTCAGGTAACTTTATGTAACTTGTATAACAATTTTTGCTGAATTGCCTTTAAAAGAGATGGCATAGTGATGCCATCTCTTTTTTTATATAACAACAATAGGGAAACGATGACAACAACCCATAAAATTTTGATTATTGGTGGTGGTGCAGGTGGTTTAGAGTTAGCAACCCAATTAGGCAATAGCTTAGGCAAATCCAGTAAAGCTGAAATCACTTTGGTCGATCAAAAACTCACTCATATTTGGAAACCCTTATTGCATGAAATTGCTGCAGGACGTTTAAATATTCATGAAGAAGAAACCAACTATTTTGCTCATGCCGCAAAGCATTATTACCAATTTGTGCTAGGACGCTTTGTTGGGGTCGATCGACATAATAAACGCGTCAGCATTCAAAGCGAACAGTGGGCTAAAAAAGCCGCCAATAGTGATAGCACCAGTACGACCCACATGAGTTTAGACTATGACACGCTGATCTTGGCTTTAGGTTCGAACTCCAATGACTTTAATACCGAAGGTGTTAAACAATATTGTCATTTTTTAGACAATTTAGAACAAGCGCAAAAATTTCAACAAGATTTATTGCATTTATATTTAGATGCACAGCACCTCCCCGATGCCCGTGCGTTAAATATCGCGATTATTGGCGCAGGTGCCACTGGGGTCGAATTAGCAGCAGAGTTGATTCATGCCAAAGAAAGCTTCTATCAATATGGTTTAACCAAAATTGACCCAACAAAAGTCAACATCACCCTCATTGAAGCAGCTGATCGTATTTTACCTGCGCTTTCAGGAAAAACCTCAGAACATACGCAGCAACAACTCGAAGACTTAGGCATTCAGGTATGCACTCACCACCGTGTGGCAAAAGTCGATGCCGAATACGTGCATTTTGCCGATGGCAGCCAACTAAATGCTGAAATTAAAGTTTGGGCAGCAGGTATTAAAGCTCCAGATGTATTCAATACCCTCACAGAGTTTGAAAAAGATCGTCTTAATCGTCTGCATGTCTTTGCGACCTTACAAACCACGATTGATCCTGATATTTTTGCCTTTGGTGACTGCGCCCATTGTCAACCGATTGCCAATGAACCACCGCTTGCCCCACGCGCTCAAGTCGCCAGTCAACAAGCCAGCTTCTTAGTACGTGCCATGAAAGCCCGGGTGGCGCAGCGTCCTTTGCCGATGTTTAAATTTTCAGAAAAAGGCTCATTGGTGTCCTTAAGTCAGCATAGTGCGGTGGGTGAATTGTTGGGCAAGGTTAATATTCATGGTGTGATTGCAAAATCCATGTATGTCTCCTTGTATCGCGTCCATCAAGCCAATATTCATGGCTATACGCATGCCGGATTACTGACAGCTAAGGATCTGATGACAAAAAATATTGGCCCGAAGATAAAATTGCATTGAAATTTGTTGGACTGCCCTTATTAATAAAAAAACAGCATTAGAATGGTAAAAATGCGAATTTTAGCGAAATCTCTTCGATAAATTTATTTTTCCCTTTATGATGTATCTTTAGAAATTTATTGAATGGATCAATAACATGACTGCAATTGCAAATAACCACGTGGTATCTTTCCACTACACATTGACTAACGCTGAGGGTGAAGTTCTTGATAAATCTCAAGGCGAGCCACTTGTATACTTGCAAGGTGCAGGCAACATCATCCCTGGTTTAGAAAACGCCTTACTTGGTAAAGCTGTTGGCGACAAATTCACTGTAACTGTACCTGCAGCTGAAGGTTACGGCGAATACAACCCTGAACTTGTACAAGAAGTTCCTGCAAAAATGTTCCAAGGCGTAGACAACATCCAAGCGGGCATGCAGTTCCAAGCGCAAACTGATGATGGCGTTCAAATCGTAACTGTGAAAGCAGTTGAAGGCGAAAACGTAATCGTTGATGCAAACTTCCCACTTGCTGGTCAAGACTTAACATTTGACGTAGAAATCGTAGACATCCGTGATGCTTCTCAAGAAGAATTAGATCACGGTCACGTACACGGTGTAGGTGGTCACCACCACTAAGATCGTCTGATCTACAAAAAGGCAAAGTATTTTACTTTGCCTTTTTTTATGGCTTGGTTTTTAATCCAATGAAGATGATAATAAGTTTAACCTATGAAATCTCCATTTTTAATTGCCCTCTTCGCCTGCGCCGCGACTCAAATGGCATGTAGCAAGAATATTGATCAGCCCGTTCAGTGTCGTAGCAATGCCCTCGCCCAAGCCCAAGATTTTAATAAAGTCTATCAAAAAGATGAGTTTCGCATCTTTTATTCCACATTAGCCAGCTCTAAACATCGTTTAAAACAAATCAAAGATCAAAATAACAATGCTGTACCTGATTATGTCGAAGATGTCGCCACTCAAGCAATCGCCAGTCGTGAGATTTTTAAAGCCGCAGGTTTTCGTCATCCACTACACAGTCCACGCTATAACAATGTAAAAAACATCAGTATTTTTATTCAGGATATGAAAGGCAACGGGGTGGCCTATGAAGCACCTGCAAGTCATCCTAATTTACCCAATCCAATGCCTTGTAGTTTGGTACTGCATATTTCTAGCGATCTAAAAGATTTTCCTGGCAACTATTGGACCACTGTGACCCATGAATTGTTTCATTTGTATCAATATGGCTACACGCAGTTTAAAAACACTTGGTACCTAGAAAGTTTAGCCAATTGGTCAGAACGCGCTTTACGTGTCGATTTGGTATCTTCAACCAAAAATTTGCCTGCACTTCCTCAAAGCAGTCGTGGCATTCAAAAAGAAATTATTGGCAAGGCTTATAATCCACTTTGGAAACGTCTAAGTGTGATTGAGGGTCACGACCGCCTCGTAATTCCAGCGCATTTACAAAAAATGCGCTATAGCAATGGCAGTTTGGTATTTAAAGATCATGAATGGCGCAATACAGCTTTGGTACTAAATCTGATGCAGAACCTAGAGCAAAGTTCATTAAAAATCAGTAAAGATAAACAATGGAATGCTTACAACTGGAAAGAAAGTGATCAGCGCTTAAAACAATGGGATGCTATGATTTGGAAAAACATTCAAGCCGCGCTCATTAGCCAAGACTATCAAACCAAAGAAGTGCAGCAATTAAAACGGCTTCAGCTTCAACCTTAATATACTGTACAGCAAGACTCATGCGGTTACAAAAAATTCACTGCATGGACGCTAGACTGCTGCTTATTGGCTAGGAATTTGAGTAATATGCCTAAAAATCAACTGGTTTGGCTACGCCAAGATTTACGTACCTTTGACCATAGCGCCTTACATTATGCCATGCAAGCTGGGCCAACTTTGGCTGTGGTGGTGTTATCCGCACAGCAATGGCGGCTGCATCAGGATGCGCAAATTAAAATTGATTTTTATTTACGTCAATTACAACAGCTGCAAACACAATTACAGGCACTCAATGTCCCTTTACTGGTGTTACAAATGAATACGTGGCAAGACATCGCTCAAGCCATGCTACAGCTGTGCCAAACTTATGCGATTGAGAAGCTCTATGCCAACCATGAAGTGGGTTGGAATGAGCGCGAACGTGATCAACAGGTACAACAGCAATTACAAGCGCATAGCATAGCTGTAGAGTTTTTTCATGATCGTACTTTATTTCCACTGGCTTCAATTCGTAATCAAAACAACCAGCCCTATCAGGTGTTTAGTGCCTTTAAAAAACAGTGCTATGCACGTTTAAGTCACGCTTTAGCGCCATGCTATCCTGTGCCAAGTCCACAAGCACCGCTTACTCTAGATTTAGCGCCTGAGCTTAATGATCTGCCAAGCTTAACTGAATTGGGCTTTACCGAGATTAGACCTGAGCAACAAGCACTTTGGCCTGTAGGTGAAGATGCTGCGCTTGAGCGTTTAGATAGCTTTATTGCAGATCAAGTTGAGTATTATCAACATGAACGTGATTATCCTGATCTTAATGGTACCAGTCAGTTATCTGCTTATTTAAATACAGGAATTATATCAATTCGTACCTGCGTACAGGCTTTATTTCGGGCGCAATATGGCAATTTTCATTTTGACAATCAGGGACAACAGACATGGCTAGATGAGTTATTGTGGCGCGAATTTTATCAACATATTTTATTTGATTTCCCTCAAGTGTCTAAACACTTACCGTTTAAGGACAATACCCGAAACTTACCATGGCGCGATGCACCTGAAGACCTCGCTGCATGGCAACAGGGTCAAACGGGTATTCCAATTGTAGATGCAGGGATGCGACAAATGCATGCCACAGGTTGGATGCATAATCGTGTGCGTATGATTGTGGCGATGTTCTTAAGTAAAAATTTACTCATTGATTGGCGGATCGGCGAAGCATGGTTTATGCAATATTTGATCGATGGTGACCTCGCAGCCAATAATGGTGGCTGGCAGTGGTGCGCCTCTACAGGCACCGATGCCGTGCCCTATTTCCGAATTTTCAACCCCATTAGTCAATCACAAAAGTTTGACCCAAAGGGTGCTTATATCCGCCGTTGGGTGCCAGAATTGGCGCATTTAAATGACCAAGACATTCATGACCCTTATGCTAAATATCCTACGCGTAAGCTAGACTATCCAAAACCCATCGTAGATTTAAAACAAAGTCGTTTACGCGCATTAGCTGCGTTTAAAACAGGATAAAAAAATCCCGATCTATGATCGGGACTTTGACATTTAGGCAGCGGCTTCGTCGCGTTTAAATACCCATTCATTAGCTGTAGAGCTGGTAGCATCAAAATAATAACCATCTACGCCAAAATCTTTTAACTGCTCTGGATCTTGAATTTGCTGTTCGATGATGTAGCGTGCCATTAAACCACGGGCTTTTTTGGCATAAAAACTAATCACTTTATATTTGCCATTTTTTTGATCTAAAAACACAGGCTTAATCACTTGTGCCTTAAGTTGGCTTTCTTTGACGGCTTTATAGTATTCATCCGAGGCCAAATTCACCACGAGCTGGCTGTGATTAGCGTCTAAATCTTGCTGAATAAGCTCGGTAATGTGATGATCCCAAAATGCATATAAATTGCTGCCACGCGGATTTTTTAAACGTGTGCCCATTTCTAAACGATAAGGCATCATTAAATCTAAAGGTTTTAGCAACCCATATAAACCCGACAACATACGTAACTTTTGTTGGGCATATTCTAATTGCTGATCCGACAAGCTATAGGCATCTAAACCCGTATATACATCACCTTTAAATGCAAAAATTGCTTGGCGACTATTGGCAAAATTAAACTCAGGCTGCCAATCACGAAAACGTGCCACATTCAGCTGCGCAATTTTATCACTCACGCTCATCAAACTGGCAATTTCACTGGCGGACAAACTACGACTTAGGTCGATGAGCTGTTGTGAGTGGGCTAACAATCTTGGTAAAGTATGTCGATCTGTAGGTAAGGCAGTATCATAATCGAGGGTTTTCGCAGGCGAAATCAGAATAAGCATAGAAAATTTGATCAAAAAATAATTAAACAAATATAACAGCAGCGTAATTTTAATTCCAATCTGTGTTTTTACTGAGCATTATCGGTAGAATAGCCCGTTGTTTCTTTACCTGACTGTTAATTATGTCTGAACAAATTTTCATCCAAGGCCAAGCTGGCAAAATTGAAATTTTTGTAGATTACCCTCAGGGTGAAGTGAAAGGATTCGCTGTTGTGTGCCATCCTCATCCTCTACAAGGTGGTACGCCACATCATAAAGTACCTGTGCTGTTAGCGCAGATGTATTTAGAGCGTGGTTGTGTGGTCTACCGTCCAAGTTTTCGTGGTTCAGGCGCAAGTGAAGGCGTGCATGATGAAGGCTTTGGCGAAACGGATGATGTATTAGATGTAATTAAGTTTGCTCGCCAAAAACATATTACTGTGCCTTTTTATGCAGGTGGTTTTAGTTTTGGTGCGCATGTAATGGTCAAAGCCTATGCGGCTTTACCAGTCGAATTACAACCCAAACAAGCGATGATTTGTGGTTTACCCACTGCAACCGTTGCGGGTGTACGTCATTATGTGACCCCACCGATTAAAGGCGATATCTTATTTATTCACGGCGAAGCCGATGATGTAACCTTACTCTCAGACATGATTGAATGGTCACGCCCACAGCGTCATTTGGTAACCATTTTACCAGGCGCAAACCACTTCTTTACTGGTTATTTAAAACAATTACGTTTAGCTATGACCCGTTATTTAACTTTGGGTTAAGCCTTTAAACCTCGCAACTTGCGAGGTTTTTTTATCAGTTAAATTCTTTCCACTCAAACTGACTAAAACCAGACTCAGCTTTTAAAGTACTTTCTACCGCTTGTGCCAATTGATTCAGTAAGCTTTGTTCAGCAATACGATCTAACCAATCTTGTTCTTCTGCTGGATAAGAACTGATTTCGCAAACCATATGTCCATTGTCATCTTGACTTTGGCAGGTTACCGCCAAAGGCAACTCATGTGCTTCGACACTCACTGCAATATGATCACCACTTTGTGACAAGGTTTTAAAACCAAAGTCTGCCAATTTATCTGCCAATAGTTGTGTGACCTGTTTTTGTGCCACAGCGCAGTCATTCACATTATTATTTGCTTCACAGTGTGCAATAAATTGTAGCTTTTTCATCTATGCATCCAAAAGACATTTTTGTTGTATAGATGCAGCATATGCCTATAAAGCCAAACAGCCAAGTGAATCACTTGGCTGTTGGTTATTTTTTAAGCATATTTTAGACTAATTACTCAGTCACTTGAATTGCTAAACCTGCTGTGTTAGCCAATTGAGTAAAGCTTGGGAAACTAGTGGCAACTGTTTCTGTACCTACAATTTTAATCTCACCCGACGTACGTAGGCCTGCCATCGCAAAACTCATCGCAATACGATGATCATGATGCGATTCAATTTCACCACCCGTGAAGATTGCACCCCATTCACCTGACTGACCTTTACCTTGAATGATAATACCATCTTCAGTTGGTGTGCAGTCAATGCCCATGGTCGTTAAACCATCCGCCATCACTTGAATACGATCTGATTCTTTGACACGTAATTCAGCTGCACCGGTTAAGATAGTCTGACCTTCGGCACATGCCGCAGCAATAAATAAGGCTGGGAATTCGTCAATCGCCAATGGCACTTGATCTTCAGGAATGTGAATACCTTTTAAGGTACGTGTACCTTGAATACGAATATCGGCAATTGGCTCACCGCCTGCAATACGCTCGTTTTGGACGGTAATATCCGCACCCATTTGTTTGAGGATTTCGATAATGCCAGTACGGGTTGGGTTAATCCCGACTGCTTCTAAGGTAACATCAGCATTTTCAGTGATTGCAGCACCGACCATAAAGAATGCAGCAGATGAAATATCAGAAGGAACTTGAATGTTGGTACCGACTAATTTACCACCGCCTTGCAAAGAAATACGGTTACCCTCAGTTTTTACCTCATAACCAAAAGCACGCAACATACGTTCGGTATGATCACGAGTTGGCTCAGGTTCTGTGACAGAGGTTTCTCCCTCTGCCCATAGACCTGCCAGTAAAATACCTGATTTCACCTGTGCTGATGCCATGGGTAAGTCGTAATGAATACCTTTAAGAGCTTGTGCCCCAGAAATTGAGATTGGTGGTGTACCACGTTCGCCCGTACTTTGAATTTGCGCACCCATTAAACGTAATGGTTTGGCAATACGCTCCATTGGACGTTTAGACAATGAGGCATCACCTGTCATCACAGAATCAAACGCTTGTGCCGACAACATACCCGATAACAGACGCATTGAAGTGCCTGAGTTGCCCATATACAGCGCAGATTTTGGCGCTGTTAAGCCATGCATCCCTACACCATGAATCGTGACTTCACCATTTTTTGGCCCTTCAATGGATACACCCATATCGCGAAAGGCTTGTAGCGTGGCTAAAGCGTCTTCACCTTCTAAAAAACCCGTAACATGCGTGGTGCCTTCTGCAATCGCACCAAACATGATTGAACGATGTGACACGGATTTGTCACCTGGTACGGTAAATTTACCTTGAAAATTCTTAGCACCCGGTTGGATTGTAAATTGTTGTGTCACTTGTGTGTTCTCCAGCAAAGGTTTTTTAGCAAGCATATGATTAAAGTGCTGACGTGCGGCTTGAGCATGCCCCAATAAGCCCATCAGTTGTTGTGAATCTTCATCTTCAATCAGTTTTCGAATCACGGCCAATTGTTGTTCAAAGCCATCGACCGCTTTTAAAATAGCCGTTTTATTGGCAAAAAAGATGTCATGCCACATTTGTGGATCGCTGGCAGCAATACGCGAGAAATCACGAAAGCCCCCTGCGGCATAGCGAAAAATATCTAAGTTATCTTCTCGGTTGGCCAATTGCTCAACCAAGTTAAAGGCCATTAAATGCGGTAAATGACTGGTATGCGCCAAGACTTCATCATGCTTGGCCACATCCATACAAATCACTTCCGCATCAGCGGCTTGCCACAGTTGAATCAGTCGCTCGACCGCCCATGTGCTACTTGTCGGTAGTGGGGTTAAAATCACTTTGTGATTGGCAAATAAATCCACTTTACCAGCATGTACCCCAGTATGTTCAGCCCCGGCAATGGGATGCCCCGGCACAAAACCGGCAGGTAAGGCTTCACCATAAACCGCTTTGGCCGCCTCAACCACATTGCCTTTGGTGCTGCCTACATCCGTAATGATGCAATTGGCAGTTAAATACGGTTTAATCGTTTCAAGGACTTTTTGCGTCGCACGCACAGGCAAAGCCAACACCACAAGATCGGCACCTTGCACGGCGTCAATCGGGTTAGTATAGCCCTGACTGATGAGACCTAAAGCTTTGGCATCGCTGAGCGTTTTTTCAGAACGCGTTGAAGCCACCACTTCTTTGGCTAAAGCATGGGCTTGAATTACCCGTGCCAAACTCGAACCAATTAAACCTAAGCCAATAAAGGCAACTTTTTCAAACTGTAGCTGTGACATTAGTTATGCTGTTGCCTCTAATGCCAAAACTTTAGCCAATGCTTTTAAGAACTTCGCATTTTCAGCTTCAGTACCAATCGATACACGTAGATGGTTGGCAATCCCTACAGGACGCACAATGACACCTTCTTTAAGTAAGGCATTAAAGGTTGCCGCAGGATCAGCTTGTACATCTACCAATAAGAAATTGGCGCGTGATGGCTCATAATTTAAGCCTAATGCTTGAAAACCTGCTTCCAATTGCGCCATACCGGCTTTATTGGAAACGCGAGATTTTTCAATAAATTCTTCATCTTTAAGTGCCGCAACTGCCGCTACCATCGCCAGATGATTGACGTTAAATGGCTGACGAATACGGTTTAAAAAATCCGTTACTTCAGCAGAAGCTAAAGCAAAACCAACACGTAAAGCAGCTAAGCCATAGCATTTAGATAAAGTACGGCTAATAATTAAATTTGGATATTTTTCTAAGAACTTTAAGCTGTTGAAGTTTTCTGGGAAATATTCCACATACGCTTCGTCTAACACCACAATCACGTTGCTTGGGACTTGCTGCATAAAGCCTTCAAATTCGGCTTCTTCAAACCAAGTACCGGTTGGGTTATTTGGATTGGCAATAAAGATCAGTTTGGTATTGTCTTTGACTGCTTTGGCCATGGCATCTAAATCATGCGCAAAACCTTTTGCAGGCACTTCAATGGCTTCAGCATTAATCGCTTGGGTCACCAAACCATACACTGCAAAGGCATGTTGGCTATACACCACTGAATCTTTGTCTGAAACAAAGGCACGCGCAAACATTTCTAATAAGTCGTTTGAACCATTACCTAAGGTAATTTGCTCATGTTGAACATTAAATTGCTGTGCCACTTGGTCTTTTAGAATATAACCGCCGCCATCTGGATAACGTCCAATTTCCGCCAACTCTGCTGCAACGGCTTGTTTGACTTTCTCTGAACAACCCAGTGGGTTTTCATTGGAAGCTAATTTAACAATATCCGTTAAACCCAATTCGCGTTCTAATTCGCTCATAGGCTTACCTGGTTGATAAGGCTTTAATTTTGCAATGCCGTCATTGGCTGGCACAAAGGTCATATTCTAACTTCCCGATGGAGACAATTATACCGAGCAGAACTGCGCGCCCCACTCGGCTTAAAACTTATAGCACAGCGATTGGGTATGAACCAAGCACACGCACTTCTTTGACTAAAGGACGGATTTCTTCAATCGCCGCTTTCACTTGTTCTTGCTCGATGTGACCTTCTAAATCAATAAAGAACACATAAGCCCATTTCTCTGGTAGTGCCGGACGCGTTTCAATACTGGTTAAGCTAATATTGTGTTTAGCAAATGGCGCTAAAATTTCCAGTAATGCACCAGCACGGTCATGCGCAGAAATTAACAATGAAGTCTTGTCATTGCCGCTTTGTGGCACTTTTTCACGACCAATGACCAAGAAACGCGTGGTGTTTTCAGGGTTATCTTCAATATTGCTATGTAGGATTTCTAAGTCATAAATGTTGGCTGCAATTTCAGAGGCAATAGCAGCTGAATGCCATTCGTTACGAATACGACGCGCCGCTTCTGCATTCGAACTTAATGCCACACGTTCAACACCTGGATAATGCGCGTCTAACCAACCACGGCACTGCGCCAACGTTTGTTGATGGGCATAAATTTGTTTAATGCTGTCTTTACGGGTATTTTCAGAAATTAAGAATTGATGATGAATACGTAACTCGACTTCACCAATCACATTTAAATGCGAAGCTTTAAAGCAATCTAAAGTATGGTTCACTACACCTTCCGATGAGTTTTCAACTGGTACTAAACCATAATGCGCGCTGCCTGCTTCGACTTCACGGAATACTTCATCAATGGTGGGTAATGGACGTACTACAGCATCTTGACCAAAATGCTTGAGCACTGCCGAATGAGTATAAGTACCCACAGGCCCTAAAAAGGCAATACTTTGCGGTGCTTCTAGCGCCAAGCATGCTGACATAATTTCACGGAATAAACGCGCCATGGTTGCATCAGACAACGGGCCATCATTACGCTCCATGACATTGCGTAACACTTGCGCTTCACGTTCCGGACGGTAAAACAATGGATTCTCTTCTTGCGCAAATTTGGCTTTTGCAACAGCTTCAGCTAAACGCGCACGGCGGCTAATCAGTTGTTGGATCTGTTGATCTACCGAGTCGATATCTTCACGAATTTTAGCTAAATCAAGAGAAGTCGTTGTGTTTTGATCGTCGTTGACCATTGTTATGTCGCCCTTCAGGAAATGTGATGCAAACAGTATAACAATAGAGAGCTTTGAAATGTTGCGCAATACAACTTTAATGGATTCAGTCTTAAAAACAGACAGTTGATTAAAATAACTGCAATTTCATCTCGAGCTTATTGCAACCCATTTCTTATTGTTTAGGCACCTATAACCATTAGTTTTATCTTGACTCAAAAGCCCCACAAAATTGGCAAATTTGCCCTGTTTTTTGGCAATTTTTCAACTAGGCAAAGCGCCTCTTTTTATGCACATTAAAGCCCTAAAACCAATAATAACGATCAAGGATGATATGCATGACCCTTTCTAGTGAGCGACCGTGGCAACAACATTTCCCAAAACAACTCATTGAGCAGCCTTTTGGCAAACAGCCTTTAGCCCAGCATTTAACTGAGCTGTTACAACATGCTGTCACACACTATGCCAAGCAACCTGCTTTTAGTATTGTATTAGCCAATGGCTTTAGCCAAACACTGAACTATCAGCAAATTGAACACTCTGCCAATCATTTGGCGAATTTTTTACAACATACTTGGCAGCTCCAAGCTGGCGATGTCATCGGTATTCAACTACCTAATAGCCTGCATTATCCAATTGCGGTATTGGCATGTTGGAAAATTGGCGTGATTATCAGTAATATCAATCCATTATATACCGCACGCGAATTGGAATATCAATTAAGCGATACCCAAGCCAAAGCCTTAATTGTCTCGGATTTATTTTTAGATACTTTTGAAAAAGTCATTAAGCAACAGCCCCAATTAGCACAGCTCAAACTTTTAACCGCAAGTTTAAGTGATTTTTTCCCTGCACCGATTCAGCAGCAGTTGGCGCAACATTTGCGTGAGCAAGCCAAGCAACAACAGCGCTGTAGCACACCTAGTTTGCCTTTTGAACGCTTTGAAGCTGCACTCGCACAAGGGGCAGCATTAGCCCCTTACCGGCCCCAGCAACATGCCACGGCAGTATATCAATACACAGGCGGAACAACAGGACGCAGTAAAGGCGCGATTATTAGTCATCAAAACTTAATTCATTTAATTGCAATGATGACACATTATCTAGAGGCCTATAAGAGACCTATTGACCATCAGCAATGCATTTTAACTGCCATTCCGCTGTATCATATTTTTGCATTTACCGTGAATTTTTTAAGCTTTATGCAAGCAGGTGGACATAATGTTTTAATCCCATCTCCTCGCCCAATGCACAATTTAAAACCCGCCTTTGAACAATTTAACATCACTTGGCTGACAGGCGTGGATACCTTATATGCTGGCTTGTTGGCAGAAGAGTGGTTTGTAAATCATCCACCTCAATTAAATTGTGCCATTGCTGGTGGTACAGCCCTACGCCCAAGTACCGCCGAACGTTGGACCCAAATCGTTGGCCCTATTTTAGAAGGCTATGGCATGACCGAAACCAGTTGTGCAGCGCTGTTACATCCGCCACTTGATCCAATCCGTCGTGGTTCAATTGGTTTTCCATTTCAAGGTTCTAATATCAAAATTATTGATGATCAAGGTCAAGAGCTAGGCATCAATCAAGCGGGTGAACTGTGTGTGCAAGGCCCACATATTGTCACAGCTTATTTAAATCGTGACGCAGAAAGCCAAGAGACTTTTATTGATGGCTGGCTGCATACAGGTGATATTGCCAAAATTGATGCCGAAGGCTTTTGTTATATCTTAGATCGCAAAAAAGATATGGTATTGGTTTCGGGTTTTAATGTATATCCCAATGAAGTTGAAGCGGTGCTGATGCTACATCCACATATTCGAGAAGCGGCAGTCATTGCTGTGGATGACCCTCAAACTGGTGAGGCAGTCAAAGCCTTTATTGCCACAGAACAAAGTATCGCGCCCGAGGAACTCATGGCACATTGCCGCCATCACCTCACCGCCTACAAGGTGCCTAAATATATTGAAGTTTTGGCTGAACTACCTAAATCTACCGTGGGTAAAATTTTACGCGCCGAACTGCGGCAACGTAAACAGCATGCCAAATCTGCTTAAAACGCATTTACTTTAAATGATCATTTCACCACAAAAACACCCTGCATCAAGCAGGGTTTTGTGGTTAGGCTAATACAGAAAATAAAAAGATTTCTAAGGATGGTCTCAATGTCTAAAAATATAGCACTGTTACTAGGCCCCAACTTTAGTGATGCTGAATATTTAGCCACAGCCGATACCTTACAATGTGCTGGGCATCAGCTGATTCATATTAGTCCATGTCTGGATCAGGTCATTTATGGCGAAAAACGCACCCCTGTCCAACTACAACAGCATTTACCTGATGTCTGTGTATTGGGGATTGATGGCTTAATGCTATTTGCCTTAGAGCAGCATCCTTGGGTGAGTGATTTTGTACAACGTGTGGCCAACGCGCATAAACCGATTTTTAGTTTGAGTCATGCCACTGAATTACTCATTGCCGCCAAAGTCGCTTATGGTCGACGTTTAACTGCCGCTAAAGATTGCCAAACACGTTTAACTGCTGCGGGCGCGGTGTATCTAGATCAAGCCGTGGTTAATGACCATAATCTGTATATCTCAAATCGTAGCCTTGCCGATTTACCTGCATTTTTGCAAGAAACCCTACAGGTTTTACGCGCGTAAAAACAAAAAATTGGCTGATAGCTTGTATCTCGCATGTACGAGAGATCAATCTGCTGCTCATAAAAAGAGTTTTTATCCTTGCCGCCCTGATGCACAATACAACCATCAGCTTTTCATTGACTTTGATGCACGCTATGAATAACAAACGTAACATTTATCAAGATTTTGAACATCCATTTGCCCAATTTGTTCGTATTGTGGGCAAAGGCAAAAATGGGGCGCGCTCGTTAAGCTATGAAGAAGCCTATCAAGCATTTTCGATGATTTTAAAAGATGAGGTGTTGGATGTGCAGCTCGGTGCATTTTTAATGTTGCTCCGAGTCAAAGAAGAATCTGTAGATGAATTAGCAGGTTTTGTGCAAGCCACCCGTGATCAATTGCAATTTAAGGCCTTAGATGTGGATTTAGACTGGTCATCTTATGCCGGCAAACGTAAACATTATCCGTGGTTTTTACTGGCCGCATTAACTTTAGCCAAGCATGGCTATAAAGTAGTGATGCACGGCGCTTCAGGACATACGATTAACCGCCTTTATACCGAACAAGTCTTACAATACTTAGGCTATTCAATTTGTGCTTCAGATAATGATGTAGAGCAGCAATTGGCTTTACATAATTTTGCCTATTTGCCGTTACATGCAATCTCGCCAATTTTAAGTGATTTGATTGGCTTACGAAATGTCATGGGTTTACGTTCCCCGATTCATACTTTGGCACGTTTAATTAATCCATTTAATGCCAAAGCTACTTTGCAAGCGATTTTCCACCCTGCTTACCGTAGTTCGCATCAGCAAGCTGCATTTAAGTTAGGTTATCAAAACAGTGCGGTGATTAAAGGCGAAGGCGGTGAATTTGAACGTAATCCTGATGCCAAAACCTTAATTTGTGGCATTCAAAATGGCGAGCTGTATGAGCATGAATTGCCTAAACTGACTGAAAATCGTAGCCCAATCGAAGAGGAACTGGATTTAAGTATTTTTAAAGCCGTATGGGAAGGCAAAGCATCACATGCTTATGGCGAAATTGCTGTGCCGGAAACCATGGGCATTGCCCTATACACGATGGGCGTATGTGACAACTATCCTGCAGCCATGCAAAAAGCGCGCGAGCTGTGGCAAACGCGCTTTGATGTATAGATGTATAAAAGTTTGATGCTGTGCGAGTGTGCACATTCAGTACTTTAACTTGCCTGAGCATGATCTGAGCGTTGATGAATTTGGCTTAGATCATGGTGATAATGCTGCAATAAGCGCGGATGCATCAGCCTAAACCAACGCTTTGGTCTAAATACATCGCCAAACAAGGCACCGTAGCCTTTGGGTAATAACGGTGCTGTAGGGTCGCTCTCCAGCAATTGAAACGGTTTAGTCGGATGCGCATGGTGGTCTCTATGCCGTTGTAATTGATAAAACAGTAAATTACTAAATAGGCTGTTATGGTTCCAACTGTGTTGCGCTGTCACAGGCGCATAATCACCATTGGCAAGGCGTTGCCGTTTTAAACCATAGTGCTCCATATAATTCACCGCTTCTAATAAGGTAATGGTGTACGCAACTTGCACTGCTTGGAATAACAGCCATTTTTTACCAAAAAGCTTGAGCATGCAGCCATGATAGATCAATCCTGCTGTCCAGACTTGCAGTAACTCATTGTTTAAACTCCAAAAGCTTAAATGTCTACGCGCTAAACGATTTTTTTCGATGTTAATCGCAGATTTAAAACCACCCATCACCGTACGCGGCAAAAAGCGCCAAAATGACTCCCCATAATAAGCAGATGCCGAATCGAGTGGCGTGGCGACAAAGCGATGATGACCATAATTATGTTCAATTCTAAAATGTGAGTAGGCGCTGGGTAACAAGGCAATATGCGCCAACAAATGTTTATATGTTTTAGATTTATGCCCTAGTTCATGTGCGACATTCATCCCCACCACATTTACCACAGACAATAAACTCGCGAGCAGCACTGTGTCTAATAGTGCAGTGTCTTTGCGCGTGGCTAAGTGCGCCGTATACAGATTGGCGACGTATTGCAGCGGAATATAGGCGGCGACCACACGGGTATAATAAGGATCATGTTGTAATTGTTTGAGTTGTTGTGGGGGCAGTGGCTGTGAATCTTCAGCAAAATAACGATCAAAAAAAGGAATCAGGCCATGTAAGGTGATTAAGCCGGTACTGGCAAATAAGCTCTGCAGCACTTTTGGACCTTTGGCAAAGCCAATTAATGCCCCTGTTGCAATCACAGGAATACTCAGTCCCAACAGCCACAATTTACGTTTTGGATCAGCATGCATTGTGCTACTCCTCAGCAAGTTATGCTTAGATTATGCCATGCTCCATACAGCCCTGATCGTGTATTCCTGCAATAAAAAAGACACCCGAAGGTGTCTTTTTGTTATACAAAACGAATCGGCTTGAATTCCGGCTCATTCTTGTGATGATCATCATCACATTCTTCGCCTTCTTCTTTGCTGCCACGGTCAATATAACCGCTACGCTCAGTTTCAGGTAAATGCTTCATTTCCCATGCATACACCGCTTGCATACAGGTTTGACGTTGCTCTTGCGTTAAAGCAACACCATTGGGCCATTTACCAATTTCAATGGCGGTACGTAAACGCTCGACAATTTCGGGGTTGAGCATCGCCAACATTTGTTCAATATTCATTATTCATCCTGCTGTTGCAATGAATCAAAACCTTGGTTCCACCCAAGCTTGGTACGGCATGCCATATAAAAATCATAGCCAGGTGGATGCAGTAAATTCAGTTTAAAGGGATGTTTACGGATATGTAAACTGTCGCCTACCCCTAAGGATACACTATGTTGCCCATCTGCGCTGACCATTGGTAAAACTCGGTTTTCACGAATGATGATTTTAATTTCGCTATTGCCCCCCACCACAATCGGGCGCGAGGACAAGGTATGCGGATGCATCGGCACTAAAGCAATGGCATCCATACTTGGATGTAAAATCGGGCCACCACCCGATAAAGCATACGCAGTGGAGCCGGTTGGTGTAGAAACAATTAAACCATCACTGTGCTGACGATACACATATTGCCCATCAATATTGAGCTCAAAATCAATCATATGCACGGATTTACCTGAGTGCAGAACCACATCGTTTAAGGCAATGGCTTGATAAATGGCTTCACCTTTGGAGCGCACTTCCATTTCTAGTAAAAAGCGCCGGTCACGTTGATATTCACCTTGTAACACCTGATCAAGCTTATGCAACACTTCTGTGGGTTTAATATCGGTTAAAAACCCCAGACGACCTCGGTTGACCCCAATCACAGGCGTATTATGACGCACCAAAGCGCGTGCGGCATGTAACAACGAGCCATCACCCCCCACCACAATCACCAAATCCACGACTTCACCTAATAAACTACGGCTCACGGTTTGAGTATTTTGGTACGGCACTAATTGGGCTGTTTCGATATCAAATACTGGGTGTAGACCTTGCACAACCAAATGGTCATGGATGAGACATAACGTTTCGACCACTGATGATTTATCAGGACGACCAATTAAGCCAATGTTTCGAAATGTCTTATGTGAAATATGCACCGACGATATCGCTCCGCTACGATTCGATTGCTATCATAGCATTAACCTGTTTAATTTAAAAAAACTTTAAAGCACTGAATCAACCCATTTTTTTTAAGTTATCTGTTCTATTGTTCACAGTTTGTTTCTTGCAAATTCTTGCAAAGCTTCGCATCATTGGTGTAATTGTCTTGGTTGTTATATGTCGTTATGAAGTCTGAGCGTGGTATAGGCATTATTGCTTTACTCTTTTGTATTTTAGTTATTGGTGCATTTTTAGCCTTTAGTGTCTACTTAATTCGCCTTGATAATGTAGTAAGAACCAAGTTTGAAGGACAACGTTGGGATATTCCTGCCAAAGTCTTTGCTCGCCCCCTACAGGTGTATAACAATGCACAAGTCAGCCAAGCTGAGTTTATGCAAGAATTAGATTTACTCGGTTATAAAAATTCAGATAGCTATAGTAAAACTGGGCATTATGTCAGCACAGGCAATACCTTATATGTACATACCCGTGGTTTTGACTTTGGCGATCATGTTGAACCTGAACAAATTTTAAAGGTCAATTTTGAAGGTGGTAAAATCACGCGGGTTAGTGCGACTAAACCTACTGTCAATGGCATTGCCCAATTAGAACCCATGCTGATTGGCGGCATTTATCCGCAGCACAATGAAGACCGTGTGCTCATTAAATTGGCTAACGTACCCAAGCCGTTAATTAATGCTTTAATTGCCACCGAAGATCGTAATTTCTACCATCATTATGGGGTATCGATTCGTGGTACTGCCCGTGCGGTAGTCTCCAATGTGACCGGTGGCAAGCGCCAAGGTGGCTCGACCCTAACCCAACAGTTGGTGAAAAACTTTTACTTAAGCCCTGAAAAAACCATCAAACGTAAAGTCAACGAAGCCTTTATGGCCATGCTGATTGAGCTGCATTACAGCAAAGAGGAAATTTTAGAAGCCTATTTAAACGAAGTTAATTTAGGGCAAAATGGTAACTATTCGATTAACGGCTATGGCCTTGCCTCACAGTTTTATTTTGGCTTACCCCTACGTGAATTGAATGTCGCACAACAAGCTTTTTTAGTCGGTTTAGTCCAAGGACCATCACTTTATAATCCGTGGCGCAATCCAGAGGCAGCTAAAAAGCGTCGTGATATTGTGCTCAACAATATGTTGGTGATGGGCTATTTAAGCCAAACAGATTATGAACGTGAAGTGGCACGCCCTTTAAATGTGATTAGCAAGCCCACTTTAGGCCCTGCGCGTTTTCCAGATTATTTAGATGTGGTACGTCGCCAATTACGTAGCGAATATCAAGAAACTGATTTAACTAATACAGGCGTGAGGATTTTTACCGCCCTTGATCCAATTGCGCAAACCAATGTACAAAAAAGCTTTAAAGCCTCCGTACAGCGTTTAGAAAAAGCCAATTCACGTTTAGACAATTTACAAGGTGCTGTGTTAGTGGCACGCCCTGACAATGGTGAGTTGGTGGCTGTGGTCGGTTCAAGTCAAGATTTTACGGGCTTTAACCGTGCTTTAGATGCCAAACGTCAAGTTGGCTCATTGTTAAAACCTGTGATTTATTTAACCGCGCTAGAATCTGGGCGTTACCACTGGGCCAGTCCCGTTGAGGACAGCTACATTAGCATTAGCTCTGAAGGCAAGGCATGGACGCCCAAAAACTATGCTGGCAATGAATATGGCATTGTTCCTATGGCTCGTGCGCTCTCACAATCATATAACTTGTCTGCGGTACGTTTAGGCCAAGAGTTTGGCTTGGCCAGCTTTAGCAATCATTTAAAACGTTTTGGTGTGACCAGTCCAATTCCGCCTTATCCATCCATTTTCTTAGGTGCGGTGGATATGTCACCCATGGAAGTATTAAGCATCTATTCCAACTTTGCTTCAGGCGGTGTGAAATATCCTGCTCGAGCGATTCGTAATGTCGTGGATAGTCAGGGACGTAATTTAACGCGTTTTGGCTTAGAGATGCAGCAAACCATTAAACCTGACAGTGCTTATGTGCTCAACTATGGCTTACAGCAGGTCATGCGAGTCGGTACTGGCCGTGCTGCCTATAACACACTGCCAAGCAATTTAAATTTAGCCGGCAAATCAGGCACTACCAATGATACACGCGATTCATGGTTTGCTGGTTATTCAGGCAATTATGTGTCTGTGGTTTGGTTAGGTTTAGATGATAACAAAGTGACAGGCTTAACAGGTTCATCTGGTGCATTGCCAGTATGGACCAATGTCATGGCACAATTACACCAACAACCAGTTAACTTACGTCAACCGAGCAATGTCTCTTGGCAATGGGTCGATACAGAATCAGGCGATAAACTTTCTGCCGAAGGCTGTGAAAATGCGGTGCACATTCCCATGCTGCGTAATTCAGTGCCACGCCGTGCTACACCTTGTGGCAGTGCGCATTATGAAGTGGTACCCGCAGAACCAAGCAGCAATGAATATCAACAACCTGAAGCACCACAACCTAGTGCTCCACCGCAAACTGAAGACAGCATAGAGAATTGGATACGACAAAGTGAATCAGAGATTCAGCAAGGACGTTATAATGACAATGGTGAGGTGATTTCAAGTGGCAGCTACACACAATAAACTATGTCAGGTGGGTCTGATGGCGGTGGGTATGATTTTAATAAGTGCCTGTAGCACCTCACCACCTCAAGCAATAGTAACACCTACCTCTATCATTCAAGAGGCAAAGCCACAGCGCTATACCACACCTACAGGTGTCACTATTATTCCTTACGATATCGAACCGATTATGCGTAAGTCATTATAAAAAAGGCACCCTCGGGTGCTTTTTTTTAAATAAAACGCTGACCTGCAATACCATAAGCTGCATAGTTTTTCGCTTCTTGTAAATCGTTTTGGCTTAAGCCACCCAAAGCAAATACAGGTATATGCATGGTTTGCGCTAGATGTTGAAATTTCGTCCAACCTAAAGGCTGTGCCTCAGGATGCGTGGCTGTGACATGCACTGGACTGAGTAACACTGCATCACAACCTATCTGCTCGGCATGTTTTAGGCTCACCTCATCATGGCAACTGGCAATATAGCGCTGACCAACGATTAAGTCATTTTTGCTCAAACTCAGCATCTGCTGTTGCTTAAGATGAATCGCACCTATATTGGCTTGCTGGATTGAGTTAAGTGCTTGGTATAACGCTATATTCACAATCAGATGTGGCAAATGCTCGACTGAAATCTCTGCTAGCATACTCAGTTGTTGTTCTAACGCTAAAGTGTTGCGCCAATACAACATCTTTTCAGCCCCACATTCAGCTAAATCCGTTAAATCGGCACTAATTTTTAGGTATTCTGGCCACACTAAGCGCTGAATTAGGCGTTGATTGGCTTTGGGGAAATTCAGCTCAGGCAATTGCTCACGGGTATACCAACGCCATGGCTGCTGAATTTCATTGTTCAATGCATCAGGGACAACGGCATGAAAAATATGCAGATTCACAATTAAATCTTCATATTCATGCTGAATAAAATCAAAACTCTGCCACTGTTGTATATCAATTCCCACTTCTTCCAACACCTCACGGCGACAGGCCTCAAGCGCTGTTTCTCCAGCTTCGACCTTGCCTCCTGGAAATTCATATTTATTGCCTTGATGCTGATCGGCTTCACGAAAGCCTACCAACACTTGACCATGCTGCAATAAGATTGCAATAGCGACGTTGAGTTGTGCTTTAGACATTGACTCTTTCCTTGGCTTTTTGGCTAGTCTACGCAATTTTACGCTTTTTATAAATTAGCCGTTGACAGGTGTATTCGATAATGATTATCATTTAAATCACTACAACACACCACGACAATGACGGAGAATTCCAACATGAACGCACCATTTAGCCTATTTACTCGTCATACTGAATCTCAGCATGCCTTGCCGATGCTGCATTCCAATAACTTATTTGCTTTAGGTCGAGAAATTCGCATTATGCATGCGGGCGAAGAATACCGTTTACGCTTAACTCGCAATAATCGTTTGATTTTAACTAAATAATAGCAAGTAGAACAGAATAAGAAACGTGGTCACTCAAGGCAGACATTCAGCGCAGTCTGCCTTTTTTTATTAAAATTCAATACATGCTACTAAACCGCCTGTGTCTCCTGCGCTAAAGCTTAAACGCCCACCATGTAGGGCGATAATTTTTTGGCAAATCGAAATTCCTAAACCAGAACCCTGACTTTTCGTACCTAATGCGCGATAAAAACGCTCTCCCAAACGTGCCAAAATTTCTGCATTCATAGGCTCACCCGCGTTACTGATGCGAATCTGCTGTTGTGCAACATCAATGCTCAGTTGTACCGTGGCTGCAGGCGGACTATAGCGAATCGCGTTGTCTACTAAATTACGTATGCAGGTAAACAGTAATTCACGATTACCCTCCACCCATAGCGCATGTAGATCTAAATCCAATACAATATTTTTTTCTTGAATAAAAGGCAATAAGGCTTCTAAAACCTCTAAACTGATTTCTCTTAAATCACAAGCTTGGGTTGGTAAACCCTGTGCTTGGCTTGGATCAAGACGTGCCAAAAGCAATAAATTCTCTAAAATTTGTGTACTGCGTGCCACATCGTTTTGTATCGGTTGTAAATCTTGTGCCAATTGTGTTTGATCTTGATATTTACGTTTTAACACCTGCAAACGCATGTGAATTGCGGATAAAGGCGAACGTAACTCATGCGAGGCATCAGCGGTAAAGCGTTGTTCGGCATGTAAAGATTGATCTAAACGCGCGAGCAATTGGTTGATCTGGGTTAAAATGGGTTGTAACTCACGAAACTCAGCCTCTGGCGTAGCAATCGGACTTAAGTCTTGTGCATGCTTTTGCCCAATACTTTTTGATAACAACACCAAACTTTTAAATTGGCGCTGAATGGCAAAGCGCACCAGTAACCATTGCAGTAACCACAATAAGCCTAATACCCCAGCAAAGCCTGCAAAAAATTCAGCCAAATCATGCAGCCGAATCGCAAGAGGTTGATAAACATAGGCCTGCATGTCATTTTCATCTAATACATAACTACGCCAAAATTGCCCATTTGACCAAAAAATCCCGTATTCAGTTGCTGGCTGTTGCTGCTCAAAAGCAAAGTCAGGAGACGTTACCAAGGTGAAATCTTGTATTTTTAAACTGTATTGAATGGCAAATTCTTCACTCAGTTCATCAATATGACTGCCTGATTGGCTACTGATATCACTGATCACTAACATATCTGCCACTTCATCCATGATTTCATCATGAATCTGCATAGTGTGATAAATCGAAAGTGCTAAAAACACCAACAGCGCCAAGACACCTGCCACAATAGAGCTTAAAATTGAGGTTTTAATCAGCTGACTTTGCAGCGATATGGCTTTTTTCATTGCGGTTGCTGCATGCGATAACCTAAACCGCGTAGGGTTTTAATATAGTGGCTGCCAATTTTTTTACGTAACTGTGAAATAAAAACTTCAATGGCATTACTTTCGACTTCACTCCCCCATGCATATAACGATTCTTCGAGCTGTTCACGGGTCAGCACATGCTCAGGTTTTTGCATCAGTTTATGCAAAATCTGAAATTCTTTGGCAGTTAAATTGATGATTTGACCCGCTTGGGTCAAGGTTTTGGCTTGTGGATCTAGCACTAAGTCGGCAAAACGTAAATCATGGCTTTTTTGGCTTTGATGTTGACGCAATTGACTACGAATCCGTGCTGAAAGTTCTTCTAAACTAAAGGGTTTGACTAAATAGTCATTCGCACCTAAATCAAGCCCCGAAACCCGATCTTGTACAGTATCGCGCGCGGTAATCATCAACACAGGGGTTTGACCATTATGCCGACGCAAAGCGATTAAAATCTCATCCCCTGTGGCTTTGGGCAAACCACGATCCAGCAACACACAGTCATATTGGTGCTGCTCTAAAGCCAAAATGGCATAATCTCCTCGCTCTACCCAATCAACATTGTAACCATCCATCTCCAGCCAAGTTTTAATGCTTTCAGCCTGTGCGGCATCGTCTTCTGCCAATAATATGCGCATGCTTGATCCTTGTTGTTTTTGTCCACTATACAAAAAAACCACATCGCAAGGTATGTGGTTTTTTGATCATCGTTGAATCAATTAGAATTTTACTGCATCTACATCAATTTCAACACGTTTGGTTGGCTTATAATCCACATCTACTTCACCCATTAAGGTGACAGGGGTATTGGCTGCAATCGGTTTGCCTTGCCATAAGTCATCATCAATATCAACAGTCATGCTGCCTGTTGCATCACGGAATTGGTATTTTTCATCGCCAATGGCCTTCACCACATAGCCCTTCACCTGAACTTTCGTATCGTCTTTGGCAGCTAAAGCTTGTTTTACCGTCATGACAGGCGTGCTAATTGCCTGTTGATTCACGGCAGTGTTGGCAGTTGCTAGAGCAGCGCTGAATGCAACGCTTGCTGCGATTAAAGTTTTTGCGATCATATTCATATTAAGCTCCAACATATAGCTGATGTCTTTTCGATGAAGTCATTAAAACAAACCAAACTGAAGATAAGCTGAAGATGGGTAAATTTATGTATTAATTTAACGGCACCACACGCAATACTTCTTCTAAGGTGGTTTCACCTTGAATCACTTTACGTGCCCCTGCAATTCTTAATGGCTCCACGCCTTCTTTTTGCACCTGAAATTTTAATTTTTCTAAAGTGGCATCACGCCCGATCATTTGCTTAAGCTCCAAACTCATCGGCATAAACTCATAGATACCAATCCGTCCTTTATATCCTGTGTCACGACACGCCTCACAGCCTACCGCTTTATAGACAAAATTTGGCATTTGAAATTGATAGCCAAAAGTAAGGTGTTTCCAATCTTGTTCATTAATAAACGTTTCTTGTTTACACTGTGGACATAAACGACGCACCAAACGCTGTGCCAATACCCCTAAAATAGTGGCTGACGTTAAAAACGGTTGTACGCCTAAATCATGTAAACGGGTTAAACTGGAAGGCGCATCATTGGTATGTAAAGTCGATAACACCAAATGTCCAGTCAGCGCGGCTTGAATCGCCATATTGGCAGTATCTTGGTCACGAATCTCCCCGACCATAATAATGTCAGGGTCCTGACGCATTAACGCCCGAATACCATCTGCAAAACCTAAATCAATCGCATGATTGACTTGCATCTGGTTAAAGCTGGGTTCAAGCATTTCAATCGGGTCTTCAATAGTACAGACATTGACTTGCTCCGTCGCAAGCTGCTTTAAACTTGAATATAAGGTGGTGGTTTTACCCGAACCCGTTGGCCCCGTGACTAAAATAATACCGTGACTGTTTTGACTCACCGCCTGCCATTGGCTAAGTAATTTTTCATCAAAGCCTAATTCGCTAAATGAACGTACCAGAACCTCGGGGTCAAAAATACGCATCACTAATTTTTCCCCAAAAGCGGTGGGTAAGGTCGATAAACGTAACTCGGTTTCGCGACCTTTGGGGGTGCGGGTTTTTAGGCGTCCGTCTTGCGGCTTACGTTTTTCTGCCACATTCATACGCCCTAAAATTTTAATCCTTGAAATCACCGCCATTAAAGTATTGGCCGGCATGTGATAAATGGTATGTAACACGCCATCAATGCGAAAACGAATTTTGCCTTGTTCTTTGCGCGGCTCTAAATGCACATCACTGGCACCTTGCTCAAAGGCAAACTGTAAAATCCAGTCGACTAATTTCACAATATGTTGATCATTGGCATCCGGATTTTGGCTATCACCCAACTGTAATAAGGTTTCTACCCCTTGATGCTCACGTTCGTAGGCACCGGATTTTTGTGAGCCACTGACCGCACGGCTGACTTGGTAATATTCCACCAAATAGCGCTGTAAATGCTCAGGATTTAGCATCACAGCTTGAATGCTTTTAGGCGCAAGGCTACGCGCTAAATTGTGCTGCCAATCGGTCATAAAGGGCTGTGCCGTCGCAATCAAAATTTGCTCATCTTGTACGTCCACGGCTAAAATTTTATTGCGTAGGGCAAATTCTTGTGACATCACTGCGGTCAATGCAGGCACATCCGCTTTAAGGGGATCAATGACATACAGCGGTAGATTGGCCTTTTTTGCCAACCATTCGCTCAAGAAGTTGAGCGTTAGGATTTGGGTAAGATCATGCTGATTTTTAAGATTAAAACTGGCAATCCATTGCAAAGGATGCCATTGCAGCTGCTCACGCTGACGATGCGTGGTTTGTACTAAAAGTTTTTCTCGATCAGTAATATAGCCATCATTTTTAAGTTGTTCTAAACACCATGTACTGTCAATTTCAAAATTAAATTGCATTATTTTGTCCCCAAATCATGGGGTTAATATAACAAAAATTGATAAATCACGGCCGGCTTTTTTAGCTAAACGAGGTGCAAATAGACCGTTTAAAACACTACACTATTGCCATATTCACATGAAAAAAATGATGTAAAAATAACCAACACTATTTATTTAAATTTTGGGGTAAAGCATGAAAGTTCAAATTCTTACGCTGTGTATCAGCGCCTTGTTACTCAGCGCTTGTGGTGGCGGTGGTGGTTCTTCAAGTACTGAATCAACGTCTCCAAGCCCCTCACCTGAAAATCCACAACAGCCTACACCACCAAAGCCAAATACCACCCTACAGCAGTGGCATCTTATTGACCTTGAAGACCGCCCTACAGCATCGAGCTGGTTACGCGAATTTGAACTGTATCGCAATGTGCTGTCTTTCAGCGATGGTAAATTCTATACGCTTGAAGATGGCGATAGCATGTATTTCACTGCAGATGCCGTTTATCAGGTCAATGATTTACCCAAAGCTAAATACGGTTATGAATATGGTTCAGGCGCCATCACCGATGAGGCGATGACCATTCGTCTACGTTCCACACTCGGCAAAGAAAAGTTAGAATTGACCAACTACGTCAAAAAAATAGATATTAGCGGCAATGATCTTCTGCCACGTTTACAACCTGAACTAAATTGGCAACTCAACCATCTGAGTTTGGATGAGCTTCAACGCACTATTTCTGTACAAGATTTAAATACACTGCAAGCCTTACAAAAATTAAAATTCCCGCAAGGCTCAGTGTGCCTACAAAAACAAGCTTCTGCCAATAATCAAGCCTATATTGTAGTTGATATCGAACCTAAACAAGAGCAGCAAGGTTTTCTTGACTATGCCAAGCAGTATGGCACTGATCCCAATATCTTAAAGTTCACTTACATGAATAGTATCTCTTACATCAACAAAGATAACCGTAATTGGGGTTACACAGAATACCAAAACCGTTATTACTGGAGTGAATACAATGAAAAAGGGATTGAATATTCCGTGGCAGATGATTTAGAACAAAAACGTCAGCAGGTACAACAGCTCGATTTAAGTGCTGCCGAAAAAGCCGCACGTTTAGCACGAATCGACCACATTGCTGAAGGCTGTACCTACTATAATAAAACTGCAGCAGATTATATTTTTACCCATGTAAATTACTAAATACCACAAACAGCATATACGTGCTAAAGCGCGTGTATGCTGATTTGATTTTCATCAACACTAAAACGCACATTTAAATTGGCAAAGCTCATACCATAGATGCGCTCAGGATCATCTTGATATGCCGGACGTGGATCAAGTGCTAAGACTTGCTCAAGCTCTTGACAGGTTTGTAGATTAATTTTGCCTTTTTTTACTAATTCATCACGTGAAATTCGTGCATTTTCCAACCAAACAACTTGCTTACGCACGGGCTCATCTTGTGCATAAGCACTTTTTGCATCCGTCACTGCATCTGAATATTGAATATAGGGCTTAATATCCACAAGCGGTGTGCCATTGAGCAGGTCACTACCGACGACATAAACCCGCACCGTTTTACCGACTTTTTCCACCTTTTTGAGCTTAACCACAGACAAACCAATTGGGGCTGGACGATACATACTGCGACTGGCAAATACACCAATTTTTTGATTGCCGCCTAAACGTGGCGGACGAATTTGCGGACGAAACTTAGTGCTATCTTGTTGATTTTTATTATCATGAAACTGCCACAGTAACCATAGATGACTAAACTCCTCGATCCCGACAAACGCATTTAAATCATTATACGGCCCGATCATTTCAATATAGGATTCTACCTCCACCAAATTTGGCTGCCGCGGGATACCAAACTTCTCTTGGTAAGGAGAGCGCATATAGCCAATAATCGGCAGCGTTACAGTCGTCGTCATCACTTTTTCTGATAAGCTCAATTAAATATATTCAGTTTATCGAGAATGATTTTAGATTAGAATAGCAACCTGTTCTAATTTGATAATTTATTGAGACCTTTAATGGCTGCTTTTAACGTCGAAAAGATTACTCATGTCCACCACTGGAATGACACTTTATTCTCTTTTAAAACGACTCGTGACCAAGCTCTGCGTTTTAAAAACGGTCAGTTTGTGATGATCGGTCTTGAAGTCAATGGCAAGCCTTTAATGCGTGCATACTCAATTGCCAGCGCAAACTACGAAGAAGAGTTAGAATTCTTCTCAATTAAAGTGCCAGATGGTCCTTTAACCTCTATTTTACAAAAAGTTAAAGTGGGTGATGAAATCTTGGTTTCTAAAAAACCAACAGGTACTTTAGTACTGGATGATTTAAACCCAGGTAAAAACTTATACCTTCTCTCTTCAGGTACAGGTCTTGCACCATTCTTGTCAACGATTCGTGACCCAGAAACTTACGAACGTTTTGAAAAAATTATCGTGGTACATGGTACACGTTTTGTTTCAGAATTGGCCTACCAAGACTTAATTGAAAACGAAATTCCAAACCATGAATTCTTTGGCGAATTAGGCGCGAAAGAAAAACTGGTTTACTACCCAACTGTGACGCGTGAAGATTTCCATACTCAAGGCCGTGTCACCACTGCAATTGAAACTGGTGCGTTATTTGAGAAAATCGGTTTACCACGTTTTAACCCAGAAACTGACCGTGCCATGTTATGTGGTTCACCTGCGTTCCTTGACGATGTGGCTGCGCTACTTGACCAACACGGTCTTAAAGAATCACCACGTATGGGTGTTCTAGGTGACTACGTGATTGAACGTGCATTCGTTGAAAAATAATTTTATTTTTCTATAAAAAAACCGCGCATTTTGCGCGGTTTTTTTTATCTTTTACAGACGATAGAAAATTCTTCCACTTCCATATCAAAAATCATTAAGTTGAGTAGCATCTCATTTGCTGTTAATGTTTTGATCTTAAGCTCCATTGGCTCTGGATCAGCTAAAGCTGCTTTTAAATTCACTTTGGCTTCAAGCTCAGGATGATCTGTGCTGAATTTTTTTACATCATATTGATCCAAGATTAATTTCATACCCTCTAAGTGCCAACGCGCCTGAATCTCATAGTTAAATTGTGCTTTCTCTCGTTCATTTTCAAGGGTAGAAACAGTCTTCTGTCGCTGTTGTTGATTTTTCTGAAAAGACCATTGCATTTGGCTTTTCGCATCATAACCCATATAGTCCATGGCTTCCGTACATGACCAATCCCCCACAATAGCCGCATCTAGAGACGTAAGCGTTTGCGCATTTATAGCGCTGCTGCATGCCGTTAAGCATAAAACCGTTAATAATTTTGTTATATAGTTCTGAATGTACATAATTGAGTCCATTTTTAATATTTTAGTCACATGACTTTTCAATTATACCCGCCTGTGATGAAGTTAAAATGAAATCTATCTTTTAAACTTAAGTGTTGATGTGAGCTCGCTAAAAAATTTGGCTGAGGTATTTGATTAGCGTAGTCGCCCTTCTTGGTTTGCAGAACCGATACAATTTGCCCCACCACCGATTATAAAACCACGTTCGGCATGGCAAGAGCCTATCATTTTGCCATTTGCATCATAAGTGGTCACGGTAGAAGCACAAGCGCTTATCATTAAACTGATAAGGCTCAAAAGCATCATTTTTTTCATCATATTTCCCCATTAATATGCATTAAGTTGTATTTTGGCAGTGTCGGGTAGCGCAAGTAATTCAAGCTCCCCATTGGCTTTGCGTTTGGCAAAGCTTAAATTATGATCGTGAGCATAACCATAACAAGATGCTATACCCTGAAGGGGGGTTAAAAAAGCAGTGGCCTTACATGAGCCAACCACCCTCCCATGCTGATCATATGTCATCACTTTGGCACTACAACCCACCCATAATGCACTGCTGCCGAGCAGTAACAATTTGATTATGCTTTTGAACATACTTTCCCCAAGTTTTCTGCACGCTAAAAACAATATTTTTTATCAATTCGCCTCATTCTAGTGAATTGTTACCTTTTGTAAAGAGATATTTATCAAGTTTTTTTATGCAAATAAATATAAATTAAAATACTGTTATTTATATGTTTTTTACAAAAATTAGTTCACATTTTTATTAAAAATATAGGCTTTTTTGGCAAATAATCTTGAGTGTTTTACTAGGTTGAATCTCAATAAAAAAGCCTTACAATAAAACCATAATTTTTATATGCCTTTATCTGTGCTATTTGCAATTAGCATCCATAAGCTATGGCTGCTCAACACGAAGTACATATGCAAGGTGAAAAATGAAAGGGGGCTGATAATAAAAAAAGGAACTTGGGTGTTAGCGTCCAAAGTTCCTATAAAACAAGAATATAAAACTTATAAACTTGTGAAGAGGTCAGTGTGCTTGGGGACACACTGACCTTATTCTCTTATTGTCCAGAACGAATAATATAATCAAAAGCAGACAGTGATGCTTTCGCA
>NZ_PJRJ01000019.1 GCF_003711395.1 Acinetobacter sp. B51(2017)
AGTGGCAAGAAGAAAGCACATACTTTCAAAGTTCAGGCCATTATCCATTATAGAACTCAGCAAGTTCTGAGTTTATGTACGAATCGTGGTGCTGTACATGATTTCGAACTCTTCAAACGCAACTTGAATCAGATTCCTGCAGGTGCCTTTATCCTTGCAGATAAAGGTTATCAAGGGATCTATACAGTATATCCAAATAGCTTATTGCCATTAAAAGCAAAAAAGCGCTGCAAACTAGATCTGGAGCTAAAATTTTACAATCAAGAAATTAATAAAAGAAGAATTGGGATTGAGCATGTATTTGGCCGTTTGAAAAGCTTCAAAATCCTTGCCGAGCGTTATCGAAACCGAGGAAAAAGACTCGGATTAAGATTTAATTTGATTGCGGGCATCTACAATTTGGAGCTGAGTAAAAAATAACTTATGAAAGAAGTCTAGTAATAAATACTAAATGTAGGTGTAAATTAAAGGCTGATTGTCTGTGGAGGGAAGGTGCAGTAAAGGTCGCTCTGCGAAGCAGAAAGCAAGCGAAATCTGTGAGGAAGTCACCTAAGAGATTTTGCCTTTAGAATACCTGAGAAACGAGTTCTACAAGGAACTAGTCGAAAGTGTTGGGAGCATTTCAACGCTAACAAATCAACAAAAGTCGATATTCACCGGCGTTTTCAAGCGGTGCACGGTGTACACAGGGTAAAACCTGCTGAGTGGGATGATCTACAGCAAGCCGCCATAGTTGCCCAACCCCTAAGTTAATAGGCTGTGCGTCAGGTTGAGCTTGATAATGCAGATCAAAGAAATACTCTGCTAAAAAGGCCTCAAAACCACTTTCCGGCCCATCATACAATGCTTTTAATTTTTCACGAATCTCAGGAATTAAGATTTTTTGCTCAACTTGATCATTAGCAATTAAATCACTGGCTACACCAAAATAGGTACATAAAAAGGTATCCGTTGCCACAGGCGAACGATCGACATGATAGGAATACACATCGGTGGCAATAAAATCAAAGTCGTCATCACGCGCATAACATTTAAGCAAATTTAAACTGGGCAAAGCACCCTGTGCACTCAGTAATTGCATATCCTGAATAATGATGTCTCGTGCGATTTGACCTTGCGCGCTCAGCTCAAGTGCCTGTAAGTCTTCAATAGATACTTCGGTAATATCATCCTCTAACTCGAGTTGATCGACAATTTCTTTAAAATCACCTGCTAAATCTCGCTTCCAACACAAGGCGTTATTGAGTCCTTGGAATGGGGTATTAACCAAATCTTCAAAGCTATCGACCAGTCGAATTTGAGGGTGAGATAAAAGATCGCTAGACATCATCGTATACATTTAAAAACTACAAGCCGTGAATCATACGCGCTATGACAACAACAAGGTAGCCAAACCGTGCAACATTCAAGCGCATGGCAGATCACTTATAACTGTTGAATCACATGCATACTTTTGCAAAGTATTAAACTCAAGATTTTACAGCATGTGGAAATATCAAACGAAAAACCACCCCATCATGCAAATTTTCGACCTGTACTTTGCCTTGATGAATCTGCATGATCGATTTAACAATCGCCAAGCCTAATCCACCTGTACGCCCCGAAGCATGACGGCTATTTTCTACTTGATAAAAACGCTCAAATAAATGTGCAAGGTGTCTCGCTTCAATCTGCACATGCGGCGTAAAGACCGACACACGCGTGTTTAAAGTGTCTACGTCAACCTGAATTTTGACTTGGCTTTGAGGGACTCCATGATCAATAGCATTGCTGATTAAATTTGCTAATGCGCGTTCAACCAAAACAGCATGTCCGAGCACTACCACGTCTGGCGGCATCAATACTTGCATTTGAATCTGTTTATCTTCCGCTAAGAAACTAAAGTAATCTACTAAATCATTCAGCATGCTTGGTAATGCGATTGGCGTTAATTCTTTTTGATATTCGCCATGCTCCAAACGGGCGATCAGCAACATACTCTCAATCATCTGATGCAGACGTTCATATTCCTCTAAATGTGAATACAGCAAATTTTCTAGATCGTCTTGTGTTCTGCTATGGGACAACACAATTTGGGTTTGTCCGATCAGATTATTCAGCGGTGTGCGTAATTCATGGGCAATATCTTCTGAGAAGCGCGCCAACTGCTGATAGCTCATGTCTAAACGATCTAACATACGATTCATAGAGTGAGTCAGTTTATTCACTTCTTGGCTGATTGACTGCGTGGAGAAGCGTGAGTCATGATGATTTAAATGAATTTCCGCGGATGCCTGTATCAATTGACGCATCGACTTTAAGATATAGCGTCCTGCAAGCCATGCCATCAAGGTGGAGAGCAGAATATCCACTACACTATACATCAGTAATTTTTGCCGATAGCTGGCTAGAATCTGTTGTCCTTCAGCCAACTGTTTACCGGCAATTAAAGTATAATGATGTGCGTTGATCTTCAGTCGTTTAAAAGCCAGTCGCGTGCTTGGTGTGTCTGTCTGATCATTCTGAAATTGTAGATGATTGGTCACATGCAGTGACGGCAGATCAATCTTCAAGGGGTTAATGGTAATTATGGGCTGTTGATTCTTATATAAGATCAATAAATTATCTTGCTGCCCCAACATATTTTCATACAGCTTGGGATGCTGAATCAATAAATTCAAGCTGTTCTGATCTTGTAAAAAGATCTCAATACGTTCAAGACGTGATGTTAAAGCTTGATCTTGTTGGGTTTGAATGATGCGCTGCATATTTTGATCAGACACCCAAGCAATGCTGCTAAACACCACACAGCAAATCAAACCAAATGAAAGTGCCAATAAGGCACTCATAGGCAATTGAACAGAACGCTTCATGGTTGCTCAGCAAGTTTATAGCCCAAACCACGCACGGTATGGATCAGTTTAGGGGCAAAATGATCGTCTACCTTGCTCCTTAAACGACGAATCGCGACATCCACCACATTAGTATCGGTACTAAAATTAATATTCCACACTTGAGAGGCAATTTGCGAACGGGTCAGGACTTGGCCTTGATGTTCCATCAAAAATTGCAACAAGAAAAATTCTTTTTGGGTTAAATCAATCAGCTCCTGCTCACGCCATACTTGGTGTTGCAGCCGATCCAGTTTCAGATTCGCCACTTGATAATATTCTTGTGCAACACGCGGATGACGCTGCAATAAACGTTTTATCCGCGCCAGTAATTCAATATACGAAAAGGGCTTAATCAGATAGTCATCTGCACCAAGCTCTAAGCCTTTGACGCGATCAAGCACATGATCACGTGCTGTGAGCATCAGTACGGGGACTTGGCTCATGGTTCTGAGTGTTTTTAAAATTTGCCAGCCATCAAATTCAGGTAACATGACGTCTAACAATACAAGATCATAATTGGTCTGCTCAAGTCGTGTCAGCGCAGTTCGCCCATCATGACATACCGTGGTCTGATAACCAGATTCTTGTAAGCCTTTGGCCAAGTATTCAGAAATTTTGACTTCGTCTTCAATAATTAAAATATGCATTTGCCTAGTTTACTGCCTTTTAAAACGCGATAGATGACAAATCCGTAATCTAATTGTCATGCATCAGGGAATTTTTTCATTTTAGTATGACTGCAAGTTTTCAGCATATTGAAAAGATCATGAACTTGAAAAGAATATCAACGGGTTGCATCCTCCTGTCATCGTTAATGGGAAGTGTGTCGCATGCCAAAATGCCGCAGCAGTATGTCATGTCACTTGAAGTTGCCCAGCAGCTCAATCAAAAAGTGATGCAACAGTGTGCCCAAGATGCAAAACCCGCTGCAGTTGTGGTGATGGATCAAGGTGGTCATGTGTTAAGCAGCCAACGGTATGAAGCTGTGGGTATTCATAATTTAATTGCAGCAGAACGTAAAGCATTTACTGCTTATTCAAGCAAAACCCCGACTTTAGATTTTATGCGCAATGCACAAAAGAACCCTGACGCACAGAATTTAAATAGTTTGCCGGAGTTATTACTGCTCGGTGGTGGTGTTCCTGTGTTTTATCAAGGTCAATTGATTGGAGCCGTCGGAGTGGCAGGTGCGGGTGGTTCCGTACAAGATCATCAATGTGCACAAAAAGGCATTGAATCATTGTTAAAGCAACTTTAATTGTAATCATTATCGTTCAATAGGAAATTCAACATGAAAAAAATTATTTTGGCAGCAAGCGGTGCATTATTTTCAAGTGTGCTATGGGCGCAAAATCCATTAAGTGTGCATGTACTTAACCTTGAAAATGGCTTGCCATCACCTGATGTAAAGGTCACATTAGAGCAGCAACAAAATGGCAAATGGGTGCAAATTTCACAAGCGACAACCAATGCACAAGGCCGCATTACTGCGCTGTTTCCCGAAAATAAATCATTTGATACTGCGGTCTATAAAGTGACCTTTAAAACAGGGGAGTGGTTTAAAGCAAATAACCAAAAGACCTTCTTCCCTGAAGTTCCTGTCATTTTTCAAGTGGATGGTTCAGTAAAACACTATCATATTCCACTATTACTCAGCCCTTACGGTTATTCAACCTATCGTGGCAACTAACATTGAGTTTTAACAATGGCCGTATGCAAGATACGGTCATTGTTTTAATACAGCATTTTCTTTCTGCGACCAAACCTGCATCGCATGTTGTAAGTGCCCACTTTTGACATAAATGTTTGCACCAGTCTCGGTGGCCTTGAGTTGTAAATCACTGTCTTGCGGCAAACGCAACCAAGAGCCTGCGGGATAAACCTGTTTACCAGAACTCAGCGCACCTGTAAGCACCAAAATTTCTAAACCCTGTTGCAGACTTAACTTACACGATTGATGCGCCTCTAATTTTTCTAAATAGGTGTGTTCAAATGGAGATTGAAATAAAGGGCACAGCTCACGACCATCTTCGAGTCTCCAATTTTTAGGATCATGGGTATTGATCCGTGTTGGCTGTAGTTCGTCTTCAGTCATTTGCATCAACTTCACGAAAATTTGACAACCTACTTCACTTGAGACGCGATGTTTTGACTGATGTGGGTTACGCATATACCAGCCTGCAGGATAATGTTGATCAGAATTTTCACTAAATACACCTGCTAATACCAAAACTTCTTCCCCCAACGGATGTGAATGCTCTGGAAATTCAGAATGTTGCGGAAATTCAACAATACTGGTGGCACGCGCCTTTTCATCACCCACACGATCCAACATCATCCGTCTCACCTCACCATTTGGTGATTGCACCCAGCGATAGTTTTGTGGCGTGATGATTACGGATTTTAAGAAGTCAGCATGAATAAGCATATGATTTAGAGTAAGTCCTACGTATTGATCCCATATTATCGTGCTTCGCCGTGCTATAGCGCTAAAATATTTGTGAAGGTGTGTTTGGTGTGATGCTGTTGCTTAATATTTGTCTTATCAAAAAAATACGAAAACAGTCAGAGTAAAAAGAATAAGCAGGGCATGATTAGAATGCCCTGTATTGCTATAAGAATTTGTGAATGCGCTTAAAGTTCAACAAAACAAATTTTATTTGTTAAAAATCAATTACTTAATTTAATGCTCTGATAAGGGATTTAATTAGTAAGTTTAATTTACCTCATCAAGATTTTTAGACTCAGACAAATTCTCACAATAGACTCAATCTCTCTATACGCATGATGGCAGGCTGTTACTAATTAACTGATGTCTATAAAATGACTAACTATTGAATACATCTGATTTAGGCTTTGATATCAATGCTTAAGTTAAGTTACGACTGGAGTTTTAATCACTCAGATTTCTGCGTGGCTTTTTGGCGTAATACATACAAATATAAGCTCTCTACTTTTTCACGTGCCCATGGCGTGGTACGTAAAAATCGTAATGATGATTTAACACTCGGATCTATACAAAAACATCTAATTTCAATTTTACGGCTTAAACCTTCAAAGCCACCATAATAATCCAATAGTTCATCCAAAATATCAGCAAGCTTTTTGCCGTGTAAAGGGTCATTGGAGGCGTTCATAACTGATCAACTGTATTTACGGAGACCATGATTATAACCTGAGCGAGTTAAAAATAAGAGGGGGTAGAATTTAAAGGTCTAAACTCATGCAAGAACATAGCATCTTTTCAGACACCCATTATTTAACATAATCTATATTATACGAAATTTGATTGTAAGCCCACAATAGATATATTCAGTTACTGGTAATATTAATAGGTCTATATAACATACTGCACACCAAGCTATATAGCTTGCTCGATGCAAGCTTAGAACTGTTATTGCAATAAAATTCCTTGATCCTCTAGTTAATATAAATAATAATCAATTTTATTTGAAATTAAATACTATTAACAATGATATCTAAGCTAGAATTTTTTTTGATTTGCCTATTAACTACGCTGATCACTCAAATCGGTTGTTATATCAGCCTTGGAATATAAATGTGTCAGGTCTGTGCCAAACTAAAAATATTTAAAAAACTATGATGATCATTGTGTTAAAGATTGATCAGCTATTTAAATCGATCTGATGAATGAACTGCAGAGATACGAAAAAACCCCAAGCATAAAGCTTGGGGTCTTAAGCAAGATAACTTTAAGCCGCGATCTTTTCAAGCCATGCCGCAAGCGTTGGTTCTTCAGCCAATTCTTCAAAACTCACTGTTTTACCTTGATTTTGCCATTGTCCGACTAAAGTCATGAGGCGCACAGAATCTAGCCCTAGCATAAACAAGTCATCATCGAGTTGAATGTCCTCTACTGAAAGTTCTAACGCTGCACCTACTGTTTGTATAATGTGCTTGGCATCTAAGCGGCTTGTCGCTTGCCATGCCATTGTAATACGCTGTGTTGCTTCCACTTGTGCGCAGCGCGTACTGGCATATTTAAGAGCCATATGATGTTCATCTAAACTAAAATCGGCTAAAGCGTCTCCCACCAAAAACGGTTGGATATTAAGCATAAAGGCTTCAGCCGCACTCATTAAACAGCCAATATGTGCATATACCCCACAAATCACCAGTTGATCACGCCCCCAGTCCTGCATTCGCTGTTCAAGATCGGAAAACTTAAATGCGCTATAACGCCATTTTGTAAGGACAATATCATCCGCTACAGGCATGACAGCATCGTGAATTTTGGTGATATTGGGATCTGCTTTTAAACCCGTCCCCCAAAAATCGGTCAGTAATTGACGATGTTCTGGGGTCTGATCACCGGGCTGTGCTGTATAAACTACAGGAATACCCTGTGCGCGTGCAGCTGCAATTAAAGCTTGCGTGTTTTGAATTAACTCAGGAATCGGTTGAGCTGTTAAATCATAAAACTCTAAAAAATATTGTTGCATATCGTGCACCAACAATACAGAACGCTGGGTATCGACCTGCCATTTGGTCTTATTTACATAAAAATCTGTCGCTTGTGGCATTGCATAGCCAGCAATTTTTGGAATACTCATGACCTTATCTCTCAGTTTAAGCAGGTGTTATATCTAATTGTTTACGCAGTGATTTTTTATCAATTTTGCCAAACGCCGTGTATGGGAAATGATCTATAAATTCAATACGATCAGGAATTTTGTAGGCAGCCAGACCATAATCTTTTAAATATTGGCGTAGTTGCATGGCTCGACGTGTCACATTGGCATCATGTTCATCGCACTGCCAAGCCACAAAGGCACAGCTTTTCTCACCTAACATGTCATCAGGCATAGCCACCAAAGCGACAAGACGTACTTGAGGATGAGTCACTAAAATTTGTTCTACTTCTTCCGTAGCAATTTTTTCCCCACCACGATTAATTTGCTCTTTGGCACGCCCTTCGACCACAATGCAACCATCTTCACGAAGACGCACCAAATCACCAGTGCGGTAAAAACCATCTGGGGTAAAGGCAGTTTGGTTATGTTCTGGAGCTTGGTAATAACCACGAATCGTATAAGGTCCACGGGTGAGTAAATGTCCGACTTCTCCCTCGGCTACAGGCTGATCTTGTTCATCGAGCACTAAAATCTCATCATGCTCAGAAATTTTAGTGCCTTGCGTTGAGATGATTTGTTCTGCTGTCATATCAAAACGGGTGTAATTAACTAAGCCTTCTGCCATCCCAAAAACTTGTTGTAATTTGACATCAAACTCATGGATGAGTCGTGCTGCAACTGCATTGGGCAAACGCGCACCACCGACTTGTAAACAACGTAGTTGGCTTAAAATAGGCTCTTGTTGTTGAGCAGCGTAATCCATCCAAGGGCGGACCAAAGCGGGAACGAGACACGCATCCGTGACCTGATGTTGTTTGATTAAAGCAAATGCAGCCTCAGGACTTGGGTCTTGCCCTAAAACCACTGCCCCGCCTGCATAAAAGATTCCCAATGCCCCTGCTGAACTCATTGAGAAATTATGTGCTGCTGGTAATACCATTAATAAACGTGAGCGAGAATCGAGTCTACAAATATGGGCACTCTCACGTACGCTATATAGATAATCATCATGGGTGCGCGGTATCAGTTTTGGCGTACCTGTACTGCCCCCCGAAAGCTGTAAAAACACCACTTCACTTGCTGGGCTTGCGGCAAAACATTGTGCATTTACCGTTGTATTTTGCATTAAAGCAGCAAGGTCATGATGTGCTTGTGCTTCACCTAAAATAAACACTTGCTCTAAACAGGAATGTCTATGTTTGACCTGCTCTGCCAGTTGGCGATAATCAAACCTTTGTGCACCAAAGTCCGTTGCAAAGTAAGCGTTTGCCTGCGTTTGAGCAACAAAACTTTGAATTTCGTTATAACGATGCGCACTCAAAGCCATAATAGGTACAACCCCTAAGCGAATAAGGGCAAAAAAAAGTACATAAAATTCAGCTCGATTGGGCAGTTGTAATACGGCTTTATCACCTGCTTGCAGATAAGGTGCTAAAGCACTTGCAGTACGATTCACCCATGTTTCAAAGTCTTGGTAATTCAGCGTATATTGCTGATCAATCACTGCTAAATTAGTCGGATATTGCTGTGCCGAAGCAGTTAAAAACTCACTTAAATTCTGACCTTTCCAATACCCCAGTGCACGATATTTTTCCGCAAATTCTTCTGGATATGCAACACAACCTAACATTTTACTGCTCCTGCATGTGCTGAATATCAGCAGATTCTAAAGAAAAACCATCTAAAACCGTACGGAATTTTGCTGCGGTTTCGGCATGTTCTGCGTGTGGCTCAGATGCCGCTACAATGCCAGCACCTGCAAATAAACGGGCAATGTTTTGATAAATTCGGGCGCAGCGCACAGTCACAGACCATTCCCCATTGCCCTCACGATCCGCCCAACCCATCGTGCCAGCAAACAATTCACGATTGAATGGCTCTAAGCGCAAAATTAAATCTTTAGCGACCTGCGTAGGTTGTCCACAAATCGCAGGTGTTGGGTGTAAACGTTCGACTAAATCTAAAACATGCGTATCCTCAGATTTCAGCTCACCTTGAATATGGGTGGCCAAATGCCATAGTCGTTGGGTACGAATTAATGATGGCTGTTTAGGCACATTTAGACGTGAACAAAATGGCGCCAATTGATCTGCAATCATTTCAATCACAACCGCATGTTCATGTTGATCTTTGGCTGAATTTAATAACTGCTGTGCATTTTTTTGATCTTGAACCGGATCAATATCACGCGCTAAGGTGCCTGCAACCGGTTTACTCCATACTTGACGTCTTTGCTTAGCCACTAACAGCTCAGGACTTGCTCCCACAAACCAACCCGATTGTGCAGGATTATTCGCGACCGCATAGCTATAACCTTCTGGATTTGCTCGACTTAAATTTTGAAATAAAGTTGAAATATCAATATTTTGCTGAAATTCAAGTTCTAAAATACGTGCCAATACTGCTTTATTTAAATGACCAGCTTGCATCTGTTCGACCAAGAATTGGACTTGGGTCTGGTAATCAAGGCCTTCTGGAATAAAACTGACGTTTTGTAAAGTCAAATCCTGTATTTTTTGCTGTGTGGGATAAAGCAATTTTTCATAGATCTGCACATCACTGAGCAACATTAGATTTACATCTTCACTTGATGCAAATGGAATACCGCCCATTAACACAGCATGCTGATGACCTGCCTGCACAGCTTGGTTGAGCGCAGCTTTGGCCTCACTTAGCCACTCGTTGAGTTTTGATTGAGCTGGCACTTGAATGTCAGATAATTTATGTTGACCTTTAACAATATAATCTGGGGTCGCAAATAAAAAACCAGGGCTTTGATCACAATTTAACACCTCATGTGCCCACGCAGTCTGTTGGCAGCTATTGCTTAAATCCGCAGCAATGCCCGTTAAAATACTCATTTCATCATTCCTTGTTGAATGGATTAAACGCCTAAAGTGGCACCGCCATCGATCACCAATTCTTGCATGGTAATTTGCGCGGCTTGTTCGGATAAAAAGAAGCACACTGCATGTGCAATATCATCGGCTTGTGCCATTTTTCCTAGAGGAATACCTGTTCTAAATTGCGATAAATCACCCGTTAAGATTGAGCTGGGTGCTTCACTCGTGCTCCATAATTGTTTTTGCATAGCGGTTACGGTCGAACCCGGTGAAATCACATTGACACGCACACCAAATGGCGCAACTTCAAGGGCCAAATTACGACAAAAATGGCTTAAAGCAGCTTTGGTTGTCGCGTATAAACCTAAATCTAAACGTGGCATACGCGCACTATTGGAGCTAATCGTGACAATATTGCCTTGCTTTTTCTCACAGAAAAAAGTAGCACATTGTTGGCTTAAATGAATCGGTGCTAAAACATTGACTGCAAAAGAGTCTTGCCAATCTTCGGTGCTTGCTTCTAATAAACGCGTCATCCTCAGAATACCCGCGGCATTGACCAAAGCATCAACATCGTATTGCAGTAACAATTCTGCGACCAATTGTTGAGTGGTAGCATAATCACGGATGTCTTGCGTAATCCCCAGCCAGCGGCTACGCAATACAGGCGTTAACTGTTGTTCAATTTCCCAATTTTCAGGTTGATCTTGGCAATCTAAGCCAATCACCATATGTCCTTGTTGCAAGAGTTGTAATGCAATGGCTGCCCCCATTCCCTGAGCGGCGCCTGTAATCAATATCGTTTTCATGAATGATGTCTCCATACGCAGTCGCGTCGCGAGCAATAATGCAAACAATAATCATTATTATCAAGTCGATATTTTTCTACCTTTCCCTGTAGACCACTTAATTTGCGCAAATTGCAAGCAGATTTTTAATTTAAGTTGTTGATTTTAAAACATACGTGAAAATTCATGCTTTTTTAATTGATTATAATGATAATCGTTTTCATTTACTATTGATACTCATTATTATAACTTAAGACATGTTTGTGTTGATTCTCACAGCGAATACTTATGCAAAATCTTGCTTTAGAGCACGTTCAAATTTCCCCAGTTAAAAAACCTGACCGCACAAGCAACCCGTGCTGGTCAGATATACAAGGTCAAAACGCGACTCATTTTCAACAACAGATAAGCACTGACAAGCTCCAACCAAAGTTAGCACACGACTCTCTAGATATTTATTCACTCACGTTCGATCTCGATGGGCAATACAAGGTTTTAAATCTCTCCCTCATCATCTATCAATATTTTTATGGCACTTACGCTGTGTTTAATTGGTGTATAGCTTTAGTTAAATCATTGATTCAGCAACTGAATATCACTGTTATTCTTCATTACAAGGCACTTTATCTATGAATAGTTTAAAACAGCATATTGATCAGAAATCCACGTTGTGTATCACGCTTAACCACAAGATATCGAGCAATCTTGTACCTTTCATCCAAGCACCGCGCAATATCGTCTTTAGTCTGTTTGTCTATCAAATCTATTTCGATTAAGGAGCAGATCATGAATCAAAAATTATTAGCAGATATTGCCCATTTTGCCCCAACAGCAGGGTCAATGTTTTGCACTCAACTGCATACTGCCACAGCTCAACATGCACATACGCGATCCATGTGTTTAGCACTGCCTCAACGTTTAAATATAGGCAAATTTAAACAAGCCATTGAGCTTGCTTTACATCAAGAAAATTTGAGCGTTTCCCACGAATCAGCACAGCCATCTGATGTACGCTTGAGACAAAATAATATCACGGTTGAAGTTTTTGATTTTTGTCATTTAAACCCTAACCATGCGCTTGAGCGTGTCAAAAATTGGATGGAGGCCGACCTCGAAATGGCAGTTTCGCTTCAACCACATCGCTGTCTATATCGGCAAGTTTTGTTTGTTTGCCATCATCAGATTTTTTGGTATCAGCGCTATCATCATGTCAGCGTGAATCAAGATCATTTTTTTGGCTTAACCCAAACTATTTTAAATCTTTACCAACAGTTTAAGCACCCAGTTCCTTTGCCACATTATTCTTTGATTGTACTTTCTGAATGTCCCGCAAAACTTACGCCTCCTATATCCCCCCCCATGACCGATCGCCTCACACTTAAACCTGTACTCGATAAAGTCTGTTATGTCTTTAAATTCTCACCACACATATTGCATGATCTTAAGCGCTTAGTCGGGCATGATAAGCTAAGTTTAGCGTGTTTAGTTATTACATTGTCATTACATTGCATATACATATGCATGCAACCTACTCACTCAATCGTATATTTAGGCACAAGACCTAAGCATGTCAGTGAGTCCACGGTTCATGCTATAGCTCTACCAACAGATATATGTTGCTTAGTATGCGCACAGAAACTCAAAAATCAAATACAACATATTCTGTTACCAATACCAGCCTTTAATCTATCCGTTCATCACCACATACTAAATCATGACAGCAAAGATATTGAGTTTGTACTTTCTCAGCAAGCAGATCATCTTTGCCTTGAGCTACGTGCTCATCCCCTACATCATCGTGAAATTGATTTAAAAAACTATGCCGAATATTTCAATACATTATTAAAGCAAAGTATAGAAAAACCTGAGCAAGTATGTCTGCATTGTGTTGCTGCTCAACTCAACCCTATCGATGGGCAAAGCACTGAAACACAGACATGAAAAATTGATTCACTGATTTTAGTTTATTAAAAACCAATCAACATTTTCGTCGTGTGTCTTTCATACGCACCTTATCGCTTGTAAGTATTGCTCTGTTGATCGTTGCCACTCCTTAACAGGTCTATACCATCACAGTGGGTTCATTGGCGGTGGCAATCGCAGTTGCCTGTGAAGGGATTGCCATGTTTGTCGGATTATTATGTGGTGAAGTTTTAGCACACCGTTATCAACATTAGCGTTTAATTTTATGGGCGCGTAGTCTTTGTGGTTTGGGTTTCCTTGCTTGAGCGTTAAACAGTCATTTAGATCAGCCCTTATTACAGGTGATTTATGTCCTTGCTGCGTGGCATGATGTGTTAACTGCTGTTGATATTAGCGCCATGATTACGGTAATCCCGAGTCTTGTTGGACGTGAGAATATAATCTAAGCACGCGCGATCGCTAGGCTTTTTGCAATACAATATTGTAAAAGGTCATACGCCTGAGGAATATTTAGTCGAATCAATGCCATTTGGTTTGCACAAGATGCCTCTGGTGATTCAATTGCTGCAATAGGTAGGGCTATCAACTTTGAGATCCGCATCTATAAGCACATAAAAAAGACCTGAAAAGATCTTTTTTATGTGCTTATCTCATGTTGATAAGTTTGGTATTTAACTGAAATATAATTTATTTTTAGGCATTTAAAAGCGCATATCATTCTTATGATATACGCTACTTTAAAGTTTAAGCTTTTTTAAATGACCAAAGTGAACCTACTTCAGCATTTCTGCCACGTTTGATTGCATTTTGGTAGAATTTAAAAAAGACCAATGACAGAATAAAAGCCACCACATCAACCGCTAAACTATGAGGGTCATACCATAGCCCACTTTTTGGAAAGATATAAGCACACAGTGACGACATAGGAATTAATAATAAACTGATCCCAATAGCACACAGTAAATGACCTAAAGCATGTTTATAACCAGTAGCAAAGCTGTACAGCACTGCTGCCACAAAAAAGGCGTAATAGCTATACATATACAGATGATTCATGCTGGTGACATCAAGAGCAAGATGGGCAAAGCGTCCTAGTACCATACTGCTCGACAAGGCCAAAATACAACCTAAACAACTGCCAATCGTTAAATTAGCCATAAAGACCACATCTTTACGCTGTGTAGGAAGGGGATCTTGTAAACGTTTTTGTTTACGTGCGCGGGTTTCTACCCATAACAAATTGCCCGAATAAAATAAGAATGCACCACCCAATCCTAAAATAAGATAGATCCAACGGACACTATAGCCGCCATAACTACCAAAATGTAGACTAAATAGCGTATGTACAAAGGTATTGGCATTTGGGGTTTGCGTATGAATACCCTGATGATTATAAATATCTACGTTATAAGGATTCATGCTCATAAAGTCATAGTTCGCGCCCCGCAGCAACTGCTCACCACTATACAGGGCGATACGCGCATTGGCTTTTTGTGGATCATCCAGCCCATTAAATTGAATATATTGCACTTCATATTCAGGTGCCACTTGTTGTACTTTGGCCAATATTTTTTGTACATCAATATGATCTTGCTGAATCTCGATGATTTGTGCTGCTGGTCGAGTAAAAGGTGGATCACCTTTCATAGCAAGATGACGAATAGAGTCATAGAAATAGTCATGAAACGCAAAGACCACCACCGTTATACTGATCATGAGATGAAATGGCAAACTGCTAATGCCAATAACATTATGAGTATCTAACCAAAACCGCTTTTTATTTTTACCCGGACGAATCGTAAAATAATCTTTAATTAATGTTGGTAATAAAATAATCAAACCCGACATTAAGGCTAAAAAGTAAAGTGCTGCCACCACGCCCATGACATAGACCCCCAAAGTATGATGCCCTGCCATACCTGGAATGCCTGCGGTTTCATGAAGTTGCTCAATGAGCCAACCTAATTTAGAGACATTCTCCTGTGTAACCTGTACATGACCTTGTTCATCTAAGCTCGCCAAATAAGCCATTTGCGTGGTATTAAAACCCTCATCTCGAGATTGGCGCTCTGTCCAAGTGATGGGTGCATGATGAAACTCTTTTGAGGAAATATTGAGTGTAAAAGCTTTTTGCGTCGCTGGGTGTTGGCTTTGCACTTGCTGAATGAGCTGATTATATTGACTAGATTCTATCTTAGTTAAGACTTGCTGCTGTGGTGTACCCCAACGGCTTAAGTCATGTTGAAACATGCTTAAACCACCCGCAAAAAAGCAAATAAACAGTAAAATCCCTGATGTAATTCCTACCCAAGTATGCATGGTTTTGGACAGTTTCATGATGTCACTGCGAACTTTCATGTTTAACCTCGCAACCACAACATAAAACTATATACCACTATTGCTGTGCTACTCATGATCACTAACATATGCCAGCCTTTGACAAAATAAAAGCACATGAAAAATAAAGGTAGCCAGAAAATAGCGATGCTCCACATGCCAATTTGCACCAAAATATCTTGTGCAATGACTGATTTAAACAACACAATGATCAGGTTTCCTAAACCCACCGCTAAGATTAAGCTTAAAATGGCACCCAAAATACTTTTCATCCACCAATCGGGTTGAATCGGTACTTTTACTTTACTGCTCATGCTGTGCTCGCTTTTTTATTAAGCCTAAAAAAGGTATAAAACTCCATACCAAGATCACAAAAATCAGCCATGTCAATATGGCAACCATTTTCGGTAAACTCAGCCATAATAAACCTGCACCTAAGATCAGGGTGCTTCCGCTTAACCAACGCCAAGATCTACTCAAGGATTGATGAAGTAACATTTGATTTCTATGGGTTAAATACAGCACCACTGCACTCATTAAAGTGACCACACAGGCAAATGTATGCATCCTAGGCTCTCTTTTGCTCCTGATTATTGAATCATTACTTAAATGATTATTATTATCAAATAAAAAGGATAACTAATTTATATTTGTTTCACTCATATATAAAAAGTCCATAAAAAAGCCTCCATATGAGGAGGCTTGTGCTTTGTAGGGGTTTAGGGCTGTTTCAGCGCATTTTTTAATGGAATATAACGTTCTTGGCGACGCCGTGTCACAATAATGCCCAAAATCACCACAATTGAAGTAATACCGAGCGATAACATGGTTTCATAGCTATATTCAGGTGAAAAGAACATATAACCGAGCACACTTAAAATCACTGCTATCACAAACCAAGTCAACCACGGAAATAACCACATTTTAAAGGGAACTTCAATATGATTTTGGATGTAATAACGACGTAAACGTAGCTGTGAAATCGCAATGACGAGATAAACCAATAAGGCAATCGCGCCTGTCGTTGACAACAAAAAGCCAAACACTTGCCCAGGGAACATATAGTTAGCTAAACAGGCAATCAGACCAATCAAAGTTGAGGCCAATACTGCAATGCGTGGCACACCATCTTGGGTTAACTTAGTCATCATTTTAGGTGCATCACCGCGTGTTCCTAAAGAAAACAGCATACGCGATGAGGTAAATAATGCCGCATTCATACAGCTTGCTACCGCAATAAACACGACAGTATCAATAATGAGTTTAGTCCCTGGCACATTAAGCGTCATTAATACATATTGGAATGTACCGTATTGTTGTAATAAAGGTGAACGCCAATCAACTAAAGACACTGCCAAGAAAATAGAGACCACAAAGAATAAAATAATGCGATACAGGACTAAATTGGTGGCTTTTTGGATTTTCTCCTGTGGATTTTTCGCTTCAGCGGCGGCAATGGATAAAATCTCTACCCCAAAGAATGAAAACGCCGTAATGAGCACCGCACCTAATACGCTGCCGATACCATTTGGCATAAAGCCTGAATTTTGGACTAAATTAGCCACCCCACTCACCTCTGGTGCTAAGGGCCAAAACCCGAATACAGCCATGAGTGCGACTGCAATAAAACCAATAATGGCCACCACTTTAATCAAGGCAAACCAAAATTCAAATTCACCAAAATTTTTGACACTAAAGAAGTTGGCTAAACTAAGCAATACAACAAAGCCAAAAGCAAACAGCCATGCGGGTACCATTGGAAACCATGAACTTAAAATTGCTGCCCCAGCAATCGCTTCAATAGGAATCACCAACACCCAAAACCACCAATAGAGCCATCCAATGCTAAATCCTGCCCAAGGGCCAATGGCTTTACGTGCATAAGTCGAAAATGAACCCGTGTCTGGCTGCATCACAGCCATTTCACCGAGCATACGCATGACTAAAAAAACCAGTATGCTGGTTAAAATATAAGAGATCACCACCGCTGGACCAGCTTTGGCAATCGCAGCTGAGGATCCAATAAACAAGCCAGCGCCTATGACGCCGCCAATACTAATCATCATAATATGACGATTACTCAGTCCTTCAGGAAGTTTAGTTTGAGGTTGCATATACGGTCTTCCTTGTAATGTTTTTTTATTCTGACATGAGAAATTCTCTGAGCTAAAAAATAAGGGAAATGTACTTTACATTTCCCGTGAATACACCGCTTTTTAGTTCAGTGTTGGCATTGAAAATTGTTTGGCTTCACGCACATGCGCAGATGGCCAACGCTGAGTAATGGTTTTACGTCGTGTATAGAAACGTACACCATCTGGTCCATAGGCATACAAGTCACCAAACAGTGAACGTTTCCATCCCCCAAAGCTGTGATAAGCCACAGGTACGGGTAATGGGACGTTGATTCCGACCATCCCCACTTGAATATGATTACTAAAATAACGTGCTGCTTCACCATCTCGGGTATAAATACAGGTGCCGTTGCCGTATTCATGTTCATTAATCAATTGCATCGCTTCTTGCATCGTAGCAACACGTACAATTTGCAAAACTGGCCCAAAAATTTCTTCTTGGTAACTTTGCATGTCAGGTGTGACTTGATCAATTAATGTTGGCCCAACGAAGAAGCCATGTTCAAAACCTTGTGGTGCAGCACCACGACCATCCACCACAATTTTAGCACCTTGTGCTTCGGCACTACTGATATAGCCTTCTACCTTCGCTTTATGCGCAGCACTAATCACAGGGCCAAAATCATTGGTCGTATCGGCATAATGGCCATATTTGAGTTTTTGAATTTCAGCCTGTAATTTTTCAATTACCACATCGGCAATTTCATCCCCTACAGCAACGGCAACAGACAAAGCCATACAACGTTCGCCAGATGAACCAAATGCAGCACCAAGGAGTGAGCTGACGACATTGTCGACATCGGCATCAGGTAAAATAATCGCATGATTTTTCGCGCCGCCTAAAGCTTGGCAACGCTTGCCTGTCGAGGTTGCGGTCGCATAGATATATTCTGCAATCGGGGTTGAACCGACAAAACTCACCGCTTGAATGCGACGATCATGTAATAAGGTATCTACGGCTTCTTTATCGCCATTGACCACATTGAATACACCATCTGGCAAGCCTGCTTGTTTCAGTAATTCGGCTAAAAATAAGCTTGCCGATGGATCTTTTTCAGAAGGTTTTAAAATAAAGGTGTTACCGCAGACAATCGCCATTGGGAACATCCATAGCGGCACCATTGCAGGAAAGTTAAATGGGGTGATACCTGCCACGACACCAAGCGGCTGAAATTCACTCCATGAGTCGATATCAGGCCCTACATTTTTACTAAATTCACCTTTTAAGAATTCTGGCGCACCACACGCATATTCGACATTTTCAATCCCACGTTGCAACTCACCTGCAGCATCATGCAAGATTTTGCCATGCTCTTGCCCAATTAAGGCGCAAATCTCTGCACTATGTTGTTCCAAAAGCTCTTTGAACTTAAACATCACCCGCGCACGTTTAATCACTGGGGTATCACGCCATTCAGGAAAAGCGGCCTGTGCCACAGCAATCGCGTGTTCAACGGTTTTACTATCTGCCAATGCCACTTGTTTGGTCACTGCACCTGTGGCTGGGTCATAGATATTTTGCGTGCGCTCCGCCTGTTGTAATACTTGGCCACCAATAAAATGCCCCACAACACCTGTGTCTTGTTGATTAAATTTTTCATTAAAATTCATGTGATATTCCTTAAGCTGTACACGCTGTTTTTGTTGTTTCAAGTTGATATAAAGTGTCACCTACCGCATTGACCAAGCGATCTAAATCTTGGGCTTTGGCATTAAACATGGGTCCAAATTGCAAGGTTTCTGTGCCAAAACGCACATAGAAGCCTGCTTGCCATAATTTTAAACCTGCTTCAAACGGACGAATCGCGCCATCACCATGACGTGGTGCCAACTGTAAAGTGCCAATTAAGCCACAGTTACGAATATCAACAACATGCGGAGCACCTTTTAAGCTATGGATTAAGCGTTCAAATTCAGGCGCGAGTGCTGCTGCACTTTCAATCGCTTGCTGCTCTTCTAAGACTTGTAGCGTCGCTAAGCCTGCAGCACAAGCCACAGGATGTGCCGAATAGGTATAACCGTGACCAAATTCCACCATATGTTCTGCTAAATCTTGTTGCATAAAGGTTTGATAAATCTCAGGGCTTACCACCACACCGCCCAATGGAATCGCGCCATTGGTAATTTGCTTGGCAAAATTTAAGATGTCTGGGGTAACGCCAAAGTATTCTGCGCCTGTCCACGCGCCTAAACGGCCAAAACCTGTAATCACTTCATCAAAAATAAGTAAGATATTATGTTGATCACAAATTTCACGTAAACGTTTTAAATAGCCTATAGGTGGTGCAATACAGCCTGCTGAGCCTGCTACAGGTTCTACAATTAACGCGGCAATATTGGATGCATCATGCAGCTCAATTAGTTTGAGCATTTCATTGGCCAATTCAATCCCGCCTGTTTCAGCACAGCCTTTATGAAATTGCAGATGCGGCTGTAAAGTATGCGGAATATGGTCGGCATCTAACATTTGCCCAAAGGCTTTACGGTTGCCGCCAATCCCCCCTACACTGGTGCCACCCACATTGACGCCGTGGTAACCACGCGCACGGCCAATCAGCTTGGTTTTACTTGGTAAACCTTTGGCACGCCAGTAAGCTCGCGCCATTTTGAGAGATGTATCTGCCGATTCTGAGCCTGAATTAGTAAAAAATACGTGTTCTAGACCCGCAGGCATTTTTTCTATGATTTTTTCTGCTAACTTAAAGGACCAAGGATGAGCAAATTGGAATGCCGGCGCATAGTCAAGCTTCGACAGTTGTTGCGCCACGGCTTGTTGGATTTCAGGTACACAGTGACCTAAACCACAGGTCCATAAGCCAGATAAGGAATCATAGACTTGGCGGCCGTCTTGGTCATGTAAATAATGACCTTGTGCACTCACAATTAAGCGTGGATCACGCTGAAATTGACGATTAGAAGAAAATGGCATCCAATGTGCTTGGTAATTGAGATTGTTTAAATTATTAATATCGTTCATATCCATCTACTTATTGTTGAATTTATCACTTGAGTGTAGAGGGCTTGAAGCAATAGATAAATTTAGATTCACTCACGTTTAGATATAAAAAAGTTTACCTAATATGAAAAATAGTAAATTACAGCAAATCACGGATTTTGATTTAAAACTGCTGAAGATTTTTAAGACCGTTGCTGAATGTCGCAGCTTTACCGCAGCAGAAAGTGTATTGGGGATTAGTCGTTCGGCGATTAGTTTACATATGACCGATTTAGAAAATCGACTCGGCTTACGTTTATGTCAGCGAGGTCGTGCAGGTTTTGCTTTAACAGAACAAGGTCAAGAGGTCTTAGGCTATTTTGAGGAACTGTCGACATCAATTGAACGCTTTAGAAGTAAAATCAATCAAATCCATAATCAGTTAAAAGGTGAGCTACATTTGGGTTTGATTAACAATTTGGTCACGATGCATCATGATTTAATTACCGAAAGTCTCGCGCAACTCACCGAAGAAAACCCTGACGTGTGTCTAAATTTAAGTATGAGTACCTTGTCTGATATTGAATGTAAGGTACTAGATCAACGTCTACATTTAGGCGCTGTCCCTTTGGTCACACCACTTGCGGGTTTGGACTATACCCCACTCTATGCTGAGGATTCTTCTTTATACTGTGCCAAACAGCATCCTCTCGCCATAGAACAAGATATTAATTTAAACGATTTAGGTCGTTGGCCTGCTGTACGCCCCAATTATGCGATGCCAGATAGCGCCATTCGTTTACATCAACATTTAAACTGTACCGCCACCGCAACCGATCGCGAAGGCATTGCCTTTTTAATTTTAAGTGGAAAATTCCTAGGATTTTTACCCGATCATTATGCCAAAAAATGGCTAGATGATGGATTAATCAAGCAAGTATTGCCACAAAAAATGCACTATACCACCGAAATTTGTATGATCAGTCGTAAAGCCAACCCTGAAAATTTAATCGTGGCGCAGTTTTTTAAATATTTACAACAGGCGCAGCAACGTTATCAAGCCGCATAAAAAAGGCAACCTGAGTTGCCTTTTGCCTATATCTATTCAGGTTTACGATGACGCGTGACATAGACACCACAGATCACCACCAACAAGGTCACACCAAAAGACATCAGTGTTTCGTGACGATACAGTGGTGAAAACAACATATAACCCAATACCATGACAATAATGCCAATCACCAACCAAGTGAGCCAAGGAAAAAACCACATTTTAAAATCAGGTGTTTGTCCTTTGGCATCTAAACTGTGACGCAAGCGCAGCTGGGAAATGGCAATCACTAAATATACCAATAAAGCGATGGCGCCCGTGGTAGAAAGCAGGAAGCTAAAAATCTGATCAGGGAACAGATAATTGGCCAAGCAGCACAACATGCCCACAATGGTTGAGGCAATGACCGCCACACGCGGTACACCTTGCGCATTCACGCTTGTAACAATTCTTGGTGCATCGTGGCGTGCGCCTAAAGAAAATAGCATGCGTGATGATGTATATAAGGCTGCGTTCATACAACTAGCCACAGCAACAAACACCACGGTATCAATAATGAGTTTTGTCGCTGGAACATTCAGGCTCATCAGTACATATTGGAAAGTACCAAACTGTTGTAAGCCTGCTGCCCGCCAATCGACTAAGCAAACCGCTAAAAAAATCGACACCACAAAAAATAAAATGGTGCGATACAGCACTAAATTAGTAGCTTTACGAATTTTTTCTTGTGGTTTTTCCGACTCCGCTGCCGCAATCGATAAAATTTCCACCCCAAAAAATGAAAATGCAGTAATCAACACGGCGCCTAGTACACTGCCAAAACCGTTTGGCATAAAGCCGCCATGACTAAATAAATGACTGATGCCACTGACCTCAGGCGCTAAGGGCCACAGTCCAAAGACTGCTAAACTTCCAATCACAATAAAACTAACAATGGCAATGACTTTAATCAGCGAAAACCAAAATTCAAATTCACCAAAGTTTTTAATACTAAATAAATTGGCAAAACTTAAACCGACCACAAACAACAGTGCATACAGCCAACTGGGCAATAGCGGAAACCACGCATGCAAAATATGCGCACCGGCAATCGCTTCAATCGGAATCACCAACACCCAAAACCACCAGTATAACCAACCAATGGTAAAACCTGCCCAATGGCCAATTGCTTTACGGGCATAAGTCGCAAATGAGCCAGTATCTGGCTGTATCACCGCCATTTCACCGAGCATTCGCATCACCAGAAATACCATCACGCTGGTGATTAAATAGGAAATCACCACTGCAGGGCCAGCTTTGGCAATCGCAGCTGAAGACCCCACAAACAGTCCTGCACCAATGACGCCGCCTAAACTAATCATCATAATATGACGATTACTGAGTCCTTCTTTAAGTTTCGGTGTGATGTCTTGTTGCTGCATCCCCTATTCCTTTTGCGCTTAACTATTGATTCAACAAAAAGGGAAATGTATGACATTTCCCTGATTGGCCGTATTTAGAGCAGACTCTAAATCAGCTTGATTCTATCATTATGCGATTTTTCTATCTCATATTAAATTCCAATGAGATGGTTTAAAGCCTTTAAATATGTGTGCTTTATAGGCGTTTCTATCATAAAGGCATGATTTCTGATATTGAATAGAAATCTGCTCAATTAAATTATACTCATGCTTAGGCTATTTTTTAGACAGAATTTTAGGTTAGATTGACTCGTGTTGTAGAAATTGCAGTCGGTACAGCATCACCCAAAGAACTGCGCATTTCACGTTCGATTAAGCGCACAATCGAGTCAAGTGCTAAGTCGTTGTCTTGCAGACCAAAGGGTTCTTCTAATTCATTACTTAAGGCATCTAAACCCAGCACTAAATACGCGATTACCCCCACTAAAAAAGGTGTCCAAAGCCCCAAGCTATTACTTAAACTAAACGGCAAAATCAAACAAAAAACATAGACTGCGCGATGCAACAAAACAGAATAAGCAAATGGTAAAGGGGTACTGGCAATACGATCACAACCTGCATGGATATTACTGAGCTCAATGATATGTTGTGTCAGACCTTGATAGACAATATCGCTGATGTTACCTGCTTGAAGTTGTTTGACTAAATCTTGCTGAATTTTTTCTAAGATATATTGTGGGGCATTGATATGCCCGCTTAAAGCATCAAACTCTGCATGATTTAGAGCTACATGCGCACGATAAGCGGTAAAATCCTGTGCATTAGGACGCAAGCGATCACGTAATAAGTGGCTAAATAACATCACTCGATACATTAAGACACGGCGGTGTTGCGGCTCAAGTACATGACTGTCACGACTTAAGTGTCTAGAATTGGCAATTAGGGCCCCCCATAACTTACGCCCTTCCCACCAACGCTCATAACAGGCATTATTTCGAAAGCTCAGGAAAATCGATAAAATCACCCCAAAAATGGTAAAACCTATGGCAGGGACTTCTGGCAAACTCACTATACTGTGTGTGGTTAAATAAACCAGTAGGGCTGAGATCAATAATACGCAAACCAAAGCACCCAATACTTTAGGCAAAATGGTGCCATACCAAGCAAACAATAAGGTGAAGCTACTATTTTTATCGCGAACAATCATAAAGTGGGAGAGATAATCAACATCCCCCCACCTTATGGATTTTCAGAAAAATATTCAAGCATTGATCATAACCAATACGCTATTTGGCTGCTACATTAACTTGAATGACATGATCATAAATTTCTTGACTAAATTCGCCTGTCGCTTGACCTTTTGCATTACTTACAGGTAAGGAATAACGTGGCTCAAATATCACGCGATATTGTCCTGCTGTGCTTGGCTCCACTTTGACATGTAAAAAGCCATAGTGTTTACCCCCTGCTACGAGACGGGAACCCTGCCAAACTTCGTTGGCATCACCATGCGCACTCCAATGCGTGGCTTGGGCTTGTTCAGGCAATAAGTCAAAAGGTACATAATCAGTGGTTGGGACATAGCCCGGCCCACGGAGACCATCACCTGCAATCCCCACATCCCAATAATGCACACCATCTAAAGTGACGGTTTCGAGCAACTCATTATGTCCAGAGAAAACTGCAGTCACGCCATACTGACGCATCAGCTCATGATAAACTCGCATCGCTAAACCAGATTGACTGTCTTGGTTATTGGCAATCCCCGCTGTACCTGAAATTAGACTATGCACACCTGTGCCGTAGGCCATATGGTGCCATTGCACAAAAATGATTTGCCCTTTGCTACGAGCATCAGCCAATTGGCGTTCTGCCCAGCGCCATTGTTCTGAGCCCACATTAAAATCAGGAACTTGTGCTTCATGTCCATTAAGACTTAAATTGGTATCTTTAGCTGGATCGCTATCATCACCATTGGATGAATCCAGATGAATAAAGCTCACAGGACCATAGTCCACCCGATAATAACGCTCTTGATGACGCGGATCACTCGCACCATTGTCTGGCAACTCAAAATAGCTTTGCCATTTATCATAGGCACGGCGTGCTGCAGCCGCACTATAGCCACCCTCAGAAGGATGCCAATAGTTTTCATGATTTCCTAATACAGGCAAAATTGGCGTTGATGAGGCCAATTGTCCCCACCCTCCTGCGGCATGGCGCCAGAATTCATCCCAATCCAACTGACGACCGCCTTTTTCAACCAAGTCACCTGCAATTAACCATAAACGTGGCGCTAAACTTGCGGCGTATTTTAAGGTTTGTTGATAACCTTGCGTCTGATCGACTAAATATTGACGTTGATAGGTGCTTGGGTCACTGGCAAGTTTCCAGCCACCGAGTGCAGTCGCATTGGCAGCCCATGCTACGGTTTTTTGAGTGGATTCTGGTTCAGTTTCCATATCTGCCATTACCACAAAGTTGATAGCACTTCTGCTCTGTGGCAGAGGTGCCGTCTTAAACTGTGCTACAAAAGGCTCGGCTTGATCACTACCTACCCGATACGTATATTGGGTATCTGCCTGTAAACCTGTAACCCGTATGCGATGTTGATAAGGTAACGTCGGTGCTTGATCCTGTTCTAAATCAGCAAAGATTTTCCCAAAGTTTTTTTCGCCATGGATATACGCCACTTCTGCAGGACTATAATTTAAATCTTTCGCCATCATAGGCTGGCTTTTAAACTCGCCAACGCCATCCACAGATACTGTGACCGCTTGATCATCTTCACTCAACCACATAATCGTGATGGCATCCTCAGTTGGATTTTGTAAGTAAGGATAAACACGGTAGTGGGTTGTAGGTGCAAGTTGTTGTGGTGGCTCAACCACTGCTACAGTATTGTCATCGTCATTACACCCAACCAAAGTCGTCATCATGGCGCACATGACGCTGGTATACATCATTTTTTGGGGGAACCGCATGTAAACTTCATCCTTATACTCAATGCGCGCCACAGTAAAGCGCCCTGATGTATAACAGATGACAAGGTCATGACAATTTGGTGAAGCCGCTATAAAAACATGGTTTTACAATGCATATTGCAATCATTACACAATCTTTAATTATATATTTATACTTATTAAACCTGTGCAGCACTTAGATATATCCCCGAAGATATATCTAAGATAAGGTTTAAAAATAGATATATTGTTTAATTTTACTTAACAATAAACTATCAAAAGATCAGTTCCTAAAATTGCAGGGTCGTGGCAATTTTAAACGTGCGTGGTTGGCCTAAAAATAGATAATCATCACCCATATAGTCACCCACATCACGCCAATATTGTTTATTCAACACGTTGTCTAGCTGCATATTCACAGTCACAGGATAATCTTGCCAAGCGAAGTCATAGGCTGCACTCAGGTCAAAGACAGTATAGGATGCTGCTTTAATCGTAGCTGCCTTATTGGCAAATTTACTGGCACTATAACGTAGTTCACCAGCCACGCTTAAGCCATCAATCTGTGCAACTTGGTAATGAGCTTGTAATACGGCACGTAAGCGAGGTACGTTTTGCATCTGCTTACCAAAGCCTTGTGCACCTTCGACCTTACTGTCTAACCATGTGCTGTTGGCATTTATGCTAAACGCAGGACTCACTTTGCCCTGCACCCCTAATTCTAGCCCGCGGCTGTTTTGTTGTCCTTCACTGACAAAACGAAAACCATCTTGTAGCGGTTTAGCATATTGATAGTCTTGGCTTAAATCAAAAATTGCAACATTCCATTCCCAATCATCAAGCAGCTGTTTAAAACCGAGTTCATATTGTTTAGATTGGCGTGGCGCCAGACTCATTAAAGCATTTTCGGCATACCACGGCGCCACAGCCCCATCACTTAAACCTTCCCGATAAGACAGATAAGCCTGTGTATTTGGCGTAGGCTGATACATCAGCGCCAATTGCGGTAAAAAGCGCTGAAGTTGAGTATCACGTTGTGCTTGGCCATCGGCACTATAAGCCTGTTCATCGACAGATAACCATTGCCCACCTAACACTGCTGACCATGCGGGATGCCAACGCAACTGATCTTGAATGGATAAACTATGCTGCTGACTTTTTAGTGCAGTATAATATGCGCCAAGCTCTGCATCAGCTTGCGCTAATGGCACATTCTGTTGCATGGCATTTCCTACCCCCACCCAAGCATTAATAGGTTCATGTTGCTGTTGACGTTTTTGGGTACTCTTCCAAGCAAGATGTAAACGCTGCTCAAGCCGATCACTGTTCAACTCACCCGTCAGTGCTGCACCCAGTTGTAGAGTACGTCGTGTATCATTGGGGCTCTGAAAATCATATACATCATAGTGACCAGTTTGATCAAAGTGATTGCCTAAACCTTCAATTTGACAGATCTCACTATAACATCCCCATGGGAAGCTACTATAGTCATCAATCACCACTTGACTATAACTTGCTGTGATAGTGCTGTCCCAATTACCATGTTGCTGCTGATATTGCAGTTGGGTACTCAAGCTGTCATTTTTTACTGGCTTAGACCATGCTTGCTGGCCTAAGGCGCGTTCCCATTCGATCCCTTGTGGTAAATTCCCATTAAAGAGTTGATAGCCCGCCACTGAATATTGGCTTTGGCGTTGCCATTCTGCATCAATTTCAAGCTTTTGCTGTGGATTAAACTGATAATCTAGCGCCAAGGCAGCAAAATAACGTTCACCATCAGCAGCTTTTATATAAGGTTTTAATTTTTCTGTGGCAAGGTTAAAGCGATAACCTAAATCTTGGCTGGTACTAAAACCGCCTACATCCACGTGCGCCCCAATTTGCCCATATTTATTGACATGCATAGACACGCTGCGTACATCTTCAGGCCGTTTAGTGACATAGTTCACCACACCACCTGGAGTCGCCATTGGACTATATAAGCTTGCTACGCCTTTAAGCACTTCCACGCGCTGCTTATTTTCAAGCGCAATATTCTGTTCCCCGCGTACAGTTTGTCCATTAAGTAAATACCCATTGGCACTATCTAAGGCAAAACCGCGTGATACGATATTGCCATAATAGCCAATTGGCATATAACCCTCACCTAAACTGGCATCTTGGCTTGCTAAATCACTGAGGTTTTGTAAGCCCTGCGCAGCAATCTGCTTGGCATCAATGCTGTTTACGCTGTGGGCAATCTCAAGTACGCTTTGCCCAAAGGGATCAAGTTGTATTTGGGCAAAGGGCTGCGCTTGCATCACTAAAGTATCTAATTGTTGCACTTCGGCCCAAGCATTGCTACTACAGATCAAAACAATAGCACTAGCTAAAGGGGTCGCTATGAGATGTGGAGAGAACGTCATCAAAATATTATACGGTCAATTGCGTTGAGCGCATCATAGTCGCAAGTTTAAGCAAAGTTAATGATTTTTTAACAATTTTATTTTAGGCATAAAAAAGCCCAGCAAATGCTAGGCTCTTTTTTAGCGCAGCTTAACCTTGTTGGTCACGGTTAGGCTGTTTTTGTTGCATATTGTGCTGATCTTTTTGACCATTTTGTTGTTGCGGCTGTTGCTGTTGCTGATCATGTTGATTTTGCTGCTGTTTCCACTGATCTTGCTGTTGTGGTTGCTGCTGTTGTTGATCGTTTTGATCTTGTTGCGGTAAGCGCGGATTCTGTTGCTGTTGCTGATCACGCTGCTGTTGTTGTTGCTGTTGGTCATTTTGATGCTGTTGACCGTTTTGTTGCTGCTGTTGCGCACGTTGGTTCTGGTTGCGTTGATTCTGGTCGTTTTGATTCTGATTCATGATTGATTCCATCCTTATTAAATTAAATAACATTAAAGATGACAACATGCTGTTGCGTCTAAAACGATCGGCATTCATTGATCATGTCGATAGGCATCACTGTTACATGCTTTTGCGCCTAAGCCAATTGAGAAGCTGTATCATTTTAATGCAACGTGAGTAAATCAGCCTTAACTGTCTGATATGGGCAGATTTGACTTACGCTTTTTACTTGATGGTCTATTTTTTTCACACAAGCCTACATAAGCTGCACAAAGCAACTAAGGTCATATAGCTAGAAAACCGTTTTACTTAAAGTCCTTATAGCAATGATAAACAATAGGAATAATACATGTCAGAGATCCAAACCGTTAACCATTTTGATTTAACTCGCTATTTAGGTACGTGGTATGAAATTGCTCGCCTACCGATGAAACATCAACCAGAAGACAGTACCGATATTTCTGCCGTTTATTCACTGAATGATGATGGCAAAGTTCGTGTGCAAAATCGCTGTCTAGATGGCCAAGGTGAACTGGATGAATCCATTGGTGAAGCGACTGTGGTTGATGCTGAACACGGCAAACTAGAAGTGAGTTTTTTACCTGAAGGTTTACGCTGGATTCCATTTACCAAGGGCGACTATTGGGTACTCAAAATTGATGAGGACTACAGCACCGCTTTAGTGGGCGAACCTAATCAAAAATACTTATGGTTATTACATCGCGATGTAGATTTAGATCCAAGTATCAAACAACAATATTTGGCTTATGCGGAAAGTTTAGGCTATGACCTGACTGATTTGATCCACACTGTACATACTGGGCGCAAAACCCCACAGCTTTAAACCGCTGAAGCCCTCTGATGTAGAGGGCTTTTTTTATAGGAGTATTATCATATGAGTCAGCACTATCCAACTTCTCCACCTGCACAACATCAAGCTCATCAACCTGGGCAACAAGATTCTATGCAACCGCAACCTGAAATAATTAAGCCAAATTATCAAGGCAGTCAAAAACTACAGGGCAAAGTCGCCTTAATTAGCGGTGGTGATAGTGGTATTGGGCGCTCTATTGCCCTGTTATTTGCTCGTGAAGGCGCAGATATTGCCATTGTTTATTTAGACGAAGATCAAGATGCGAAAGCAACACAACAACTCGTTGCAGCTGAAGGTCAAAAATGTATGACTTTGGCAGCAGATCTTACTGACCCTAAACAGGCACAACATGCCATTGCCCAAACCATACAAGCCTTTGGCAAACTGAATATTTTAATTAACAATGCAGCCGTGCAATATCCGCAAGACAAGTTAGAAGATATTAGCCCTGAACAACTACAACATACTTTTCAAACCAATATATTTTCGATGTACTATTTAACTCAAGCTGCCCTACCGCATCTACATGCAGGTGACAGTATTATTAATACAAGCAGTATTACCAGCTATCGGGGACATGATCAATTGATCGATTATGCAAGTACTAAAGGTGCCATTACCAGTTTTACCCGTAGTTTAGCAACTCATTTACTCAAACAAGGTCGTGGTATTCGCGTAAATGCTGTTGCACCAGGCCCAATCTGGACACCGCTCATCCCGAGTAGCTTTGATGCCAAAACAGTGGCAGACTTTGGCAAAGACAGTCCCATGGGCAGGATGGGGCAACCCAGTGAAGTTGCCCCAGCGTATTTATTTCTTGCTTCAGATGCAGCCAGTTATATTGCTGGACAAGTCATTCATGTCAATGGCGGTGAGATTTTAAACACCTAAACAGATTTTAGACCAGCTCGTAGTGTTATTGAATACTATAACCACCATCAATGACGTATTGTGATCCTGTGACGAAACTCGCTTCTTTGGACAGTAAGAAATAGACCAAATTTGCGACTTCCTCACTACTGCCTAAGCGCTGAATGGGATGTTTCGCCGCCAGTGCTTGACGATCTAAGTGCGCAATTAACGGTGTTTCAATGTAGCCTGGATGAATCGAGTTAACGCGAATATTGTATTCGGCACCATCTAAAGCCGCGGCTTTGGTTAAGCCTGTCACGGCGTGTTTGGTCGCCACATAGGCTGCGCGATGTGCTGTAGCAATTAAGCCCAACATGGATGAAGTATTAACGATCGAACCGCCTCGCCCTTGCTGTTTCATCAATTGGATCTGATATTTTAGGCAGTAAAAGATACTATTTAAATTGACATCAAGCACCTGCTGCCAAACGTCGAGTTCTAACTCATCAATACTGGCGGCGGGTGAGGTCATGCCTGCATTATTAAAAGCACAGTCCAGACCTTGCCCAGATGAGCCAATTTGTGCCACGACATCAGCAACAAATGTGGCATCACTGACATCACCGACATAAATCTTTACTTTGCTTTGGGTGGCTAATTCTGCTTCTAGCTGTGCTAAAGCTGTCGCGTTTAAATCCAGCAAATGCAAAATATAACCCTGTCCTGCCAACTTTTCTGCCACTGCTTTACCAATCCCAGAGGCAGCACCTGTAATCATAGCGACTTGTGTATGTTGAATCATGTGTATGCTCTATTTTAGTGACGATATAGACCGCCATTGACATGAATATTTTCACCCGTCATAAACGAGGCACTTTGGCTACATAAAAATAAAATCACATCGGCAATTTCACGTGGCTGACCCAAACGCTGCAATGGCGTGGCTTGAGTCATGGCAAGGCGTTTTTCCGCCGTCATGCCTTGCATCATTCGAGTATCAATTAAACCGGGAGATACGGTATTCACGCGCGTTTTAGGCGCGAGCTCTATGGCTAAACTTTTACTTAAAGCCACCACACCACCCTTGGCTGTCGCATAGGCCGTATGCGCAATACTACCTTGATGACCTGCGATAGAAGCAAGATTGACGATTGCGCTGTCTTGTGTCAAAGCATCTTTAAAACGATGAATTAAATAATAGTTGGCATTTAGATTAAGATTTATTTGCTGATTCCATGTCTGCATATCTAAATCATCCAGCTCAATATGCTGGTAGACGCCTGCAGCATGTATCAAAAAATCAATCTGTGGAAATTGTTTTAAAATCTGCTCATAAACCTGTTCCACTTGTTGTGGTTGGGCAATATCCGCTTGAAAATAGACGCTACGGCTTTTTAAGCTGTCTAGAAATTGCTGATCTGGCGCCACCACATCAATTAAAATCATTTGCACGGCGTAATCATCAAAGGCTTGAATGGTGGCACGTCCAATACCACCTAAAGCCCCAGTCATTAACACAGTTTTATGGTGTAGTCCTTTCATAGTGACCTGTTATTGTTATATGTTTAAAAAACTGCCCAGCGCTGATCGCATGGGCAGCAGTCATCGATTAAGCATGTTTTTGCTGATCCTCCTGATCCACTTCACGCAATGAACGTCCACCGGTTTCTTTGAGTAAGATAATCGAGATCACTGAAATGCCAATCACAAATAAAATATAGAAAGTGATGGGTAAGGTACTGTCAAATTTTTTCCATAATAAGGTTGCAATCATCGGTGCAATTGAACCTGCTAAAATTGAAGAAATTTGATAGCAAAAGGATGAGCCTGAATAGCGCATACGCGTCGGGAAAATCTCTGCCAATACTGCACCTTGTCCAGCATAACACATGCCTTGAAACAATAAACCGGTACACATGGCTAACAATACCCAGCCAAATTCACCAGTATTTAAACCCGCAAAATAAAATGGAATCCACAGCACTAAGCCTGCATAGCCAATATACATCGTCATTTTTCGACCAATTTTATCCGACAGCGCTCCACACGAAATCATTGAAAAGAACTGAAAAGCATTGGCACAAAGTAATAAACTTAAAATGGTCGGGTAACTAAATTGCATTTGAATCGATAAATAAGCAATCGAAAACACCACAATAATATAATAAGCAGAGTTTTCACCGACACGCATTAGCATGCCGCAAATGGCTTGTTTTGGATAGTGTTTGAGGACTTCCTTTAAACCTGCAGAGGCTTTTTGTTGCTGTTCTTGACGTTCAATGGATTCTTTAAAGACATCTGATTCTTCTACATTTTTACGAATATAGTAGCCAATAAATACAATCACCGCAGACAGCCAAAAGGCAATTCTCCAGCCCCATGCTAAAAAGTCTTCAGGCACTAACAGGGCAGATAAACTCAGTAACACCAAACTGGCCAACACATTACCTGCACACGCCGCGGCTTGGGGAAAACTAGTCCAAAAACCACGTTGATGCTCTGGGCTATGTTCACCCACCAATAGCATCGCTCCGCCCCATTCACCGCCCACCGCAAAACCTTGAATAAAGCGCAACAAGACTAAGATGGCTGGCGCTGCATAACCAATGCTGGCAAAAGTGGGAATACAGCCCATTAAAAAGGTCGCCACCCCCACCAGAATTAAGCTAATTTGTAGTAGTTTTTTACGTCCGTATTTATCACCGTAGTGACCAAAGACTAAACCGCCTAAAGGGCGGGCCATAAATCCTACCGCATAGGTGGCAAAGGCGGCAATAATGCCCATCAGTACTCCGCCACTGCCCATCGTAGGGAAAAAGATTTTTGAAAAGACCAAGGTACTGGCAATACCGTAAATAAAAAATTCATACCACTCTGCAATGGTGCCTGCCATTGCTGCGCCAACTACTTTTTTAATCGAGGAGCGTTCCGCGGTCACCTCAAGCTCTACAGCTTTTGTTTGTGCTATTTCCATGTTCATTATCCTTTGAGCATTGCTTTGTCGTTGTTGTTTTATTTGCTATTTACAGTTGAATATTGCCTAAACAGACATATTTTATTTCGAGGTATTCATCCATGCCGTATTTAGACCCTTCACGGCCGATCCCTGATGCTTTTACGCCACCAAAAGGTGCGGCAGCATTCGAAATTAGACCGGTATTCACCCCCACCATGCCATATTCTAAAGCGCGTGACACACGTATAAATTGACTCATGTCTTGGGTAAACACATAGGCAGCTAAGCCAAATTCGGTATCATTGGCCAGTTGGATCGCCTCAGCTTCATGGTCAAATTTAAAAATGGGCGCCATTGGGCCAAAGGTTTCTTCACGCGCACATAGCATGTTTTGGGTCACATCTTGCAGCACGGTCGGTGTACACCAATGGCCTTGCTGTGCTTCAACTTCACCTGTCACCAATTGCGCGCCTTTGCTTAACGCGTCTTGGATATGTTGTTTAACTTTCTCTACGGCTTTGGCATTAATCAGCGGCCCAATATCGGTCTGTTCATCTAGGCCATTGCCCACTTTAAGCGCCTCGACTTTGCTTTTGAGCTTGGCAATAAACTCTGCATAGATGCCACTTTGCACATAAATACGATTGGCACAGACACAGGTTTGTCCAGCATTACGAAACTTACTGTCCATCACCCCTTGTACCGCTTGGTCAATCTGTGCGGAATTGAATACTAAAACAGGTGCGTTACCGCCGAGTTCAAGCGATAGTTTTTTAATGGTTGGCGCACTTTGCGCCATTAGCTTGGCACCCACTTCTGTCGAACCGGTAAAGCTTAACTTTTTAACCAGTGGATGACGTGTAAGGACCTCACCAATCTCACTAGATGATCCAGTCACGACATTAAATATACCTTTGGGAAAGCCGGCTTGTTCGGCAAGTTTGGCCAAAGCCAAAGCGGTTAATGGCGTTTCTGAAGCCGGTTTAACAATAATGCTACAGCCCGCGGCTAACGCAGGTGCCACTTTACGGGTAATCATCGCCGCCGGAAAATTCCACGGGGTAATGGCAGCACAGACGCCGACCGCTTGCTTAAACACAAAAATTTCACTATTGCTCGCTGTGGGAATAATATCGCCATAACCGCGTTTGGCTTCTTCACTAAACCACTCGATATAGCTGGCTGCATAAGCAATCTCCCCTTTGGCTTCTTTAAGTGGCTTGCCTTGCTCTAGGGTCATAATGGTGGCAAGCTCGTCTTGATGCGTTTGCATCAAATCAAACCATTGTCTTAATACACGACTGCGTTCATTGGGGGCCACTTCACGCCATTGTTTTTGGGCAACGTCGGCATCTACAATCAGCTGTTCAATGCAAGCTGCATCCAGTTGCGGCACCTCGCTAATCAAGCTTTGATCATAGGGGTTATACACCGCTATTTTGTCTTGTGTAGTGATCCATTCACCATTGACCCAGCATCGATTTTCAAAAGATGCATATGTCTGAATATCCATATATTTATATCCTTATTCTTGTTGTTTAAAACGCGCAATCTTTTTCACTAACGTAGATTGCTCGACCTGTAGGGCTTGCGCTGTCGCACGGGTAGAACCATGCACGGCCAAAGCCTCAATAATTAATTGCCGTTCATAAGCTAAAACTTGTGCTTTGAGTGATAATGGCGTGCTTGCAACGTCACACTGTACAGACAAATGTTCCGGTAGATCCTGCAGCTCAATATCATCTTGACGAGTCACGACACATAAACGCTCCACCAAATTCACCAATTCACGAATATTGCCCGGCCAAGCATAGTGGCTTAGAGCTTCTAATACTTCAGGACTCAACGACTTATGCTGCTGATGTTTTTGATTCCATAGGCTTAAATAATGCTCAAGCAGAGGAATAATTTCCGCACGGCGCTCACGTAAGGGTGGTAAATTTAGCTCAACCACATTAAGCCGATAAAATAAGTCCTCACGGAATTGCCCGTGATCAAGCATCTCCTTTAAATTGCGATGTGTGGCACTGATAATCCGTACATCAATTTGTTTAAACTCGGTGCCACCCACGGCTAAAAAACGCTGCTCTTCAATGACTTTTAATAATTTGACCTGTAAATGTAAGGGCAAATCACCAATCTCATCTAAAAACAAAGTGCCTTGATGGGCAATTTCCAATAGACCTTTTTTGCCTTTACTAGAGGCGCCGGTAAAGGCACCTGCCACATAGCCAAACAGTTCAATTTCTAACAAATTATCGGGTAGGCCTGAACAATTCAGCTCTAAAAAAGCCTGTTCAGCGCGTGGACTCATGTGATGTATATAACGTGCCAGCTGACTTTTGCCTGTCCCCGTTTCCCCGCCAATTAGTACCTTACTGTCAAACTTAGCCACATGAGTCGCCAAATCTAATATGTCTTGCGTATGCTGCGAGACAATAAAATCACTCGCATGACTGCTGATTTTATATTGCGCTTGACTACGGAATAAATTTTCCAGCTGTTCTTGTGCATGTTTGGCGCGCAGAAGTTCAGTAATATCCCGTACACAAGTCACCACACACAGTAATTGCTGCTTGGCATCAAAAATAGGACTACCTGTGACTAAAATCTTTTGATTGCCATGAATACTCTGTACTAAGGTCACTACATCCTGACGCTTAATGACTTCCAAGGAAACCGAATTGGATAAATAGCCCAGTTTCACCAAATCACCCATATAGCGACCCAGTAACAAACTACGGTTTAAACCCGTAATCCGTTCATAGGCACTATTGACCGCCAACGTCACTGCTTCGGCATCCGTGATATAAATGCCATCTTGAATCGCTTCCATAAAGGAGCGAATGGGTTCGACATTGAAAATTGAGCGGCCATCTTGGGTCTTTAAAGCAAAGCCTTGCATGTGCTGTAACAAGCTCAAGTGCTGCTGGTGCGCCTTAGCGACTGACATAGGCTTCTCGATAAATCGATTCAATTTCCTGCACAGTAAATTGGCGCGGATTATTTTTCAGCAAGCGCTCGACTTTAATCGCTTCTGCCGCAAGACCGGCTAAGTCTTCTTCCACAATGCCAAAATGTTGTAAACCGGCTGGAATATTCAGTTGACGACAGAATTGATGCAAAAATTCCACTAATTTTTCGGCATTGAGCATATGATGATTGCCTTGAGCCAGATGTAAGCGTTTTGCAATTTCACTTAAACGTTCTGCACAGCCCAACACATTCCATTTTAAGACATAAGGCAGCATAAGCGCATTACTGACCCCATGCGCCATTTTGTACTTACCCCCTAATGGATAGGCCAAGGCATGCACGGCGCCCACACCCGCATTACCAAATGCCAAGCCTGCCATTAAGCTTGCCGTGGCCATTTTTTCGCGCGCCAGCAAATGATTGGGTAAAGCATAGGCTTGCGGTAAATACTCAACAATCATTTCAATCGCTTGAATCGCTAAGGCATCCGTCACATCAGAACGATTCACTGAAATATAAGCTTCAATGGCATGCACTAAAGCATCAACACCACTGGCTGCGGTAACAGCGGGTGGGCAACTGACTGACATCACCGGTGAAACAATTGCCACATCTGGCAATAAGCAATCACTGACAATCCCTTGTTTCATTTGCTTGACGGTGTCAGATAAAATCGCAATATTGGTCACTTCTGACCCTGTACCCGCCGTGGTTGGAATCACAATCAGGGCAATATCGCGCTGTTGAATTTGATCCACCCCAATAAAATCCTCAACAGCGCCAGTTTGTCCTGCTAAAGCTGCCACACATTTGGCAATATCTAAGGCACTGCCGCCCCCTACCGCAATCACCCCATCGCAAGCTTGTTGATGATAGCCATCTATCACCTCTTGCACTTGGGCTAACTCAGGTTCTGGTTTGACTTGATCATAAATTGCATAATCAATATTTAAGCGACTGAGTACTTGTTGAATGGTGCCTGACTGTACCACGCCTTGGTCGGTGACAATTAATGCCTTATTCATCTTTAATTTTTCGATCGCTGTAGCTACATAATCCAGTGCATTTGGCCCAGTAATCAATTTATTGGCGGTTTTAAATGTTGCAAAGCTCATGTTATTGTTATCCTATTTAATATTATGTTTAATAAATTCACTGATCTTGTCTAAGTATTGCTCTGCAATTGGTAATTTCCCTGCCATGGTAAACATGCCATGCATCAGACCTTGCACATGGTGATAGTCCACATTTAAGCCAGCTTGAATGGCCGTCCTGACATAATCTAAAACCTCATCACGCAATGGATCATGCTCAACGGTCAGAATATAGAGTTTGCCATTTTCTCGTATAAAAGGTTGATTCAAAATACAAATTGCATTGTGGTCATCTAAGTCTTGCATTAACTGCTCAAAAAACCAGTGCATGGTGCTTTGCACTAAGGGAAAGCCGCTTAAATACGCTTGATAACTCGGACTTTCAGGAAAATACCCAATCACCGGATAAAGTAAGACTTGTGCTTTTAATTCGATGTTAAATTGCTGATAAAAATTTTGTCCTAAATAGGCTGCTAAATTCGCGCCGGCACTATCCCCACAAAACACTAAACGTGTGACATCAACGCCTAACTCGGTATGTTGTTGCATGATATACGCCAGTGCCTGCTGGCAATCTTGATAAGGTACAGGAAATTTAAATTCAGGCGCCAGACGATAGTCAATCGCAATCACGCGTACATCGGCACTATGCGCCAACTTACGGCAAATCGAGTCATGTGAGTCTAAATTTCCAATTACCCAACCACCGCCGTGGATATAGATCACACATGCCCGCTGCGTTGCCTGTAAATCAATATCATAAAGACGTAGATGAATCGGCTGATCTTGCCATGTTTGCTCAATATCCCTCGTTTGCACATGGTCTAAACCTTGCATCGCAGCCAAAGCACAATTGTTGATATAGGTCTGGCGTAGTTCAGCAATACTGCCCATTTTTTCAAACGATTGCCCGCCTTTGGCTAAGAAGGCCTCAATTACGGGACGGGCATCCGGATGCAGTGCGTAAGTCATACCACTTGATCCTCCATCCCGACATGCGCGCTATAGTAGTCTGATGCTTGAAACTGTGCCGCCTGACGATAGGCTTCCACATCTAAGGGCCAATTGTTAATCACTTTACCAGCTGCATTTTTATACCAACTTGAGCAGTCGGAGGAAAAGGCTGAGTGAGCCATCTGCTGTTGGATTTTGTGGTTATAATCCTCAAATAATTCCGGCTTAACCGCCAAAGCCACATCATGGGCTAAAATATGCTGTACCGCCTCTAAAATGTATTGATGCTGAATTTCTAGCATCGTCACAATCGAATTATGGTTTAAGTTGGTATTAGGGCCGTAGACTAAAAATAAATTATTAAATTGAGGTACGCTTAAACCTAAATAGGCTTCTGCACCATCTGCCCACACTTGTGATAAAGACTCACCATTTTGCGCCACAATATTGAGCTTGCCATTAAAGTTTTGACTGGCAAATCCAGTTCCATAAATAATGACATCGGCTTCGATGTATTCTCCGGCACTGGTTACAATGCCATGCTCACTCATTTCTGCAATTGCATCGGTCACTAAAGACACATTGTCACGATTGAGCGTTGGGTAATAATCATCGGTTCTTAAAATACGTTTACAACCAAACTCATAATCTGGGGTCAGCTTAGCACGTAAAATAGGATCTGGAATACTGTCATATAAATGTTGAAGGGCTAAACGCTCACCCTCTTTTTGCATATCACTGCCATGTTGGGTGCGATGAAAACCATCTTCACGCATTTGATGAATATGCTGACGACTGGCAAAAAATGCGGCAGGATGATGCTCAAATTCATCCAACTCAGCTTGGCTAAACACATACTGATCACGCGGCATAATCCAATTGGCACTGCGCTGAAAAATCGTCAGCTGTTTTGCCTGTTTCGCGACCTCAGGAATATATTGTACAGCGCTGGCGGCACTACCAATACTCACGACGTTCTTATCTGTTAAATTGACTTCATATTGCCATGCAGCAGAGTGGAAACTTTGTCCTTGAAAACGCTCTGCACCCTTAAAGCTTGGGATAACCGGTGTATTGAGTTGTCCCCAAGCTGGAATAAACACTTTGGCTTGCACTCGCCCTAGGTTTTGAATCTCTAAATCCCAAAGCTGCTGTTCTTTATTCCAGATCGCTTGGGTAATTTCAGCGTTATAGCTCAGATGTGGGTGTAAATTAAAGTGACTGGCTAAATCATTTAAATAGCCCAACAACTCTTCTTGACCGGCATACATGCGACTCACGCGCAGATGCGGAAAATAGCTAAAACAGTAAATATGCGACTGGGTATCACAGGCCGCACCGGGGTAAATATTGTCACGCCAAACACCGCCTAACGCATCGGCTTTTTCAAAAATTTTGAAATTTTCTATGCCATTTTGTTTGAGCACTGCCGCCATACCTAGGCCACCATAGCCAGATCCTAAAATGGCGACATCCAAAATTTGCTGACTCATATCCTTATCCTTGTTATTTTTCCTTACTGATGAAAAAAATCATCTTTATTCTATTTTCCAAAAATCATGCCAACTTCTTTCCACCCCATAGATCATTGTTTTATTTACAATTTAAAAATCTATCGACGATCGAGGTGATGAATTTTTTCTTAAATTAGCTTTATTTTGATGATTTTTTTCTTTTATAACACAAAAGATAAAAGTGATGTCAACTGAAATTTACTAAAAATACGCCAAAGTACACGTACTAGCGGATATAAAAATTGGCTGAAATTAACATAAGCCATACCCCACGCTCTATTTCCCCTTGCTAGGATAAAGCCATCTAATTTAAGTCGATGTACTTAAAATCACAATAACGAGGATTATTTATGTCAAGGCATCTTGCTGTTGAGTTATCTGCTCAACAATCTGCCTTAGTGGAATTATTACGCTATTTAAAACAACACCATTATCACTTTACCACTATTACCCCGTTGTCCCATCAACGTATTCTGACACGGCGTAAAGCACAAACTGCCAGCAGTCTGACCGACATTTTTGGTTGGAATTTACCTTTTGATGCAGATTTTCTACCCTTAGAGCTATTTGCATTACTACAAACAAGTCAATATCTAGAGCGCTACAATGACCAGCAATGGTATAGCTGTATTCGTGTTTCAAGTCTAGATCAACATTTAGTGGTTCATTCTGGTTATCCAACCCAAGATATTGATGCGGTTTTTTTTGGCCCCGATACCTATCGCTTTTATTTTCATGTGCAGCAATATCTCAAGCAACAGCAATTACAGCCCCAATCCGCTTTAGAAATTGGCTGTGGAACAGCAGCGGTGGCCATTGCACTTGCCAAACAGTTTAAAATTGAGCACATGACTGGCATTGATATCAATCCACAAGCTTTAAGCTTTAGCGCAGTCAACGCCAAGGCAGCGAAGATGGATTTAATCTTAGCGCAAAGTGATGTGTTGCAAGATATTGATCAAAAGTTTGATTTTATTTTTGCCAATCCACCATATTTGGTCGATGATGAGCAACGTCAATATCGGCACGGCGGCCAACTTGATGGCGCTGAAATGGCCTTTGTTATTTTACAACAAGCGATTCGGCAGTTAAGTCCACAAGGGCATTTATTTTTATATACTGGTGCGGCAATCTCGCAAGATAATAATTTACTCTATACCGCAATTAAAATTTTTATGCAGGATTATCCTGACTATTCATGGCACTATCAGGAGATTGATCCTGACGTGTTTGGCGAAGAACTCGAGCACAGCCAATATCAGCACATTGATCGGATTAGCTTGGCATTAATCACGGTACAAGCACCTTAACAGCAAGCCCACATCCGTGGGCTTGCTATTTTGAATAGGGCGCTTAAATATCTGACTCACCTTCACGCCATACATCTTCATATTCATCATGATCGATTAAAAAGCGATAGCCTGTATCAAGTGCTAAAAACGGCAAGGCTTCAGGAAAAACCTCTTCTAATTCTTTGACGGTAATGGTATGGAAGAAATCATCTGCATCATCTAATTCCCCACCATAGATAAACCATGCAATGCCGTCGCTATCGGGTAAATTACGAATCCCGACAATACTCTCTTCAGTTAAAGATTGAACAGCAATGGCAATGACATCTTGGTCATTGACTGCACGATAGGCAGAACCATATTGTTCACACACCAATTTCTGTTCTTCAATGATATCTTTATGCATGGGTAGATTTTCTAAATCATGTCAACAAAGTCTAGTATAACGAAAAAAGCCCACGCTCGTGGGCTTTTTCTTTGGCAACAATTTAAGCTGGAATCACTTCAGCAGCCGGTTCACGTGCCCAAATCCGATGCTTGCGAATACTCTCTTTAAAATCATCAGCAATCTTTTTAAAGTCATCTGCTTTAAATAGACCTGCATCGTCTTCTAAGCCCAGTAAGTCAATGAGCTCAGCTTTATCACCTAAAAATACAATCGGTTTTAAATGCTTGTAGGTTTCAAGCAGATAATGTTTAGCAACACCATCTTTTTTCACGGCATCTAGATTATCGCCATCGACAATCACCACTGCATCATACGCAATTGAAGGTTCACCTTTTTGCATGCCATCTGAAGCAATGTCTTTGCCTTTGGAATCTTTGACTGGAGCAGGTGTAGGGGTCAGCACTTCGGCCACAGCCTGTTCAGATTTAGCCCAGTCTTGAATGGCTTTCACCTGCGCTGCGTTAGCGCCATCATGGACCAAGACTGCAATTTTGCGCGCTTTGATATCTTCGGGCACAAATGCTTGCATAGAGAGTTTGGCTGAGGTTTTATCAATCGCTTGACTTTGTGCCTTGGCATCGGCTTTTAAGGCAATGCCCAATTGCTCTGCCACTTGGCGTGCTAAGTCAATATCAATATTCGCTAACACCTCTTGTACTTCACGCTCACGAATATGTAGACGCTCGACTTTACCCAATTCAAACACATAGGCATCTACCACATGTTTTTGTTCGTGTGCTGCTAAGCTTTGATAATATAAACGGGCTTGGCTAAAGTGGTCGGAAAATGATGGACTACGTTCACGAATCTTGCGCCCATCAATACGTTCTTGGTAACTTTCAAAACCACCTTGGCTGGCAGCAGGTGGGGTTTCAACGGGCCAATTACCATCAATTGAATTCGGCTGATATGCGGCTTGACCTTTATGCACATGATGCTGATGTAAGGCATCACGCTGATTATTATGGAATGGACAGACAGCTTTATTGATCGGAATTTGGTGGAAGTTCGGCCCACCAAGGCGACTTAACTGAGTATCGGTATAAGAGAATAAACGCGCTTGTAATAAAGGGTCGTTGGTAAAATCAATCCCTGGGACAATATGCCCTGGACAGAAAGCCACTTGCTCAGTTTCAGCAAAGAAATTATCTACGTTACGATTCAGAACAAATTTGCCAATTGGCGTCACAGGAACGAGTTCCTCAGGAATAATTTTGGTCGGATCGAGCAGATCAAAGTCATATTTCATTTCATCTTGTTCTGGCACAATCTGCACCCCTAATTCCCATTCTGGATAGAAACCATTTTCAATCGCTTCGTACAAGTCACGACGATGAAAATCAGGGTCTTTCCCCGCTAATTTTTGTGCTTCATCCCAAACCAACTGAGCTAGACCTTGTTTTGGCGTCCAATGGAATTTCACAAATACTGCTTCGCCTTTGGCATTAATTAAGCGGAAGGTATGCACCCCAAAGCCTTGGATAGAACGTAAATTACGTGGAATGGCACGATCTGACATCGCCCACATCACCGCATGCGCTGATTCAGGCACTAAAGAAACAAAATCCCAAAAGGTATCATGTGCCGATGCACCGGTTGGAATCTCGGTATCTGGCTCTGGTTTGACTGCATGCACAAAATCTGGGAATTTAATGCCATCTTGAATAAAGAATACTGGCGCATTATTACCGACTAAATCAAAATTACCTTCTTCAGTATAAAATTTAATGGCAAAGCCACGGATATCACGCACCGTATCAGCAGAACCACGCGGCCCTTGTACAGTGGAAAAGCGTACGAAAATTGGAGTTTGAATGCTGCTATCGGTTAGGAATCCCGCTTTGGTCCACTTTTCATTGCCAGGATAGGCTTCAAAAAAACCATGCGCTGCCACACCACGCGCGTGCACAATTCGCTCAGGAATACGCTCATGATCAAAATGGGTGATTTTTTCACGCAAGATAAAATCTTCCAATAAGGTAGAACCTCGTGTACCCGCTTTTAAGCTATTCTGATTGTCTGCAATTTTAACGCCTTGATTAGTCGTTAAAGCTTGTTCTGTTGCATCGCGACGATGTGCATCCAGTTGTTCGAGCTTCTTATTGGTATTTTGACGATCTAGATGATCTTGTCCGCCCATTTGGCTCACGGTTTTCTTATTCATGATCCTTCCTCATTTCATTTTTATAACGAGAGATAAATATGATATTGGTCATATCATCCTGCTTTACCTTAGCGGTAAACAAGCTGAGTCAATGTATCACTTAGATTAAATTTTCAGCACTTTATGTAATTGATCTTTAATTTCTTTTAAGTTGATTTGCAAAAAACGATGAATCAGGAGCTAGGACGATCATATATAAACGTTTTTTCGTATAGAGTTATATAGCAATTTAATGCAAAATCACTTGCATTTAATACAGATTTCTTTGCTATTGTTTTGTACAATCATTTTATAATACCTCATACTTATTTTTTGATTATGCCAACAAAAATGATTAAAAAGCGCACGGGTGGTCGTAGTGCGCGCGTCCGTCAAGATGTACTCAAACATGCATTATTTGAATTGATCGAACAAGGTTATATGGGCTTCAATATTAGTCAAATTGCAGCTCGCGCGAATGTACATGAAACCACAATTTATCGACGTTGGCCCACGCGCGAAGCATTAATCATGGATACCATTAGCGAATTTGCTCACAATCAATTGGTACCTGTAAATACTGGGAATTTAGGGCAAGATTTACGCCATATGTTGGCTTCAATTGCTAATTTTTTACAAGGTCAAATTGGTAAAACATTAATTATGCTGGCTTTTAATCCACAATTAGCCCCTGAACTACAACACATGACCTGGCAACTTTGGCAGGAACGTATGCAAATTGGTCAGAAGATATTTGGTTATGCCATTGCGCGTGGTGAGTGGCCTCAGGATTACGACCAAAATTTAGTGTTTAATGAAATTATTGGTCCCCTACTTAGCCACTATTTCTTGCTAAAGCAACCCATTAGTGATGAGCTAATCAATCAACGTGTGGATTTTATTTTAGATAATCGTCACGCCTTTCAACTGAGATGCATAAATTCTGTACCAAAACCTGAGCAGATTAGTCAGTTTTAATCAATTTTACTCAAATCTGTTATAGTTTTTTTACTTTTTTCTGTATCTAATATTTGAACAAGTGCTTTTGCATAATACAGTTCTTCCTTTGATTTAACTGTGAGAATCAAGAATGCAAGAGCGCCCTTCAAAGCCAGCACCTAAATATGCCGATAGCTCCATTTCCGATAAAGCCTTTAAGCGTATGCTACTTTGGTTTTTTATTTACTGTAGCTTATTTTGCATTGGTGTAGTGGTTGCAATTAATGCCGATATGGGTTTTTAAATCAAAAATGATCAACCTGATAAGATTGGATGAAGCATGTATAAAGCTGAACAACTCGCACATAATATTCGGGTTTTAATTAAAAATCAGTCTTTTACTGCTCATCAAAAGCTACCTTCTTTACGTGACCAAGCTGCAGACAGTGGCTTAAGCTTAATGACCGTAATGAATGCCTATCAAAGTCTTGAAGCGCAAGGCTTGATTTATGCCAAAGAAAAGTCCGGTTATTTTGTAAGTCCACAAAAACATCATTTGAGGCTGCCACACACCACTGTGGCACTGCATCAAGATATATCGATTAACTCTTTAGTCTTTAAGTATTTAAAATCAATACAAGCACCTACTGTTGTGCCTCTAGGGTCGGCTTTTCCTGATGATCGTTTAGTGAGTAGCAAAAAACTGATTCAAATTATGGCCCAACTGGCGCGAGAGCCCAGCAGCTACCATCAACATGAAAGTTTACCCCCGGGTAAACTGGCACTGCGCCAACTGATTGCTCAGCGGTATAACATGCACGGCGTTGCTACGCATGCGGATGATATCGTCATCACCTCTGGCTGTTTAGATGCTTTAAATCTTGCCTTACAGGCGGTGGCGCAGTCTGGTGATTATATTATTTTACAACAACATATTTTTTATGGCGCTTGGCAAGCAGCGGAACGCTTAGGTTTAAAAGTGATTACCTTACCTGAGCATCCCATTTATGGCTTTGACTTAACCGCCTTTGAGCAAATTTTGCAGCAGTATCCCATAAAAGTCTGTTGGTTAATGCTCAATAGCCATAATCCCATTGGCTTTAATGTCAATCATGAAATTAAGGCCAAAATTGCTGCCTTGATTCATGAGTATCAAGTCTATTTAATCAAGTCTATTTAATTGAAGATGATGTCTATGAAGAGCTCTATTTTTCACAGAGCCGTCCACTGCCAATGAAATATTTTGATCAAGGCAATTGGGTCTTACATTGCTCCTCTTTTTCTAAAACATTAGGGGCAAGTTTTCGCTTAGGCTGGGTACATGCAGGCGCTTTTTCGGCAAAAATCCAGCACTTACAACTCATGAGTACGATTTCTGCCAATAGTTTATTACAAAATGCCTTAGTTGAATTTATTAGCAAACATCATTATGAAAAACATTTACGCCAATTACGTAAGAATTTAGAAAAACAAAAAAAGGTGTTTTTTAAATATTTAGAGCAAAATTTACCCAAAGGCTGTGAGATTTATTATTACCATAGCGGCTATTTTTTGTGGATTAAATTGCCACCCAATATTGCCAGTATGAGTATTTATGAAACTCTAATTGAGCGCAAGATTGCCATTGCGCCCAGCCCTTTGTTTTGTGTTTTCTCTGAATCACGTCAAGGTTTACGTTTAAATTGTTCTTTTGCTTGGAATACTGAGCTTCAACAGGCGCTTGAACTGATGATCCAAGTGATTGAAGAACATATCGTCGCTGCGCATTAACCGCAAGTCGCTCGAATCACCTGATTATTGCTGTCTGTAACCACTGTCACGCGGTCACTACGATAATCCATGGTGGCAGGCTGATTCGGTTTAAGCATACGCACCGAACCTGATTGCGTCATAATTTTAATATCATCTTCGCTTAAGTTTTTCTGACCCACCAATTTGGCAGCATAGTGCGCTTGGCATTGGTCTTTTTGACTGCGTAATAAGGTCCACTCTTCAACCACACGTCCATCAGCTAAATGACAATCGCTGACTTGCCCTTGCGCAGTTTCACGAATCACGCTTTTACCGCCTTGCTGCTGACAATGAACACTCGCTGGATTGGCCATGCCCAACGCTTGCTTAGGTGTAGATGGGCTATGACTGCTACATGCACCTAGCAGTAAACTGATTCCGCATAACAGTAAAATTTTCTGCATGTTATTCTCTTGGCTTTATTGTAAAACTTGATCTTAACCTAAGCTCAATGATTTCGCTGCGAAATTTTTAATTTTTTTGACGGGCTTATTGAAGCGTATAACGATAACCCTCTTGCTCGGGAATTTTTTGCATCTCTAAGGCAATTTCGCCTGATTTTTTATCACCAATGATTGATAAATCATAGTGATACAGCTCATTTTGACTATGATCAAGTGAAACCACCACATTTTGGATATGATATTTTTCGATTTCGCCGTATTCATCATAAATATTTTGATCATTTAAGATCACGGATTCAACCCGCTGCTGATTGGCATTGGCACGCGTACATTGATAGGCCATCAAGCCCATACTCAAGATAGCAGCGAAGGCAAGTATACTGTTGCGTTTATTCAATGAGATATGCATAACAGATTTTAAATAAACAGATGATCATATGCGCACTAGCTTAACCTAATCTTAGGATAAAAGAGTAACACTCAGGCTATTAATTAAGCAAATAATCTGTTCATTCTCATCTGTATGCAGCCGCTTGATCTCATCACAATAGGGCTTGATAGTTAGCCAATGCCCTGTGTTATTTAAATTTCCACGTATAATCAATGTTCACACGTTGTTCTTTGGCTGTTTTAAACGTCGCTTTGGGGCCAAAGTCGTTTTTATAGTCTTCATGACGTAAACGGATATTCAAACCTTTGAGCGCAGTGTGTTGTAACTGATAAGACAATTCAATCCCAAACTTGCGTTCTTCCAATTCACGATCATCGCCCACCAAATTTACCAATTCAATGTCATCACCCTTGGTATAACGTGTCATTAAGCGTAAGCCTGGGATTTGCTCTTTAAAGTCATAGTCATAACGTACGGACCACGCTTTTTCATTGGGATTTAAAAAGTCGGTCGACCATGCATCTAGATAAGTATTGGCTTCACCGCCACTTAAATATGGAAAACCAGTATCGCCTGAGTTATGGATATAACCGACACTCAATTTATGGTTATTTTTGTTTAAAGCAAATACGATATTGCCATGATGGTTATCAATATGACCGGCTAAACTATCGCCTGAATCGACGGTTCTAAAATAGCGAAAGTCGTTGTATAAACTCCACTCTTCATTAATGCTATAGGTGTTGCGCGCCCAAAAAGTATATTGATCATACACTTCGTGCAAATTGGCATGATACAGTGCAAATGTGGTTTCTGGACGTAAATAATAATAACCGCCGATATAATGCAGACCTGAGGTTTCCACCCCTGCATATTTCATATTGGCAGCAGACAAACGAATTTTTTCATAGTTAGTTGAATCACGATGATTCACGCGATCGACATAACCGGCTTCAATTTTAACTTTGTCTAGTTCTTTCGATTCTAGCGCGATGCCACGATAAGTCTGTGGCAATAAACGGGCGGGTGAACCCACCAAAACCGGATTCAATGGAAACAGCGTACCGGCTTTTAATTCAGTTTCACTGATTTTAGCTTTGGCAGTCACGCCAATTTCGCCATAACTGTCTGTTGGTTCTAGGCTCGGTCTATTTACAGGCAATAAACCTGTACCAAAAGAATGTTCTTTATCACCCCAAAGTTTAATCCCTGTACCGGCATAGACATCGACACCTAAACCGATCGGGCCTTCAGTAAAGCCTGATTTAGCACTTAGAATAAAGCCTTGTGCCCATTCTTTGGCAGCAGGTTGCGTCACATCTGGCGCAGTATAGTTACGGTCTAAATAGAAGTTACGCGCAGTCAGCGTCACTTGGCTGTCTTCAATAAAATCAGCCAAGGCTGAGCTACTGATTAACCCTAAAAATATGCATCCATATATTTTTGTATTCATTGTCTGTTTCCTTAAGACAAAATGGTCCTATTGATCGTGCGATTGGCAAGATCAAATCAATTGAATAATTAGGAAAGGATGTGGCTTGTGCCACCACATCCTGCTGTGGCTTAGATCACCGTAAACACACCTGAGACTTTGGCAACTTCTTTACCGTCTTGCGTGGCAATCGCTTCAAGATTGGAAATCTTGCGACCTCGGCGCACAAAGTAGACCTCTACATCTACTTGCTTAAGTTGGGTTGGACGTAAGAAGTTAACCGTCATATTGACTGTTGCTGCTGGCTGACCTTCATGCCCAATGAGAGCAAATAAACCCATCGCATCATCAAGCATGGCGCTGAGTAAACCACCTTGTAAGTGTCCCATAGGATTGGCAAATTCAGCCCGCGATTGGTAGCTGAGTTTTAAGCGTAGTTCATCAGCATCAAACTGTTCAAAACGCCCACCTAAGAAGCGATGTACTGGCGGTGGTATCAGCTGTGCAATAAATGCATTGGCATCAAAGCTCATGCGCTGCTCCTTAATCTACAAAGTAGTCATTGCTAAAGTCTGTTACCGCACTGCCCGCATGTTTCACGCTATGTGCTAAACCATAAATTTCAGCTAACACCATGGTGTGGTAGAAACGTGCGGTTTGGACTTTACCTTTTAAGAAGTTGGCATTGCCTTGGGCCTGTGCCAATAATTCAGCCGCTTTGACTGCACTTTTGGCATGTTGCCAAGCCCCTACGACAATACCAGTGAGCATTAAATACGGCACCGACACTGATAATGCATCCTTAGTTGATTGCATAAATTGCTGTGCAATCAGTTGGCTATGGCTCTCTAAGAGCTCAATTGCGTTGCCAAACTCAGTGGCAATATCAGCAAGCTCTGCGTTGGCTTGTACTTCAGCTAATGTCTCTTTCATTAGACCAAGCAACACGCCTAAGTTTTTGCCTTGATCTTTAACAATCTTACGACCGACTAAGTCAGCGGCTTGAATAGCTGTCGTACCTTCGTAAATCACACTAATCACAGCATCACGTAAATATTGTGCCACACCCGTTTCTTCAATAAAGCCTAAACCGCCGTGTACTTGAATGCCTGTGGTGGTGGTTTTAAGTGCCGTTTCAGTGGCCCATGCTTTAAATACAGGAATCAGTAAATCAACTAAACCTTGGTTATAGGCACGGACTTGTGCATCTGGATGGCGGAAACTAATATCTTGGGCTTGGGCAATAAATAGTGAAATGGCACGCATCGCTTCTACGTTAGATTTCATGCTGAGTAGCTGACGACGCACATCGGCATGTTCAATAATCGCCACTTGTTGACCTGTAGCGACGTCTGCACCTTGTACACGTTCACGTGCATAATCAAGCGCTGCTTGGTACGAACGTTCAGTTAAGGCCACACCTTCCATACCCACGGTTAAACGTGCCATGTTCATCATCACGAACATCGCCGCTAAACCTTTGTTTTTCTCACCAACTAAGTAGCCTAAAGCACCTTCGTCATCGCCATAGGCCATGACACAGGTTGGGCTGGCATGAATCCCGAGTTTATGTTCAATGGATACGCAGCGTACATCGTTGCGCTCACCCAATGAACCATCGTCATTAACCAAGAATTTAGGCACTAAGAACAGTGAAATACCGCGGACACCTGCTGGTACATCTGGAAGACGTGCCAATACCAAGTGAATGATGTTATCGGTTAAGTCATGCTCACCAAAGGTGATAAAGATTTTTTGACCATGAATACGGTAGCTGCCATCGGCTTGTTCAATGGCTTTGGTTTTTAACGCACCAACGTCTGAACCTGCGCCCGGCTCAGTCAAGTTCATGGTGCCGCCCCATTCACCAGACACCAATTTTGGTAAATATTTCTGTTTCAGTTCAGCGCTTGCTGCATGGCTGATCGCTTCAATCGCACCAATGGTTAAACCCGAACACATCACAAAGGATTTATTGGCACCCATCATGATTTCATTGACTGCCGTAGATAGAATATACGGTAGACCTTGACCGCCAAATTCTGGCTCAAGTGAAATATTGTTCCAGCCCGCTTGGGTGTATTGTTGATAGGCTTCTTTAAAGCCTTTTGGTGTGGTGACCACACCATCAGCAATTTTTAAGCCTTCGCGGTCACCGCTGGCATTAATTGGATCTAGGACATTAGTGGCAAATTTACCAGCTTCATCCAATACAGATTCATACAGCTCTACACCTAAATCTTCAAGACCTGGCAACTCGGCCAATTGTTTTTGATCTAACAGATGATTAAAGATAAAGCTGAGATCATTTAAAGGGGCTTTGTAGCTGTTCATGCGCTGAGTTCCTTGTCTTGTAGTAAACGCCAGTTAATTTTTCCGCTTGCAGTTTTTGGGAGTTCATCCACAAATTCTACAAATTTGGGTACTTTGTAAGCCGACATATTGGCGCGGCACCAATCTGTCAATTCTTGTTCCGTGATCACAGCATGTGGTTTTAACACCACCACAGCTTTCACGCTTTCACCACGCTCGGTTTTGTTACATGGGATAATGCAATTTTCAAATACGTTTTGGTTTTTGTATAAAATGCTTTCGACTTCAGACGGCCATACTTTGTAGCCAGACACATTAATCATGCGTTTTAAGCGATCTGCCATAAAGAAGTAACCTTCTTCATCGAAATAACCAACATCACCGGTTTTAAAGAAGGTATGTCCATCATGTTGAATCAGCGCATCTTTAGTAGCTTGTGGGTTTTTCCAATAGCCACTAAACATACATGGACTGCGTGAGATAATTTCACCGGTTTGACGGACACCCAGCTCTAAACCGGTGTCTGGATCAATGACACGGCTATCCACTTCAAATAACGGCACGCCTAAACATTGACGTTTGCCACGACCATAGGGGTTCAGATGTACCCCTGCGGTCATTTCAGTCATGCCCCAGCCTTCAATAAACTCAATTCCGGTTAAGGTTTCAAAATCTTGAGCAATGGCGTGTGGCATGCCTGTACCACCACCGTAGACACAAATGAATGAACGGAAGTTATATTGATTCACATTCGGCAAGGCCAATAAGTCCACCACCATGGTTGGAATACAGCACCAATGGGTTAAACCATATAAATCCACCACTTGAGCCGCACATACGCGATCCCAACGCGTCATTAAATAGGTGGTCGCACCTAAGTAAATCGGCAGACACATGGCATTGATCATGCCCGTCACATGGAAAAATGGCGTCACCGATAACACTTTGGCGGTGTTATTCCATGGGCTCCAATTAATTTGTGTGCTAATTTGCGCGACCAAAGCACGGTGGCTGAGCATGCAACCTTTCGGATGTGCTGTGGTACCTGAAGTGTATAAAATCACCGCAAGGTCTTCGCCACGGCGCTGTGCAACATAACCAATTGCAGTATGTTGTAATGCCGTTTGGAAGTTCACAACGCATTGGCTTTCGGTAATCGCAGGTGCATTTTTTACCGTTTCTGGAATCGCAAATTTGGTATCAGCAAAAATGTCGTCGCCATAACGTGCTGCAATCATATGTTCGAGTACAGTTTCACCGAGCAGCGGACTAAACTCTGCCACCATTTCTGAACCTACAATCGCCACACGGCTTTCGGTGTCCGTGATGTACCATTCGAGTTCCAAGGTTTTGTTCATTGGATTCACAGGGACTACAACAGCATCACAACGTAAGATGGCATAGTAAGCCACCATAAACGCCACGCTATTTTGCATGCACAGCACCACACGATCACCGGGTTGCACGGCCAATTTTTCAGTTAAATAACCCGCAAAGCGTTCTACACGGGTATTTAAGGTGTGGTAATCGACTTGGCTGCCATAATAATTGACGGCAATTTTATTTGGATAACGCTGTGCACTGGTGCTTAAGTGTTCATATACACCGGTTTGTGGATAAGACAAACCATGGGATAAATGACGTGGCCAATGTTGTAAATGTAGTGTACTCATGATTTTACCCTCGAGCGTCGCCCGTAACCGTTCCTGTCACAGGCGTAAAGCTTGAATTTTTATAAAAGTGCTGCAGTTAAGCGCTCAGCTTTTGGCTTAAAATATTTGGAAGTTGCCAAAAACTTGCATCACCCACTGTATCTTGTGCAAATGTGTGCACTTGCTGTTGAAATTGATTCAGGTTTTGTCCAACAAAGAACATTGGGCCACCGCGCCAACGTGGGAAGCCATAACCGGCCAAATACACCACATCAATATCTGATTCGCGTAAGGCAATGCCTTCTTCAAGCAAACGGTAACCTTCTAAAGCCAATGCATTAATACAACGCGCGACAATTTCAGCATCGCTAAATTGCTGTGGCACAATACGTTGTTGTTGACGATACGCATCAATTAAAGCCAATACGTCCTGATCGATCTCCCCACGGCGATTGCCTGTGCTGTAGTCGTACCAACCTTTTTGGGTCTTTTGACCAAAACGTTGTTGCTCACACAGTAAATCCGCAATCCCTGAGAATTTTTTATTTGGATTGGCTTTTAACTGTTGTTTACGAATCAGGTAACCAATATCGTTACCTGCCATATCACACATGCGGAATGGCCCCATCGCCATGCCAAAGTTTTCTAAAGCTTGGTCAATTTGATACGGTGATGCACCGGCATCAATCAATAGACCTGCAATACGTAAATATTCATTCAGCATACGGTTACCAATGAAACCGTCACAGACGCCTGCAACCACAGCCACTTTGCCTAAAAGCTTACCTAAATTCAATGCTGTCAATAAAGTTTGATCATCAGTATGTGCTGTACGTACCACTTCAAGTAATGGCATCACTTGCGCAGGACTAAAGAAATGCAGACCCACCACCGCTTCAGGACGTTTGGTCACTTGCGCCAATTGATTTAAATCAAGCGTGGATGTATTGCTGGCTAAAATAGCACCTTGTGGCAGGTATTGATCCATCTTTTGTAAGACTGAAGTTTTGACATCCCAATCTTCAAATACGGCTTCAAGTGCCAATTCAACATGGGCAAGATCAGCATAATCTAATGAAGTCTTTAATTGTGTTTGAATGGCAGCGGCTTTTTCTGCGCTTAAACGCCCTTTTTCAACTTGTTGGCTAAAATATTTCCCAATTAAGCCTAAACCACGATCCAAACCAGCTTGCTGGGTTTCAATTAAAGTAACGTTAAAGCCTGCTTTTAAGAAACAAATTGCAATCCCGCTGCCCATGGTGCCTGCGCCAATGACAGCAACATTTTGAATATGTTGAGCACTTATTGTGTTGTCTAAACCAGGTACATTTTTCACCATACGTTCTGCAAAGAAGGCATGACGTAAGCTTTTTGAGATATCCGTTTCAGTTAAGGCTTGGAATAAAGCCTGTTCTTTGGTAAAGCCTTGGGCAAAGTCATGTTCTGTTGCCGCTTGAATCGCATCTAAAATTGCAGTTTGTACAATCGCAGGACCTTGGCTATCTAATTTCGCGCGTGCTGCTACCAATACATCCGCTTCTGCATCTGCCACTTGAGTGTGCTTAATATGTACTACAGGCTGAGGATTGGCCTCTGCCCAAGCCAGTGCATCTTGTTTGACTTGAGCTTGACTTAAACTAACAAACAATTGAGTCTGCGTGAGGTCAGCCAATTTCAATGGCTTACCTGTGCTAATCGCATTGAGCGCTGCACTCACGCCAATGTAACGTGGTAACAGTTGTGTACCTGCTGCGCCCGGCAACAAACCTAAATGCACTTCAGGCAACGCCAATTTGGCTTTAGCATCAATCACACGTACATGACACGCCAAAGCCAACTCTAAACCACCACCTAAGGCTTGACCCGCGACAGCTGCCACAATCGTCTTTGGCGCATCTGAAATTAAATTGACCAAATCATGTAAAGAAGGGAATGTTAAATGTGTACCTTGGGTAAACTCACTAATGTCTGCACCTGCACTAAAGGCCTTTTCACCACCATACAACACGATACTCGTGACGCTCTCATCACTCAGTGCTTGGGTCAGCGCGCTATACAATGCTTCACGTAAGGCATGTGATAACACGTTTAATTTATCCGTTGCAAACTCAATGCAAGCCACTGAACCAAACTGTTGTTGCTGTACGTTCATGTTTATTCCCTTCTTTGCTTGACTGATGATTTATGCTGCGCGTTTTTGCAACATATTGAGTAAAATTAAAATAAGCAGTGCCGCGATGATGATGCCCGGAATGGATGCCATAATGACACCGGTTGCACCACTGCCCATGACCAACACTTGACCTGCCACAGCAGGACCTGCCATCGCACCGAAACGTCCTACAGTCATCGCAGTCCCGACACCCGTACCGCGCATTTGTGTTGGATACACTTGGCTGCCTAAGGCATACAGCACCATTTGTCCACCAATGGTGAAACAACCCACTAGCGCGCCAGCAAAGTACATCGCATACACACTTTCAAAGGTATTCAGTGCAATTAAACCGAGCACAATGCCGCTATACATCAGCACAATCACGTTCTTCATTTTCCAGCGATCGACTAAAATACCCAGACCAATCGTGCCAATGAATGCACCTACGGAGAAGAACATCTGTACTAAGGTGGCTTGCTGCTTTTGGAAGCCTAAGTCCATCAGTAACGATGGCAACCAATTCAGTAGCATGTACACCACCATCATGGTGAAGAAGTAACCCACCCACAGCAGTAAGGTTGGCGCACGGAAATGCTGACTCCACAGCTCGCTAAATGCTGCTTGCTGGCTATTATTTTGCTTGGCTGCCAAAAATGCTTTTGATTCAGGGAGGAACCACCACATCATTGGAAGCACCAATAACGGGAGTGCCCCACCCACATAGAAAATCACTTTCCAATCTGTGGCAATCGCAGTACTGGCCAGCAGAGATACGGCAATACCACCAATCGGCATACCACAGTACATCAATGAAATGGCGCGGCCACGGGCTTTTTCATCCACTGCTTCAGAAGCCAGTGCCACAAGGTTAGGCAATGCTGCACCTAAACCGACACCCGTCATAAAACGCGCAAAAAGTAAGCCATTAAAGCTGGTAACCCATGCGGTTAATATTGAAAACAAGCCAAATAAAGCCACGGCAATCATTAAAATCTTTTTACGACCCATACGGTCGCCTAAACGTCCACCAATCAGCCCGCCCGGTAATAAACCTAGAATAGCAGCACTAAAAAATAAACCTAAACTTTGTGTATCTAAAGCAAAGTGTTCACGCACACCGGCTGCAGCAACCCCTGCAGATTGCAAATCAATTCCCTCGATAAACGCAATCAGGAAACAGATCACGATGGTCATAAACGCATTACGCCCCGATTCATGTTGTGTTGTTGTCATATTGTTATCCTTAATGCAAACGGTTGCTTTCCTCGCCAACCATGAAATTATTGTCAAGCAACCTTGACAATCATCCTATTAGCAAAAAGTCGTAATCACCCGTAGAGAAACATAACCAAGTGTTATAAAATAAAGCGTACTTTTAAGACCTAAAAACGATCATGCAATCACTACGAACTTTACTGCGTAGCCGCCTTGAATGGATTGAAGAAACCTTAATGCAACATGCCGAAAAAAATGGTTATGGTTATATTTCACCAGCAACAGCACGTTTATATAGTTATTTAGGCAATGATGCAGTGGCGATGTCGGTGTTAGCACGACAATTAAAAGTTTCACGCCAAGCTGTGCACCAATTGGTGACTGAAGGAGTAAATGCAGGATTTTTAGAGCTTTGTGATAACCCTCAAGACAAACGGGTCAAGTTAGTACAATTTACTGCCAAAGGTCGTAAGATGTCTGCGGTGGCGATGCAAGAGTTACAAAATATTGAACAACAACTGATGCAACATTTAGGTAAAGAACAAGTAGAGACCTTAAGAAATATTTTACAAATGCCTTGGCCAGGTGATCGCCATTAAGAGCTAATTCAAATAAAATGACTGGCATTTTCTACCAAATTTCGCTTAAAAAAGATTGTATAAAAATTTAAATTTTTATTGCTTGGCCGTAAAAAAACCCAAAGTTTTACACTTTGGGTTAAAGATATGGCGTTAATTAGCGATGTTTATTGAGGCTATCTTGCTGATCACGAGGATGAGCCGGTAAGCTGTTGGTACGCTGCGGCTGCTGTTGCTGCTGTTCTAATTCTAATTGCTGCAAGGCAAAGGCCTGCTGTACTTCTTGTTGCTGTTGCTGTCTTTGTTTAGTCCGACTTTGTTGACGTCTTAGCATAGTCTGATCTTCCTGTAGCACTGTTTAAAAAAAAGACCTCCTTAATGTAGCCAGTTTTTTTTGTAGTCACAGTGATGAGCTGTATCAGTTTACGTCTTTGTAAATCAGCTTGAGCTAAACCTTTGATACAAAACATTGGCTTTTACATCACTTACAAATTAATGTGAGATATTTACTTAGTTTTACACAGTGTTTCATCTGTTTGTCATTTGAGCACTTTAATCTGTCGGTTAAGCCTAGCGTCATTTGGGGCTGTAATAACAAAAAATATCGTTGTATTGACCTGTTTGCTCATCGCGCAGGTTTTTCTTTTTTAGACGCAAATGTCGCGCTGGTTGAGCGTAGTTTTGCTTAGGAGACTTATAAGCGGTGCTATTTGAGTCTAATTTCGTATAAAAATATTCTTTTGGCGCCATTTAACCTGATTTTTCACTGTATTGCTGTTGGTCAGTTGCTTATGGCTGTAGTGTTGCCTGATCACATTTTTGTTTAAAACTTGACGCTTTAGATCATCAACATGAATAACATTCCTTGCGATCATGTATGGTATGTGTGTTTTATCCTACAGTACAGTGATTCGTGATAATCCCTCACAGTTAATATATGCAGCTTTGACACACTCCCACCACTTTCGACTAGCTCCTTGCGAAACTCGTTTCTCAGGGATTCTAAAAGCAAAAGCTCTTAGGCGACTTCCTCACGGATTTCGCTTGCTTTCTGCTTCACAAGGCAACCTTTACCGCATCCACCCTCCACAGACAAAACGGTGTGTCCCACCGCCAAAATATTACGAGAAGCGTTTATATCCGCATTCTCGCTAAAGCTACACTCTACACAGCTAAATTTCGCCTGAGTGAGC
>NZ_PJRJ01000001.1 GCF_003711395.1 Acinetobacter sp. B51(2017)
AGAACTGGCTGTTTGCTGGCTCGCTGCGCAGTGGCCAACGAGCTGCCAATATCATGACTTTAATCCAGTCAGCAAAGCTCAATGGCTTGGATCCGTATGCCTATTTAAGTGATGTGCTGAAAAGGCTACCGACACACAAAGTGACCCAAATTGAAGAATTACTGCCACACCGGTGGCAACCCGACCAAAATTAAAAAATAGGTATGGGGTTCAGCGGATGCTTACAGTTATGTGGCACAGAGTTTAAGTCAAGTGCTCACAACCTCATCCAGCATCAGCGCATAAAAAAACGGGCATTATGCCCGTTTTTTTATGCAAGCTTGACTTTAAAAATGCACCACCGAACGAATCGACTTACCTTCATGCATTAAATCAAACGCTTCATTGATTTTGTCTAGACCCATGGTGTGCGTGACAAAAGGTTCTAGTTGAATTTCACCTGACATCGCTTCTTCCACCATACCTGGTAATTGTGAGCGACCTTTAACACCACCAAAAGCTGTGCCTTTCCAAGTACGGCCAGTCACCAATTGGAATGGACGAGTTGAAATTTCTTGGCCCGCACCCGCAACACCAATAATCACCGACTGACCCCAACCACGATGCGCGCATTCAAGTGCTGAGCGCATCACATTCACGTTACCAATACATTCAAAAGAATGATCCACGCCCCAACCCGTCATTTCCACAATCACGTCTTGCACAGGTTTGTCATAATCTTTTGGATTAACAAAATCAGTGGCACCAAACTCTTCAGCCAATTTAAATTTATCTGGATTAGTGTCGACTGCAATAATACGACCTGCTTTGGCTTTTTTCGCGCCTTGCACCACTGCTAAACCAATTCCACCTAAGCCAAACACAGCAACTGTATCGCCTTCTTGCACTTTAGCGGTATTTTTAACAGCGCCTAGACCTGTGGTTACGCCACAGCCGAGTAAACATACATGTTCAGGATTGGCTTCTGGGTTAATTTTTGCCAAAGAGACTTCAGCCACCACAGTATATTCAGAGAAGGTTGAGCAGCCCATATAGTGATAAATTGGCTCACCATTATAAGAAAAACGGGTTGTCCCATCTGGCATAACCCCTTTACCTTGCGTGGCACGTACAGAGGTACATAAGTTGGTTTTGCCAGATTGACAGAATAAGCATTCACCACATTCTGCGGTATAGAGTGGAATCACATGATCGCCCGGTTGTACCGACGTCACCCCTTCACCCACTGCTACGACAATCCCTGCACCTTCATGACCCAGTACAACTGGAAAAATCCCTTCAGGATCATCACCCGATAAAGTAAAAGCGTCGGTATGACATACGCCTGTGTGGGTAATTTTAACTAAAACTTCACCTGCTTTAGGTGGTGCAACATCAATTTCTACAATCTGTAGCGGTTGACCCGGACCAAAGGCAACAGCAGCATGTGATTTCATGATATGTCTTCCCTTAAATATTGATATGCTTTAACAGTTTACTAACAGTAACCGCTTTTTATTCAGCGTTTCAAGCGTTAACATCAAATCATTATATTGATCACTCATAAAGTCACCTTATCCTAATGAAAAATATGAAAATACATAAAACAGGTGCTCTATTATTAACACTTAGCTTGTGTACAGGCTGTAATTTAGCGGCTAACTCAGCTCAACCTGCACAGCCAATTAGCCCTCAGCTTAGCCATTGGCTGCAAGATCAGCATACAGAGGCACGTTTGGCACAAGGCTTAACTGCTTATTTACCTTTAGATGATGCATTTTTAAGTATTGCTTCACGTTTACATCTCATTCGCCAAGCTAAACAGCATTTAGATCTACAATATTATATTTGGAATGATGATGAAATCGGGCGCATGATGCTGGCAGAATTGCTAAAAGCCGCCGATCGTGGGGTTAAAGTTCGGCTGTTAATTGACGACCAAAATGGTACGCAATTGGATGAGCAGCTAAAAGCCTTAACTCAACATGATAATTTTGAAATAAAAATTTTCAATCCTTATCAATTTCGGCATTTTCGTGTTTTAGATTATGCTTTTCGTCTCAAACATATCAACCATCGTATGCATAACAAACTTATTATTGCAGATGGTGCAATTGCAGTCACAGGTGGACGCAATATTAGCCGTGAATATTTTGATGCCAGTGAGCATTTTCAATTTAGTGATCTAGACATTTTATTTTATGGCAACGCGGTTCAAGATGCGAATCAACTGTTTTTAGATTTTTGGAATGATCAGTTCAGTTATTCAAGCCAACAATTATTAGGTGCAGCTTCTGCACATGCACTAGATGATTTACGCCGCAAGTATCAAGAGGCTCGACCAGAGACACAACAGGCCCAAGCCCGTATACAAGCCGCCAATGACGAAATTGGCATGAAACTCCAAGACCGTCCTATCCAATGGGCCAAAGCACATTTTGTGGGTGACCACCCTAATAAAATACGCGGTCAAGCTAACAAAGAACAGCTGATTTACCAGCAAATGCTGCAATTGATGGGTCAGCCTCAACACCATTTAGAATTAGTTTCGGCTTATTTTGTGCCTACCCAAATCGGTAGCGACTATTTAAGTCAGTTACCTAAACAAAATATTAAAGTAAGGATTTTAACCAATTCCTTGGTGGCCAATGATGTGGCTTTGGTACATGCATTTTATCAAAAGTATCGTACGGATTTACTAAAAAACGGTGTCGAGTTATATGAGTTTAAGCCTTATTTAGAACGCCCAGAACGGACTTGGTATGAAAAAATCACAGGCAGTATTATTCCAGCCAAAGGCAAAAATACCTCTAGTTTACATGCTAAATTTTTTGACATAGATGGCATGGTCTTTATTGGCTCATTTAATTTTGACCCGCGTTCGGCCAATCTCAATAGTGAAGTGGGACTGGTGGTGGAGTCAGACAGCTTACAACACAATATCAGCCAAAGTTTAGATCGGTATTTACCGCAGATTGCTTATCAACTAAAGCTCAATCCACAGGGGCAATTAATTTGGTTGGAGCAAAAATCAAATGGGAAAATCATTCAACATCAACATGATCCAGAAACCACTCGCTTTCAGCGTTTGAGTATGCATCTGGTCTCATATCTACCGATTGAATGGATGATGTAATGTCTTTGTCATTACATACTTGTTATCGAAAAAATATATTAACTTATTGTTATTTCGACTTAAATTGCTTAAAAAATTTACTACTCTTCTCATTTGTTTTAAGATGCGGCTTTAAAATTATCCCATTCTCTCCCATGCAATTTTTTGATTTAAACCGTCAATTTAACTTTAATGATCTACTTACCCCTAATATGACCTTGGCTGAATTAGGGGGGCAAGATTGGTATTTGGCTAAAGTCCGTGTAGAACATGATTGTATTGATGAAAGCCCAAATTTATTGGGGCAAGTGGTGTTGCAATCCGATCAGTCGATTCAAATTGAATTAGATTGGGTGATTCAAGATACAGGACATCAATTACAAGTATTATTTAAAGGCATTGAAAGAAAAGATTTTGGTGCCAGCCGTTTGCTGGTCACTGGTGCGCAAGTGGTAGATGACGCACAACAAGTCATTTCTGCCGAAGCTTTAAGTTTATGGCTTGATGGTACCCTATTGCCGATGTTGCCCAATTTACGCCGTGATATTAAAGCACGCTTAAACTTATGGGATTATGTTGAATACGATGTTTGATCGGTTTTTTACTTAGGCTATTTTATTAAACCGATATCTTGAAATACAGCTGCATAAGCTGTAGCTTTCTTGCTTAGAGCTAAGGGATAAGCTCTTGAGGAAGACGGCAAACGATAGAGATTGAGTGATCGGTCATGCCATTGTACTTGACTGGCTTGACCAATTTTAGGTTTGGCAGTGCCCTGTGGCATCGCTGCTAGCAAAGTATCTGTGGCTTTATCGCCTGTGGTAATAATATGCTGGCAGTATGGAATCTGTTGTAATAAAGCATGTATATCTGTAGGCGTATGAATCTGTAAAAATTTATCCGCAGCATTGTCATTCAGCCTCACAACTTGATAGGCAGTATCATAAATCGCGATACCCATGTGCTGTAAGAAGGCACGAATTTCTGCTTCTTTAAAGGTTTTGTGTTCTAGATTTAAAAAGTGCTCGGCTTGATTAAAAAAGATTAAACCAAAAATTCGCCACATATCATTTTGATAATTTGGATAATAAAACTGCATTTTCCAGCGATGTGGCTGCGGTGGAAAAGAACCTAATAACAACACCGTGGCATGTTTGGGTAAAAAAGGCGGCAATGGATGGGTTTCGACCTGCATATTAACTCACTTTAGGTGGCGCAGTTAGCCCACGTATTCGATATTGGAAATGCTCTAAAGTACCATTTGTGGCAGATTGATGCCGACAAATATAGCTTAACTGTTGAAAAGGCTGGCTTTGGCAGCGCACTGTGGGTAATTGTTGCAGTTGTTGCAACCATTGTGTAGGCAGTTGCCCAGCAATCCCCACTATACTCTGCCCCTGATTAAATACATAAATGGGCGTTGCACTGTCTAGATAACGGATCGCATTGCCATTTTGCCCCCAATTCATCTGCTCATTTTTATAATCAAAGGCATATTTTTGTAAAAATGCTAAACTCTGTCCTGCTGAACTATAATTTTTCCCAAACAGCAGCACTAAGTCTTGCGCCAAATGCCTGTCAGTTTCTGCTGCCAGTGTATTGGCAGCAAGCAACATGACCAATGTCGCATAAATCACTTTATGCATAGTGTCCTCATTATTCTTATGATGGCTTATTATTTTTTTTGCGAATGCTATGTTTAAAATTGCGTTTGGATTTTTTCTGCCATCGCCCTTGCCCAGAATGCATAAATTTCTTGGCTAGGATGAAAACCATCTTTCGCCATCGTAAGATTCATGGCCTGATATTGTTCAAGATCATCATCCAAATACAACATTTGACTTTGACTATGCACATAGGCCTGTAATTGTTGATTCATCTGTTTGGCATATTCACCCAATAGCCATGCCATAGGTTGCGGTAGTGCAGGAAACAAATGCATAGGTGGCACACTGGCAGCTAAAATCAACTGAGGGTTAAACTTATTTTGAATAACAGCATATAAACGTTTTTGCTGTTGCATCCACAAACTTACTGGCATTAAACGCGTGACATCATTTACCCCAACTGAAGTGATCACCACATCTACTTTTTGAATGGATAAAGCTTGTACAGCTCGAATTAACTGTGCTGTGGTACGCCCTGTTTTGGCATGCAGTTGATAAGTCACTTGATAATGATCTTGTAAGCAAGCTAATAATTGCCCCAACAAGGCTTGATCTTGTTGCTCTACGCCAACCCCTGCTACGGCAGAATCACCCACAATTAAGATCGACAAAGGGCGACCTTGCCCAATACATCCTTGCCGCGCACCTTCAGGTTCAGCTAAACGGAGGGTATTGCGTTTGACGCGCTGTCCTTGCAAGACTAACAAAGGCAATAAAGCGATGCTGGCCAGTTTTAAATTCATGTTATTTTAAAGGGTTGCTATTTTTATTCAGATTAAAAAAAATCCCGCCTTAAAGCAATCATTGTCACATAAAAAAGTCGGACTGATGTCCGACTTGAATACTGCGCTTGTTAAGCTTTATTCCAACGATTGACCCGTTTAAATGTGCCATAGTCGTTAAAACGTACCCCGACTTCACGCATCACCTGATGCGCCTTTTTTGAGGTCATTTGACGAATATAAAAAGGTTCTTTGACTACAAAATGGTGAATGGCATGGGTCGAACCAAAGTTACAGCAGAAAATTTGGAACGGTAATAACCACCACGGCGTTAATACTTGGGTTTGTTTAATCACATCACGCGGGTCAATATCCCCATAGTAATGCATATTTGAGCTAATAAATTGTAAGCTAAACGAGCGGATAAAGTTTGGAATCACCCACACCACAGCTAAAAAGTTAATCACTTTCATGGCAGCTAAAGTATTGCTTGACCATTCAATGGCAGAGCCCCACCAAATTGCCATATGATCCACCACATGGAAAATCACAAAGCAATACCATAAACCATAGTACATTAAACCCAATGGAATAAAGCCAATTAACTGTGAAATCACAGTTTTACGACGTTCATTTTCAGGTTGTTTTGACACAAAAAGCTTAAGCATTTTAAACATTTGCAATGGGCGCAAATATACTGTCATCAACTGGTCACTGGTGATCAAAATACGACGGATACCCCACGGCATGCCGTTACCAATACCACGTTCTTCAAGGTCGTGTTCGGTACCTGAAAACTTGTGATGATGCAAATGCATACGACGACGTGTCCATGGACTAATGGTATTTGGGCGCGCTAACCACACCAAGCTCATCATTAAATGATGTGCCCACGGTTTCTTTTTAAAATACATAAAATGAATGAGATCATGCTCTAATTCATGGGTGAAGGAAGCAAAAATCGCAATCAAGGGAATACACAGCCAAGCAGGTAACACACCCAGCGCATATAATGCAGCACAGCCGAGCATACCCGTTAACGCAAAGACCAAAATACTCGCACCAATAAAGTTTTGATGTTTTAAGATGGGATGACGTTGACGTAGCTCCTCTCCTGCCTGAGTGACCACAGTTCGGACCTTTTGAATCCGCTGCTGATCTGTCATTTCTGAGGAAATTGACATATGCAAAACCTTTAATTTATGAACAGTTGTACATTAAAGGAAATTTGCAAAAAAAGAATCGGCTAATCGGGTTTTTATAGTGAGTTTGCTTAAAATTTAATCAATTTTACACTTTTTTATTGTTAGAATTGGCAAATTGTATAATTTTTAGCAAATTCAATAAAAATAAGAATCATTCTATTCATGTGCATTTTCATGTGAACAACATTTAAAACTTATCTCTGCATGTTGTTCACCCACCCTGATATAGGCACTTTTAAAAGCACCGCTTGCCGATCTATCAGATAAAATCATGACTTAACTGAATTGATTAACCCATTTTAAGGGCAAGATTTTCATGGCTAAACCCAGCGGTTGCCACGGCCATTTGGGCACATAGGCTTTGATTGGGGCTTTTTCAATTTCATTGGCCAGTAAACGTGAACCTGTCTGTTCATCTATTTCAAAAGGAAGTTTTTTAGCCCCTGCATTAATTTCGGTACGAATATAGCCTGGGAAAATAGTGCTGACTCGAATAGGGGTGTTGATCAGTTCAGCGCGAATACCTTCAGCCAAATGGGCAATGCCAGCTTTACTGGCGGCATAAGCGGTTAAATGTTTTGGCATACCCCGTACCGCACTCATAGAAGAAATAACCACCAAATGGCCAGCATTTTGAGCACGGAAAATTTCTACCGCAGCCTCACATTGTGCTAAAGCGGAAATAAAGTTGGTTTCTACCGTGGCACGATTAATCTCAAAATGACCTTGACCAATCCTCCGCCCCGCACCAATGCCTGCATTGACAATGATACGATCAATTTGCCCAAGCTGTTGCTGAAATTCTCTAAAGACTTGAAACACCTCTTGATAATCGGTTACATCCAGTACTTTAACGCTGACGTGAATGCCATATTGTTGTTCTAGTTCATGTTTTAAAGCTTCTAAGCGCTCTAAACGACGTGCACATAGCGCCAAATGATAACCTTTTTGGGCAAATTCACGCGCCATGCCTGCACCAATGCCAGAACTGGCACCCGTAATTAATATGATTTTATTGTTCATGCTGCTAAATCCAAGTGAGTAAGTTATTGTTATGTGCTTTTAAATAATGGTGCTCGTTTAGGCTTAACAGTTGTGGCTCATCGCCCACCAATCTAAGGGTGGTAAAACTACAGTTGCTAATGGCCCAATTTAAGGCAAAGGTTTTTTCAGGTGATAAGCCTAAAATTTTTCCTGCCAACACGGCAATCACACCGCCTGAGCTAAACACCACGGCGTAACGTGGCTGTGTTTGTGCTAAATGCTGACATAAATCAGCGAATGCCTGTTCTACTCGCTGTTTAAAGGCAGGCCAACTTTCATCATATTCATGATGAAAATCACCATTGGTCCAACGGGCAATGGCTTGGTTAAAAATTTGGGCTAAATAGGCACGCGGGCTGGCAGCTTTGGCCACCTGTGCTTTTAGAAACTCAGGCTGTGCAAAGCGCGCATCATAATGGCTAAATACTTGTTGATGATTAAACTCATTCCATGCCGCGAGTGTATGAATAGGTGCATGGCTAAATGATTCAGCCAGTGCCAGTTGCGCGGTTTGCTGATGACGCTGCATATTTCCAGCCACCACATACGGTGTTTCTTGCAAAATGTGCGGCAAATATGCCCCCAAAACGCGCGCTTGTTGCATCCCTAAGTCTGACAATTGATCATAACTTGCAGCCCCAAATGATGCTTGACCATGGCGGACTAAATAAATGGTGGTCATAAGCCAGCATATCCTTTGATTTTTTGATAATAATGTGTGGTTTTTGGATGTTGGGTCAATTCATAATCGGCAATTTTTCTTAAAGCCCGTACATGCAAGGCATGAATAATCAACCAAAAATCTTTAAATGCGGGGTTACGCGTTTGCTTATGGTAATAGCGATAATAAATTTGTTGAGCAATCACTGCTAAACGAAAGATGCCAAACACCTCATAAAAAGTCCAATTTTCTGGCACTAAGCCTGTTTTTTGACAATAGTAATCCAATACTTGTTGACGACTGAACATGCCTTTTAAGTGTGTGGGCTGACGTCTGCTGGCTTTGAGGATGGGATTGTCTTTGGCTTCAATCCAATAGGCTAAGGCTGCGCCCAAATCCATAAATGGATCACCTAAAGTGGCCATTTCCCAATCCAACACTCCAATAATTTTTGTCGGTTGCTTAGGGTCTAAAATTAAATTATCAAAACGCCAATCATTATGAATTAAACAAATAGCCGACTGCTGCGGAATATGCTGTTTCAGCCAACGTCTGACCCATTTAAATGACGGCACATTCAGCGTTTTGGCTTTTTCAAAGCGTGTATCCCAACCCAACACTTGGCGTTTACAGTAGCCCTCCCCCTGACCTAATTGGGCAAGCGGCGTTTCTTGATAAGGGACTTGATGCAAAGCAATCAATTGATCAAGCATATTTACACACAATTCATGTACTTGCTGTTCAGAGAAGTCCAATGCTTTGGGTAAGTTTTTCCGTGGAATAATCCCTTCTATACGCTGCATGACATAAAAATCGCAGCCGATCACCGTATGATCTTGGCATAGCGCCACCATTTTGGGCACTTGCGGATAAAATGCTGCCAAATGCAGTTGTACATGATATTCACGCGCCATGTCATGCGCAGATTTGGCTTTGGTGCCTTGGGGTGGTCGGCGTAAAATTAAGTCTTGATTGAGATATTTAAGTCGATAGGTCCAATTGGAAGCTCCGCCTGAATATTGGCTCAATTCAGGTTCCCCTTCGAGTTGAATACCTTGGCTGCTTAACCATTGGCTCACTGCCTGATGATCTAGTGTCTCACCCGATCGAACTTGTCCAGCAACGTCCATCACACCCATCGCATTCTCCTTTATTATTGCTTTTGTTTGCCTGAGTATAGGGTTTAATGCGAGCGAGCAATATGCTTTTTTAGTTCGAGTTTGGCAATCATGGCTTTATGCACTTCATCGGGGCCGTCGGCTAAGCGTAATGCGCGTGCTTGCGCAAAAAATGCGGTCAATGGCGTATCTTGTGACATGCCCATTCCCCCATATATTTGTATCGCCATATCTACCACCTGCTGTAACACCTGCGGTGCCACCACCTTAATAGCAGAAATTTCGGTCATGGCTTGACGATTGCCCACCGTATCCATTTTATAAGCGGCATATAAGGTGAGTAAACGTGCTTGATCAATGGCTATCCTTGCTTCAGCCACACGCTCTAAATTTCCACCCAAATGTAAAATCTTTTCGCCAAATGCTGTACGTTGCATGCCACGTTCAATCATGAGACTTAAGGCTTTTTCCGCTGCTCCAATACAACGCATACAATGATGAATACGACCTGGACCTAAGCGCCCTTGGGCGATAGCAAAACCTTCACCCATACCACCAATGACATGATCGAGCGGTACACGCACATTGTTAAAACTGACCTCACCATGCCCATGTGGTGCATCATAATCACCAAATACGGGTAACATGCGTTCGATCGTGATGCCTTGTCGATCTACAGGTACCAATACCATAGAATGTTGATGATGACGGTCTTTGCTTGGATCTGGTGTATGGGCCATAAAAATAATAATTTTGGCATTTGGATCACCTAAACCTGATGACCACCATTTGCGCCCATTGAGCACAATTTCATCGCCTTCAACAATAGCTGTGGCTTGCATATTGGTGGCATCGCTGGATGCCACCTCAGGTTCAGTCATACAAAATACTGAACGAATTTGACCTGCCAATAGAGGCTCTAACCACTGTTGTTTTTGTACCTTAGAACCATAGCGCCATAGCACTTCCATATTGCCCGTATCAGGTGCATTACAGTTAAATACCGTGGGTGCCAATAAGCTTTGCCCCATTTTTTCTGCCATATGTGCATATTCTTGTACCGACAAACCGCGGCCTAATTCAGCATCGGGCAAAAAGAGATTCCATAAACCCTGAGCTTGAGCTTTTTGTTTTAAGGTTTCCAACTGTGCAGGCCAGCGCCATGTCTGCCAATCTCCACCTCGATTTTCATGATGAACCTGTTGCCAAAATGCATGTTCAATAGGGCTAATCTCTTGATCAATAAAGTTTTGCAGCTGTTGTAAAATTTTTTGTGCATGATCAGATAAGTTAAACATAGGCTTTGTATCATTTTTATACTTTACAGCAGTCTAAAACAAAATTTACTATGCACAAAATGATTTAATTTTATACACAACTATGCATAAAATTCATAACCTCGATCTAAAACAACTGTCACGGCTTGACCTAAATTTATATCCTTTATTTATTGCAGTTTATCAATATCAAAGTATTTCACAGGCAGCACACCACTTATGTATGAGCCAGTCTGCTGCCAGCCATGCTCTACAGCGCCTACGTCAACAATTGCAAGATCCATTATTTGTACGTGTGGGGCAAAAAATGCAGCCTACCCCCTTGGCCAGTTTGCTCTACCCCAATATTTTGAGCAGCGTACAGACCTTACACGCTTTACATATCCAACAGCTCTTTCAGTCAGCACAGTTGCGCCATTTACGCTGTGCGATTCACGATGAAATTGAAACCTTTGTATTAGCTAAAATTTATCAACACTTTAGTCAGCTGCATCCGCATATTCATATCGAAAGTTTTAAATTACAACGTAAACAGCTGATTAAAGAGCTCGAGCGCCAGCAAATTGATTTTGCTATTGATTTTGGACCTAATCTTTATCAAGGGCTGAATTTTAGCCCCTTGTTTGAGGATGAACTGGTGGTATGTACTCAGCAGCCTCATCTAGAATTAAGCACCTATTTAAACGCAGCACATATTGGCGTTTCATCACGGCGCAGTGGCATTTTAGTAGAAGATGTGTTGTTACAAGCACAACAGATTTATCGTCAGGTCATTTTGCGTTGTCAACATTATCGCAGTGCGTTGCAAATTGTGGCTGTCGCAGCACACACCATGTTGACGCTACCTAAAAATACCTTAACTGGCATTGAATTGCCTGCGCATGTGTATTTACACCCCTTACCCATTACGCTTGCTAAAATTAGTATTGGTCTGTATCACAGCAGCACCAATCAGGCCCGTCAACAGTTTATTGTGGCGCAGATGCAGCAAATCTTTGCACACTAAAACAGGCAACCGAAGTTGCCTGTTTAAATACTGTTTTAAGCAATTAGCTTATGCATTTTTTCACATTCATGCTTATAAATGGTGTCACTAAATTCACCTAATACAGACACTTTTTCAAAGACATGTTCGCCATACATTAAGTCTTCAATAAAACGTTCTGCATCAGTACGGGATAACTGACATAACTGAGCCACCATACGCGAGTTATCATAAGCAATCGACTGACTGACTTGCGCTAAATGACCGTCTTTACGTTTCCAAAATAACTTTTTCATGTCCAGTTCAGTGAGCTCAATCCGACTAAATGGCTGATAAATTTCTAAGATTTCAACCCCATAATAGACCATGAGTTGTTGTTTTAACTCACTAATGAGTTGAGTAGATCCTAAGGTCACCATACGTTTGGTCTGTGGATCAAGTAAGGCTTGTAATAGACTGGCAAGGTAAAATTCCATGCTGTTTAAATCATTTTCGACCAAATCTAAGCACAGTTGCATATCAGTTAAAGACTGGGCTTTGGCTGAGGCTAAGGCATCAATACGGAAATAATGTTGATAAAAATCAATCAACCAATCTTCGGCTTGAGCCAGATAATGGCTTGGATAATCTAAAACACTGCTTAATAGGGGTGCAACTGCATAAGAAATAGAGGGGTTTTGCTGGCTTTGCTGTAACAGATACAGCTTGCTGGCATGTTGTGGACGTTGTTGGAGGGCCTGCTCTAAAGCTTGATCTAGCTCAACCACATCAGCATAGTCTAAATAGGTCAAAATCGCCGTGAGCTTTTGTTCCGAAATCGCATATGCATGGAAGAGGTTTTGCAATTCTAAAGACACAGTACAATCCACTTGATCGCCAATAAAGCGGACTATTCTAGCAAATATACTGCTGCTTTTCTGTACTGTTCGTCATAAAAATGGCGCGTTAAACGCGCCATTTTAGAACACATTTCACTTAATAGGCCCATTGTACCAATAAGCGAAAAAAACCTGCAATCAAAGCCAAGGCTGCAAAGCCTGCCACCCACAAAACAATAAACCATTGTGTTTGTGAAAGTTTCATCTTTAACTCCTAGTGATAACCTGAATCTCCAACGCGAACTTTGTCACGGAATACCCAATAAGAGACAATGGTGTACATCAAAATAATAGGGATTAAAATTAACGCACCAATTAAGGCAAACAATTGACTGCTTTGTGGCGCTGCTGCCTGCCAAATAGTGAGGCTTGGTGGAATGATATATGGCCATAAGCTGATAATAAAACCGCTATAGGCTAAAAACACCAAAGCCAAGGTATAAATAAAGGGTTTTAATTCATCACCATGCCGGCAAGCACGAATCGCTAAAAAGGTAAAGATCACCACCAACAACGGTACTGGGCTTAAATACATGATTAAATCTGGATTAAACCAACGTGCTGCAATACTCGGATGTGCTATTGGGGTATAAATACTGACCGCTGCAAAAATAATGAACAGTGCCATGAGTAATTTTGGCATAAGCTCATACATTGCTTTTTGTAGTTGATCTGCGGTTTTAAAAATGAGCCAACCACAACCTAAAGCAGCATAGAGCACCACTACACCCACACCAGTAAACAACGAAAATGGTGTTAACCAATCCCAACCTTGACCAGTATAGACACCCAGTGTATTGGTTGGAATCCCTTGAATATACGCACCTAAAATCACACCTTGACAGAAACTCGCCACAATTGAGCCCCAAATGAAAGCACGATCCCACCAATGTTTAGAACGTGTGGCTTTAAAACGAAACTCAAACGCTACACCACGGAAAATGAGCGCAATAACCATAAAAATAATCGGTAAATACAATGCCGATAAAACAGTAGCATACACCACAGGAAAGGCTGCAAACAAAGCCGCCCCGCCCAACACCATCCATGTTTCATTACCATCCCAAACCGGTGCGACGGTATTCATCATGACATCACGTTCTTGTTGGTCATGAATAAATGGAAATAAAATGCCAATGCCTAAATCAAACCCATCAAGCACCACATAAATAAAGACGCCCAGTGCAATAATGACCACCCAAATTAATGATAAATCAATCATGACTGATCCTCCTGTTGATCAAGGCCTTCTTTCACACTACTCAATGGACGTTTTGAAGCTAAAATCACATCTTCTTCATTGGCAGGTTGCGAGTGAATAAATTCAGGGCCTTTATGCATGAGGCGTAGCATGTAGTAAATCCCGATGCCAAACACCACGCAGTACACCACCACAAACACAATTAAGGTAAAGCCCACTTGTTCAGCCGATACTGCAGATAAAGCATCTTTGGTACGCATCACACCATAGACCACCCAAGGTTGACGACCGACTTCTGTGGTAAACCAACCTGCCAGTACAGCAATAAAACCAGATGGACCCATGATTAAAGCAAAGCGTTGTAAGTTTTTATTTTCGTATAAACATTGTTTGCGACGTGACCATAGCCCCCAAAATGCCAAGATAATCATCAAGACACCTAAACCAACCATGATGCGGAAGCTCCAAAATACCACCAATGAATTTGGACGATCTTCTGGTGCAAATTCTTTTAAGCCTGTGACTTTACCATCTAAGGTATGCGTCATGATCAAGCTACCTAAGTTGGGAATACCAATCGCGTATTTAGTCTCTTCCGCTTCCATATCTGGAATACCAAATAAATACAGTGGCATACCATGATCATGGTTGGTTTCCCAATGACCTTCAATTGCAGCAAGTTTGGCAGGCTGATGTTCAAGGGTATTTAAACCATGAAAGTCACCAATCACGGCTTGTAAAGGCGCCAAACCTAAAATCATCCATAGCGCCATGGAAAAAGAGGTTTTGACTAAGCGGTCACGGCGACCTTTGAGTAAATGCCATGCGGCAGTGGCAGCGACCAATAAGGCAGAAACTAAAAATGCAGCCGCGGCCATATGCAAAAAGCGATATGGGAATGATGGGTTAAACACAATAGCAAACCAATCTTCTGGCACAATCAAACCATTTTGAATGCTAAAACCCTGCGGCGTTTGCATCCAGCTGTTTGAAGATAGAATCCAAAACATTGAAATACAGGTCCCTATCGCGACCATTAAAGTGGCAAAGAAATGTGCTCTTGGTCCAACACGCCCCCAACCAAATAGCATAATACCTAAGAAGCCTGCTTCTAAAAAGAATGCACTTAACACTTCATAGGTCAGTAAGGGACCTGTCACACTGCCTGCAACGCGGGAAAATTCACTCCAGTTCGTACCAAACTGGTAGCTCATCACCACCCCAGACACCACGCCCATCCCAAAGGCAACTGCAAAAATTTTAACCCAAAATTTAAATAAATCTTGATAGACAGGATCGCGGGTTTTTAACCAACGATATTCCAGCACAGCTAAAAAGCTGGCTAAACCAATCGAAATTGCTGGAAAAATAATATGAAAGGACACAGTAAATGCAAACTGAATCCGCGCCAACTCTAATGCGGTGAGACCTAAATTCATACGACCACCTCCACGTTGGATTGATTTTGGCCAAAGCCTCGCCCTGCCCACATCATTTGGGCAAAAATACAACATAACATAACAATTACTCAGTCAAATTTAAGAACAAGAATTTAAAGTGACAGAGCAATAGGCGGCGCCCGACCTTGTGGCATTAAAAAAAGACATTGCAGTGCAAAATAGACATGACTGCTATTTTCCACAAAAGCCAAATAACGCACTTGAATGCGATCGAGTACGGCTTTGACATGCAAATCTAAAGGCAACACGATATCGCCATACACGGTACAGTATTGGCAATGATGATGATATGGATCATGCACATGCTGATGATGTGCTGTAAGAAGTTGCTTTAAATTCCAAGCCTCAAGCAGGGTTTGCTCGGCATGGTTAGAATTATGCTCATGGCTATGGTCATCTAAAGCACGGGTGAGTAAATGATGGGTCAATGAGTGGCATGCCGGTGCAATATGGTATTGCTCCGGTAATAGCGGTTGTAAGTGCACCGCTAACTGTAAAAGTACTGTAGCAAAAGCCAACAGTAAACCACCACGTCTTAGCATCACTAGATCCTAAAAAAAAGGACAGAAATTTTGCTAAACCTTTGATGTATAAAATATACAAAAGTTTACATACAACCAATATAGATTATAAAAACATATTTTAAAAGCCTTTTTACTATTTTTTTTGTTTTTTTATTGATCAGTTTATGACATAAGCGTAAAGTCACAGTTTTAGTTACCCTAGTTAACTATCTATGCCCAATGTACTTAAATTTCGTACTGCTCTTGTACGCAGTGCCCGTCTGCTTAGCGAGCAGATCAATCATCTCCTTCTCCCTTATCAACTTAATTATTCATTATGGCAAGTCATGTATGTGCTCCAACTCAAGCACAGCTGCACCAGTATTGAAATTGCACACTATTTAAATGTGTCTAAACCTGCGATTGCCAAACGCATACAGATCCTCAATCAGCTGATGCTATTACAAGTATTAGACAGCCCTGACAAACGTGAAAAAAAACTCATGTTAAATCAGCAAGGTCAAATGCTATTTGCCCACTGTGCTCAAGAGATTGATCGTCTTGAGCAACAGTTATTAGAGGGTATTGATGCAAGTCAGTTACAACATAGCCTAACTACTCTGCATACCCTGATTGCGCGTTTAGAACTCTCTGAACAAGGAGCTATCCATGTCTGAAGCACCATTATGGACGCGTAATTTTATTTTGGTCAGCGCCATTAACTTTTTTTTAGTGATGGTGTTTTACCTGTTAGTTATTGTCATTGTTGGCTATACCGTTGCAGAATTGGGCGCTTCAACTGCCGCAGCCGGTTTAATTTCCGGTTTATTTATTGTCGGCACCTTGGTTGGGCGTTTAATAGTTGGGCAAGTGTTACTACATTTTGGTCGTAAAACCACGATGCTTATTGGCTTAATTGGCTTCTTCTTATTATCACTGCTGTATTTTGTGCCTATGGGTGTCAGCGGCCTATTGGTGGTGCGCTTTATGCATGGTTTTATGATGGGGATTGCCTCAACCGTGTTAGGCACCATCATCGCGCAAATTTTACCGCCTAGCCGTAGAGGTGAAGGCATTGGCTATTACAGCATGAGTAGTACTTTAGGTACCGCCATCGGGCCATTTTTAGCGATTTGGATGATGCTGCATTTGGGTTATCAGGCGATCTTTGCGCTATCGAGTGGCTTTGCCTTATTGTGCTTATTAGTTGGCTGCTTTTTACAAGTCCCAGATGCCATTACAGCGGCTAAAAACTCCACCATAAGCAACGATGAACCAAACGACTTCATTTCTAAAGTCATGGAAAAAAAGGCCATTCCGATTGGTGTAGTGATTTTATTGGTTTCTACCTGCTATTCAGGCGTGTTGTCCTACATTAACTTTTACGCCAAAGAAATTAACTTGGTTGAAACTGCATCGGTGTTTTTCTTGATGTATGCGGTCGCGATTTTAATTTCCCGTCCGTTTACAGGACCGTTAATGGATCGTCGTGGTGAAAATGTGATTATGTACCCTGCTTTTATCAGCATGGCTTTAGGTCTATTGATTTTAAGTCAGGTCGAAAGCGGTCGTGGCTTATTAATCAGTGCTGCTTTACTAGGCTTAGGTTACGGTAACATTCAATCAGTCTGTCAAACCATTGCTATTAAAAGCACTCATTTGGCGCGTATGGGATTTGCCACCTCAACTTTCTTTATTTTCTTAGATGCTGGCTTAGGTTTTGGGCCTTATTTTTTAGGTTTGGCCTTAAATCATATCGCTTATAGTCAATTGTACTTATATAGCGCGATTGCCAGTTTAGCAGCCATTGTCTTATATTATGTATTACATGCACGTCATGTTAAGCCGATCGGCTAAAACGGCGCCGGTATTCTAGCGGCGTAAGTCCGGTATGTTTACGAAATAAACGCCTAAAGGAACTAGAATCTTGATAACCGACCGCTAGCATAATCTGATCAATACTGTGTTCAGTTTGCTCTAAACGTTTTTGTGCCGCTTCCATACGCATGGCTTGAATATAGCGATTGGGCGGCACATCAAGTGCCGCTTTAAAACGGCGAATGAGCGTGCGTGTGGTCAGATTAAAGTGCTGTGCTAAATCTTCTAAAGCTATACTTTGTGATAAATGCTGGGCTAAAAATTTTTGTATCTGTTGTACCAGCAGATCTTGATGTGGTCTGGCAACGCGCAATAAAGCATAAGACAGTTGGCTATCACGTTGATAATCAATGACAAAAGCTTTTGCTGTTTCGATGGCAATTTCAAAACCATAAAAACGATCAATCAAATGTAAGCCTAAATCAAACCACGCTAAACCACCACCGGCAGTATAAATATGCCCATCGCGACTAATCATTTGTTCAGGATGTAAATGAACCTTTGGATAACGCGCGCGAAACTCAGGTTCAAAACCCCAATGGGTGGTGGCAGTCCTTCCGTCTAAAATACCGGCTTCAGCTAAAAAAAAGCTGCCGGTGCAATTGCCTGCAATGGTGGTGGCGTGTTGATCCGCTTTTCGAATGAGTTCGAGCAAGGCTTGCTGTTGCTGCAAAATCGGATCTATGGGGCCACCAATGGTCGGCACCACCAAGACATCGGGTTGTTTGACATCTGCGTAGGATAAATGTGCATGAATGTTTAAACCATTAATACATTGAATCGCGTTGCCATGTGGCGAAGCAATTTTCACTTCAAATAAACGCTCAATCTTTTTGTGCTGAATACGATTCCATGTCACACCAGCGAGTGAGAGCAAATCTACAATACCGGTCATGGCTGAAGCCAAAGCCCCATCGAAACCTGCTACCACCACACTCATTTTATTATTCGGCATCTTTTGTCATTTTTCGCTTGTTTGCTGTCATTATGAACAATTTTTCTGCTGCTTGCAGCTGTTTATACTGCTAAAAAACATTAATCACAGGGATGCTGTATGTCTGAACTTATCAATTGGAAAGATTTAAATTTTTTATTATACAACGTATTAGAAGCACAAAATTTAAACCAATATTCACGCTATCAAGCCTACGATCAAAGTGCCTTTAACAGTATATTAGATACTGCGCATAAAATTGCCCAACAACATTTTGCCCCACATAATGCCAAAGCCGACCAACATGAACCAGAATTTGATGGTCAGCAAGTAAAAACCATTCCGGAAGTGAAAACCGCATGGCAGAATTTTGCTCAAGCAGGTTTTATTGGCGCGCAGCATGATGAAGCTTTGGGCGGCATGCAATTACCCAAATTGATTCATATGGCAGTCAAAGCTATTTTTATGTCCGCCAATCCAAGTTCAGTCGCCTACCCGTTTTTAACTGCTGCCGCAGCGAATGTGATTCATGCTTTTGGCAATGATGAGCAAAAACAACGTTTTTTACAGCCTATGTTAGATGGGCGTTTTGCCGGAACCATGGTGTTAACTGAGCCTAACGTGGGTTCTTCTTTAGGTGATTTAAGCACTAAAGCCACGCCACACGGCGAGCATTATTTGATTAAAGGTCAAAAAATGTTTATTTCAGGTGGCGATCAAGATATTACCGAAAATATTGTGCATTTGGTTTTAGCGCGTATTGAAGGTGCGCCACAGGGCGTTAAAGGTATTTCTTTATTTATCGTACCGAAATTTTTAGTTCATGCCGATGGCAGTTTAGCTGAACGCAATGATGTACAGCTTGCGGGTTTACTGCATAAAATGGGCTATCGTGGTACAACCTCTACCGTTCTTAATTTTGGTGAAAAAGATCAATGCTTAGGCTATTTAATCGGTGAAGCCGGTCGTGGCTTAAGCTATATGTTTAAAATGATGAATGAAGCACGCGTCGGGGTTGGCTTAGGTGCGGCCATGATTGGTTATCGTGGTTATTTGGAATCATTAAGTTATGCCAAACAGCGCCCACAAGGTCGTCTACCGAGTGAAAAAAATGGTCACAGTCGCCCTGTTCATATTATCGAGCACAGTGATGTCAAACGTATGCTCTTGGCGCAAAAGAGTTATGTAGAAGGTAGCCTTGCTTTATGTTTATTTGCGGCACGCCTTATTGATGATGGATACGGCTTAGATTCAGAAGATCATGGTATTTTGCTCGATTTACTCACCCCTATTGTGAAATCATTCCCGTCTGAATATGGCCCAAAAGCCAATGATTTAGCCATTCAAGTGTTAGGCGGCGCAGGCTATACCAAGGATTATCCGGTCGAACAATGCTACCGTGATAACCGTCTCAACCCGATCCATGAAGGCACAACAGGTATTCAAGCTTTAGATTTATTGGCACGTAAACTTTGGCAACATGATGGACGTGGTTTGGCCTTGCTGATGCAGCGCATACAAAGCACATTAAGCCAAGTTCGCCATCCTGATATTCAACATCTTGCCGACACCTTCCGTAGTCATCTTAATACTGCACAACAGACTACCGCCTTTTTAGGGCAACATTTACAGCAAGGTGAGCTGGATTTATCTCTTGCCAATGCCAGTCTATATTTAGATTTAATGGGTAAAGTGGTGATTGCATGGTTATGGCTTGAGATGGCCAATCATGCCGAGCAACAATTTGCGCACTCGAAGCAGCAAGAAGATGTAGATTTTTGGCAAGGCAAATTACAAGCGGCACGTTATTTTATTACTTGGGAACTCCCACAAATTGAACAACATGCGCAGATTTTACAACGTCTTGATCGCACCTGTTTAGATATGCAAGCCAATTGGTTCTAATAAAAAGCCACTCGAATGAGTGGCTTTTTTGCTTTATGCACCAAACACTTTAAAGCGTGCTGCATCATCCATGTAGCCTTTTGCTTTTGGTTCGCCTTCAATTGAACCAAAGACAAGCTGAGCACGCAGTTTCCATGTTGCCGGCACATCCCATTCTGCATGTACTTGAGCATCTACAATCGGATTGTAATGCTGTAATGATGCGCCAACGCCTGCGCTATGTAGTGCTGTCCATGTTGCAAATTGCGCAATCGCTGTAGAATGCTCTGCCCAAATTGGGAAATTCTCTGCATACGAAGGGAAACTTGCTTGTAAGCCAGCCACGACATCTTGATCTTCAAAAAATAAAACTGTACCTACCCCTGCAGCAAAACTGTCCATTTTGGCTTCAGTTTTTGCAGCGCTTTCTGCATCTTTGGCATAGGCTTTTAGCGCATCTTTCACAAAGTTCCAAAATTTTTCATGTTCTGCATGAAATAAAATCACCGCGCGTGATGATTGTGAATTAAATGAAGATGGGCTTTGTTTAATCGCATTTTGAATCAAATCAGTTAAATACGCTGGGCTATGTTCTACATTTTTACCAATGGCGTAAATCGTACGACGTTTTTCAATAAGGTTTAAAAACTGATTTGACATGTATATTGCCTCGTTTGTAGTGAAGTCTAAAAATAACGGTTTGATTGTAGCAATTGCCTGCTAAACCAACGCTCAACTTATGTATTTTTACCTGAAAAATAATGCAATTTTTATGCTAAAAAAATCCTCCACATGGGAGGATTTTTTAAATTAGATTTGTGCAGTTAACACATTTTGTGTCACATACGATTTCCACAAATCGCGTAGTGTTGGTAAGTAGAATTTCTCACCGAGCTCTACTAGCTCTGCATCAATTAAGGTATGGATATGATGCAATAACAAATAATCGAGTTCGATATTTGAGAGCTTTTGGTTTTTTTGCGACCATTGTTTACGTTGTTGCTGCGATTTTTTAACCAATTGATCTGCAAAGTTTTTATTTTTAAATTGAGCAATGGCGCTTAAACGTAATTCCACCACACCCCAACCGCTGAGTAAAAGTTTAAAGATTTCAAAATCTTTATTGGTTGATTCCCATGTCATTTCTTCTAGGTTTTCGTCATCTGGAAGTACAGGTAAAATCAGTTCCATGACACTTGGGAAGATCTTTTTAAAGTTAAGAATAAATTTAACAGGATGTTCACCCGGATAATTCTTAAATTGTACCTGTTTACGAACATCTGTTAAATAAATAGAAAGCATTGAGAGAACCTGTAAGTAAGATGCTGTTTTTCATATAGTTAGCTTTCAAGAGCAACTTATAAAATTACAGCCATAAAAATCAAAAGCTATTTTAGCAATTATCCGCGCTTATTCAATGTTTTTGACTGATCAATCATTTTTTATCGAATCTAAAGCTATTTAATCATTGGAAAACATCATTACTTAAAGCAGAATCTCCTCCTAACCATATGCGATTGTTTTACAGAGAAAAATGCAAGAACCAAAAATAAAACCTATATTCTTTAGTATGGTCGGGGGAGTTATCATTTCTATCTTATTTTTGATGATAACTTTTTGGATTTTTTATACCTATTCTACTTCACCGGCAGCAGCCAAAGATGCTTTATCAACGACAGCAGGCTTTTTTGGTGGAGTAGCTACGCTTTGGGCAGCATGTATAGCAGCCTATTTGTTTCATGATTGGAAAGATCAACATAATAAAAACATACAAAACAACCTTATATTAGATGTTATAACAAATTTTCGTCATGTAGATACATACTGTTCAAAAATCAAATTAGATTTTGAGAATTTTCGATATAGTCAACGAAAGCGTACTATAAATAGTATTTTTTCTAGATCCGATAAATTAGCGCTAGTTTCGATCATTAATGACATCAAATCTCTACGTCTACAACTAGCCAAATTATCAGACTCATACCATAAAATAAAATTTCTTAACAATCCCGATCATTTCACTAGGTCAGGAGATTCGGTTAAATTCGATCAAAAGTTAGATGCATTAATCAATATTATTAATAATTTTTACGATGAAACTTTAACAGTCGATAAATCTTGTCACTTAATCTTTAACAAATTTCTACCCAAAGTACAAAATACTATTCATGAACTAGAGTCAACTTATATCTTAAATCTATATCAGCAGTTAAAAGCACAAAATTAAAGAATGTTAAATCATTTAGATGAAGTCTATTTTCCAACATAAGAAGCCCTCAAAATGAGGGCTTCTTATTGAACTACTTAACGTTTGGCGCAACCATTTCTTCAGGTTTTACCACTGCATCAAATTGCTCTTCAGTCACTAAATTAAGTTCAACCGCAACTTGCTTTAAAGTTTTGCCTTCTTTATAAGCCGTTTTAGCCACTTTGGCTGCATTTTCATAACCAATTACAGGGTTTAATGCAGTCACAAGCATCAGTGAGTTATGCAAGAAATGATCAATTTTGTCACGGTTTGGCTCAATCCCCACTGCACAGTGCTCATTAAAGCTATTACACGCATCACCTAATAACTGAATTGATTGCAATAAGTTAAAAGCAATCACGGGCATAAATACATTCAGCTCAAAGTTACCCGATGCACCTGCCACATTAATGGTGGTGTCATTCCCTAACACTTGCGCTACCACCATGGTCATGGCTTCACTTTGGGTTGGGTTGACTTTACCCGGCATAATACTTGAACCAGGTTCATTCTCAGGAATACGAATTTCACCAAAACCACAACGTGGGCCGCTCGCTAACCAACGAATATCATTGGCAATTTTATTTAAACTTGCCGCAAGGGTTTTTAAAGCACCTGAAGCAAATACCGCAGCATCACGACCGGCTAAAGCTTCAAATTTATTGGGTGCGGTCACAAATGGTAAACCGGTTAAAGTTGCCAATTGTGCTGCAGATTTTACTGCATAATCAGGATGTGCATTTAAACCTGTACCTACTGCAGTGCCACCGAGTGGTAATTCGTACAAGCCTTCTAGTGCTTGGTTTAGGCGTTTTAACCCGTGATCAAGCTGCGATACATAGCCGCTAAATTCTTGACCTAAGGTCAGTGGCGTTGCATCTTGTAAATGGGTACGACCAATTTTAACAATATCATTAAATTCTTGCGCTTTAGCATCTAAGGTATTGCGTAGCGCTGTCACTGCAGGAATCAATAACTCATTAATTTGTAAACTTGCTGCCACATGAATCGCTGTTGGGAACGAGTCATTGGTCGACTGCGCACGGTTCACATGGTCATTAGGATGCACTGGCTTTTGTGAACCCAATGGATTACCTAGTTTTTGGTTGGCAATATTGGCAATCACCTCATTACAGTTCATATTACTTTGCGTGCCCGAACCAGTTTGCCAAACCACAAGCGGGAATTGGCTGTCCCACTGCCCTGCAATCACTTCTTCCGCCGCATCGACAATATAATTTGCCAATTCTTGTGGAATTTGTTGCAAAGCTGCATTGGTTTGTGCCGCTGCTTTTTTGACTAAGCCCATCGCACGGATCATTGGACGAGGTAAACGCTCAGCACCAATTTTAAAGTTTTGCAGACTACGCTGTGTTTGTGCACCCCACATTGCTTCACTCGGTACTTCAACATTACCCATCGTGTCGTGTTCAATACGTGTCGACATGTTTAACCTCTATTTATTGCAATTATTGGCTCTAGCACAATCCACATGCTATGGCTGGAAAGTCTATATTAATCAAAGTCAAACCATTAGTAAATGATAATTATTTGCATTATTGTCCATTCAGGACATTTTGATAGAACAACCATTGATCCTCGATCATTTTATCCACATCATATTGAGCTTCCCACGCCAATACATCTTTTGCCTTAGAAGATTGGCTGGCCAATTGGGTAATTTCTAGCTGATCGGTTGGCACAGCGGCTTGAATCGGAATATTTTTTTGCGTGACAGCTGCCACTTTTGCCATGAGTTGTTGCATGGAAATCACTTCGCCGGCAATATTAAAAGCTTCACAAACGTTCTGCTGTTGGAATAACCATTTTAAACTGGCAATCACGGCGCGACTGGCATCCATCACATGCAAGAAACTACGTTCTACCGTATGATCAGGCGTGTCTGCGTCTTGGCGTAACTCAACAAGATCACGTTGCTCGGCAGCCACTTGTAATACCAATGGTAAAATATTTTTTGGCAACGGTGCTACCATTTCACCTAATACGCCATTGCCAAAGGCACCGGCAATATTACCTAAACGTAAAATGGCAATTTTCCATTCGCTATCAGTGACAAAGGTATCTTCAATAATCTGTTCAATCATTTGTTGCGATCGAACATAGGGATTAGGGTAGTTATATTGAATTGGGGTATCTTCATCTAAGCTTAAACTAGATTGCCCATAAACAGCAAGACTCGATAAATGCACTAAATTGCGAACACCAGTGCGTTGCATAGAACGCAATAAACTCATGATACAACTGACATTATCATTATAATACTCAAGAGGTTTGAGCGCAGATTCATGCAATGATTTAAAACCAGCACAATGTACTACAGCCTCAATTGAATATTGTTCAAAGACTTTGTTTAAAGCAGGTGTATTTCGAATATCGACCTTGACAAACGGCACAAACATGCCCGAACTATATTCAAGGCGTTGTAAGATTTGCATGTTGGCATTGGATAGATTATCCACAATGACCACTTCTTGGCCTTGTGCCATGAGGCTTAATGCAATGTGGGAGCCTATAAAGCCTAAACCACCCGTCACTAAAATCATTGTTTATCTACTCCGTATAATTATCAATAACTTGCATCTAAATGGCGTAGTTTTGGTGTTATTAAGAACTTATCCACAGGCATGAAAACCAAAAAACCGACTCAAAATTTCTCTTGAGCCGGCTAATCTGCAAGAGCATTATAGCTTCATTTTACAGAGTTGAAATATTTGCTTTGTTATTGTTCTGAATAGTAAATGTTGTCGTTTATAATTGAAAATTCATAATTCCTTACAAATACAAGCAAACACTTTCTAACTAGCGGGTGCCAATTGAAACAGAAAGATCTCGTACAAACAGCAATTATTGTTTGCTCCGTATTAATGATTCCTATCTTTAGCTTTGCCTACTACTTATACAGTCAGACTGATCTTAAGCTTTTTGAGGTATTAGATAAATCATTTGGTGTTACCGCAGGCTTATTTGGTGGTGCTGCAACATTAACAGCTGCTTATATTGCCTCTCTTCTATTTAATGATTGGAGACATGCTCATAATATGTCAGTAGATACCCAAATGTGTCTGAAAGGTTTCGACTTTATACAAAATCTCGATATAAAGCTTATGAATATACGTATGTTTATGCTTCGATATTTCCGAAGCGATCCCAAGCTTGATCTCAATAAAGAATTTAGAAAACATGTGCATGAATTAGAGATCATAGCAAATGAAACAGCAATTATATTTTCTAATTTTGGATTCTTTATACCGAAAGATGAGTTTGATAGTAAATTCAAACCTCAATTTGAAGCAATAATAGATGTATTAGAGTTTTATATTAAAACTTGTCATGAGCGGTATAGATTTGATCAAGGCATTGCAAGTGAAGAATATATTGCAACTTACATCCAACTCAATGAGTCTTTACGTGCTAGATATAGAGCTACTTTTTTTGAGCTTCGATCATATTATAAAGCCCTCACTTGAGGGCTTTTCCTATTTTAATCCATGCATCATTCTGAGCTGCACACTCATTATATTTTGCAACTGTATCTATACCCCAGAGCATAAAATCCTTGCCGGTTGTGCCCTGCACCTCTTGAAGTTGCTGACATGGCTGCATCAAGTTAGCTGGCACTTCGACTTTTGATAAGCGAGTTGAGTTCTGACATGCCGTCAGCATCAGCGCATTGATTGAGATAAACAGGCCGATCAACAACTTTATAGACGGTACGTGTACGATATTCGACTTCGGTTTTTCGTTCAGCTTTGGCTTGTTCATAGTCTGCACTCAGTTGATTAAGTTCATTTTGTTTTTCAATGGATGCTTGCAAATTGGCTTGCTCGATTTTTTGAATCTTTGCAGTACAAGTGGCTTCGGCTTTTTTAAGTTTGCCTGCTAAGTGATTCGTGTAAGCAATTTGGCCAATATACAAAGCAACAAGGGCCGCGATTGCGACCCATGTTTTGTATTTCCATAAGACCGTGAGTATTGGTATCACTTGCCACCCCACTTTTTATAAGCAGCTGCCAACTTTTTGTCATACTGATTTTTAGCATAGGCCACACCGTTATAGCCACGTGCAAACTTAGCCCAATCTTTATTTTTAAGATGCTGAATTAAATTGTTTTTCTCAATATAGCGACACATTGCATCAAGCTGCTTGGCTTCGCTTTCATACATTGCATTTACAAAGGCTTGAATCGAATCATATCCAAGCACCTGCCAATGAAAGCCCATGACTTGACCAATACCCCAAGAACATGATTCTAAAGCCACATCACGATTAAGTTTTGCTGCACGTTCAAGTTTTGCATGCTGCTCAGAATATTTGCCATAGTTGCCGGATAATGGATTACAAAGATCAGGATGTTGCTTGGTCCACTCTTTAGACTTAGTGATCCAATTGATTGCTTGTAAGCGACGATGGAAAATATGGCGTTCATACAAGATGACTGGCGTACCATCAGCATTAAAACCACTGCCTTTGCACTCAACTTCAATCACGGCGCGTAAAGCAGTGACTTGAATACCTAGCTTTTGTGCCTGTTGTTCAATTTGTTGTGCTGTTAGTTTTTTGCTCATTTTTTTAATTCATCCTTCGCATCTTTTAATTCACGTACAACATCAAGAATTGTTTTACTTTCACGCTGATGAATAAAGTTAGTAGTCCAACGTACAATTGCCCAACCTGGTAAGCCGGACATAAAGAAAATGCCACCCAATGCCATCACACCAAACGGATCAACCACCCAAGCATGCAGCTCAAAATAAACAATTAAAAACGACCCACCTGTAAAACTAGATACAAGCGTACAAATTAGCCCCACTGCCCACTCAGTTGGGCTTTTTGGCATGCGAATAAGCATGATGACCAATGCGATCAAAGACGCACAAATAACTGCTGCAATCCAAATGCCGTAAACTTTTAAAAACACGGTAGCACCTGCGGTACTGACTACTGGTTCGGCCATACAGCCCCCTATATTTTGGTAATAAAAAACCCTCACTAGGAGGGTGAAATTTTGGTGTTGTTTATTAAAAGTTGAATTCAACCTCGATTAAACTTCAATTTCTGAATGCATACCTGTAATTGGTGCAGGTCTTAAAATCGTTTGATTGGAAATAAAGACACGTTGGCCGAGGTTATACTGTGTACCGCTTGTGCACAATACCGGACCTGTGCCGCCATCAATCTGCACACGATACTCAGGATGATTTTTTGATGTAATTACGCCGATGTATTCAGCGTGCGTTGGATTAAGTAATTTTCTAAGCTCAAACAATGGATTAGTCACGATGAATACGCTCCACTTTGATCGTTTCAGTTGCTTCGCTGTGTGAATAACTTCCCGATACTGAGTCAATCACACCCCACCATTGACCACCAAATGCAATGGTTTTACCGGGTAACATTTCCCCAAGTTCATTGGTGATCGGCAAGCCTGAAAAAGTATGAATCTCTTGCACATTGGCTTGAATGAGCTGCATTTTGCCGTTGCTTTGCGCTGACATCACATCAAACATGGGGCCAACAGTGGTTTCAAATGGAATATCACCTGCGGAATTGCGCTGCTTAATTTTCCAATCATCACCACTTCGGCTATTAACCAAAGTCACAGCGTTATAGTCGGCTAAATATTCAGGATTCTTTTCAATGGTCTGCTCAAGCACGGCGCTTTCACTGATTAAAATATCGTAATCAGCAGCGTTTAATACATCCCAATGGCCCTTTTTATACTTCGGCAAGATCGAAAGCTGATTGCCTGATTTTTGGCTATAAATAAAGCCACCGCCCGACTCAACCACCTGTTTAATCGCATCCATCGGTGCAAGTTCTGTATAACTTAAGCTTTGTGCCGATACAGGCCACCCCACATCATCAATGAGTTGCCAATCTAATTGCGTATTTGCTAAAGCACGGTCAAGCTCGGCTTGTACAAGCTGCACACTAGTTCGGTCATTGTCTTGGATAAATGAGCGTTTAGCGGCGTAATCACTTGAATTTAAAGCGGTGACGCTGCGACCACTATAAGTATAAGTGCGATCTGCAAACTTAATTGTTTCTCGATCTGTCTCAAGCAATACATGATGCTCAAAGCTATTGATCATTAATTTTAAAATCACAGGTTGATTGTCAGTCGGTTGTAGTTTGGCTTTTTCAGTATGTGCCACAGTGATCGAATGTGACCAGCACCATGTGTCACGGCTGCAACTGTACGAACCACCTAAGACAATAATCTTCTCGCCTGTATCGAGACGCTCTGCGTGTAAATGATTCAAAACGTACCACCATTGTTTTTTCGCTAATGCAGGGATGCAATCCTCTGCACCAAAATTTAAGACCAAATTAAGGCTATCTGTTGCACATAAACAGGTAAAATTTAAATCTGTGCCACCGACGTACTTTGGTTTTTCGGGCGTTGGCCAAGGTTTAATCTTATGCTTGCGATAGTGAATCGCTTTGGTTTGATCCCAATTGATTTGAGTCTTGGTGATAACCTCAAGACCTAAATCATAAGCAAAGCTAAAGCAATGGGTTAGCTGCTCAGCAACTTCATGCGCATAGCTTAATGTTTTGCGTCTGCGCAACATTTCTTGCCAAGCAGTCTGTCGTTGATGTATGAGCCTTAAACCCTCATCATGTACATAACACTGATGAATAAAGCGCGTTTCGGGCGTTTGCCAATCTAAATATATAGAGCTACTTAAACCTATACTTTGCTCATGAATGGCTTGCACAGCACGGCTTAGCGTCAACCCATTTTCAAAATCAATAGCAACTTGTTGGCTTAAGCTTAAACTTGGATCATAAAAAAGAGCCTCATTTGAGGCTCTTAAGATCGGCTTAGACCATGGTAGATTAATCTCACTTAAACATGCTTTTGCTTTTTGATAGCAATGACTTAATCCAAGCGACACACCCACCAAATGATTAATGTCATTGGTTGCAGTAATGTTTGATAAAAAACTTAAATCAAAGCGTGCACGCAATACACCACGATTATCAACTTGCTCATAATTCGTGCCACTAATCTGCGTCAAAAATCCCGTTTTGATAGATGTATGCAACTGCCCCCAATTGACTTTGCTTTGTGTATTGGTGCCAGATATTGTTGCTTTAAAAGCTGTGCTGATTGGTGCTTTTAATACGTTAGGCTTTACACCTAATTCACCAAAATTTAAGACTAAATTGTGACTATCAATAGGGCTGAGGGGTGTATCAAAATTTAGATTGACGCTGTGCGCCTCAGGTGGTGTGTAAGACATAAACCACCTTTTTTATTAAAGCGGATTGAGAATAATGCTCTCGAGTTTTTGACTAGAACCCAACGCAATATTAGTGTTATTTAAAGTGATATGTGTACCAATCAAACCCACATCAAAATCAGCAAATGGCTCATGATTACCATTGTATAAACGCGCAAATGTCACCACACCTGCTTGTGTAGCTAAGGCTGAATTGGTTTCGTGCAACTCAATACCATCACTTAAAACTTGCTTTAAGCACGGCTTAGGTAAAGTGAGTGTACAGAGTGCATTTGCGGAATCTGCAACCACATCAATCGAGGTAGGCTTATTGCCTGAGTAATACATAAAATAAGCAGCACTACTTCCCGAATCTAAAAAAGCAGCATATGCTTGTAGCGCTAAAACTTGTGCTGCTTGAGATGGAATAATGATCATTTTGGCACCACATTATCTGAAATCACGGCGTTATATTCTTGTTGTGGATCAAATGCCACAATAAAAGTTTTTAAGTCAGTATTTAAACCAAGAAATTGATAATCACCGTTTTGATCTGAGCGCGTCACCGCAAGCGGCTGTAAATTCACTTTATTGTATAGTGTCACTAATGCACCATTGTAACGCTCACCTAATTTTGATGTAGTGCCCTTGATTTTAGCTAACACTAGATTTGGTTTGCTTATATCTTGAATAAGACTTCCTGATTTTTTAGCTTCATAAGAGCAAATCATTCTAATTCCCCCAAGTAAAATGCAAAACAACCTTTTCGGCCAGCAGAACCAGTCAACACTGAATCAAGAACAGCCATACTAAAATCAGCATTCTGCGGTGTGGTTTTATTACTTACAATTGACTTGCCACTATAACAAATATGCTTGAGTGTTCCGCGCAAAAAACCAAGTTCATCATAGAACGGGATTTGTAGTGCAGAAAAACCACTGTTTTGCGGAAATTTGTTTGAAAATCCGCTTTGGTAGTCAGGTAGAATTGGTTTAGCTAAAATGTGATTATTTATTTTTTCAGCAGGTGTATATCGTGTTGTAAAAAAATCACAATGATTGGCGCTAAGGCTAAATGGCAAGCTTCCATTAAATGGTGAGTTGGCAGATAAGTCAAAGCTCTGATTAGCACTAAATTGATGTAATGTGGTTGCTAAGAACCAATTTGGCACAACACTATTGTTAATGCTTGATTTAAACAACCCTAAACCATAGATGATTTTCCGATCATAACCATTTGTGTCTGCAGTAAGTGAGTTAAGGAAATAGAAAGCATCCTGATCACCAATAATTGTAAAGTAGCGAGCTCCATTTAGTGGTGTGGCTGCATTTTCTTTTAATGCGAAAGAGTCGCCATTTCTCGCATAATACCAGTGACTCCAACCACGTACCACGGCGGTTCCCGTGCCTGTAATTTTCCAATTTTTCGCAGGGTCGCTTGGATCAAACGGCAACTGTAGTACATTAGGATTGGCATAATCATCAATATGCGTCATGTGCTCAAGCAGGCCAACCATGGCATACTTAGCATAAGTATCACTATAGTTGCCATTTAAACCACTAATGGTTTCATCTACACGAATAAACGGATGTTGTGCGGTTGGATTTTTAGCGCGATACACACGTTTTACATCGTTGACATCACGAAAAATGATCTCATAACCCAATGATGCAAGTTTTGCTGCACCATTATTTAAGATTGGTGTGTCCGGTAATACGTTTGCAGGCTTTAAAATTAGCTGCGTGTTATTGGGTACACCTTTAATACGGTACTTTTGATTGAGTGATTCAGGTAAAAAACCTGTAAGCTCCACCACTTGAAACAGCAGTGCCTTATGATCAGCATTAAAAGTAAGATGAACATCGCCCTGATCATCAATGGATGCTGTTGAAATGCTTGGTAATGATAGGCCATTCACCAAGGCTGCATCTAAAAGGCGAATCAAATCCCCCCAATTGTTACCCAAATTCAAGCCATTTAGATGGCTAAAAAACTGTACCTTTACATCCGTTATCATGCGAATTACTCATAAAAAAGACCGCATACGGCGGTCATATTCATTAAACAACGCGGTCAATGTCGCCACGTAACATAATCTGAAAGCTGTCGGAAATCTCTGTCGGTTCACTTGGCTTCACAGTGCGAATCACCCAGATTGGATACATTGCTGCAATCGTATTAAAGCGCAGAATATTGCCGTTGCTCCAACCTGCACCCCATCCCTCTTTTTTAATCACAAAATACGGCACACCTGTGACTGGATTAATCGGTGCAAAATCCTCAAGGGTGGTGCCCGTAGCAATCTCACCTGAATATTCACCTACGCATTTAAATGTCTGCGCACCTGTAAACTGCAAATACCAACGTTCTTGGATTGAACCTTTATTAGTGACTTCAAAAGGATATAAAGCATCGTTATAGTTAGCACTAATCAACGCGCCTGTTGGTGCATCTTCCCACTGATTTGTCCAAGACTGCTGTGTAAATTTGCGTGTATAGCGTGCTTGCATATCATTGATGACCAGTGCTGAACCAACAATGGTATTTTCTGCATCATAATTATGCGTCAAAGGCTTGGTAAAAGTGACTTGGCCATTAATCTGTACGTCACGAATCAAACCCATATCTTGATAGCGATACTTGACCACCAAAGGCTCCGCTAAGTTAGCCAACACAAAGTCACCACCAAGAGTCACTCGGCCATAGTCATAATCCACGCTATACAAGTCATAATCGACTTTCATACCATTGGCATCTTCAAGCTCACACCATGCAATCCGTTGGTCATCAAGCGAATGTGTAGTCCCTGCAATCGCACTCTCTAAGGTTTTAGATTTAGAAGCGCTCACAATACCAATACTGCCGATTCGGAAAATCGGCACTCGACCATCGATTGGTAAACGCGTCGCAGATAAGCCTAGTAAATCAGAATCAATCGGTAAATAAGTATAAGCAACGGCGTTATAGCGCACGGTCGATGCATCTACCCACACAGGCACATTGATATAAGTCAATCCATTTTCTTGATACTTCAGCAATGGATCGTACCAATCATTCGCTTCTAACTCAGTCTGGTTATCTGGTGTCACTTGGGTTTTCAAGTAAAAGTAAATTGTGACCAAGCCATTATCCCAATTCACCTGACCATGCGCATGGCTTGTTTCAATCACCCCATTTTCATTGGCGCTCAGTGTAAGTTGCCCATGGTCTAATGTTGCCACACTGACTGTTAAAGACTGTGGGCGAATCGGGATAATTGGCGTTCTAAAACTGACTTTGTTGATCGGTAGTAAGTCAGTGGTCGTGGTGAGTGATTCAAGAATAATGCTGTTGTCTGCACCCGGTGTCCAACTGTCTAATTCAACTACGCCTGTGCCGTATTGGATAATGCCTGACTGAATGCCGCTGTTATTTGTTGGATTAACATCACGATAGAGTGTGCCTGAGCGATCCAAATACGTGTCATCCCCAACTTTAAAGCGTGCTGAGCCCGCAATAATCTGTTCATCATAGCCTGATGATAGGTCTACTTTGAGTTGATTAGCAACAACCGTATGTGTGGCTGAATTAGCGCCTGATGTATCTCGATAGGTTACTGCAATATCAGCTGCACGAAATGCTTTAAGTTCAACACGTTCATTCAAAACACTCGAATACTGTGGAGAATAAAACGACATAGATTTTCCTCTTATGCTGCAACCATTGCACTGCTAATCGTAAAGGTAGGTTTCAACCGGTAGCCTGTGCCGATTGGTGTGACTTCAACCAAGCCTGTGCTGTAATTAATTGTGCCTTGCACCTGCTCATACTCATTTACAAGATGACCGAGCGTAGAACTTACAGGTACATCTTTGAGTGTGACCACGCCATTGAGTAATCCATCCGCACTCACGACAGGAATATCTAAAGCCATACTATTGGGCTGAATGCTTGCCCCTGTGCCGATGGTAAAAGTGATTTTTTGGCTACTATCAGGTGTCACAGCAGGCTTGCTTTGGTGCAATGATTCTCCGTAGTTGTAAACCACAGAAAATACTGTACCTTTTTGTGGCAATTTATTGGGAGTGATCTTACCCACGCCTGATGCATAGTTAATTTCACCTGTGGCATCACCTGTAAATTTCCCCTGTGCATTGGATGTGGCAGTTTTGGAGACTCCCTCAAGCAACCATTGAATGGTTACACTGGGTAAAATTCCCTCTCGCCCTAAATCAAACTCAAAAGCGGCTTGCTTCACATTTAAGTTGGAGCGCACAAAGGTGATAATTGGTGTACCCCAAGCCAATAAAATTGAGCTATCTATATCAGCGAGTGCACCTGTGGTCAGCAACCATGAGCCTGTTTCATAATTGATCGTGCCTGAACCAAACGATGGGCTTAAACCTTTGATCTGCCCCGATCCATCATCTTTTAACTCATAAAATTTACCTTGGCTCATGTATGAGATCGACAGCGTACCTGGTGCAGGAATTGGCACCAACATGCCTGTCCAATTAGATGCTTGGTTGTTCTGCGTCACCAAAATCGCATCAGTTTGGCTGTATTGATTTTGCGTTGCGGCAGGTTTGAGCGTGATATTAAGCGTGGCTGTACCTGTAGGTGCGCTTGATAACCACTGAATCAGGCCACGTTGATAGTCAATCGTGCCAATTTGCATACCTTGACTGTTTTTCAAAACGCCTGCCTGGTCAATGATCTGTTGGCTTTGCAAGGTAAACGATACGCTAGATGGCATCACGGCGATGCCAAGGTAGAGGTTTTGATTCACACTAACATTGATGTCGCTGTAATTCAGTGTAATGGCATCCTCATGCCCTGCCACCAAGACTGTATTTTCACCTGCTGCATTGACATCAAGAATAGGAGTTTCAGCCTGAGTTGATGGAATTAGCTGCGCAAAGATATCATCAACATTTACAGTGTGTTCGCCCACTTGTGCGGCTGATGCCAAAGGCACAGATGAATAATATTGTCCTGTATCCGCAACTAAGGTATCACGAATGATTGTTGTTGATTTTTCACCACCATACCATTGCTTTGCAGACAACCCCACAAAATCACGCTCTAATGCATCATTAAGCGTATAAGTTGCAATCTTATATTGCACTTCTTTACCATCCACTATCATGATTGCAATACGTGTTTCAACCTTGGTGATACGAAGATATTGCTCAAACTCTAAAGCCCGACCCTCATTTGAGATCAATACAATGGTGTCCCCTACACTAGACTCCACCTCATTCTGAAACATGGCGACTTGTAGCAAAGACATGCCTTGCCAATGCGTATCAAGTGGTGTACCTGCAATCTGCCCACCTTTGGCTAAATAGTTTTCAACTCGGTTTTGCGCAGCTTGGCGTTCATCAGTAAAGCTTTCGGTGCTAAATAAGAGCGCAGAAACATTGGGGTCTTTGGGTAATTGAGAGACAAAAACCGTGGCACCCATCAGCGTGTCTGTGTCTTCGGTAGCAACCGCAGAATAGACTTTGCGCATGGATACATCGCCTGTTGTGCGATCAAGCTCAGACACATCATTAAATAGATTATTCGACAATCCATCCCGCACCACTTGACCATTATACTTACCGCCACCATCCGCGTTATCAGTGTCACGTTCAGCGTGGTAAATAACCAAATCTTTTGTTTCAATTGGCATGTTTGCTCCAAAAACGCAGCGTTAAATTTAAAAAATCATCGAGTGATACAGGTGGAATGCCTTTGATGTACGATGTTTCAATCGGTGCTGATGTGTGGTTAAACACGACAGTAAATGTGCGTTTATCGTGTGGTAGATCAAATTGCAGCTCAAATTCTTCAGCTAATGTGGCCCATTCACATAGCACACGCACGGCGCTGAGTTTTGCCCACCCCATACCTGTATCAGCAGGCACTAAAGTGATTGGACGAGCGCCCAATTTTTTACCCTCTTGAATATGTGGCGTGCCATCAATGGCATACTTCACGGTCTGCTGTTTAGACTGCCAATCAAATTCATCAGACCACAAGAAACCGTCTTCTAATGAGACGGTTTCTTGTGTTGATTTGCGAATTAACTTCATGTTGTTTTACTCAGTTTGCCTAATGTGCCCAAAAGCTCGGTTAATACATCGCGATCACCTGCATTGGCTTGCACATCCACAGAACGACCATTGGCTTCAATACGAATGGTGGTTTTAGGCTCGGTATTTCCTATTGCACCTGTTGATACAGTTTGATTACCAGCATACTGCGCATAACGTGCAATCTGTTGATCTACATAATCGACGTTAGACATGCCGCCACCGCCCCCACTAAACGCCCAACTATTAGAGCCACTGACGTTTTTATAACGTGAACCGTTGGCAGAGATAGAGCTTTGATAAATCTCTTTGGCAAGCTGCTTGGCACGCTTTTCGTCATAGTTTTGAGCTTTAAGTTGCTCAACAATTGCTGACTCATCGTAAGCCATTTTTGAACGTGAACCCGTTGGTGTAGCATGCATAGCGCCTGACATCGCATTCAACATATCACTCCATGCTTGTGTAGATGATTTAGCTTCTTCACGCATCACTTTGCCAGCATCACGCGCATGACCCTGTAAACCACCAAACGAACGACCAACACGATTTACCGCCTTTTCAACCTCATTCATGGATGTGACTGAGGTTTTGCCTGTTTCATCTACTTGAACCTTAAGACCAAGTGAGGCGGCTCTAGAGTTTGCAGCAGCTATACTTTGTGCATCACCAGATGCATAAGCGAGTTGAATCGTTTTTTCGTACGCTTGTTGCAATTGTTCTTGGGTGGCTTGACCACTGGCACGTACAGTTTCAAAGTCTACTAAGGCAATTTGTGCAGCAAGTCGAAGCTGTTCTTTAGTTTTAATGCCAAGGCGTTCAAACGCTTGTTCAACAGGATCAAGGTCAGCGGGCAATTGTTGAATAATGCTTCTAACCGACTGCATGCCTGCTTCAACCATTTCAGCTGAAAGCTTGCCTGTTTGTCCAAATTCTTGCAGCTTATCAATCGCAACATTGAGCTTTTCTTCAGTGTCAGCAGTTTCTAACCACTTCGACCAAGCTTCATATACAACCTCACCAACACGCTGCCCCTTGATGCCCAGAGCATTTAGGCCATTTACAAAGGTATCAAGTTGCTTTGTGCTTTGGGCAAACTTTTCAGTGATACCATTGGTGAGTTCATATAAATCCAACTCAAGCGCCGTGGCAGCTTTACGTGCTTGTGTGGCCTGGTTGTTCACATCAGCAAGTGCATCCGCAGCACTTTCCCAAACCTCTACAGCAACTTTGCCTGCACTGTCTAGTGTGACGATATACCCTTTGGTCAGCAGATCCGCTTGCACCACACCATCCATCACACCTTTATTGGCAGCAATGGCAGCCTCGGCATACGCTTGCACGGCGGCAAGTTTGTCTTGTTCAAGTTTTTTAACCGCTGCAGCTTCAGTGGCTTTTTCTTGAATTAATGCTTCGTAATTAGCTTTTGCGCTTTCCAGACTTTCAGCTTGTTTTTGTTCTTGGGTTTTAGCTATATTTTGGTACGCAGCAACACCACGCGATTCAAACTCAAGCGCGCCTTTCTGGGCTCTATTGTAGTATTCCTCGGCCTTGGCTTGCATTTGTGCCATGTTTGCCAAAGCTGCGTCTTTTACATCACCCCATGTAAAGGTAGATGCAAGATTCACAAAGGCTGATGATGCAGAATAAAATGCTCCAACAAGTAGATTTACACCAATTTCAATTGCTGAAAATCCATCACTTAAAAAACCAAGTGCAATATTGAGTGTTTCAATAAATTTAGTGAAGCCATTGCTTTTCGCGCTTGCTTCATCCACACCATTGCCAAAAAACAGAACACTACTCAATGCTGTATTCAGCACATCCACAGTTGCGCTAAATGTTGCACCTACAATTGAGCCTAAGTTCTTAAGCGCACCATAGGCAGTAGATAAAGCGGTTTTAAGTGCTTCAATCGTTGCAACATCAACCTTTTTAAGCTGATCCCCAACCCAGACAAAGCCCTCGCCAATATCTTTGAGCAGTGTTTCCACCACATGCATATTGTCAGCAAGTGTGACGAGCCACTGTGCCACCGTTGCTGATGCACCATTAGCTTGGTCCATCTCACCAATGAGTATTTGCCACTGTGTTACGATCCGTTGTAGAGCATTGTCGATGGTGGTCGGGAATTTATTATAAAGTTCTTGGACTGATTCAGCTTGGCTACTTAAAGCTTTAACGACACGCTCAGACGATAACTCACCATTTTCAGCCATCTTACGCAGTTCGCCAGTGGTGACACCTAAACCACGCGCTAAAGCATCAGCAAGACCAATACCGCCCTCCATGATTGAGTTAAATTCTTCACCACGCAGTACACCGCCTTGCATGGCTTGGATGAACTGCGTAACAGCTGCATCGGCAGCTTCAGCAGAACCACCACCCACTTGAATGGCCTGTGTGATGGTTTGAGTGAGTTTTAAGGCTTGCTCTTGTGAGTAACCAACTTCTTTACCCACGGCGTTCATACGTGTAAATAGTGCTGCTGTGGCATCTAAGGTGCTATTTGTTGCCAGTGCTACACGATGCACACCTGCCATGGCAGATTCAAAGTCACCACCTTTTTGTGTGGCAATTACAATCTGAGCGCTTAAATTAGTATATGAGTCGGCAGCTTTAACAAGCTCACCCACACCCAAACCCACACCGATTGAAGCCAATACACCTGCAAGCGCCGTGTAGCCTGTTTTTAAGCCATTAATACCGCCAAGCGCCTGATCTGCTGCACTACGTGTTTCTTTTAGCTCATTATTGGTTTCGCTAACGCTTTGCTCAAGCACACTAACATGATTGGCCGTAACCTTGGCTTGGTTGCCAAATTCAGATGATGATTTTGCTGCTTTATTAGATTCAGTGGAAAAAGAAACCGTGCCAGCTTTAATTGAGCTTAAAGCTTGCTTTGCTGCACTTTCAGACTGTTTAATATTGGCGATAAAGGTCTTGCTGTCAGCTTCTAGCACCAATTTGAACTTTAAATCTTTGCCCGCCATATTCTTTTTCCTAATAAAAAACCCACCAAATTGGTGGGTTGCATTGAATGTCTTAAGAATTATTCACTAATGCTTGTTAGTTTGCCGTTTGTAAAGTGCAGATAGCGTGTACTGCGACTATCTCGGTATACCCACTGCTCAAACACATTATTTGTGGTAGTGGTTTTGTTGGTTTTAGTTGGATAACCCCATGTTGATTGCTCAACCTCGCGCATCGTCATACCAATCTTTGGTTTTAAGCGCTTTGCCTCTTGTGTCTCGTAGTTGGCTTTGGCTTGTTCACTGCGTACTTGTTGTGCTTTTGATTGCTCAACCTGTTGCCTTAATTCTTTGCTACCTGGGCATGGCTTGGATTGAAAAGTTTTTGAACCATTGATATTACATTCATAGATGGCTGCCTGTGCCGACCCACCCACCAACAACATAGCTAAAATTAGGGATTTCATTATTCATAACCCTCTATTAATTTTCAATCATATTAACAAATGGAAATTCAATAAGAAATTTATTCATTTAATAAAAAAGCCACCAATTGGTGGCACTAGATTTAATTTAAATAAACCTTATGACAATGATTCATCAAAAAGACATGGCTGAATCTGACGATCTACGTCAGCAATCGCTGTCTGCAAAGTATCTCGCTGCTTTTTCCAAACCGCTAAACCTTTACCACATACACTCGCCATCTGTTTTTCACAGTCAAACTTAGCACTCAGTGCTTCACGCTTTTGAATCAAACTAAAATAATCAGTTTGCAGTAAGGTGCGTGCCTCAAAGAATGCTTTCACCAAGGCTTTCTTAAACTCTCGTACCTTTGGGCTATTTCGCATATAAGTAAGAAGTAATGTAGCTTGCTGCTCATTAAGTGCTGCATATTCAGTATGTCGACCACGTGAAGATTGGCGATGTTGTGAATTCGCCATTTCAAATGCGGAATTTGCCATTTCAAATGTGACCAAGCCAAACTCAGCAAAGTCCGATTTGTAACTTCTAACTAATTGGATCACCGACTTATGTTGCACCCCCAAACCTAAAGCAATTGGCAGTGTTGTTGTTTTTGGTACACCTTGCTCAACATTGACGATTTTTAAAATTTCAGCTTTTGCATTCATGATTAACTCCTTGAGTTGTGATAAATCTGCTTATCGAATGCAGTTGGAATAATAAGCAGGCAATAAAAAAGCACCCAAATGGGTGCTTTGCTTGTATCAAATAAGTTTAATTACACATAATTAACCACATTTAGATGACCATAGGCCATCCATGATTTGTGGTGTGAAAATCGCATCCTTAGCATCGGACTCAATAATCACTGTTTTATCCTCAGGGAAGTAAACGTAACGAGAGAAACCAGTGTATCCCCCCATTCTATTTTTTGCGTTTACCTCACCACAATTACCTTGTTGATTTCTAAATTTTGCTGAATCAGGATCAATCAACCCCTCTTTAACTTTTTGTGCAGCAACTTCAATTTGCGCTTTTTGTTTGGCTTGTGTGGCCTCTTGTTTGGCTTGATTTTCCTTTATTCGAGCAAGTTCATTTTGAGCTTTTTGCTCAGCAGCATCTTTTTTGGCTTGAATAGCTTCCGCTTTCTCTTGCTCCAACTTTTGCTGATGCGCAATCTCCTGCTGCTTTAAATACTCAGCATCTTGCTTATTGCTTTGGTTCATCCAATAAAAAGCACCACCAATGAGTAGTACAGCAATAATAATTAAATACTTCACCCTCAACGCTCCCAAGAAATTCTAAAAATATGACCATTGGCCACACTAATCGTATATTTCAGATTGTTGATTGAATAACTGTAGTCCGTAGCAAAGAATAAATAACCTTTATTATTTCGAGCCTTATATTCATAACTTGAGCTTGGGCGCCCAAGTTTAGAAATCATCGAACTTTGCGAATCACCAATTGAAATCACATCCGTAGACGTTCGAACCGATGTGGTTTCGGTTGCTGCTATAACTGGTGTGCTTATAAGTAAAGCCAAAGCTAGTAAAATTGAGTATTTCATGATGACCCCCTGTTAATTTTTAACCATATTAACAGTGAGATAGAAAATAAAAAACCTGACTTCTGATGATTGGTTTACATTTTCCAGATATAGGTACAAATAATGATGGTTAGTAAAATTGCTATAAATCGCCATGCTTGCATTTTTTGTAACTCCATTAAATATTTATCTCATAGCCAAATATCTACTGTCATTTTCAACAACCTGTTTAAGTTTTGATTGCAATAATTACTCTGGTAATTTCCAAAACAGAATTGGCACGGCGAACAATATTAGGAATGCAAAGGTCGTCTGCCATAAACCATATTTTTCCATCACTGCATCCCTAGTTTAAATTTCACCACTTGAATAAAAAGAGTTACCAGCATAATAAATACTGAAATAAACGCTAAGTGCCAAAAAATCTTTACAAAATTGTCAGGTTTTAGGTTTCTTGCTTCCATAATTGCTCCTAGAAACTTGAATGAAAATTTGCTATCTTTATCGGACATGAATATTTTTCTGATCCTTTTGTTAGGTTTGGAAACAAAAAACCCCAAGATTGCCGTCTTGGGGTTTTTCTTTAGGTGTTAAAAAAGCACCCTAGGGTGCTCTTTAATTATGTGCTCTTAAATCATTTACAAAGGTTTTTATAGCTTTAGCATCACCATGGTGTGCCAATCTCGACACATTTAAACAGCTTACCAACTCACTACGGTAGGCTTTATTTGCTGCTTTTAGGTACGCTAAAAATGCACCGTACGACAGCTTTAAAATCTCTGAATGTGTATGGCCACGACGAATCAAAGCTTGAAATGAATCAAACCAAGTGGTGTCTTGTGGATCTGCATTCTTTTTCTTGGATGTCTTTTCTTTAAAGTAGGCCTGATTAACAGTTAAAAGATGGCGCATTAAGCGAATAAACTCAGGCTGATCTTTGGCAAGCTTAATGAGTTCATCTTGATTTAAATGCGTCACCAAGGCACACATCGCAATTACATAAGGCCCATGCTCTAAAAATAACTGCTCTAAAACCGCATCTGAATAATCTTTATCTTTTAAGAATTCTTTAATCGGTTGTGCCACAATCAGCCAATCTTCTAATTTTTCGACTGTAATTTGTCGAATTTCTAAGGCTTTTATGCCAAATAAATCAACATAGATTGAACAACTAAGGGCAAGGAAAAAATCATTCATGGTGGGGTCTCGATGTAAATTTTAGGCATTAAAAAAGCACCCGGAGGTGCTTTTTTTATTAAATCCTGCTAATAGCGCTTTTATAATGAGGAAACTTTTTTTCTCATCTCCCCTAATGCATCTTCATAGTTTTTATTAATTCTTTGTCTTAATTTAATTTGATCGCTTAGATCATGACGATCTGCATCGAATAGATCTAAACCAAAATCCGATCTAAAACCTTTGTAAATTATTCCAATCAATTCTGAAATACTGTCAAAATAGTCCAAGAGATTAACTGCTAATTTTTCTTGATCGAGAAATAATTGTTTTAACTTTTCTGCTGCATCTCTGCTAAGTATTTCTCTTGATTCTGTATTTTTCAAATATTCTAATTTAGCTTCCGCTTCAGCTTTATCATTATAGTATTTAGCCCCTCCCTTTTCAAACCACTCTACTTTTTGATCAATAGCTTTGATTCTTTGAACAAGTTCATTTAACTCCCTTTCCTTATTAAGGATTGGAGTTTTTTCAGTTAAAATAAAATTAATTAAATACCTAAAATGAGCACTTAAATCAGCGACTTTAATTGATATATCCATATCACTTATTAGCTCTAATTTTTTTAACTTTTTTGTTTGTTCACGGTGAAACTCATTAAACTCATCAAGCGAGGGTGCTGTTGCAATAGCTCCCAACATTGCTTCAAATTCAACTATAGAATCAACAGCATCTAAATAGATTTCTTTTCTAAGATTGAATTTTCTCTCACGATCCTTATCAAGTAAATCAAAATTGATTTTTTTGTCACTATTCTTTGAATTGTAATAGTTCGTGATAACTACACCACTCAAAGCTCCCAATATACCCAGCAAGCTAGTGATTAACGTTGAATTTGATTGAATAAATGCAGATATACCACTCATTCTTAACCTTGGTGTTTTTAATGACCTTTAATATATATCGTCAATAGCATCAAAAAGCCACCCGAAAGTGGCACTGTTATTCAATCAAATAAGCAAGGCTGAATCTGCCGATCCACATTGGCTATTGCTGTTTGCAAAGTGTCTCGCTGTTTCTTCCAATCAGACAGTCCTTTACCGCATGCGCTAGCAATATCTTTCTCGCATTCTAATTTTGCGTTAAGTGCTTCACGCTGCTGGATCAGGGAAAAATAATCTGTTTGTAGTAACGTTCGAGCTTCAAAGAAGGCTTTAACCAGGGCTTTTTTGAAGTTAATAACCTTAGGACTGTTGCGCATTAACGTCATTAAAAAATATGATTGCTGCTCACTTAATACCGCATATCGAGTGTGACGACCCTGGTTTGAATTTCGGATTTCAAATCCAGAATTCACCAAGCCACCATAATCATAAGAACTTTCAAATTTTACTCGCCCAAATTCTTGAATGTCTTGCAGGTATGTTCGGACAATCTTGATCACACTGGCATGCTGAATACCTAGACCTAGTGCTATTTGCAAAGTGGTAGTGGTTGGCTCACCTTTTTGAACCTCAACCAATTTAATTACTGGATTAAATTTAGCATTCATAAATAACTCCTTTTGAGTGGTTTGAGCCTGGATGCAGAATGCAAATACAAACAAACAGGCATTAAAAAAGCCGACTTGTTAGGCCGGCTTCGCTTTAAAAATATAGATTTCTGTCAATAGATTGGTAAATGACTTTGAGTTGTAAAAACTAGTTAATACAATTCGAAACCATCTAAAAACAGGCACAAAAAAAGACGCAATGCGCCGTGATTCTTTGTGCCTATATTGTTTAACGTGTTGCTTTGAAGCGTTCTACGATACCAAATGGGCCTAATGTTGGGTCTTGACCTTTGAGCGCATCAGCCAAGCATTCAAACTCTAGGTTAAAGCTACCGAAATCTTCATTGATTAATGCAAATTCAGTCTCAGGCGAGAACTGTACACGCCATAAGTCCACCGAGATATGATCACCTGATACCGTATCAATACCTTTAAACTTTAAGGCATATTCATTACCAAGCTGCGTGGCAATCGATGTGCGTTCCACTTGACCTGTGGTTGCTGACCAAGTCACTGCACCGCTTGGCGCTGTATTAAAAATCACGGTACCAAAGATTGGATCAAGCTGATAGGTAGATTTATCAATCGGCGTATCACCACTCTTAAAGACCACGTCACTTAAATTGCGATGGCCTAAATCCACAATTGCACCGGTTGTGACCGTACCAAGCGAAATATCAGCGACAGTACCCGCTTCAACAATTGAAGTGACACCGCTAAACACAATGTCACGGTTTTGCTTCAGCAGTTCTTCTACTGTCATATTGCCACTTACACCTACAGCTTTGCGTAACACAAAATCTTTGGCACGCGTACCATCTTTAGATGTGTAGTGATCTGTGGTTTCAGAAGTGATCGATAATGCTGTTTCAGGCGTATCCCCCATGGGTAAAAGTGCACCTGCCACACCGCCTACGATTTTTGCTGCAAACCATTCACCTTGCAGTGAGATTAAATCAGGTTTAGACATCAATTTTTACCTCTTTGGTTGTCTTTGGTTTGGTTTGCTCAACCGCTTCAATCACCCCATCGGTGAGCAATTGATTAATTTGAGCAGCTGGTAAGGTGCCAATCATTTGGCCTTTTTTCCAACGCCCAACGTCTTTTAATGCTTTGTATTGTTGATTCATTATTTTTTCCCAATGAATAATGGAATTTCAAACATAAATGGCAGATAACAAAAACTGCTCTTTCCACCTGCACGTACAGGACTATTTACACGCTTAAAGCGCCGTGCTCCGACCAACTTAGGATCAAAACCTTGCATCGTGCTCAATAAGGTTTCAATGTAAGGCTGTGCTTTTGTTCTAATTGCATTGGTTTGTTGTAGTTGTGATGAGGCATCACGTATGCACAAAACAATCAACCATTGCTGATGAACAACCGAATTACGCCCTTGTACTGCATCATCACCGATACGATCATCGAAATAGATCACGTTTAAAGAAACTTCATCATTACTATTCTCTAGCATTTCTTCAATGCTAAATGGCGTATAGATGGGTAGCTCACCAAACTTGGCTTTGAGGACATCCACAAGAATAGGCTCAAGCCCAAAATACTGCTGAATCATACTCATATGACAAATATCCCCGACCCCAAATATGGCTGTCCTTGATCAGCTACAGGCACACTTGGAAACACTAATTTTGCTCGACCTGCACCCAAGTCTTTTAAGTAACTCAAGGCTTCCTTATAGCGATTTTCAACTTCTTCGGTGGGCTTATCTTTGTACATCAGATAACGTGCCACATCGCATACACAGGTCTTTAAAACGTCAGGTGTGCTTGGTAGTGGTAAGTCATAGCGCACACCCAAATAGCTATCCACCTTATTCGATGCAGACTGTGCAGCCGTTTGTGATGCTTTAGCCTTGTCTTCAGCACTTTCACTTTTTGTGATATTGAATTCAAGACGATCAATTTCAATCTGACCAAATGACTCAATCAGATCCTCTCGCGTGATATAACTCATCGTTAATCCTTTACAACAACATAGGTCACACCTTGGCGTAATTGACCCGTATCTATCAGTGGTTTACTGCTGCCTTTTCGCTTAATGGTTTTTGGATTGAGTGGTGCGAACTTACCATTCACCATGTACTGCTGAATGTCTGCTTGCGCTTCCATCCCAATCAATTGCCACATGGATTCAATTTCCATGCTTCCCTCAAGAATTGAGACAACACTATTGGCAATATAGCCACGATACTTACTTTGGTTTTCTTCAATTACCGGTGTAATTGGGTCACGCTTCGGAATGTGCTCAGTACCATAGACATGAATAGCCGCCAAATCAGCCATGGTGATGCTTCGCTTACCACCACCACCGCCAATATGAGTTTTACTTCCAAGCCAACCCACCTCAACATGACCACCCACCTTCTCCGCATTACGAATAAAGCGATCTAGCTGATCATCATCACCTGTAAGTGTGGTTGTTAATGAGGTTTTAATCATGTTTGTGGCCTAAGGTTATGCTTCTGATTGCGCCACCAAGGCTTCGAGTTGTTCTAAGGTGGCATCCTTATCAAACTCAATCCCTTTTTTGGTAAGTGCGGTCTGTAGTGTTTTAATTTTTTTAGCCTGCTCTTTTGCTTCAACTTCTGCCTTTAACTCTTCAGGAGTTTTATCGGGTTTAAGAGATTTAGCTCCATCAACCGTAATTACACCTGAATCAATAAATGCTTTCACTACACGATGTGCAGACAGCTTTGCATGCTCAGCATCAGACACTTCAATGGTTTCACCATTCACCAAACGCTTACGCATACCATTTGCACCGTTTACAGGCAAAATAATAGCGGCTTGTTCGCCGCTTAATGTGTACTTAGGCATGATGAACTCCCTTAAATATCCATATAGCGGAATGAATCCACACGCTTCAACCAAACACCTTGGTATTTGTAGTGACCAGGGATTTTGATATCCACGCCCACAGGTTGTGCTGCCAAAAATTCAACTTCATCACATTTAAACTGAATGCATGATGGGTCACGGCGATAAATAACCGCACGATCCGTACCACCTGCACCTTTTCCGTTACCACGACCCAAGCCACGAATGGTTAAAGTTTTACCTTGAGAAGCTAAGATGTTGTTTTCTTCAATGTATTTAAGGAATGTTTTACCACCTGAATCAGGCACCACACGTGTTGCTAAGGTGGTGTATTTATTTGATGGTAACAAGAAAGTATCCGGTGTAATGCTTGCATCAAATTCAGAGTCGGTTAATGCACCATTAAGCGCCGTATTAAAGTCACCCAAAACCTCTTCAATTGTACCTGTAGCCCAATCTGCTTGAGCAGTCACAATATCAACGCCTGTTTGGTTGTAAAAGCCTTTTAAGTTTTTGGCTGCATTACCCTCCCATGCAATGCGAGACAGATGTTTTTCCGCAGCTAAACGAGCAGCTTGAACTTTGTCGCCATCAAGTGAAATACCTGCAGCTAAAGCAGTTTCAATTTCAAAAATTGAATAGGTATAACCAATGGTTGCACCCACCACTTTTAAATTCACGGTGTCATATTCAACTTCAGCAAGGGGAATATCACCGCCTGTGCCCGAATGATCTTTACCTTCACCAATACCACGTTTACGAGATAGGATTTCACCCCCACCAATCACGCTGTTGGTTGGAGCTACGGGAATGTATTTGGCGTAGTCTGATGCTTCTGCAAGCTGTGGTGTCATTTCGTTAATTTCTTCAGCTTTACTGAAGAGCTGCACCAAGTTACCTAAATTGAATGCATCACCTACTTTGGCCTGAACGAATGCTGCAATTGGTGTTAAGCGTGCTTGTAATTTATTCATAATGTCTTATGCCCCACGAAGACGAAGAATTGCTAAACCTTCTGCATTGGTCACAGTTTCCCATGATGCATTTGGTAACTCTGTACCATCTGTGGCACTGCTAGACAATGAGCCAAGCGGTGCAGCAGTCGTACCATTTGCTGTTTTGACATACACCTTTGCAGTAATGTCGGTTACAGGTGATGATGGCTTAACCCAAATCTTGCCAATCATCATGATAGGTGCAATATCACCTGCCTTATAGGCTTCTGATCCATTTGGATTTACACCTGATTTTCCTAAGTTGTAGCGCACAATCACGCCAAACTTAGTAGGTGTTGCTCCTGCTACGGCAGCAAAACCTTTTCCATCTGTGGTGCGCACCACAACATCCCCATCATTAAATAGTGATGCACCTGTGGCGTGTAACTGAAGAATATCCTCAGGACCAATAAGGTCGCCTTTTTGCCCTGGTCGAGCTGTGATTTGTTGAACCATATATGTTCCCCTTAAAGTGTCTTGTAAGCGTCTTGTTTAGACGGTGCTTTCTTTTCGTTTGGATCCTTATCACCTACTGTGGTGCTTTTAGGTTGAAACATATTATTTGCAGGGTTATATGCACCCGCCGTGGCAACCAAGGCACGGAATGCCGAATCAATCGCTTGTGGTGCAGCATCACCAATGGCAACACCACCAAGTACAGCAGACACCAAGGCATCACCTGCTTTAGCTTGCACAACATCACGTTTGATTTGCTCACATGAACAACCATCCGTTTTGATGTTGGCATCGATCTTTTTCGCATCCTGAATCACGGCGGCACGATCTGCTGCTAACGCTTCAAGCTTTTCAGGTGTGACCTGATTTTTTTCAAGTTCAGGTACTTTTTCAGCAAGTTCTTTATGATCAACCACAAGCTTGTCAGCCACCGCCTGAACTGTGGTCAATTCAGAAGCAATTGAAAATTCTTGATCGCCAATTTTGAGTTTGGCAGCCTGCAGATTCTCAAGCTGATCCTGTTGTTTTTTAATTGCAGCAGCCAAGGCCTCATCAGCCACATCAAAAGGAATACCATCTACGATGATTTTCATTGTTTTCTCCGGGTTTGGATGTTGATCGCCAACACGGCAATCACCACCGCATCGACCATAGTGAACAAGCGCAACATGGTTGACTTGAATGTTTTTAAATAAGGCGTGATAAGGTGTGCCATCAGGTGCAACACCTGTTTCAAGTACCAAATCAGCAGCATAACCAAGCGATAATTCAATTTTTTCATTGGTTTGAATTAGCTCGATTGCTTCTTTATCTTTAATGAGTAAGTCACCCACCAAGTAACCATCTTCTTCACGCACATTAGACAGCTCACCAATGCTGTAGCCACGCCATGTTGCAGCATTGACTTGGTTACCCGGTGGATGATTATTGGTTGCATCCTTACCCTCAGCACTTTTAAGTGTGGCCTTACTAAACAACTCATCTGCTGATGTATAAACACCAAACGATGCGCCATTTTTAAAGCCCTCAATGCCGCCAAATTCTTCAGGGTAGTATTGGCGTACCTGTGGTGCTTTAGCGAGCTTTGCCCCAACACACAATAAAAAACCCTCAGGAGTGAGGGTTCGTGAAGATTGGGAGGGCGCAAAGTCACCGATTTTGGTGTGTAATAATTTTCGATTCATAAAATCATGCCAATTAACTAAGGTTTCTTTAGTGGACCAATTTTTATCGGTGGTGGTGGTGCAATATATTTAGGCTCAGCTTCCGGTTGATAACCTGAACCCTTACCACATGAGCAACAACAGCATTTTTTTACAACACATTAAACAGCCTCCTGTGTTGCCATAATTTCTTCAGGTGTGGGCGCATCAGGATTAAACAAGTGCGCCGTGTATGGAATTGCTACACATCGACAGCGAATCGGAATACCTGGATGACCATCACTTGGTGGTTGATTCCAAGCAAATAATTTCCCATTACGGCGTATATGCTCAACACGTACACGCTCATCTTGGCTTGTGGACCAATAATAATGCGTAATACCCATCTTCTCTTGACGCACTTGGGTAAGACGACTTGTCATCTTTCCCACTTGATCACGTGCAATTAAAGCTGCACGGCGTTTATTCTTGGTACCAAGTGCCTGAATATCCTGAACCATACTTTCTGCACGTTGCCCTGCCTGAATACCATTTAAGACAATCTGCTCAACTTGCTCCAAGTGTTGCTTAGGCAGTGACTTAATCAACGCTACATTTGCAGCAATTGCCTCGTTTACCACATCAATCAAATCCTCATTAGACATGAGACTCGATAGATCAATACCAGTAGCATTAAAGATAATTAACGCCAATTGCTTATCAGTTGCTGTTTTATTTTGCTCAACAATACGCCGTGCCAAATTTAAAGCTACAGCATCAACCACACCATCCATTTTTGAGCGCAATGCCGTCATCGCAGTTAAAAAAATATCCAAAATGCCGTCTGACACTTGGATATTCACACTATCACCAACTCGCTGCTGTTTAATAATTGGGATCAAGTCACTACTAATACCATCTTGGCATTGCCTAATGATCTGTAAAAGTTGCCCTAAGTAATCAATCTCAATCTTTTTAGACTGATTAATTGGCTTAGGTTTAGCTTTACGACCTTTCTTTTTCTGTGCAGCCCTTTGTAGCAATGGACTAATTAGGTGGATTTTCATTAATTAATCCCAAAGCTTCAATATGATCATCATCAATAAAGTCATAAACCCGATCTTCACGAAGCTGTTTAGCGACTTGTGCCTCGGTCACTATACCAAGCTCAAGATATTTGATATCACGCTCAGTATTGTTCTTTTCCACCTCAGAACGTGTTTTCACATCCATCTGCCACAAGGAGTTAAATAAAATCCCTATGTTCTTCGGTGATTCACCATAAAGATTGCGATATAACAACGTCATTAAAGTGTTTAAAAGTGGCTTAAGTAACCAATGCTGCTCTGTATTCACACGATCATAGTAAGCACGTAAATCAAACTCACCTGAGTTGTTTAGGCCTGATGTGGTTTGCCCAAATAAAATCGTATAAGGCATATCTGCCGCACCTGCAGTCTGCTGTGCAAATTCACGCATCAGATCGGGCAACCCGCCAAAGCTATACGACTTTGATTGATAGTCTTCTTGCGCATCAATGACCAACATACCGTTAATGCTTTTCATCAGTGCTGCAGCACCAAAGCGATCAAGCACATCTTTAGCCCGAGTTTTAATCGCATCCATCAGACCAGGGAATTTAATCACATCAATCTTGGCTTCATGCACTAAGCTTGCTGCACCTGCATTGGTAGATGCAAAGTTGCGTAGCGTGTAGTAGATCGGCAGTAGTGCTGATTCTTCTTCGTCACCATTGGCCAACTTAATTAAGCGAGAGGCATGTACTTTAATGCGTGTGTAATTCCCCTGTTTATATTCAAAGTAAACGGCTTGAAAAGGTTCACCTGCTGTCATCTCAAGCGGTAAGTATTCTTGGGTTAATGGTTTGATTTGGTTATGCTTAAGCACTGTAATGAATTGCAGTTGACCACGGCGCAAAGCATTGCGATCTAGTGGTTGATCCAATGATTGACCATCGGCCACACCAAGCAGCAAATAAGACTTGCCATATTTACGCATCAAGATCAAAGCCTGATACAGGCGCTCAACCAACTTAAGACGCTCTATTTCGGCTTGCAGCTGTAAACTTTTATCTTCATCAATGCCATTGAAATACCACCCGGCACGCAGCATATCTTGCACAGGTCGATTAATAATCTTCTTCGCTAACCAATCCTGATACACTGCATCGATCTGTTGATCATCTACTGTGATTTTTTGAAAAGTACCATGGCTTGCTTTGTCACGATCCGTATTTAAATTTGATACAAAATTGACATAAGCGCCATCGTTCACATCAACCTGAGTTTGCTCTGTCAATTTGAGTCTCCTAATCTAAAAGTGAATAACCTACAGATGGGGCTTGGCTCATAACGAGAGCATCTGCCAAGTTAGGACTAGGCACACCACGCTTTCGCATATCATCCTTACTTTCCACCTTGAACTTACCATCGGGGGTTCTTTGCTGTTTGGGTGCTACAAGCTCATCAATAATTTTCTCTAAATGAGGGCAATCAGATGACAAACTAATCAACTCGCTAACTTCAAATTTTTGATTACGTTTGATGGCGTTGTACGTGTTTCTAAAGCGGTCTGCCAATAACCACCAACACTGTGCTTTGAGGTTGGCAAACATATCTTGGTTGGTGACTTGTGTACGGTTGTACATAGACTTGGGTTGCCACACGGCGTGTGCTGCATTGAATTTTGTATATCTCAAAAACAAGTTTCGAACCTCGTTCAACTCAGCAAACTTTGCGCCTGCCGTGGCCCCCACACCAATCGAGTCGTAAACGATATGAGCTTGGCTTTGCATAGCACGGTCATAAGTCTTGGTGCAGCTCAGTAGGATCTCATCCTCACCTGCTTTCCATTCCTCTGCATCTAAGATAACCGACCCATACGCTTCGACATTGGCACACTTATCATTACCATCGTCAGCAACATCAAACCCCACCTTTCTTTCACCTTGAGGCTCAAAACCCAATCGTTTATGTGCATCAATCGCAGCCATCACCCACGAACGCTTGATAATGACATCATCGTCATCTTCGCGTGGCTGCCCAAGATAAATATGATTGTAGTTTTCCTCATCCTCTTCCTTAGCTGCTGCCGCAACTGCAAGCGCCGTGTTGGATAGAAAAGGATTATCAGGATAGTTAATCTTACGCACCACGGTATTGGGTGGTGGGTTGGTCACGAAGCGTCGATAGACAAAATCAGTAGTTAATTTTGGGTTGAAAATAATCCAAAACTGAGAGAACTCCTTTCGGATCGTTGGCTCTAAGATTTCCCATTGTTCTTTAGTGACGTTGTGTGCTTCCTCAAGCCAACAAATATCAACACCCTCTAAAGATTTAATCTCATCAATATTTCGCCACAGACCATAAAACAAGAACTCTGAGCCTGTGTGAATGTTTTCAATCTTATTATTTAAGATACGAAAGCGGTCTTTTAAGCCAAACCTTTCAATCTGCACTTTCAGCAATGAGTAGACAGATTCTTCGATCTTATTTTGAAATTGACGGGCACATAAAATACGAAGTTTATAATTGTCAGCAAGGAAAATGGAGAATCCTGCCGCATCCCAAGACTTAGAGCTAAATCGCCCACCATACAGGACTTTATTGCGTGCTGGCTCAAGCCAAAAATCTTCAAGAATTGGATTCAGTGTTGCTAGATCGCCCATAGAAATGCCCTAGACCAGATGGATATGAGACCTCATTTTTAATTGAGCTTTCAATTTTATTCGTATATTGATTCCCAACCTCCTTAGCCGCCTGCTCAAGAAATTTAGGTGTAAAGACTGGGTTATCACCAAATTTATCAACTAAGCTTTGTAGCTTCTGCAGTCGATAGCGTTTATTGGCGATTGGGATCGCTTCGATTTCATCATTGGCAGCACGGCGGTATTTATAAAATAGGTCTTTAAGTTCTTGGCTTAAATCATGGCCCATCTTCTTAGTCGGGTCATAACATTCACATTGCTGCTGACTCACATCCACATTAAAAATATCTTTGACTGCTTTCGCCGTGTCGGTTGTGGTTTCAAACTCAGCAAGCATTTTGACGATGAAGATTTTCACCTTTTTATTAATACGTGCCATTTCTACCATTCCCACAAGGTACAACAAGGAAGAATGGCAAAAAAATATTTAAACCACTCTTAAATAACAAGTTCCGCAAGCATGATAGATATCAGACTTGGCTACTTCAGGACGTTGATTTGCAGCTTCAACCATCTTTTTCACATCCTCACTCGCACCATAACGACGGACAACACCAATAAATTCTTCCACATCATGCCCATGAATTTTGAGTTTGGGTAAGCCTGTAGATTGACTGAACTTTGGTGTACCCCATTCATCTTTCTCTTGAGCGATGTGGTACAGCTCATGCTCAATCAACGCACAGAAATCAGCATCATTGGCTTGTGAGCAGTAATAGGCATCCAAGGTGATGAGATATTCAGGCTGAGTGCCAAACCACTGCTGGTATTGAACTTCCTGTCTGCGCTTCTTCCATCCACCGACATTGATCATGACTTTTTCAGCCTGCCCAATCACCATACGGCCTTTTTGTTCAAAGCCACCTGCAGCCCACATCACGGCGATTTTTGGATATTGATAATCCATTAAATGTTTATGATCTTCGTTAAATAGCGGGCTATCAGAATCTAGAAAGGTCTGTTTAATCCAATCCCATAATTCAGGACAAGGCACAAAATCAGGTCCATCCAATTCAAACATTTCTTGTGGTGGATATGGGCGTCGAGATACAACGAAACCAAGTGCATTGTTCATCTGTAACCTATGAGTGGACGTAAAAAAACCACCCGAGGGTGGCTAGATTAAGTGTTATTAATAAATAGTGATATTAAATTTTACATAGCCCTAGGGATGTTTTTATCATAAATACCTGCCAAATGTAGATATTTATCCCCCAAAATTTGAGGTACGTATTTCATCCCTTTTAATTCGTCAGCATATTTCATTATTATTGAACCCACTTTCTGATTGTTACCTTCAATTATAGCTTGAGTTGTTGGAAGCGTAAGGTCAATAATTTCAGATGTTGGTAAAGTCAACCAACAATGCATATTTACTTCTTTTAAAACTTTTCTTTCATTAATTCTATCCAAAACATCATTCAAGCTTTGATAATGAAATCTTTTCCCATTATCAAACTCTACATACCCTAAAGTTAAAATACTTTCCGTTTTAAAAATTTTATTAACAATTCCCTGCAATTGAATATGTGTATGGAAACACATTGAAAAAAGTTCTCTTGGATCAATCTGAGAAACTACAGGATTTTGATAAAATTTTTCTACAGTTTCATTATTTATAAGACGTGCATCTGTCACTTTAAGCTTATGAAAACTACCCAGTTTATTCATCTTTGTTGTATTTATAGCTTTATTGAATGCTATCAAATAATCACTTTCATTATGCTTACTGAGAATAGATTTCAATTTCTGAAACATTTCAATTTCCTTATTTTTTTAAAGAAAAGGAAATCTAACATATAGTCTTTTTTATTTTCTAAATAAATTGAGTGTTTCCAAAAATTTTACACTCTATCAAAAAAGCCCACCGTTTGGTGAGCTTCTTACTGTGCAACTTACATACTTCGTGCACTATAGCTGAAATATGCCATATCCCTTGTACAAGGTCAATTAAGTCTTTTGACTTTTACATACAATAGCATCTGCAATCTTTCCTGCATTTTCATTAAATATGTAAATTAAGTTTGGATCTGTAACACACACAGTTGATTGGAAGAATTTTTTTAGAGACAGCATAAAATCTAAAGTAGTACGTTTACCAGTTTTTTGCTCTTCTGCTTTGGCTGTTACAGCTACCTGGGTAAAAATAGAATACCAATCCTTACCAAAAGCCTCTAACTTTTCCTCACTCACCCCTCGAAGATCAATTAACTGATCAATTTTTGATGAATTTGGATTAATCACAGCGACAAAAGGGCCCGAAGACGAAGCCAGTGAAGGGTTAAGCTCAACCAATTTTTTCTTTGCAAGATCATAATCATAACTACTCAAGATCAGGTTACAATCATTTGTGTTTTGGCTAATCGGCAGCTTGACTGGTAGCTTTGTTACAACCTGTTGCGTTACGGCAGTACCAGATGCTTCAAGGTCTTCTGCCGTGGCTAAACTAGTAAAACCTCTACACAGAGCTTGGTTAGACTTGGCTGCGTTCACTCCTTTATTAAGCAGAATTACGGCAGAAGGCCTTGTACTCCCCACTATAGGTATCAAGTCTGCTTCATCATAGGTAAATTGACGAGTAAACACGTCATTTTTATTGATGCCTGGATACGATCCACTAGAACTGGGAATGCCTACACTTGATGTTGCACACCCAGTTAATATAAAAACGACAGCACTTATTACGATAAATAATTTATTCATAATGATTCCATTTATGCAAAATTGTTATACGTTTGAATTCTTAAAAGTATCAATACAATGAGTATATTTTTTATACAATTTAAAATTAGTGCATTTAAATAATTATAGCAATTCGTAATCTTTAAATAATGCGATTATTTACCTTAACGCATATAGAAAGAAAGCACCCTAAGGTGCCAAAGTTCAAAAACTAATAAACCCATATCGACTATGCAATGCAGCCAAACCACACTTCACATCTGAACGTGCATCATTTTGGCTGCGATTCTCAGTCACCATCTGAGACCATGAATTGCCATAAAAATATCGACTAATCACCGCATCCATCCAATCGTCCAAAATTTCCGATTGGCCCTGTACATCTAAAATGAGCTTCTGCACGGCGCGAGCTTCATTGTCATCAATCTGGCAAACAATACTCGAGCGATTACGCTTTGGCTTATCTTCACTGGTAAAGTAGTTCGCAATAATTTGACTCTTCTCAGCTTCCGTCAATTTCTTCTGCTTACGCTTCACCACTGCCTGATCCATAGCAACTGCAATCGGATTTACACTACGGCCACACGTACCTGATACGCTATTCATCCATGCCCCGAACTGATACAGCCATTCCTCTAAATTAAAACGTGACCAATTTACTGCTTGTAAAATATGTTGCTGTTGTACTGCTGCATTCATAATGATTTATCCTGGCTTAAACCTAAAAATTTCTCTATCCAACGAAACGCATACCCAGATTTAACCTGACTCGTTTCAAAGCGAATGATCTGGTACCCCAATGCGGTTGCCTCGTTGTACTTTTCCATATCATCCATGTATCCCTTACCGCGTGTATGTCTACCCTCACTCCATACACCACCTTCAACCTCAATCAGCAGCTGCCGTCCTACGATGTGAAAATCAGCTCTCCAACGCCGTGTACTGTGAAATCTAAACTCTCGTTCAAACGGCACATTAAGCGCCTGCAACTGCGTGGCCAAGATTCCCTCTGCGCTTTCGTGTTTTTTCCTTGTAGGTCTTACTGATTTAGTCTGAGGTTTGTTCTTGGTGAGCTTGCGGCATAGTTTCTTGTACTCTGCCACCGACATCCGATCAGTCATTACCCATCCACCTAAACCGCATTTCAAAATTCTTATTTACCGGTCCAACATACGGTGCCCAATCGAAGGAATACCAGTAATACCATTGACCGCCCTCATTTTTCCACCAAGTGCCATCCTCTTCCTGATACTGCGCGTCATGTGGTGTCATGTTTAACCTCAAACAGCTGTTTAGCCTTGTCTGTAGGCTTAAATCCTTGGGGTGCACAGCGATCACCAATCAGATAGCCATGAACTGCTAAGCGGTATAAACAACGCTGAGCATCACGTTTGGTTTTAAACATGGGTTCAATATCTGCCACTGCCAAACGTCCGGTTTTTTGTATGGCCAACTTTAAAACTCGGGTAAAAACTTCGCCGTGCTGGATAAACGAGCTCATACTTCACCACCAAGCTTCATAAACGTAATCCAGTGTGTATTGGCACGTTTTCCACTGATATGCCCAAAGATCGGCTTTTGATCCGTCAGCGCTAAAATCTCACTCACCTTGATCTGTGTTTCATTCCACTTAAAAATTAAAACCCCATCGTTGGCTAATACTCGAAAGCACTCAGCAAAGCCACGGCGTAGATCTTCACGCCAATCGTTTTGCAATTTTCCGTATTTGAGCGCCAACCAAGATTGATCACCGGCGTTGATCAAATGCGGTGGATCAAACACGACCAATTTAAATTGACCATCGGCAAACGGCATATCACGGAAATCGAGTTCAACATCAGGAGCCACATCCAAAGTACGACCGTCACAAAGGATGTGATTTTCGGTACGAATATCACCAAACAGCACATTTGGATTTTGACGATCAAAATGCATCATGCGTGAGCCACAGCAAGGATCTAAAATCTTTTGATTCATACCACCACCTGTTTTAATTCATCGGCAAGATCATTCAGCATCACGATCAGTTCATCGGCATAACTTGCAGGTGCATATTGGACGTACTGACGCATTTCCTCGTGGTACCAGTACAGGTTTCCATCCATTACGTGCCCATAGGCCTTGAAATCGGGCAGATAGCAATTAGCATCCTTAGCCGTAGTGCAGACCTTGCTCAGGATCAGCTCAGCCATACCTTGACTGCCCACACGTTGAATTAAACTCATGCTTGTTCTCCTAGGTTGCCCTCAAACCCCACGATACGGAGGTAATCTGCCCATTCAATGGCTTGAGTTGGGTCTTTTAGTTTTTCAGTGATGCGTGATACGAATTCTTTTTGCGTCTCGCCAACCTCTGCGTACTGCGATGCAAAGTTGTGATCAGCACAGATCTTGTTTGCGAATACATTGCATTGGCTGTCAGAAAGACCTGTGAATTTTTTAGCCAGAGGTTGTTTTGACTCAGCTTTAGGTTTCAAAGGCATCGAATTCGAGGTTTTTAGTTTTTGGATACGGTTAATCCAGTAATTCATCCACGTTTGGGGAGTAACTGGATTACGAGTCAGTGACCACTGAGCAAATCCTTTGATTTCCGCCGTGATTAAATCATCACAGAGTTCAGGATTAATTTTCTTTGCCTGTACTCGTAGATCAGCAGGTAAGGTGACCTGCTTACGGGAAAGTAATTTCAAAGAGATTGGATCTGTGTGCTCAGCGAGATACTCAGAAAACAATTCATCTTCAAATTTTTCAACAGGCATTTCGCTCTCTCTTTTTTCTTTAATATTTTCTTTTTTATTTGTTTCTTTCTTAGTGTGCCCATTTTCGGCACTACCCCCCTGCCGTTTATAGGCACTACCCCTATGCCCATTATCGGCAGTAGTGCCGTTTATAGGCAGTGCCGTTTTTCGGCATGGGTTAGTGATGGTAAATTTACTGGTTTGACCATCCTGACGCTGTACACTCAGCAAACCCATATCTTCTAATTGCTTCACTGCACCATAAACCGTATGTGGTTTCTTAATGCCCGTTTTCTCCATTAAAAAGGTTGAATCAATGGCCCAATTTTGACGATGAAAGCCCTCAGTAAAGCGGTTAATCACTGTGTAGCATTTCAGAGCATTACCGGTCATTTGAGCAACGTAATTGTCATCCACTAAATAATTAGGCATCTTGGTATGCCCATCTTCTTTTTTAGCTTGGGACATGAATTCTTCTCTTTTTGGAAAGCTCACTAACTTCCCTTGCGCTTCGCTTATTTCTTGTGCTAAATTCGATTTCATATTCTATGCCTTGCCGTATGTGAATATAAAAAGCCTGACCCTACCTGTCAGGCTTTTTTCATATCCACGATTTGTGTATTGGCCAAGTCTGTCTCGATGTTACCCACCAAGCCCAGACTCTCCCTTTTCAGCCTGTTTTTATTTGCTCGCTCTAGCATTAAGCTAACTTCATGGAATTCACCCATGATTGCTTTTTCTAAGAGGATGACAGCCTGATGTCCGTATTCTTTTCCATGAACGTCTGCGATTAGGCGCAAACGCTCCATCATGTCCGGCAGCATCTTTAACCGGAGGTCTTCTTTTTCGAGGCTCATAAAATTTCCTCTTTACGATGTAGAAGATTTATATGCATAAGTATTATTCAGATGTTGGATATAAGCCAAAGTGCTGTAAAATTTCTCTCTCAGAAACTTTTCCCTGACTAGCTGTAACTAGAGCTGTTCTGAGTTTTTTTCTAGGCTCTTTATAGGCATATAAAAGATGAGATTTTATATAACCAACTGTAGTCCCAGACTCCTTTGCATATTGTTCTAATTCCATATGATTCAACGTGAGTACGTAATCTTTAAAATTCATAGTTTGGATCTCCCTCAATAAGACAAATATTACCTTTTAGGTAATAAAAATACAACCTTTTTTCTTGTTTACCTTTTTGGTGATAAAACTACAATTGGCAGATGTAACTCGTTTCGAAGAGTTAGGAAAATTATGGACAGCAAATCAATTAGATATAAAAATACTCGCCTACTTGTTGATCAAGTTGGTGGTGTATCCAATTTCGCTGATAAAATTGGGAAGGGACAGTCTCAAACTAGTCAATTCGCTGGGACCAATCCAATTAAAGGTATTGGAAATAAGGTTGCACGTGAAATAGAAGAAGCCTTTGGAAAACCTCATGGTTGGTTAGACACTTTACAACAATCAGATCAGAATAAAGTTGTATCAAACGTCACAGCGGCTTTCCCTCTAATTGGACGTCTTGTTCCCCTGATTTCCTGGATACAAGCTGGTAAATGGACGGCCGTGGATTCTGTTCCTTATGACACCGAATGTGACGAATGGCTTCCCCCTAATCCTAAGTGTGGGAAGAATGGTTATGGGTTACAGGTTGTTGGTGAGTCTATGCTTCCCGATTTTAGACCAGGTGACAAAATTTATGTGAATCCGGACTTTCAACCAAATGAATTAAAAACTGGCGATCTTGTAATTGTTTCTTGTGAAAGCGATGCAGAAGCTACATTTAAGAAATTAATCTTAGAAAGTGGTCATATCTACCTACAACCACTCAATCCCAATTGGCCAGAACAAACTATCCCTCTAATAGATGGATGTAAATTAGTCGGCAAGGTCGTTGGATTATATAGGGACGTTTAAATAGGCTTTTCATATGTCAAACTCGCAAGTAAATTATATTTATAATCTATTGTTTAAAGTACAAATTCTCCAAAAATCTGGTGAAGCATTTATGTGCTTATTTAATGACGTAATGGCTTTTTCAGATGAGAGATTTCAATCTATTGCTCCTTGGGGTAAGTGGGGAGATGGCGGGAATGATGGATTTATTCAAGATGAGGGCCATTATTTTCAAGTATACGCACCTAAACCTAACACTAATTGGAGCCCTCCTGAAGCCTTCAATAAAGCAAAAACTGATTTTCATAAACTCGGAAAGAAATGGCTAGATGTCAAAAAATATAGTTTTGTTCTTAATGATAGATTCGAAGGTTCACCTGCTCCTCTAAATTCCGCTTTACAAGAATTTAAAAACGAAACCTCGCTAGAGTTATGCGACTGTTTATGTTCAAGAAAATTACTCACTAGATTTAATAAGCTTCCTGACGATCTAAAAAGTCTTGTAGTTGGAGGTGTTCCTAATATCGAAGATGTAACTCTAAATCTTCATAATAATGAAATTCATACATTATTATTATATTTAAGTGATAAATCTCATAACTCAAAGATCTCTCTCCTTGATATTAATGTACCTGATTTTGAAAGAAAAATTACTTTAAATAATTTAAACCCATATATTGCTGAGGAATTAAGAACAAATATAAAAAAAGTAAGCCTTATTGATGAATATTTAGACTCAGTGAGAGGCGGAATTTCACAAGAGATAAGTAACTATATTCATGAGATATATGAAAAAAGTAAACTTTTATTCAATGGTCAAAATGATGAAATAGACCTACAATATGCTTGGATCAAAGATGAAATTATCCCTCCAGAAGTCAGAAACAACCCAGCTCAAAGAATGGCTCTTGCAGGATATAGATCCGTTTCCTCTATCGTTTTGGCTAAATACTTTGAAAGTTGCGACGTCTATGAACATCCTGACAGCTTTGCTACCGCATAAACACACTTTATTTTCAGAGTCATTAATTGGAGTAGCAGGTTTCTTAAACTCTATTATGCCAATGAATAGTTTAACTATTGAAGAGCTATGGACTTTAGTTGAGACAAATCATAAAATTTATCCCACCACCATAACCTTCGAGCAAACTATTTTAGCCACAGACATCTTATTTGCAATTAATCTTATTGATTTACTTCCTGATGGTCGTATTCAGAAGCTTCCAATATGAATTTACTAAAAATTGAATCTGATCTTCAAAGCTTTAAAACTATCGATTTTAAACCAACAGGTTTAAATATAATCTTGGGGGATGACCCGGCCAATGCTACAGAAGATGGTGGAAGTAATGGTGTGGGGAAAACACTTAGTTTAGGAATATTGCATCACTGTTTAGGTGCACAAAATGCTATTCCTAAAATAGCGAAAAAAATGCCTCAAAAAGTATTTACGTTACATTACCAATTTGATAGTTATAGAAATAAGATTTCTAGAAATGCTTTAGGAAATGAAATTACATTAAATAAACATACTTATAAAATAAAAGAATTCCGAGAGCATTTAAATAATGCTGGTTTTTTTTACATACCTAATGATTCAGAATATCTAAGCTTCAGAACTTTAATTAAAAGATTTTCTAGACTAACTAAAAAAGACTGTGATCATCCTCTGCAAACAGAATCTGAGAATGACTATCAATCTTTATTAACCTCTTTACATCTTTTAGGGACGGATATTTCTTTAGTTATTCGAAAGAAAAAATTAAAGAATGACTTGGATTCTATTTCTCAAGAGCTTAAAACTTTCAAGACTAGTGCCACGCTAAAATCTTTAGTTTTAAATGGAAAAAACCCAAAAATACAATTAGATAAAACCTTAATCGAAATCGAGGCTCTCCAAAAAAAGCTCGACAACTTTGAGGTTGTAGACGACTTTAAGATTATTGAAAGGGAAGCAAATGCTCTTAAGCAACTAATTGCAAAAAATGAGAGAGAAATTTCTATTTTAAATTTCAATAAAAGTAATATTATCAAGTCTCTTCAAGTCTCTCCTGATATTTCAAAAAATGACTTAACAGAAATGTATAACGGATTAGAGGCCATTTTTAAACCTGAAATTTTAAAGCACTTTGATGCAGTAGAAAAGTTTCATAATACAATTTCACAGAATAGAGAAAAACGTCTAAAAGATGAGCTAATAAGTATTGATAATAAAATTGCTAAATTAACTGATTTAAATAAAGTTAATTTAGATATACAACAGAATAAGATTAATTACTTAAAAGGCAAAAGCGCTTTAGACGAATACACTGTTATGGCTAATAAATTAGTCGAACTAAAGAACACATATCAAACTGTGACTAAATTTTTAAACTTAGAAAATCAATTAAATAAGAATAAACTCGATATTCAAGAAGAAATGATCAAAGAGGATCGTCGTACCCTAAATTACATTGAAACAAACCCTCTAGATGAAAAAGATCATATTTTCAAAGATTTTATTAGTCAATTATACGATCAAGCTGCTGCTGGTATTTTTTTAGAAAACAATCCAGGTACTAACCAACTACGTTATAATTTAAAAGTAGAAATTGATGGGGCTGATTCAGATGGAATTGATAATGCTAGAGTTTTAGCCTTTGATATGTTGAACTTACTGCATGGTAACAACCATAGGATCAATTTTGTTTGGCACGATAATCGTTTATTTGCTGATATTAATCCGAAAGCTCGGGCATCTTGGTTTAAATTTATTTTAAATAAGCTTAAGTTTACAAATAAACAATATATTGTTTCTCTGAATAAAGAAAATCTTCTTAGCATGAAAGAATATCTTTCCTACGAAGAATACGAAGAAATTCAAAAATGTATTGTTCTACACCTGAAAGGTGATATTCCTGAAAACAAACTTTTAGGGGTTCAGATTGAAAGTTATTCAGAAACCTAAATCTATTAAAAAATTCATAACCCACTGATATAGTGGGTTTTTTATTACTAAAATATCCTTTTTTGTTCTTAGGAAATATGACGTTATACAAAGAGATTTTAAACCTTATAAACAACCAAAAAGATAAAAATATTCGCACCACTTGCCATTTAATTACCTTTTAGGTAATATAAATCTCACAGACAACAAAAAACCTCAGCTACTTTCGACGGGAACTGAGGTTTTGCAAAACTGCGAGATCATTATGCAACAAACAATTAAAAACAGTCAAACCCCTGAGTTTGATACGAACAAAACTCAAACGACTCCTATCCTCTACCGTGAGCCTAAGCCTAGCGAACAAGGCTCATGCCCAAAGAAAAAGCTTATGGCTAACCTATTCGACTTTACCGTATTTATTGCTGTGGCAATCGTGTCTTGGTTGGTGATCACTGTATTTCTAACTGCAGTATTGGGGGGCTGATCATGAGTACAAAAAATACAATATCAAAAATGATGGTCGAAAAGATTGCTCATAGAACAGTTAAGGATGGTGAGGAATGCCATCTCGTTTTAACGGTTGATGACTTTGGAAGTGATACCTACACCATCTCAACCAATAATGTTGATGTTTATTTAAGTGGATCTGAAATCGAACTCGCCTACTTAATGCTCCAAAAAATTAAAGAATTAAATGGGGGTTAATCATGAACGCTTTCGTGGTACCTCAACAAAAAATCATTCCTGTACGTGCCAGTTCACTGTCAGATCTATTTGATTGCCCTGCACGTTGGGAAGCTAAGAATATCCAAAACAAGCGCACTCCATCAGGCGGTAAAACACGTATTGGTACAGCATTACATGAAGCTGTTACTCATTGGGATTATTCAAATCTCTTAGGTGAAACACCGTATTTAGATGAATGCCAAGACATTCTGCATAGCCAAATTTGGGATGCGGATGAAGATACCGACTGGTCTAACATGGACCAAAACACGGTTGAATCAGTGGCTCAGTCTTTGATGAATAAGTACATCACACAAATTGCACCGACTCAAAAGTACATCGGTGTAGAGGTGAAATGTGAGCCATTGATCTTGTCTGATCTGGGCTTAGAGCTGACTGGAACCATTGACCGAATCTATGAGAACTATAACCGTGAACTCGGCATTGGTGACATTAAGACCGGCAAGATGGTCACTGCTGCAGATGGCACAGTAAAAACCGTTGGCCATGCACCACAAATGGGAATTTACACCGTATTGGCAAGCCATGCATTACAAGAGCCTGTGACTGCCCCTGCCCGAATCTACGGCCTGACTACAGGTAAAACCGACAAAGGCCAGCACGTTGGCATTGGTGAAATCGAGTCACCAGCGGAAGTGCTTTTGGGTACCAATGAAGAACCCGGACTACTGCATCATGCTGCACAAATCCTTAAGCATGGTGTGTTCTTTGGTAACTCTAAATCAATGCTCTGCAGTGAAAAATACTGCCCCATTTTCAAAACATGCAAATTTCGCAAGTAATTAAAATTAAATAGGAATAACGATTATGACATCTCAAGTAATGACCACTGAATCTCTACGCGCTCAACGTCAACAAGCAGCTGCATCTGCCAACATGGGCGTAGGTTTGCTTAATCTTGAAGCTTTTGAACTCTCACAACGTATTGCCAAAATGCTATCGCAATCGACTCTGGTACCTGAACAATACCGTGCCACAGTCAAAATTAAAGACGGCAAAGATAACTATGGCAACTGGTTATATCGTGAAGAGCCAAACCCGAATGGTTTATCGAACTGCATCATCGCTTTGAACATGGCCAACCGTATGGGCGCAGATCCACTGATGATCATGCAAAACCTATACTTAATTGAGGGTCGTCCAAGTTGGTCGAGTCAATTTGTGATGGCTGCGATTAATAGCTGTGGTCGCTTCTCTGCCCTACGTTTTGAGATTGAGGATCTAGGCGAAAAAGAAGTTGAGTACACCGAAACCGTTTGGCAAAACCGTCAAAAGCAAACCGTACATAAGAAGATGACCATTCAGAATATGAGTTGCGTTGCTTTTGCCATTGAACGCGAAACTGGTGAACGTATCGAGTCTTCAAAAATCACCATGGAAATGGCAGTTAAAGAAGGTTGGTACCAAAAGAACGGCAGCAAATGGCAAACCATGCCTGAGCAAATGCTGCGTTATCGTGCTGCTTCATTCTTTGGCCGTGTTTATGCCCCTGAGCTATTAATGGGCTTACGTACCCAAGAAGAAGAACTCGATGCCATTATTGATATTACGCCTGAGCCTGAACCAGTAGCGACTAAAACTCTAGAAGATATTAAGCCTAATGTAGTGAAAGAAGCTGCGCCACAGGCTGAGGAAGTGCAAGTTGCTGAGGTTATCGAACCTGAATCTAAGGCTGAACCAGCAGAGAAAAAGCCAACATCAGCAGAGCTTAAAAAGCAATTTGCCAAAGCGTTAAACAACGCCAAAGATTTACGAGAGTTGACCGATATTGCTTTGCAAATATATAGCAATGAAATCCTGAGCGATAAAGACCGCAAATACTTAGAAGTGAATGTACAGCAAGTTGAACAAAAGCTTACACCTGTAGAAGAAGCACCTGCAGTCGAATTCGATGAAACCGAGTTAGAAGTGACTAAGTTTAAGGAACAAATCGAAGCTGCTCAGACACCAGAAGCCTTGACGAAGATCCGTGCTACGTTCTCAGCCAACGGTACCTTAAGTGATGAACAACATGCAGAGCTAAACACGGCGCTTAATCAAAAGATGGCCACACTGACCAAGCCCAAGACTGTAGATCTCACTAAGAGTCAAGCTGTTGCAAGTAATCTTACCAAAATGATTTCTGATGCTGCCACAGTAGAAGTTTTAGAGAAAACTATTGCGCCATCAATCAATGCCCATGCAAGTCAGATGACTGTTGAGCATCTAAATCAAGTTAAGTCTGCCTACGCTGAACGTAAGACTTTCTTAGAAAATCAAATCAGCATGTTTGATGATAGCTACTACGAAATCGCTGTAGAGAAAATCCAAAGTGCGACGACTGAGCAAGATGTTTTTGATATCACAATGAGTCCTGACTTTGCGGAGCTAGACAAAGAAGAACAACGCCTGCTTAACAGCATGGCCAACCAAAAATTAAACGAGATCCAACAAGGCTAATAGGCAAATGGCCGCACTCTAGCCGGTGCGGCTGACTTGGAGTACAGATATGGAAAATCAAACTTATCAATCGGGTGACAAAGTTGTTCATGTAGCTGGCATCAATGACAACGATGTTTACACAGTAAAAGAAAATCACGGAAATTTTATTGTTGGTGATAACGGTGGTAGTCGCGGTTTTTGGACGCTGTTTGTAGCAGAAATTAGACCTGCTAATCTTACGGAGATTCAAATGAATCGTCGTACCCATCTACCCGAATCAATCCTAAAAAGCTTAGCTGAGGTGTCATAGTGTCAACAAAGTATCTCATCACGGTTGAAAGTGATACTCCCCCTCAAATTACGCTTGGGCAGAATCTTTTTGGTGGGATTGTAAAGGAATTAAAAGAAGTAGATGTCGAACTGGTATCAGCTGCACATTTAGCAAAGCTCTACAATTTAAGTGTCACCACAATTCGTGACAGGTTGGCAAGCATCAATCAAGGTACTCAGGGTAAATGCTTATACGATCCTAAATTAGCACGCACCTTGCTCACTCAAAAGCCCAAGAAAGGCAGACCGAGAGTGAATTAGCTCTCGGTTTTATTGAACATATCTACTAGGTCTTGAGCATCGGGATTGTAATAAGTATTCACGAGCATCCCAATAGTTTTATGCCCTGTAATTTTAGCTAAGACTTCAACTGGCAAGCCCTTGTCTTTTACCATTCTTGTGATTGCTTCATGTCGTGAGTCATGAAAGTTAATATGGGGCAGATCGGCTTTATTTTTAACTCGAGTCCATGTAGCACAGCATTTACTTTTATCTATAGGCACTAAGGCATCTTTACCTGGTAATAATGCCAATAGTCGCTTTGCCTCTTTAGATAAAGGTACATTTCGCGATTCACCATTTTTAGTGAAAGGCAGATGCACAAAGCCATCTTTTAAGTCAGCACGGCGCATTGCCAATATTTCGCTTTGTCGCATTGCTGTTTCCATAGCGAATAAAAATGACCATGCAACATAGTCTCGTGTCTTTTCAGGTGACTTAGTACCATCCCAGCCAAATGCTTGTAGTAGTTGCTCTTGATCCTCCGGTGTAATTCGCTGATTACGCGGTTTAGATTTACTTGGCATGGTCACTGATTGCCATACATTAGATTCAAGTAAAAATAGCTCTTTCATGGCGTAAGTGAAAACCGCCGAATAAATACCGTGTTCATTTCTGAGTGTGGCAACTTTTACTTCTTTTTTACGTTGATTGCGCCACTCTGCAATATCTGCAGGTTTAAAATCATAAATGGATTTGTCAGCAAGATTTGGCGCGATACGATCAAGGTTTTTTATCTTGAATAAAATTGTTCTGGCAGATCGCATGTGCCTGCCATGCTCCTGATAGTATTTATTGCATAGATCACGAAATGGGTAAGCAGCCTTAATCCCCTTTTCTTCACTAATTTTGCCGTTTTTTAATTCTGCTAATTTGCTTAAAGCCCAATGCTCACATTCCTTAGCACTATCCCTAGTTGCTGAATATCGTTTATTCTCGAAAGATACGGTGATGCGCCAGCTTGACCCTCGCTGAATGGGTTTTGGTAGTTTCATTTCTTGGTGCAGATTTGGTGCAGATTACTTTTCATTTTATCTGTAACGTAAAAAAATGAAAGAAAATAAGCTGTATTTTGTGCAGGTAAAGAAAAGGTTTAGTAGCTTTTTAAGATCTCTTATTTTTATAAGGTATTGTTTTTAAATAACTATTTTTACAATAATTCTGATATTTATTTTTATGCTCAGTAAATCACACCTAAAATCATTGTATACTACCTTTTTGTTATCAAGTTTAAAGTCCCTTGAGGACAATGAGATGCAATGTCTACTTTATTACTGATTACCTCCGCGCCTAGCAGTATTCACGCTTGGCATGCGCTTGGTCTGGCTCAAGCGTTACAGCAAAAACAGCAAGATTTTCGGGTGTTTTTCTATCAAGATGGTGTTTATGTTGCCAATCAATTGCAATGGCAACCCGATGACCAACGCAACTTAAGTCAAGAGTGGCAAAAACTCGGTATTCGTTTACCTGTATGTGTCAGTGCTGCTCTAGCACGCGGTATTAGCGATGCTGAGAATGCAAAGCGCCATCAACTTGAACAACATAACCTCGCAGCCCAATTTGAGCTGGTAGGTTTAGGCGAATTGGCTGATGCAGTACAAAGCGCAGAACGCATTCTTCAATTTTAAGTGGTTATTTTTGCAACATTGTTGCGTTTAAAAAGGTAAATTGTGTGAAATCTGTATTGGTTATTTTAAACCATGCCAATTTAAGCAACCTGCAAGTGCATGAAAGCTTATCTGCCACGATGGTTTTGGCCACTTTTGGCTGTGAGGTCAAAGTCTTATTACAAGATGCTGCCCTAAGTTTATTACAATCAGACTTAAGCTTTGACGGACTAAAACATGCCTTTAAAGTGGCATCCAACATGGTGGATAGCTTTGAATTTTATGACTTAACCCCAATTTTAGTGACACGTGAGCAAGCTGAACATCCTTTTGTAGTGAATACTGAACATGAAGTAGAATTGATTGATTTTGATGCTGCGTTTTTAGCTCAGTTTCAGCATGTCTTATATTGGTAAGGTAAACAGTATGTCTTATTTGTATTTGATTCAAGCCGATTATGTGGCAACCGAACACGCCTTAGCGCAACTCAAGCGCGTTTATCAGACTGGCGATGCTGTGGTGGTTATGGGCGATGCTGTGTTGCACGCTCAAAGCTTTGCCTTTGATCATGTTTATATTTTAGAACATGATGCACAGATGCTAAAAACGCTGCCAGAGCAAGCCCAAGTGATCTCTTATGCAGGCTTTGCCGATTTAAGTTTGACTTATCAACATTGTATGCGTTTTAAATAAACGGGTGAAATTATGAGTTTAGCATTAGACCAAGATGGTCATTTGGTAGATTATACCCAGTGGAATGAAACTATAGCGCAAGAATTGGCGCACAGCCTTGAACTTGAGTTAACAGCATGGCACTTTGAGATACTGCATGCGGTACGTGCTTTTTATCAACAATTTGGTCATTCGCCTGCAACACGCCCGTTGATTAAGTTTTTAATGAAAAGCGTGAGTCCTGAGATTGATAATGCAATGTTACAAGCTCGCTTTAATACTGGCTTAGTGGCACGACATTTAAGTCGTTTAGCAGGTGTTCCCAAACCTGCTAATTGTTTATAAGTTTTAAGCCAATCTTTAGGTTGGCTGATTACTTTGTTTTTGCTTTGGCTAGTTAACAACTGACCGACCGCAACACTGCTTTAATTTGACTTATGCCCAATGACAATACAACAGCAAAGTTATAAAACGCGTTATCCGCTTGGTGCCCATTTGGTGGTAAAACACTTAGGCTATTCGCATCATGGGATTTATGCTGGGCGTGGCCGTGTCATTCATTATTCAGGTTTTGCGCATTTATTTAAAAAGCACCCGATTGAAATCACCAGTTTGCAGCGTTTTAGTCGTGGCAAGACTATTCACATTCAATATTATCAACAACCTAAATATCAAGGTCGTAAAGTGGTACGGAGGATGCGCTCACGGATGCACGAAAATAATTACCATTTAATTATCAATAACTGTGAGCATCTGTGTACGTGGGCGATTACTGGGGTAGAAAGTAGTCCGCAAGTGGTGATGATGATGAATCGGCTAACCACCATTGGCTATATTAGCTCAATTTTAAGTTATATGAATGGGATGTTGTTGACCATCACCACTACTTGCTTTGCCTTGGTTTTGTATATTAAGAAAAAACTTCGCGATAAAGCCAATTCAATCAACAGCTTAAAATAAAAATAAAAAAAGCCCCACCGTGGTGGGGTTACGAGAAAATTAAAATGATATTTCATCTAAAATATGCGAGCTTTTCAGCCTCCTGTCAATCGGATCGTTTGCTTATTTTTGGTTTTAACGACCAAAGTCGTAGCTGCTATTTGTTGCAATGGCAATTTTTGTGCGATTAAAACGCTTTTGCTGTGCTCTATGATGTTACCCTTTTTTCCCGCGCAAAGAGCTGTGATTGGCTTATCTACAGGTCAGCATGCCTGCCTTGTACCCGCAAGGAGCGGCAAAACAGTCATTTTAACTGAGCAGATTTATCAAGCCTTGCAACAAGGCATAGCGCCAGCACAGATGCTTTGCTTAACCTTTTTGCTGCGTTAAATATGAGCGATCAGATTAAATAGCGTTTAGAGCAACTGCCACAGAACTTGTTTATTGGTAAGTTATGTTTTATTGCCAGACTACAACATCAGTCCATTTTTAGCCGACAGTCACGTTTTAAAGCCATATAAAAAGCCCAACCGAAGTTGAGCTTTTAAAGCTATTACTCAAGTTTAACTTAAGTAACTGCATTTGGACAAAATAAGGCTATGTCTTAGATTATTTCGCCGGTTTAAAGCTGTCTTTTAAATCCAAAATACGGTTAAACACCGGCTTTTCGCTGCTGTGATCGTGTTGATCAGCTACAAAGTAACCTTCACGTTCAAATTGGAAACGATCTTCAGGCTGTGCTGTTGCTAGTGCAGGCTCAACAATCGCCTCAACCACTTTAAGTGATTCAGGGTTTAAGTTGGCAAGGAAATCATCACCCACTTCAGGATCAGCTTCTGTAAATAGACGGTCATAAATGCGCACTTCAGCTTTAACGCCTTTGCTTGCAGATACCCAGTGAATCACACCTTTCACCTTACGACCTTCAGGGTTTTTACCTAAAGTTTCCGGATCGATCGAACATTTCAGCTCAACCACTTCGCCGTTTGCATCTTTAATCACTTCATCACATTTAATCACATACGCGTGACGTAAACGTACTTCACCACCCGGAATTAAACGCTTAAAGCCTTTTGGTGCCACTTCTTCGAAGTCTTTACGATCAATAAAGATTTCTTGGGTCAGTGGAATGATACGTTCGCCCATATCCACGTTTGGATGACGTGAATGGCTTAAGTCCATGTCCGCAGGCAAGTTGGTGAGCGTCACTTTAAGTGGATTTAATACCGCCATACCACGCGCCGCAGTATTTTCTAAAGATTGACGAATACAGAATTCAAGCATCGCTACATCAACAATACTGCCATCGACTTTAGTGACACCCACACGCTTACAGAAATCACGTAAACCTTCAGGCGTGAAACCACGGCGACGCATACCCACAACCGTTGGCATACGTGGGTCATCCCACCCTTGTACAAAACCACCTTCCACTAAACGACGTAATTTACGTTTAGAGGTAATAGTATAATCCACATTTAAGCGGCTTGATTCGTACTGACGTGGTACTGATGGTGATTGTACTTTTGCCACAACCCAGTCATAGAATGGACGGTGATCGACAAATTCAAGTGTACATAATGAATGGGTAATACCTTCAATCGCATCAGATAATGGATGCGCATAGTCATACATTGGGTAGATTTTCCAAGTATCGCCAGTTTGGTGATGCTCGGAGTGCAAAATACGGTACATAATTGGGTCACGCATATGTACGTTTGGTGACGTCATGTCAATTTTAGCACGTAGTACCGCTTGACCTTCTGCATATTCACCGCTGCGCATTTTTTCAAAACGCTCAAGGTTTTCTTCAACAGTCGCATCGCGTTGTGGTGAGTTTTTACCTAGCTCAATAAAGTTACCGCGGTTTAACTTAATTTCTTCTGGGCTTTGTAAGTCCACATACGCATCGCCTTGTTTGATCAGTTGCACAGCCCATGTATAAAGCTGATCAAAATAGCTTGATGCATAACGCGGTTCGCCATCCCATTCAAAGCCTAACCATTTTACGTCGTTGGCAATCCCATCTACATATTCTTGTTCTTCAGCATCTGGGTTGGTATCGTCAAAACGTAAGTTACATGCACCACCAAATTCTTCGGCAATACCAAAGTTTAGGCAGATCGCTTTCACGTGACCAATGTGTAAGTAACCGTTTGGCTCAGGCGGAAAACGCGTCACAACTTTTTGCGTACGACCCTCGGCTAAGTCATCTGTAATCACTTGACGAACAAAGTCTAAGCCTGGCTGTTGTTCTTGCTGCGCAGCATCGACTGAGGCATTAGTATTTGGCAGAGACGCAACAACATCATTTGGCTTCATAACAGTAAAATCACTTCTAAAATAAAAAATTAGGATAATTAAAACGCGTTTTTAAGTTTTTCACAAAGAAAATCACGTTTTTTGCTTGCTATGTAGTTTACAGTTTGCTTATGCTTCTCTCAACCAAAAAACCCATGGCTTTAGTGTCCATGTTTAGGAGATGACCCAATGAGTTTTCCTCAAGTTGAATTAAACACCAATAAAGGCCGTGTTGTTCTTGAACTTAACACAGAAAAAGCACCAAAAACTGCTGAAAACTTCTTACAGTATGTACGTGACGGTTTTTATGACGGCGTAATTTTCCACCGTGTGATTGATGGTTTCATGGTCCAAGGCGGCGGCATGGACGAAAACTTCAAAGAAAAATCAACACGCGACGCGATTGAAAACGAAGCGGACAACGGCTTAAGCAACGACATCGGTACGATTGCAATGGCGCGTACGCAAGCACCTCATTCTGCTTCTGCACAGTTCTTCATCAACGTATCGAACAATACATTCTTAAACCACACTGGCAAAACTGCACAAGGTTGGGGTTATGCTGTATTTGGTAAAGTGGTTGAAGGTATGGACGTGGTTAACGAAATTAAAGGCGTTCGTACAGGTAACCGTGGCTACCACGCTGACGTGCCACTTGAAAACGTGGTAATTGAATCTGCAAAAATCATTTCTGAATAAGAATCCCTCCCGACCTCCCTTTATCAAAGGGAGGAGAAGTCCCTCTTTTATAAAGAGGGATTTAGGGAGATTTCAAGGAATCGATTGTGACCTACTTGTTTATCGCTGATTTACATTTGTCACCTGAACACCCTCGATTGATTCGAGGGTTTTTGGCTTTATTGGACAAGTATCAAGATCAACATACCCAATTGTATATTTTAGGCGATTGGTTTAATGCGTGGATTGGCGATGACAATCCTGCACCATGGCTTAATGAAATTGTTACTGCCTTAGAAAAATTCCATCAACAAGGCAATCAAATCTACTTCTTAGTGGGCAATCGTGATTTTGCTTTGGGACAAAAGTTTCTGGATCAGTTTCATGGCATTTTGTTAAGCGACATTCATCATATTCAAGTGAATAAGCAACGGATTCGTTTAGAACACGGCGATGGTTTATGTACCGATGATGTGTCCTATCAACGCTTTAAAAAAATTATCCGCAATCCAATTTTACTTAGGCTATTAAAAGCCACGCCTTTAAGTTTTAGGCAAAAATTGGCCAATGGTTTTCGCAAAAAAAGTCAGCAAGCCAATCAAGTGAAAAGCTATAGCGTCATGGATGTAAATCAACATGCCGTAATAGAGGCTCTAAAAGAGGTTGACCTGCTCATTCATGGCCATACCCACCGCCCGAATATTCATGATGTAGAGGGTAAACCGCGTATTGTACTCGGTGATTGGCGTGAAAACAGCGCGCAAGTTTTGGTCATCCATGACACCAAGTCAGACTGGCAACTCTCAGAATTTAAATACTAAAAAAGCCTAACAGTGTAGGCTTTTTTAGGCTGTTAATAGCCAGCTTCAATTTTAGGCCGATTGGTATCCGTTTTATATTGCGCCAACAAATCGCGTAAAGAATTCATCAACACACTGGTATCTACACCCACAGCCACAAACTCTGTACCTAAATCTAAGTATTGCTGCGTAACGTCATGCGTGGTCGATAAAATCCCTGCTGCTTTGCCTGCGGCACGAATCCTTTGAATGGCATCTACCACGGCTTTTTGCACTTCAGGATGATTTGGATTGCCTTCATAGCCCATGGTGGCAGATAAATCTACTGCACCAATAAAGATACCATCAATACCATCCACCTTTAAAATGGCATCTAAATTTTCTAAACCTGCTACGGATTCAATTTGAATCAGCAAACAGATATTTTCATGTGCTGTGGCATAATAATTTGCAATGCTGTTCCAACGGGTGGCACGCGCCAGTGCTGCCCCTACCCCACGAATGCCATGTGGTGGATAGCGCACCGCTTTGACCATAAGTTCTGCTTGTTCTACTGTTTCAATCATAGGAATGAGTAAAGTTTGCGCACCAATATCTAATAATTGCTTAATTAGCTGGACGCTACCAATCGGTGGGCGTACCACGGCTTGTGACGGATAAGCCGCAATGCTTTGTAGCTGTGCTAATGTAGTTCTTAAATCGCTTGGCGCATGTTCGCCATCAATCAGTAACCAATCATAACCGGCATTAGCGGCAATTTCGGTACCATAAGCATCGGCTAGCCCTACCCATAAGCCAATTTGTTGCTGAGTTTTAAGTCGCTGTTTAAAATGGTTTTCAAATGTCATGGTGATGTTCTTCGCATGGGACTGTTATTATTAATACGCCTTTTTGGGCTATTTACCAAGATTGAAAAACACTGATCTTATTCAATAAAACACTAAATATATGCGCCAAAACATGAATTTTATCCTAAAATAAGATAGAAATAATCTTGGACACCCCTCATGGATTTACTCAAAGTTTTACAAAGTCGTTACACCACTAAGGCCTATGATGCCAATAAGAAAATTCCCACCGAGCAATTTAATCAACTATTAGAAATTTTACGTTTGGCGCCCTCGTCGATTAATATTCAACCGTGGCATTTTTTTGTGGCCGATCATGCTGATGCTAAAGCACGTATTGCTAAAGCTTTAGTCGGTAAATATGCTTATAACGCACCTAAGGTGTTAGATTCATCGCATACCATTTTGTTTTGCACCAAAGCCGATATTGATGCTGAACATTTAGAGCAATTATTACAACAAGATGATCAAAGTGGCCGTTTTAAAGATGAGCAAGCCAAACAAGGTCAAAAGGACACGCGCACAGGTTATATTGATTATTACCGCAACGAAAAAGGCGATATTGGACGCTGGGCAGAAAATCAAACCTTTATTGCTTTGGGTCAAATGCTGCTTGCAGCAGGCATTGAACAGATTGATGCCACCCCGATTGGTGGTTTTGATGAAGAAATCCTTAGCCAAGAGCTAGAATTAAAACAATTGGGACTGATTCCATCGGTGTTACTCACCTTAGGTTATCGTAGCGACAATGACTTTAATGCCAAGCTACCAAAATCACGTTTAGCCGCAGAGCAAATTTTTACTCATCTTTAAGTCAAAGTGCATTCAGCTGATAAATTGTTACAACTTGGGCAAGTGAACTTGCCCATTGATCGGCAATGTCTTATTTTTTTCACAAAAATCGAGTATATTTTACACAAAATAACAACGGTAGAATAACTATGTCGATTATTGCACCTTTACCGGTTAAGTTTGAATGTGGCAATTGCCATCAAATTTATATGCATCTTGAACAAGGTGGGGGCTTATATCAATATCCTTGCTGCCCACAATGTGCCGCTCAAGGGCGTTTATTGGGCAGTGCCGAAGTGATTGATCTTATCGTACATCCTGTTTTGGTGGCCAAAAGTTATCTGCATGCTACATTGCAAATGCTAGGCAAAACACACTAATTAAGGCCAAACTCAAGCCAAGGACTGAACTTGGTTTGAGTTGTTCTTTAAACAGCCATACCCCAGCCACAACACCCAACACCACCACCAAGATATTCATACCTGCAAAAACCACAGCAGGGCTGTCTTTGAGCAGCATATGTGCTTTGACATATAAAGCTATATTGGCAAAGTTTAAAGCGCCTAAAATTAAACCCGCGATGATATTTTTAGCACTGCCCAGACTTTTTTCTTTGAGAGCAATAAAACTTAACGATAAAACAAAAGCACATATAAACATCAGGTTTAATGCCACGGCAAATTGCACACCTAAACCTGTAGTGTATTTGAGTAATACATCAATTAAAGCATACCCCATCCACACCAACAGCAAATATAGCCCGCCTTTGGACTGTGTTTGCGCTGTGCCCCGATGCGAATATAAAATCAATGCTATCGCACTTAAGCCCAAGCCAATCCCTAACAGCTTTAAAAGATTAAAACTCTCATTAAAAATAAAATAAGCTGCAGTTAAAGATAAAATCACCGACAAACGCTGCGCAATTTCAGTTTTTAAAATCCCCGCATGGGTTAAAGCTTTAGCTAAGCATAAAAAAATACTCGGTAGTGCCACCCCTAAGGCAATCACCAGCCACCATGGCGTATCTTGTATTGAAATTTGACTCAAGTCTGGCTGAAACCATAACCAACATAGGAGACTAGCAGCTAAATAATTCCAGCTAATCATGTGCAGCGGTTGATAGCCTTTTAATTTGGCAATTTTTAATAAGATTGAGACTAAAACACTGCATAGTGCAGCAGAAAAAATAAAGCCCATGGGTGTTATCGCGTCCTCATTGCCAAAAAAAAGCCCACGTAGTGTGGGCTTTTTCTACAAGATAATCTATGGCAAATTATTTACCGTAGAAACCCACCATTTTCTCTAAAGAAATTGGACGGATCTTGTCTGCATTACCAGCAGTACCAAATGCTTCGTAACGATCTACACAGATTTGTTTCATTGCATCAACAGTTGCTGCAAAGAATTTACGTGGATCGAATTCGCTTGGTTTTTCAGCCATCATACGACGCATTGCACCCGTAGATGCTAAACGTAAGTCGGTATCAATGTTGATTTTACGTACACCATGTTTGATTGCATCAACCAACTGTTCAACAGGTACACCGTAAGTTTCGCCGATGTTACCGCCGTATTCGTTGATCACAGCCAACCATTCTTGTGGTACAGAGCTTGAACCATGCATGACAAGATGCGTATTTGGCAATGCCGCATGAATTTCTTTAATACGGTCAATCGCTAAGATATCACCTGTAGGTGGACGCGTGAATTTGTAAGCACCGTGTGAAGTACCCACTGCAATCGCTAAAGCATCGACATTGGTGTCTTTCACGAATTGAGTCGCTTCTTCTACAGAAGTTAACAGTTGAGAATGATCAAGAACGCCTTCAGCGCCTACGCCATCTTCTTCACCCGCCATACCTGTTTCTAAGCTACCTAAACAACCGATTTCGCCTTCTACAGAAACGCCACATGCATGTGCCATAGCTACAGTTTGACGTGTTACGTCAACGTTGTATTCGTATGACGTTGGTGTTTTACCGTCTGCAGCCAAAGAACCATCCATCATGACAGATGAGAAGCCCAATTGAATTGAACGTTGGCACACATCAGGGCTAGTACCGTGATCTTGGTGCATTACCACAGGAATATGTGGCCATTCTTCAATTGCCGCTAAAATTAAGTGACGTAAGAATGGAGCGCCTGCATATTTACGCGCACCCGCAGATGCTTGTACGATCACAGGTGAGTTGGTTTGATCAGCTGCAAGCATGATCGCACGCATTTGTTCTAAGTTGTTTACGTTAAACGCTGGTACGCCGTAAGCATGTTCGCCGGCGTGATCCAAGAGCTGGCGCAATGAAATAAGCGCCATAATATCCTCCCAGGTAATGCGGCATATTCTACATGGTCAAGCCATCTAATTCAGCAATAAAAAACACTATTTCATAAAAAATCCCCGCAATTGCGAGGAGTTTTTTCGATATCTAGCCGCTTATTGTGCGCCAGATGCAGCTGCTTGAGCTGTGCTTGGTTCAGCATTGGCCACTTCTGCTGGCACATCAGTATTATTTTCATCCATAACTGGCTGATCAATGGCATCAATCGCTGCTTGTTGTTCTGCAGATACGGTTGCCGCTTCTGTTGCTGCTGGCTGTTCAGCTGTATTGGTTGGTGCTTCTTGCTTGGCACAACCGGTGAATAACAATGGACTAACAATAAGTGCTGCAAGCGTGAGTTTCAATTTCATCTAGTTTTCCTAGCAACAAGGTATTTTGCGTTGAGCAAAGTCTAGAGCCAGAATATGACATTTTTATGAAGTTGTATAAAAAAAGGCTGACCGAAGTCAACCTTTAATGATCATGCTTAAATCTATAAAACCTTAAGCACGTTCAAGTAATGCTGCCACTGCAGGTAGTGTTTTACCTTCTACAAATTCTAAGAATGCACCACCACCCGTAGAAATATAGCCAATTTTGTCAGCCACTTCATATTTATCAATTGCAGCTAAAGTATCACCACCACCGGCAATTGAGAAACCAGCCGATTCAGCAATGGCTAAAGACAATGCTTTTGTGCCTTCGCCAAATTGATCTACTTCAAATACGCCCACTGGGCCGTTCCAAAGAATGGTTTTTGAAGTTTTTAAAATTTCAGCAAATGCTTGTGCAGTTTCTGGACCAACATCTAAAATCATGTCGTTGTCAGATACATCGGCAACTTTTTTCACCACTGCTTTAGCAGCTGCCAATGAACCTAAAAAGTCAGTAAAGTCGATTTCAGAAGCGTCAGCCACTACAACGTCAGTTGGTAGTGGTACAGAAACTTTGGCAGCAATGGCTTTTGCAGTGTCGATTAAATCATTTTCACACAATGATTTACCCACGTTGTAACCGGCAGCAGCTAAGAAAGTATTAGCAATACCACCACCTACGATCAATTGATCACAGATGTCTGAAAGTGAAGTTAAAACGTCAAGTTTAGTCGATACTTTAGAACCTGCAACAATCGCAACCATTGGTTTTTCAGGCGTTTGTAAGGCACGGCCTAAAGCGTCAAGTTCCGCTGCCAGTAAAGGACCTGCTGCTGCAACTTGAGCAAAACGTGCCACACCTTCAGTTGAGGCTTCTGCACGGTGCGCTGTACCAAAAGCATCCATAACAAATACGTCGCAAAGCGCTGCATATTTTTGTGCAAGTTCTGGGTTGTTTTTCTTTTCACCGTGGTTAAAACGCACGTTTTCAAGCAATACCACTTGACCTGCTGCAACTTCAACGCCATCTAAGTAGTCAGTGAATAATTTCACTTCTTGACCCAGTGCTTGTGTTAAATAATCCGCAACAGGCGCGAGTGATTGCTCAGGTTTTGGCTCGCCTTCTACAGGACGACCTAAATGTGAGCACACCATGACTGCAGCACCTTTTTCTACAGCGGCTTTAATTGTTGGCAATGCTGCACGTAAACGCGCATCGCTTGTAATCACGCCATTTTTTACAGGAACGTTTAAGTCTTCACGGATTAGAACACGTTTGCCTGCTAAATCGAGGTCAGTCATACGCTGAAAGTTCATGTATAGCTCACTTTATAAATATCAAAAACGCGGTGATTTTAAATGATTATGAAAAAAAAGGTTAGCAACTTTTGTATAAAAGCCGCCTAAATGCAAAGTTTTGCTATGATAGGGAAAAGTCTTTTCTGATTTCAGCGCTTATGTCGATTCATCCAGATCCTAAACTCAATCGTTTTAATGTGTTAGGTGAGCCTTTAGCCAGCTGTTGTTATGATCCGATTACAGGATATTTTCGCAATGGATTCTGCCACACCGCCACAACCGATTTAGGTCAGCACACCATGTGTGCCCAAATGACCGCAGAATTTCTTAATTTCTCACAAAAAATTGGCAATGACCTCATTACTCCGCTGCCTGAAGTCGGCTTTCCTGGTTTACATCCTGGCGATTTTTGGTGTATTTGCGTCAGCCGCTGGGTAGAAGCCTATCAAGCCGATGTTGCTCCTCCAATTAAGCTACAAGCTTGTCATCAAGCAGTATTATCTTATGTACCACTTCACGTGCTTATGGAATATGCAGTGTAATGAATAGTCCTTCAATTATCTTGGCTTCATCAAGTCAAACCCGTAAAGCGTTAATGGATCGCCTCCATCTTGCTTATCACACTGTCGTACCCGATATTGATGAAAGCCCCCAAGGTGAAAACCATGCCGATGATTTGGCTAAACGTTTAGCATTTGAAAAAGCTAAATATATTAGTGAATTACATCCTGATGCGATTGTCATTGGTTCAGACCAAGTGGCTTGGCGTGAAGGTGCGCCTGATATTTTTATTGGTAAGCCCCTCACGATTGAAAAAGCGATTCGTCAACTACAAGCCAATTCCAATAAAATTGTGTATTTTAGTACCGCATTAAGTGTGCAGCAAAAATCAACAGGTTTTGAGCAGACCATTATTGAGCATTACAAAGTAAAATTCCGCAAGCTATCGCAAGCAGAAATTGAACGTTATGTAGCAATTGAGCAACCTCTACACTGCGCAGGTAGCTTTAAGTGTGAAAGTTTAGGCATTAGCTTATTTGAAGAGATGATTGGGCAAGACCAAACTACTTTAATGGGTATGCCGATGATTAAGCTCTGCCAAATTTTGCGTGATTTAAAGGTTTTAGTCCCATAACTGTTAACTGTATTTGTAAAAAACCGAGTCATATGCTCGGTTTTTTTCATGATTTTTTATTAAAAAAGTCTGAATCTTATTTGATCAGTGCTTTTCATTAAAATCGCAATAGCTTGTTTTATATTTAATCTTTCTACATAAAATTGTGAAGTATTGCGTAGATATTAAGCGTGGAACGTGATAAATCATTTAAAAAGCCCAACTGCTGAGAATTGGGCTTTTTGTTTTTAGCTAAGTTATTGAATTTTATAAACTAATAAAACCGATTTCGTATAAGCAGTATTATGTTAATTTTAGAGAATCTTAAAAAGTAATAGTTTTTCTTTACACTAAAAACAATAAATGATATTTATTCTCAATAAATTTCTCTTGAATAAAAATATGTCTAAATTTTTAATTATCAATATTATGTTTATCACACTATTTTTTATTTTCATGGCTACCAGTAGTTTTGTGCAATTTACAGCATTAGGCTATGTGGTCATAGGTGCGATCTATCTCTTTGTAAACTTCTTTATTTATTTCTGTATCAGATTTTTAAGAGCTTTAGAAACTAGAAAAGTTAACAATTGAAATTATTTAACATAATGGCTGTTATACGAAGTTTCACTATTCTCAGCAGGTAAAAGATCAAATGCTTTATCAAAACTTAAATATTATGTATGACTTTGGACCAATCGACATAAAGGTCATAGAGAGTTTTGAACAACATAATAAAATTAATTTTCCTTTAAATTATAAAAAGCTAATTGCTTGCCACAATGGCGTGCAATTTATGGAAAATAGTTTTGAATATACAGATTCTAACAATAAAGTCGAAGAATCTAGCATAGCCTTCTGCTGTTTTGGAAAGCCAATAGGAGGTGATGATATCGAAAACTTTCAAGATCAGGATATATATGGCCATGATAGGATAGTCGTCTTTGGACTAAATGGTGGTGGTGACTATATCGGATTTGACTACCGATCTAATGTTAATCGTCCTAAAATAGTTCTTATGTACCATAATCAATATATTAAAGATCAACATGGACAACCTAAATTAAAACTACTCGAAGTCTCGGATAGTTTTGATATTTTTTTAAGTTTGTTAAGATAAATGAAATTATTAATATAAAATCTCTGAGACGAAATCGTGATATACGCCCAAAGTAGAAAAGTCCAATTTCTTAAAAATCATCGTTGCCGCCACTTCGAAAGATCCTTGGATGATGCTCATCGATAACAAAATACAAGCTTTTAAAGCCCTGTTACTTGCAGAACTTATAGCGTTCAAGGGACAATAAGCCAAATTTAGTTGTAGTATTTATTATGTCCCAAACTTTAGACGTTTTAGGCGGAATCAGCGCTGAACAATTTCTTGCCGAATATTGGCAGAAAAAACCCCTCCTTGTGCGTAATGCCATGCCTGAAATTGTGGGTCTATTAGAACCCAATGATGTAATGGAACTTGCACTTGATGAAAATGTGACTGCGCGTTTAATTAAACAAAAAGACCGTGATCCAAATCAATGGTCAGTCAAGTCATCGCCTTTACTCAAAGCCGATTTCCAAAAAATGCCAAAACTTTGGAGCGTATTGGTTCAAGCAGTAGACCACTATTCTTTTGATTTAGCTGAACTTTGGAAAAAATTCCCATTTATTCCGCAGTGGCGCCGTGATGACATTATGGTGTCTTATGCACCGCAAGGTGGTTCTGTAGGCAAGCACTTTGATTTTTATGATGTATTTTTAGTACAAGGTCATGGTCATCGTCGTTGGCAGCTCGGTCAAATGTGTGATGCCGATACTGAGTTTTTACCAAATCAACCGTTAAAATTATTAGCAGAAATGGAAGTACACTTTGATGAGATGTTAGCTCCGGGTGATATGTTGTATGTGCCACCGGGTCTGTCGCATTATGGCGTGGCTGAAGATGAATGTTTGACCTTCTCTTTTGGTTTCCGCATGCCAAATGTCAGCGATATGATGGATCGCGTGAGTGATAAGTTCTCTGCCAATGAAGTATTACGTAATCCGTTAACGGATATTATTCGTGATCAAGTGAGCTTAGCTGGTCAAGTTACGCCAAATGAATTGGCTTATTTAAAAGACAAGCTGATGGCACAGCTCCAAAACTCAAATGTGCTCGAAGATGCGATTATGAGTTTAATGTCTGAAGCAAAATATCCGGAAAATATTCCAGAAGCAGAAGAAATTGGCACAGGTGATTTAGAAGAAGCGCTGGGCTTAGGCTATTCATTAATGCTCGAACCTGCGTCACGTCTACTTTATAGCGAAGAAGATGGTCAAACCTTGTTTTGGGCAAATGGTGAAGGTTTATGCTTAAGCGATGCCTCTAGCGATATTTTAAAACAATTGGCAAATGGCGAAGTGGTGCTGATGGATGACCGTTTCTACGATGCTGATTTATTAGAAGATATCGCAACCTTAATGAATGAATCGATTATCATGTTATTGCCTGCAGAAGACAGCGAAGACTAAAACTTAAGTTGCAAAAATGCCCAAGTAAACTTGGGCATTTTTTATAATAAACCTAAATGACGTGCTGTACTGACTGCCTGCATACGTTTGGTGACTTCTAATTTACGATAAATATGTTTGACATGACTATCTACGGTATGTCGAGACACATACAATTGCGTAGCAATTTGTTGATTAGATAAACCTTCTGCCACTAACTGTAAAATTTGTTTTTCACGATTAGTTAATTCAATTTCAGACTCAACCAAGGCAGTAATGTTATGCTGCTGCGGCAATTGTTGTAACAATGAGGCTAATAGTTGCCGCGTAATAGCAGGATCTATCGGTGCCTCACCATTGCCCCAGCTACGCAAGGCGACCATAATTTCTGCATCATCCCGTTCAGATAGCGTACAGGCTGTGGCACCCGCATAAATAGCACGAATCACCCGCTCACTCTGGCTTAAATGTGCTACCACTAAGATATCTTTGGCCTGTTGTAATAAGCGACGCAATACTTTTTCGACCTCAGACGCCTCTAAATCAATCACCCACAATTTTTCATGGCTGTGGGCTAAACTGCTGTGTGTATAGGCTGTCGTGTGATGACCGATCTGCTGAACCAAGTCACCAAAACGCTGCAGAAATTGTGAATTTTGACTATACATCCCTATCGTGTGTGCATGTTGCTGTGTCTGGCTCATCTTGAGCTCCCCCAAAATCATTTCAGGCAATACTGTTAATGCTGAATTGGCTGTTTTTAAATTTATCGTTTATTTTTTTATCAATCATAATTTAAATCAATGTGTTTAGATATCCCTAAACTTAAAAAGAGTTTCACAATTCATTACTTGAGCACCTGCTTAAATCTTGGCAAAGTACATAAAACGATAAAAATAGGACACCCTGAAATGGCAGGACCTGCACAGCTCGTCAGACATAAATTACTCAATACTTTTTTTTCAAGACATTCGATTTGGTTTGCCTGTATTTTTGTAGCGTTATTTTTAACTGGGTTGCGTGTGTTTTATGCACCACATTATCTGTATTATTTTATGTCGGATAGTGTCATCAATACGATCTGGCTGATCACTTCTGTGCTCAGTGCGGTGGGTCTATACGACGTTTTACAGAATAAACATTCGATTTTAAAGAATTACCCGATTATGGGACATTTTCGTTTTTTATTTGAAGATTTTCGGCCTGAAATTCGCCAGTATTTTATTGAATCTGATCAAGATGCGCTGCCTTTCTCACGCATGCAACGCAGCCTCGTCTATCAACGGGCGAAGAATGAAAATGCCGATAAACCTTTTGGCTCGATCATTGACGTGTATCAAGCTGATTATCGCTTTATGACGCATGCTTTAAATCCGTGCAAGCCCGCAGATCCAGACAGTTTCCGGATTACAATTGGCAATAGCGCTTGTCGCCAACCGTATTCAGCCTCTATTTTTAATATTTCTGCTATGAGTTTTGGCAGTTTAAGTGCCAATGCTATTCGCGCATTAAATAAAGGCGCATACATGGGCAATTTTTATCATGATACAGGTGAAGGTAGTATTAGCCCGTATCATTTAGAACATGGCGGCGATATTGTCTGGGAATTGGGCAGTGGTTATTTTGGTTGCCGCACGCTAGATGGACAATTTGATCCAGCTAAATTTGCCCAACAAGCGGCTCTACCGCAAGTTAAAATGATTGAACTTAAATTATCACAGGGAGCAAAACCCGGTCATGGCGGGATTTTACCTAAAGATAAAATTAGCGCAGAAATCGCACAAATTCGTGGGGTAAGTCGCGATGTAGATTGTGTGTCACCCTCGAGCCATCCTGCTTTTAGCACTCCCATTGAAATGATGCAGTTTATTCAACAACTACGTGATTTATCGGGCGGAAAACCTGTAGGCTTTAAATTATGTATTGGGCAGCCATGGCAATTTATGAGTATTGTCAAAGCCATGTTACATACCAAAATTGTGCCTGATTTTATTGTGGTGGATGGTGCCGAAGGTGGTACTGGCGCCGCACCTATCGAATTAATCAACCATATGGGCACACCACTACGCGAAGGTTTATTGTTTGTGCATAACACCTTAGTGGGCGCAGGTCTACGTGAACATATTAAAGTCGGTGCCAGTGGTAAAATCATTAGCGCTTTTGATATTGCCAGCATGATGGCAACCGGTGCGGATTGGTGTAATTCAGCGCGTGGCTTTATGTTTGCTGTAGGCTGTATTCAAGCACAAAGTTGTCATACCAACCAATGTCCAGTCGGTGTTGCCACCCAAGACAAAGATCGCCAAAAAGCCTTACATGTCGATACCAAAGCCGAGCGGGTTTTTAATTTTCATAAAAACACAATGCATGCTTTAGCAGAAATGATTGCTTCAGCGGGCTTATGTCATCCTGCAGAGGTAAAAGCACATCATTTGGCTCAGCGTATTAATGACCGTGAGATTAAAAACTATGCTCAATTACATTTTTGGCTTAAACCCAATGAACTGTTACATCAGGATTTAAAAGATGAAGATAATTTCTATTATCGAATGTGGAATTTAGCCAAATTAGAACAATTTTAACTTAAGCGGCCGCTGGCCTCTTGCTGTTGCCTTAACAATTTAGTAGTACTCACCGCTACTTTGCGCATGTAAAAATGCCGGAATTAAACCCGTGAGTGCCGCACGAATATCGGCACGTTCATTGATTAATTGATGCGAACCTTCTTCAAGCATTAATAAGGTTTGTAAACGAAATTTGCGGCGAATAAATTCGATATTATAACGCCAATCCACCGTCTGATCCTGTGCACCTTGTGCTAACCACACGGGAATACGACAAGCAGGGCGCAATTCCATTTGTAACATCCATTTAGACATCGCTAAAATCCAATCCATCCCCATCATACGCGGTTGTAGCGGATCTTTAAGACGAATAAAACGTAAAAATTCTGGATTATGGTTATTACGTCTAAAATGGCGTGGTACTTGGCGTTTAATGCGGCGGATAATACCCAGCCCTACAGGGTTATGCCACCATGCCGATTTTGCTGGACGAATCAAAGGCGAGAGCAACAGCACCCGCTGTACAAAAGGATTTTTACGTTGCTCAGCAAAATCTAGTAAATGATGCATCCAAATTGCCCCACCCGTACTTTGTCCAATCCCTAGCCATGGCCCCTGCAATTGAGGTGCATCTTTAACACGCTGATAAACCGCATGGAGAACGTGCTGATAATGGTCAAAGTTTTGAATATTGGCAGGTGAACCATCACTTAAACCATGCCCAGGTAAATCATAAGTGAGTACACTAAAGCCCTGTGCCAACAACTCATGAAAGATTGGTTGATAAATACCGCTATGCTCTAAATAGCCATGCAATACCCATACTGTACCTTTTATCTGCTCAACGTGCGGTTTAAACACTTGGACATGCAATTTAAACAATGGCATTTGAATAAAACCTTGCCAATGTTCCGCATCTAACTGATCTAAACCATATAAACGTCGATAAGCTTGAATTTCAAGCGAGACTTGAGCGGGCTGATTTAAATCCAATTCAGCTAAAAAATGCGGCGTTTGTTCACGGCTGGGCACAGGTAAATTGAGCTGTTTTAACACACTGGGATTTAAAAACGGGATATTTGACATTTATGGCACCTCCCGACAATCACTCGAACCTAACAATACATCACGCAAAGTGGCTAACATTTCATAATTGGCACGGCGACTATGATCATAATTTTGTACGCTAGGTTGCCATTGGGTCAGCTCAGTCGGCATCGGGGCTTCAATTGCCACAGTATGAATGCCATTTAAGGCAAATAAGCGCCGTGTACGTGGCATATGGTACGCATCGGTAATTAAAATCACGCGCGGTGCACCTCCTTTTTTTTGTAATAATAAGGAACTAAAGCGACTATTTTCACAAGTATTCATGCTGCGATTTTCTAACAACTGCGCATCTAAACCGCGCAGTTTTAGCCAACGCTGCATATATGGCGCTTCGACCCCACTTAACACAATCGGTAGCATTGGATATTGTTTTGCCATCCCTAAGGTGGTTTCTAAACGTAAGCGCGTATAGTCATTCACTACAATATCTTTGCCATTTTCAGCTAAAGTTAAACCGCCCCCCAAAACCACAATGGCATAAGGTTCTTCATCTGTCTGTGTTAATTGTGCATTTTGTTGATGAATCAAGGCGATGTCTTGAAAAATTTCTTCATCGACTGGGGTTTGTTCAATATCAATAGGATGACTGCTTAGAAAATCGCGATATTGCTGCATTAGGGCATGCTGCGCTGAGTTTTTTAAATCAAAGCGATAGTGAGGATTGTTCTCAGGCACAGATGCTTCATATTCTGTAGCAAACGGGGGAAAATCTTGGGAAATTTGGGCTTTAGCTTGCTGTTGCTGCTGAATTTTTTGCTGCAAAGCTTTATAACGCGCATGCACCAAGGTTAAAGTATGTGAATTATTACTTTGCATCTGCTGCTTCATCACTGCCAAATAGGCCTGACGTGCAATCCACAGTTCCGAACCCGGCTCTAAAGTTTCTGATGCACTCAGCACACCGCGCTTTTGGCTACTGGCCGCCACAGGATTGACTTCCACAGGTACAAATTGATTTAGCGCTTTAATCACCAGTTTGGAATAAAACGGTGAATATAAAAACACAATAAATACACCAAGAAAGACAAACAAGATTGCCGCACAACGTACCAGTCGCAACATCAATTAGGCGTCCGTATGCGCGCGAATCAACCCATCTTTGGCAAACAATACAGGCTCAGGTTCCAGTTGAATATGAAACTTACGATACACATCCTGTTGTACTGCATGATAGGTAGCCTGTACATCGGTTAAATTGGCATCGGCATAATTCACCAAAACCAAAGCCTGCTTATGGAACATGCCGACCTTACCTAATTGTTTACCCTTCCAACCAGCTTGATCAATCAGCCAACCTGCTGCTAACTTCACCTGCCCATTGGCTTGCGGATAATGTGGTAAATTGGGAAATTCATGCGAAATTCGCGCAAACACCTGTGAAGTTACCACTGGGTTTTTAAAGAAACTGCCGACATTTGGATAGTCTTTAGGATCAGGCAATTTACTTTGACGAATGTTAATCACTTGTTGTTGCAAGTTTTGTGGCGTCAAATCATCCCCAACAGCTGTCTTTAGATCACCATAGCCTAACTTTAGCTCAGCATGTTTTGGCAGTTTAAAAGTGACATGGGTAATGATGTAGCGATTCGGCTGATCTTTAAACACACTATGACGATAGGCAAAATCACACTCAGCAGCCAAAATTGAACGTAATTGCTGGCGTTCACGGTCGTAAACTTGTACCGATTGAATAAACTCACCTACTTCAACGCCATAAGCACCAATATTTTGCACAGGCGATGCACCAACCAAGCCCGGAATCAAAGCTAGATTTTGTAAGCCATACAACTGCTGACGCGTAGTCCATAAGACAAATTGATGCCAATTTTCGCCCGCACCTACTCTTAAGGTTTGACTCTGTGCATCTTCAGCAATCAGTTCAATGCCTTGAATATCCATATGCATGACCAAGCTATGCACATGCTCAGGTAACAGCATATTGCTACCACCTGACAAAACCAAAATATTTAAATTGGCCAAATGAGCATAGGCAACCGCGTCTAATACGTCTGCAATATTTTGAATTTTAACATAATGAGAGCTAATCGAGCTCAAACTTAAGGTATTAAACGGTTTAAGTTGCACGTTGTTTTGAATATTCATGGCTTCTCTTAAACCTTTGAATTTTGTTGTTGAAAATAAGTGACCCAAGCACGGCTACTCGATTCACATTGATCAAGTACGCGCTCAAAGCCAGCAGCACCGCCATAATACGGATCAGGTACGGCTTGATGTGGATAGACAGGATCATGTGCGCTCATTAAGGCCAATTCAGCACGTAGCCTGCCAAATTGTTGTTGGGCTTGCTGTGCCAAGGCCTGTAAATCGCTCAAATTATCATGATCCATCGCTAAGATCAGATCAAATTGGATAAAATCCTCAAGCTGAATTTGCCGAGCACGTAAACCTGATAAGTCATAACCGCGCAGTTGAGCATGTTGTTGACTGCGTAAATCAGGGGCTTTACCAGGATGATAATTACTGGTTCCTGCAGAGTCTATGTTGATCAAGAGTTTTTCTGCCTCACAATGCTGCCTAAGCACGACTTCTGCCGTAGGAGAACGACAGATATTGCCTAAACACACACATAACACCTGATAGGGCGTTGGGGATGACATAAAAAACCTCACAAAATTTAGAGCAGTCTATGTTACGAGATTTGTGGCAAAAATCCTATTGCCTTTGACGGGATAAATATGCAATTGGCTATAATTTTTAGCTGACCCAACCACCCTACTCAAAATACAGCACAGCACATCTGTCGCTCTGTGAACAGCTATACCATTTCTCAAATGTATATACTCAACACGGCAAGTGTTTCGGTTTTTTCGCTGATAAAAAATCGCTAGCGCAAGCAGTTTAATTTGCTTGAGTGGCAAGTCTATACCACTTCATAAACGTGTCGGACGATCCACAATATCTACCACCACTTCATCTTCTAGATTTAAACGCACTACACCATGTGCATTAATTAAACGTTGCTGGGTTTGAATACGCTGTACCATTTTTTCTAAGACTTGAATCAATTCAGGATACTCAAAGTTTTGTACTTCATCTAAATTTAATAATAGATGAAAGCCTTTATATTCATAATCAAACCAACGTTGATATTCGGTTTGACGTGCACTATGTTTTTCCATCACTTGCCATGTCTTAACAGGTAACTGAATACCTTTTAAAAACATCGGCTGCTTAGGTGCACATAAGAAATCATCTTTGATTAAATTATAGGTATCATCAGAAATCAAAATTTCATCCACATCGGCAGCACTTTGCAAACGGGCAGCTAAATTGGCATCGCGCCCAACAATGGTATACGCCATGCGGTGTGCCGCGCCATAATTGCCTACGTGACAATAACCCGTACTAATCCCCATACGAATATGCAGTGCAGGATAGCCCATTTTTACCCAGCGTTTGCGTAGAATTTTCATTTGTTGACGCATGGCCATGGCCATATCCACACAAGTTTTGGCATCTTGCTCGACGCCTTGCGTGGTCGGATCACCAAAGAAAATTAAAATCGCATCCCCCATGAATTTGTCTACTGTGGCCTCATATTTTTTAGCAATTTCAGTCATATGACTTAAGTAATCATTTAAAACAAAGGCTAAATCATCAGGGATTAAGCTTTCAGATAACTCGGTAAACCCTTCGATATCTGAAAAGAAGATGGTCATTTTTTTGCGTTTATATTCAATTTTGGCTTCGGTCTCGCCTTTCATAATCGATTGCCACAATTGCTGCGGGGCATAGCGACTGAGTTGATTGGCAAATTCCATATAACGATTCATTTGTGAATAATAATATTCACGTTTTTGCGAGGCATTATGCACACGGCGCGCTTGATAGACTGAGCCTACAGTAAAATAAGCAATCAAACACAGAAATGCCAAAACTGTTAATTCGGTTGAGGCTAAAGCAAAATATTGCCCAAAACCAAAAACCCAAATATTGGCCAGATAAAAGACACTCACGCCCCATAGCCCAGCCAAAGACATCATAAAGAAGGAAATCTTACTGTTGACGGTGCTATAAATCAGCGCAGCGAAAGTACAAAAGGTAATAATTAAATTTAAATGTACCGCAGACAGTACCGTTGCCACCATAGCAATATCAATTAAAAATAAAGTATTGCGCTGGACTTGCACGTTATAACGGTATTGTAACCACTGCGCTAAACGTGGGCTAATAAATAACACCAAGGCAAATAGCAGTGGTAAATATAAAGGTGCATGGCTGCCATCTGTAGTAAAGGTATAGACCAACAAGCCTAAAGACAACATCGAATACCCCATCAATCGATGGAAGTAGTCAAACTGTTTAGGTTCGCGGTCTAGCCAATATTCCAATGGCAACACGGTTTAAGTCCTACAGCGCAGACTAGTCCATACGCCAATCAAATGGCATATCACCTTGACCACGTAAAGCTAACATTAAGGTTTGACGCATATGCGCTAAAACTTCGTTGCTATATGGCACTGCAGGTGTACCCCATACCGGTTTTGGCCAAGCCACATCATTTTGGTAACGTACCACATGATGGAAATGTAATTGTGGCACCATGTTACCTAAAGCCGCAACGTTCATTTTATCAGCGCGGAAAACACGGGATAATTGGCTCGATAACCAGCTTGATTCACGTAAAAATTGTTCTTGGTCAGCTTGGCTGAGTTCGTATAATTCTGTCACCCCTGGCACACGTGGAATTAGAATCAGCCAAGGGAACTGCATATCATTCATTAAACGACATGTAGAGAGCGGAAAGTCGCCGACAAAAAATGTATCTTGAGCAAGTTGTGGATGCAAACTAAACATATTCTTTATTTATGACGCAAAATGAAAGTGATGGCTAATACTATCACATCAATTTCGCCCTGAGTACGCCCGAATAAAGCTTTCCGTATAAATATCAAAATACAACAGGCAAAGCTTTGGCTTTGCCTGCTCTACATGGGTCAAGTTAAGATTTTGGCAGATCTTTGAGTAAATGATTGAGAATATCATTCACAAAATTCAAGCGTTTTTCTGGCTCTTCTTGCAGCACCATGACTTTTAAACGCTGAACACCCTGCATTCTAAAATAGGTTGGATGTTGCTGCATCATTTGAATGATACTGGTCGCTTGGACAGGTGTATCTGGTGAAAATTCCAAATGACCCCCATGTGCGCTTAAATCAATTTTGGTAATGCCTAATGTTTCTGCCTTTAAACGAATCTGATGTACCGCAAATAAATGTTTCACCGCTTGCGGGGCAATACCAAAACGATCAATCAATTCCATACGGATATGATCAAGCTTATCTTGCGTGGTGGCATTACTGATGCGTTTGTAGAACAATAAACGCTGATGTACATCGCCCAAATAGTCATCTGGAATTAAAGCTGGTAAATGCAAACTAATTTCAGAGGTCAGTGCAAGTGGTGCATCAAAATTCGGGGTTTTACCGTTTTGAATGGCTTTGGTGGCTTTTTCCAGCATCTCCATATACAAGCTATAACCAATGGCATGCATCGAACCACTTTGCTGTTCACCCAATAACTCACCTGCACCGCGAATCTCTAAATCTTCGGTGGCCAGCATAAAACCTGCACCTAAAGTTGAAGCACGTTGAATAGCATCAAGGCGTTTTTCAGCATCACCTTTTAAGCCTTTTAACGATGGTACAAGTAAATAAGCATAGGCTTGGTGATGCGAACGCCCAACACGACCACGCAATTGATGTAACTGAGCCAGACCGAGTTTATCAGCACGTTCGATGATGATGGTATTGGCATTGGGAACATCAATCCCGGTTTCAATAATGGTTGAGCAGACTAAGACATTGTATTCTTTGTGATAAAACTGCTGCATGACTTGCTCAAGTTCACGTTCACGCATTTGCCCATGGGCGACCGCCACCCTCGCCTCTGGCACTAAATTGCGAATATTTTCTGCCATGCGTTCAATGCTATCGACTTCGTTATGTAAGAAATACACCTGACCGCCACGTAGCAATTCACGTAAAATCGCTTCTTTGACCGAGTCATCAGTTTGTTCTTGGACAAAGGTTTTGACTGCCAAACGACGCGCGGGCGGTGTGGCAATAATCGATAAATCACGCATGCCACCAAAGGCCATATTTAAGGTACGCGGAATTGGTGTTGCGGTTAAGGTCAGCATATCAACATCGGCGCGCATGGCTTTAATTCGTTCTTTATCGCGCACCCCAAAGCGATGCTCTTCATCGACAATCATTAAACCTAAGTCAGCAAACTCCACGCTTTCTTGCAGGATTTTATGTGTGCCGACCACAATATCCACTTTGCCATCTTTTAAATCTTCTAAGGTTTTTAGATGACTTTTACTCGAACCAAAACGGGATAACACTTCAATGCGTACCGGCCAATCTGCAAAACGATCTTTAAAGGATTCATAATGCTGCTGCGCCAATAACGTGGTGGGAACAAGCACCGCGACCTGTTTGCCATTTTGCACCGCGACAAAGGCCGCACGCATCGCCACTTCGGTTTTACCAAAGCCGACATCACCACAGACTAAACGATCCATCGGTTTGGCCTGTTGCATGTCATACAAAGTGGCTTCAATGGCATTGGCTTGATCTAAGGTTTCTTCATAGGCAAAACCGGAGGCAAATTGCATATACATCTTTTCATCGAGCTCAAAACCAAAGCCCGGTTTAGCATGACGACGTGCTTGTATATGCAAAAGTTCTGCTGCCACATCATGAATTTGCTCGAGTGCTTTACGTTTGGCTTTGTTCCATGCATCTGAGCCAATTTTATGTAGTGGCGCCGAATCCGAATCGCCACCACTATAACGGCTAATGAGGTGCAAGTTGGTCACAGGTACATATACTTTGGCACCATCGGCATAATCGAGCTGTAAAAATTCATGGTCTTGCCCATCAATTTCTAAGGTGATTAATCCGGCATAACGCCCGACACCATGATCAATATGCACCACCGGTGCGCCAATTGACAGCTCGGTTAAGCTCTTAATTAAATATTCTTCAGAAATCTCTTGTTGGCGCTTACGGCGACGTTGCACCACGCGATGTTCATAGAGTTGATTTTCTGAAATGACACTCAACTGATCAGTGACCAATAAACCACGGTCTAAAGGCGCATGCGTGATGGCAATGGCAAACAGTGATTGTTGGAAGGCTTCAAAGCTCTCCACCACCGGAATTTCACCTAAGCTACTGCGCAGCGCATCCTTTAAGGTTTCACGGCGGCCTGCGCTCTCTGCCACCAACAATACAGGATGATTGGCAGCATCAACATAGGCTTTCACTTTACTAAACGGTTTTTCACGTTTCGGATCAACAGGTAAACGCGGTGGCGGTTGGGTCGCTAAATTAAAATGCCCAGCTTTATCATCATTAAATGCTTCAGGCGAAGCAATCACACGCGGGAAAGTATTCAGTTTTTCTAAAATATGATTAGGTGCTAAAAACAGTTGTTCCGGGTGCAATAAAGGCTGATCAATATTGTGACGACGCTCTTCATAACGACGTAACACATCTTTATAAAAATTATTCCAACCCTCTTCTGCAAATTTATCCGTGATGACAATTGCCGACGATGGTAAATAATCAAACAAAGTACTTTGCGTCTGCATGGCTTTGGCATCGAAGAACAGTGGCAAGTAAAATTCAATGCCGGGTGCAGCAATACCGTCTAACACATCTTGATAGATTTGATTTTTCTTGGGATTGGCGCTTGGAAAACTTTCCGCATAACGATCGCGAAACAGTGAACGCGCTTCTTTAAGTGGAAATTCTTTGGCAGGCAACACAGTAAAACGCGACAAAGTTTGTGTGGTACGCTGCGTTTCGGGATCAAAAAACTTTAAGCTTTCAATTTCATCATCAAACAAATCAATACGAATCGGTGCAGCTTGGCCTGAGGCATAGATATCCATGATGCTGCCCCGCACCGCAAATTCACCATGGTCATATACCGTATCCACCAATTGATAACCGGCTTGTACCAAACGTTGTTTTTGCTGTTCTAAAGCAAATTTTTGCCCCACATAAATATCAAAGTGCTCACCCAATACCCACGAGGTTGGCGCGACACGCTGCGCCAAGGTCGACGCCGACAGCAGCAAAATACCTTGGCTTGGCATATTGGATAAAATCGCCAAACGTTCAGAAACAATATCTTGATGCGGTGATAGACGGTCATACGGCAAAATTTCCCAATCTGGGAAAATGGTGGGGCTAAGCCCATAAAACTCAAGCCCGCTTTCAAGTTGGGCCAAATGTTGATTATTACGCGCCACAATCACCAAAAGCTGTGGTGTATTTTTGGCAATCTCTTTAAATAACAGCGCTGCAGCTGAACCTTGTAAATTACCGATCCAGCGTTTTTCGCCGACTTTAAGTTGTTTTAATTGAAGCTGTGCGATGGAATCTTGAAACATGGCCATTCTAAGCATGAAAGACAGACATCTATCTTAACATGATGTTTTTGAAGCTTTCGGTAATTTTTATATGCAATCCTTTACCACAAAAGGATTAACGCTTTTCGCGTATAAATTGACGGTAATATTCACCTAACAGCGCGATAATACCTTTAAACTCGTGTAAATTTTCTTGGCTATTACCCAACCGCGCCACATAACGGCCTGTAGCAATTTCAAGATCAATTTTTTCATTAATCAGCATGGCTGCAAAATAAAGATCTTTTAGATCATCAAATTTCTTTAAACGGCGGTTTGAAAAATATTCTAAGCGTTCAGATAAGCTTTCGTTTAGCACCAGCCCACCTACACTATAGCCACGCGCCTCATCCCATTCGAGTTGATGCTCACGCATAAAGACCAAACGTGGATCTTCTTTGCTTTTAAACAATTGACGAACTTTATCAAACATGCGGTAAATCCTGAGGAAAGCGACTACTCAGTTTAGCTGTTTTTTAGTTTTAGCGGCAGTATTGCTTATTTTTATACTTAGGCTATTGAACAACTTTTCAGCAGAAGAGAGAATTTAACTATTTAAAATTATTTTTTAGGCTGAGATAGCATTGACTTTAAGCGTGTTGTTTAGAGGCTTAAGCTCAATTCAATAGTTTGAGCATTGGATAAATAATTAAAAAACCCACCCATGCCGAAACATGGGTGGGTATATGTTAGAGTTTCACTAAAGCTTTACGTGAAATCACAATGCCGTTGTTATCTGCATATAAATAATCACCTGAACGAATCACAACCCCCGCAAAGCTTAAAGTTAAATCGACTTCGCCTACACCTTTACGCGTACTTTTTTGCGGAATCGCCGCCAACGCATGCACACCCAAATCAAGGGTTGCAATGGCATCTACGTCACGCACGCAACCATAAATCACTACACCATTCCAGTGATTTTTTACCGCAGATTCAGCAATTAAATCCCCCATTAATGCACAGCGCATTGATGCACCTCCATCCACCACGAGCACTTTACCTGTGCCATCAGTGGCCAATAATTCTTTTACACGCGAATTATCTTCATAGCATTTTACGGTGACCACTTGACCACCAAAGGTTTTACGTGCGCCGTAGCTTTTAAATGCCTTTCCATCAATATACGGTGCAACCACCTGTAAATCGAGTTGTGGATGATCGTCAAGTAAATCGCAAGTTACAAATGCCGTCACGGGTGGATCCCTCTATTGTGTTTAATGTTTTTGTATACACAAATTAGCATAAGTTTCACACGATTTTTGCTGATTTTGTGCAGCCTCGACCATAGTATGAGCCACTTGACTGGCAGTCACAGGACGATATCTAAAGTGTTGTGGCAGATAATCCACCATTTTTTGATAGATTTTTTGCGCTAAATCTTCTAAAAAACGTGCTTCATCACGTTGCCCCTGCAATAAAGATGGTTGAATAATCGACAAACGGTATAAATTTAAATTTTTAAGATAATCTTCAAGCTGACCTTTAACTTTTGCGTAGAAAAATACCGAGTCAGCATTCGCATTCATACTACTCAACACTAACAGATGTGTCGGGGTATAACGCACTAAATTGGCAATATGTGCATTGATTTTATAGTCGACATTATAGAAGGCCTGTTTGGAGCCTGCTTGCTTTAAAGTGCTGCCTAAACAACTAAACATATGGCTGTAGCCTTGCATCTGTTCATAATTGAGCAATAAAAAGTCATCCAACACAATTTGTTGAATTTTTTTTTGTGATAAAAATGCGAGCTGTTCACGGCGCACAATGACGTCTATTTCTTCACAGCTATCGAGTGCATTCAACTGTAAAACCAAGGTCTTGCCCACTAGACCACTGGCACCAATCACCAAGACTTTTTTGATCGAATTAATCATTTTTTGTACAATCTCCACATAATCTGAGTAATCTTAGGTTTTCTTTAAGTTTTTTATACGGCTAAAATGGCATCACGGCGTGTCAAGGCTTGACTTAACAGCAATGTTAAATCAAAATATGGCACTTGTTTACGGGCTGGGTATAGTTCTTCTGATGTTGGTTTTCAGTTGAGTTGCAGCCCGCCCAGACTAATCTATTTCAAGGAGTGCACGAGTGGCAAACTCTGCTCAAGCTAAAAAACGTGCTCGTCAAAACGTTAAAGCACGCAAACACAACGCAAGCTTACGTTCTATGGTTCGTACTTATCTTAAACGTACAGTAGCTGCTATTGCTGCTGGCGATTATGCTGTTGCTTCAGAAGCTTACAAAACTGCGGTTCCAGTAATCGATCGCATGGCTGACAAAGGCATCATCCATAAAAACAAAGCTGCTCGTCATAAGAGCCGTTTAAATGCACAAGTTAAAGCATTAGCTAACTAATTTATGCATTTAAAAAAAGCCCTGTTACAGGGCTTTTTTTATTGGGCAGCATTAAATTTGGCAATATCTAGACAATGTAATTTGCCACGCCAAATCCATTTTAATTGACATTCTAAAAATTCATCACCTTCAAACCAGACAAATAAGCCTTCCATCATCTGTGGCCAATCTTCGGATGTGACCTCTTGACGTTGCGACATCACTGCCAAAATTGCAGCAATAATCGTGTCATGACTGACCGCCAAACTTAAGCCATAACGATTGCGCGGATGGGTGTTATAAATCAATTCAAGCACATCGACCACACCACTAATGGGATGTTTCATCCCTGGCAATGCATTATTTACAAAGCTATTGATGAATCCTAAAGCCCCTTGACGCTTAAAATAAGGGCCGGCTTTTTGAATATCCAACACGAAGCTCCCCGGTTCAACCAACAAGCCTTGCTCAACAATCTCGATATGATGGGTATTGACAGTATCAATCGCATCAGCGCCTTGGATCATTAACGCTGCGGTATCCACGCAGCGTTGAATTGGACTTGAAATACAATGTTGAATTTGACGCCCACTATTAGCAATTAAATATTCACCCCAAGCAGTGGCCAAATCACGCCCTGCTGGAGTCAATTGTAAATCGTAGCCTGCCAGACCTTGGCCTGTCACTTGTTCACGTAAAGAATGCCGCGTAAACAGCGTGACAGGCGTTTTGGGATCTGGGAGAAGATCCAGTGCATGTAACATGCTGCTAGGAAGCAAATCGAGTGCCATAATACTGTCACAATGAAAAGTTAGACTTCACTATAGCATGTTCATTTTTTAGCTCAATCCTTATGGACCATGCGTTCAAGTGCCTGTAAGGCCAGTTGTTTCATTTCAAGATTACGATAGGCTAAAAATCCACCATTGAGTAAGGTTTGACGTTGGTTATACATAAATGGGCGGCCTTGAAAATCAATCAACCCTCCACCAATGCGCTCAATTAAACATTGCCCAGCACTGGTATCCCATTCACAGGTGGGATGGAAGCGTGGATAAATATCGACTTTGTCCTCAAGCATCATACAAAACTTATAAGCACTGCCTGACTTAAAGATCGAATACGGGGTAATCTGCTCTAAAGCGACTAAATAATCTAAATATTGTGCCTTTTGTTGACTACTTTGGCTTAAACCGACCTGAATGGCTTGATTGACTGCAGGCGCTTGATACTGCGACCATGTTTGGATTTTGGCATCGTATTTGAGGGGTAAGCCCTGTAAGGGACAAATATATACACTATAGTCTTCAGGAACCGCCAACATGGCAAAGATGGTATGGTGCCCCTCTATTAAGCTTAAGTTAATGGTAAATTGCGGGCGTTGATGTAAAAATTCTTTAGTCCCATCTAAAGGGTCTAATAACCAAAATTTTTGCCAAGCTTGACGGCCAGTTTTATCACCTTCTTCAGACAGCAAAGGTAAATCCGAAACGGCTTGCAAAGCTTCAGTTAAGTACTGATTTACCCGAAAATCTGCTTGGGTCACTGGTGAATCATCTGATTTTTTATTGATATCAAAAGCCCCACCCGCACAATAATGTTGATATTCTTCACGTAACATTGCGCAAGCCTGCAAAACACAAGGTAAAATTTGTTGAATAAAGGCATCGTTTGGCACTTGCGTGGTGATAAACATAGCTCACCTCATAAAATAAAGTCTTATCTGCATTTTAATCCCAAATCTACCTCAGGGCTAAAGTGCTTTTGTTATAGGCTAAATGTAAATGAAAAAATAAGGCTAATACCTAAAACATCATTCTCATTTTTGCGCGTCAATGACTCAAATAAGACTCTAAGACCTGATTTTACGAAATCGGTTATACTGCTGCACAGATTTTCTTGCCTGATTTAAGTTCAAGTCAGCCTTATACTGTAGGGAGCGCCTCATGCAAAAGCAAACCATCATCTTTGATATGGACGGGACATTACTCGATTTGGCCTATGATGATTTTATTTGGAATGAGCTATTACCTGAGCGCTATGCCGCTGCACATGGATGCTCACTGCAACATAGCCAAGAAAAACTCTATGCGTTTTATCAACAACATAACCATACTTTAAATTGGTATTCATCACGTTTTTGGAGCAGTAAAGTTGGCGTGGATGTGCTGGCGATGCAAATTGAATTTCAACATAAGGTCGCAAAACGTGCCGGTTGTATTGAATTATTAGAATTTTTAAAAGCCGAGGGTTACCCATGCTGGCTGGCCACCAATGCTGATTGTAAAGGGCTTGAATTTAAGCTTAAAGCCATGGATTTAGCCCAGTATTTTGAGGTGATTGTGAGCTCAGAAACTTTAGGTCATGCCAAAGAGTTTGTCGAGTTTTGGCAACACCTACAAGCGCTGCATCCTTTTGATCCCAACCACTGCTATTTTATTGATGACACCGAAAAAGTTTTAAATGGCGCAAAAAACTTTGGCATCAAAAACTTGATTACCATTGCACAGCCCTCATCTACAAAACAGGCGAAAACTCAAGCCAACTATCCAATGCTTGAGCATCTCACCGATTTAATTTCCATGTTACAACAGGTTGAGGAACAGAAAATATATGCGTAAATCTTCTTTAGCTGAAGATGCTGTTGGCATGCGTATTGATAAATGGCTGTGGGCAGCGCGCTTTTTTAAGACCCGCTCCATTGCTAAAAATGCCATTGAAGGCGGTAAAGTGCATCATAATGGCGAGCGCGTTAAAGTGTCACGCGAAGTACGTGTAGGCATGGAATTGACGATCGCACAAGGCATTGAGAAAAAAACTGTACTGGTTAAGGCATTGTCTGATGTACGTGGACCTGCGCCTGTGGCACAGCTGTTATATGAAGAAACCGAAGCCAGCATTGCCAAACGTGAATTGATTGCGACCCAACGCAAAATGCATAATCTTGCTCGCCCTGATCATCGTCCAAGCAAAAAAGATCGTCGTGACATTCAACGCTTTAGACATGATAATGATGCGGGCTTTGAGCAACATTGGTCCTATTTAGACGATTAATGTAGTGCGTCATAGAATGTCGCACCAACATCAATTACACTAGAACATTAAAATAAAATCTGTCACTATTTCCCACATAGACATCCACTTGGGTGAATCGTGAATCTACAGTTTTGAGGTTGTAAGATGGATGAAAATAAAAGCAAAGCTTTAAATGCCGCTTTGAGCCAAATCGAAAAACAATTTGGTAAAAACACAGTAATGCGCTTAGGCGAAAATACGGTTCAAGCCGTTGAAGCCATCTCTACTGGCTCATTAACACTCGATATTGCACTTGGGATTGGGGGTTTACCAAAAGGCCGTATTATTGAGATTTACGGCCCTGAATCATCAGGTAAAACCACTATGACCTTGCAAGCGATTGCTCAATGTCAAAAAAATGGCGGTACCTGTGCATTTATCGATGCTGAACATGCACTCGATCCACAATATGCACGTAAATTAGGCGTTGATATTGATAACCTACTGGTATCACAGCCAGACCATGGTGAACAAGCGCTTGAAATTGCCGATATGCTGGTGCGTTCAGGCGCGGTTGACATGATCGTGGTCGACTCTGTCGCAGCTTTAACCCCACGCGCTGAAATTGAAGGTGAAATGGGTGACTCGCACATGGGTCTACAAGCGCGTTTAATGAGCCAAGCCTTACGTAAAATCACAGGTAATGCCAAACGCTCGAACTGTATGGTGATCTTCATTAACCAGATTCGTATGAAGATTGGTGTGATGTTTGGTAGCCCAGAAACCACTACAGGCGGTAACGCCCTTAAATTCTACGCCTCTGTACGTTTAGATATTCGTCGTATTGGTCAGGTCAAAGAAGGCGATGAGATTATTGGCTCAGAAACCAAAGTCAAAGTCGTGAAAAACAAAATGGCACCGCCGTTCCGTGAAGCGCTGTTCCAGATTCTCTACGGTCGTGGTGTGAATCATTTAGGTGAATTGGTTGACCTTGCGGTACAACAAGACATCGTGCAAAAAGCTGGTGCTTGGTACTCTTACCAAGGCAGCAAAATTGGTCAGGGTAAAAACAACGTCATTCGTTTGTTAGAAGAAAATACCCAAATGGCACAAGAAATTGAGCGCCTAATCCGCGAGCAACTTTTAACCACCAATCAAGTACCTGCTGATGATCAGGACGATGATGCTGAATTTGAACCTGCAGAATAATTAAAACAGTATAAAACGCCCTACGGGGCGTTTTTGTCTTTATAGGATATTATGATGAATGATGCCAAATTCAGCAAGATTATTGATTATGACGCGTTAAAACGTGAATATGGTGATGAAAGCATCGCAAAAGATGCTGGCTACAGCCCATTAAATTTTAATCAAGCAGAGAAAAAAGCCGAACGTAGCTTACTTAAAGGTTCACGTTTACGTTCTTATGCCTTTGCAGTACTGACGCGTAAAGAATATTCCAAAGCCGAACTGATCGAAAAATTAGCTTTATATGCAGAGGATCGTAATGAAGTGATTGCGCTGGTCGAAGAACTGGCCAATCAGCATTATCAGAGTGATCAACGCATGGCTGAAACTGTATTATCTAGCCAAAAGCGTAGAGGCAAGGGACCTGCGCGAATTAAACTGGCATTAAAGAATAAAAAAATTGATAGCGATTTAATTCGGGAGGAAATGCAAGAAATTGATTGGTTAGAACAAGCCTATCAACTGAAAGTGAAAAAATATGGCGTAGACGTTAGCCAAGATCCAAAACTAAAAGCCAAACAGATTCGCTTTTTACAATATCGTGGTTTTGACTTAGATGTGATTTTTAAAGCAATCAGCCGTCGAGAGGATGATGATTAAAGCTGGAGATATTTAAAACAGAGATTGAATATTATTATAAGAATCTGGTGGCAGCCCTACCAGCAAGCCTTCGGCACATCATATGTCTATTACCGTTGCTACCTTCCGGTCCTGGCGGGGTTCATAGGATACAATTGCGAAGTAACCAGCAGGGCTACCATTGCAAAAACGATTATAGAGATTTTTATGCGCTATGCAAGCCCTCAACAACAAAAAAATCAATAAAGCTATCTATTTGATTAAATTAAGAACAATTTAGAATTATTGCTGGATTTATCTCTACATTTCGCTACATAAAAGCAACTTTACACTGTATCTAAGACTTGCTTTTCAATAGGCATGTGTTTTTAATGGACTCAGGTTTTTAAGCCCATAATCACAAATATGGATTTTTTAATATGATGCTCCATCAGCATATTTTGTTTGGCTGTGCGCTGTTTGCAAGCAGCTTAAGTTTTGCCAACATTCCAATTGAATCACGCGGTTTAAGTCAAAGCACTACGCTTGCAACGCCTGTTGCGGCCAGTACTGGCGGGGATCAAGTCACCACCAATTTAAATTGGCAACTCATTCAAAAAAATCAGCAACTCGAAACTGAGTTACGGCATTTACGTGGCAAGATTGAAGAACTCGAAAATGCTAACGAAAAGCTAAACCATGAGCTCAATAATCGCTACACCGACTTAGATCAACGCTTAGAACTATTACAACAAAAGTTGGATGCCGACAATAGCGAAGATACCCCTGAACAAGCGGAGGATAATCAACAGGATACTGCACCCAGTGGTATAAATGTTACAACGCCTGATCCAATTAAGCCCACCGCAGCGCCCAGTATTGAGCCAAACTCGCAAGTCACGCCTGATTCAACAGCACAATATGATAATGAGCTAGATCGTGCCGCCTATACCATTGCCCTAGAGGCCTATAAACAAGGTGGAGCGGCCAAAGCCATTGCACCGATGCGTAATTTTATTAAAAATCATCCCAATAGCATTTACGTCAGTAATGCTTATTTTTGGATGGGTGAGTTTTATTTAGCTATTGAACCCATTAACTATAAACGTGCCCAAGCCAATTATGCTGAAGTCGTAAATCGTTATCCGCAGTCAGCCAAAGCGGCCTCTGCCCTATATCGCTTATACAGCATGGCTAAAAATGTCGATAAAAACCCAACCCTTGCACATGAATATGCCACTATGTTGCAAAAAAGTTATCCAAACTCTGAAGAAGCTGGATTTTTAAAGTAAAAAAAGACACCCGTAGGTGTCTTTTTTTAGCAGTGCTTTTTAACGCACAATACCACGCTCAGATTGTTCAATTGAATCAACAAAAAGACCGACCTCAGCATAGTGTGGTAATAAATCAGCACGAATTTTTTCTACTGCTTGATCTTTGGTTAAACCAGATTTATATACCAGTTTAAACGCTTCACGTAAGGCTTGAATCACCTCTTTAGACCAACCCTTACGACGCATCCCTTCAAAGTTCATGGCGAATGCATGGGCAGGATTACCTGATGCCATCACGTAAGCAGGTACATCTTTCACAATTAAAGATGCTGCGCCTACCATACTATAAGAACCGATCTTACAGAATTGGTGAATACCCGAGTTACCACCTAAAATCACATAGTCACCTACGTGAACATGACCTGCCACACCCACATTATTGGCCATAATATTATGATCGCCGACCATACAATCATGGGCAATATGAGTGTTGACCATCAATAAATTGTGGCTACCAATCTTGGTTAAGCCTTGGTCTTGTACTGTACCGCGATGCAAACTGCAATGTTCACGGATACTGTTATGATCACCGATTTCCAACCATGTTTCTTCGCCACGATATTTTAGATCCTGACAAACCTCACCCACACTGGCAAACTGAAAAATTTCGTTGTGTTCACCAATACGGGTATAACCGCCGACAACCACATGCGAATGTAGTTCAGTCCCCGCCCCAATTGTGACATGGGGACCAATAACACAGTATGGACCAATGCTCACATCTGCTGCAATCACAGCAGATGGATCAATAATGGCAGTTGGATGGATTAAATCGGTATTACTCATGCCTGCTCGACTTTTAGATGCGAAACTGTAATTTCCGCAGTGGTTGCAACGACGCCATCAACCGTGGCTGTACAAGCATACTTGTAGATCCCACGTTTGTGCATTAACAATTCAGATTTTAATACAAGTTGGTCACCTGCAACCACTTGTTTCTTAAATCTTACCTTATCTACGCCTGCAAATAAGAATAAAGAATCTGCAGTTGGCTTTTGTCCACTCATGACAAAGCCCAAAATACCCGATACCTGTGCTAAAGCTTCTACAATCAGTACGCCCGGCATAATCGGGTATTCAGGGAAATGTCCTTGGAAAAACTCTTCGTTAATGGTGATATTTTTATAGCCAACAATGCTGTTATCATTAATTTCAACCACACGATCCACTAACAAAAATGGATAGCGATGCGGTAAATATTCACGAATGGTTTGAATTGTCATTGGCAATTCTGGTTTCGTGAATGCTGGCGGAGTTGACTCTGTCATCATATTCATAGTTATTTACGCAATTTTAAAGTTGATTCAAGGGACTCAATCTGAGTCTGTATATCATCAATTTTTTTCACGACTTGGGTCAATGGCACATCTGCTAATTGTCTTAAGCGCACCACGGTACGTTTCCAACGCTGATTTTCAAATAAACCAATGCCTGAAGAGTATTTCCCTGCTTCAGAAATATTATTTGTCACCATTGACATTCCGGTTAAAGTCACGTTATCCACAATATTTAAGTGACCTGAAATCGCAGAACCGCCACCGATGATACAGTTTTTGCCAATTGTAGTACTTCCTGCAATTGCAGTTTTCGCAGCAATGGCCGTTCCTGCACCCAACTTCACGTTATGGGCGACTTGCACAAGATTATCAATAATCACGCCATTGTCTAAAATTGTGTCATCTAAGGCACCGCGGTCAATGCTGGTATTCGAGCCAATGCGTACATCATCTCCAATACGAACTGAACCCAGTTGGGCAATACGATGCCACTGACCTTGATAGGGTGCAAAACCAAAACCCTCACTACCAATTACGCTATTGGCATGCACGCGCACGCGATCGCCTAAGCGACTCTCACCCGTAATGGTCACATGAGAATCAATAAAACAATCTTTGCCAATTTCAACAAAGTCATCGAGTTTGACATGCGATTGAATAATGGTGTTGTCGCCCACCACACAATTTTCACCAATTACCACATAATGCCCAATATAAGCAGTATCGGCAATGATGGCAGATGGGTCGATTTGCGCTGTGCTTTCAATGCCACGTTTACTAACTTTACGTTCAAACACATGAGTTAAGATCGCAAACGCCAAGTAGGGATTCGCCACAATGATGTAGTTCCCATTGGCAGGCAATTGTTTAAATAGCGCTTCTGTAACAATTAAAGCACCTGCTTGAGAAGCACGAGCTTGAGAGAGATATTTATCGCCATTCACAAAACCAAGCTGTTGAGCTGTGGCTTGCTCAAGACTGGCCAGTTTAGACAATGGGAGGTCGGCTTGCCCGATCCACTCGCCTTGAACACGGCGAGCAAGATCTTGCAAGGTAAATGAAGAATGAGTCATACGTTATTTGATAGCATTAACCTTTTGAATCATTTTATCAGTTAAATCAGCTTTTACGTCATAGGCCAGTGCAGCATTTTTATTGAGAATAAAATCTAGTTTATTTTCTTGACGCAATTGTTCAGCTGTCGATTTAACTCGACCCTCAAAGGTTTTATTGACATTTTGCATACTGCTTTGTACGGTGTTTTGTACTTGCTGCTGTAATTTTGCCGCTTGTTCTGCTTTAGCTTCAAACTCTTTGGCAAGTTGTTCACGTTCCGCTTGCGTTTTGGCAGCTTGACCTTTTTGCTGAATACCCGCTAAATCTTTTTGCAGTTGTTCTAACTGACTGGTTTGCGGCTTAATGGTGTTTTGCAAGCTGGTATTTTGCTGTTTTAAATAGCTGCTATTTTGCACCACACGTTCAAGGTCAATCACACCATAACCTGCTGCATGCGTTACATTTAAAGCCAAACCTGCTAGAACTGCTATTACGAGTTTTTTCATTGTTATATCCTGTCAAATGCCCAAAGTATCAGGTCGTCCTTAGAAGGTACGACCGATCTCAAATTGAATGTTTTTGGTTTCATCACCTGGCTTGTCATTTAACGGGAATGCATAACTGAGTGATAAAGGCCCGATCATGGTAATCCACGTAAAACCTACCCCTACCGAATAACGCATTTCATTCAGGTCAAATTGATAGTTATCTTTACATAACTTTTGATCACGCGCGTCGTTAGGTACATCACAGGTGGTATCAAAAACTTGCGCACCTTCAGCAAAGACCACTGGACGCACTTGACTGGTCCAATCTCCTTTAAATGGCAATGGCAACACCAGCTCTGTACCAAATTGTACTAAAGCATTACCACCCACTTCTTCGTAATATGGATCTTTGACATCCTCACCTGCTGCCTCTTGATCTGCATCAAACTGGGTGATGTATTTTGGTCCTAAAGTGCTGTTTTCATAACCACGTACCGAACCATAACCACCGGCATAGAAATGTTTATAAAATGGCAGATCATTACCATAACCTAACTTACCATAGCCACGCAGTACAAAGTCTTTACCCAGCGGGAAGAAACTTTGTGCTTCATAGGTAATTTTTTGGTATTCCGCATCACCACCCGGTAATGCCACTTCTGCATTAACGCGGTGTAATGTCCCTTTGGTTGGGAACATCGGACGGTTTAAAGTGTTGTACGACCAACCTAGGTTGAGGTTATAACTTAAGAAGCTATCTGTGCCTTGATCTTCCAAATAGTCATTAATATAGGTCGATGCGTAAGGCCCCGTGGTGATATCAGTTTGGTCGAGGTTTAAACCAAAACTGATACTTTGGTTTTCATCAATCGGATAACCTAAAGTTAAGCCACCACCAATACTGTCGGTCACATAGTTGTTAACGTTGTAATCGTCATCCAACTTGGTTTTACGATAGTACATATTATAACCACGACGTACACCGTCAATGGTGAAGTACGGGTCAGTCACACTTAAGTTGTAGTAATCTTGAGTTTCTGAGCGCGATAAATCAATCGCGACACTATTACCCGTACCTAAGAAGTTGGTTTGACTTAAGCCTGCTTGGAAGGTAATACCACCGCTTTGTGAATAACCCACAGCAAGGGTACTGGTGCCTGAATGCTGCTCTTCCACATTGACGTTAATGTCGACTTGGTCAGGTACGTTCGGTACGCGAGCCAATTTCATATCAACTGTTTTAAAAAAGCCGGTACGCTCTAAACGAACTTTAGATAAATCAATTTTATCTGTGCTGGCTAAAGCACCTTCCATTTGACGCATTTCACGACGTAGTACTTCATCGGCTGTTTTCACATTACCACTAAAGTTAATCCGACGTACGGTCACTTGTTGACCTGGATTAATGTAGTAGTTTAAGCCGACAGTTTTTGTGTCATTGTCAATTTGTGGTACTACGTTTACTTCGGCAAAGTAATAACCCGCATTGCTATACTTACGTTGTAGCAACTGTTTAACCGAGTTCACTTTTTCTTGCGAGTAAGTTTGACCGTCTTTATAGACTTGTAACGCTTTTAATTCTTCAGGCGTATATAAAGCATCACCTAAGAATTTACTTTCGCCAAACTTAAATTGTTCGCCTTCATTCACAGCCACTTCAATAAAGACATTTTTCTTATCTTCACTTAAGTTTAAGCTTGAATTGGTGATATCAAAGTTAATATAACCTTTGTTTAAGTATAAAGCGCGCAGTGCTTCTAAGCTGGCCGCCATTTTCTCACGCGCATAGCGATCGTTTTTCGACAGAATAGAGTTCCAACCACTCTCTTTGACTGCAAAGGCACGTTTAATATCATCGTCTTTAAAGACAGTGTTGCCAATTAAGTTGATATCAACAACTTTGGCAGCCTTACCTTCAACAAATTCTAAGGTCACTGCCACGCGGTTATTCGATTGTGCGGTGGTGATCACTTTTACATCAGCATCATAACGACCTTGCTGCATGTATTGTTGTTCAAGCTCTGATTCAACCGTCTGTAATAATGATTTTTTAAGCACCTGACCTTCGGCCAAGCCCATTTTCTTTAAGCCTTCGGTTAAAGCTTCTTTAGGAATGAGTTTATTGCCTTTGAGTTCCACACTTGAAATCAATGGGCGTTCGACCACTTGAAAACCAAGGACGTCTTCTAAATGTGCCGTTTTAATGTCATCAAAGTTTTCAGTGGCATATAAAGCACGAATTGCCTCAGCAATTGCAGCATCGTCAACACGTTGTCCCACTTGAATCGGCAGTGCGCTATAAACTTGCGCCGGCGTTAAACGTACTAAACCATCGACCTTGATGTCCCGTACTACAAACGCGTCCGCTGCATATACTTGTGGTACTGCTGCCATAGCACTAACCAGTGCCAAAGGCATAAATAAATATCTGTGCTGCATGCCAGTCTTTTCCGCTGTTAGTTTATTCCATTACGTTTTGTTATAAACGCATAAAGTCATTAAATAATGCCAGAAGCATCATACTTCCGAGCAGTACCATACCAATTTTCAATCCAACTAATTGTATTTGTTCCGAAACAGGTTTACCTCGAATCAGTTCGATAAAATAATAGACTAAATGCCCGCCATCAAGCATAGGAATAGGTAATAAGTTTAAAATCCCTAAACTCACGCTCATGAGTGCCATAAAGCCAATAAAGGTTTGCCATCCCATTTCGGCACTTTGACCTGCCACTTTGGCGATGGTGATCGGTCCAGATAAATTATCTAAACCAATTAAACCTTTTACCATTTTTACCATAGAATTCAAGATCATACTTGAGATATGTACGGTTTTATCTGCCGCCATACCCAAGGCTTCTATTGGGGTATATTGGATGGTTTGCTTATATTCTGCTGGGATATTAATTTTTCCAGGATCACTTTGTACACCAAGCATCCCAGTAACACGTCCCATATTGTCACGTTTGCCTTGCGGCATCACTTCTAAAATAATAAGTTTATTATCACGTAATACTTCGATTTTTAATAATTTTTCTGGTGATGCTTGTACTTTTTCAACCACAGCATACCAATCGTTCATTTTTACGCCATCTATGGCAGTAATTTTATCGCCAACTCGCATCCCTTGACGAATCGCAGCACCATCTTCGGTCAATTTAGACACCACGGCAGGAATCGTTGGACGGTATGGCAAGAAGCCTAATTCATCAAGAGGAGATTGGCTTTGATCTTTTAAGAAATCTTGAATCGGCAATTGCACAACTTGATCTTGTCCAGCACGGTCAATACTTAAAGCAATTTGACCGGTTTCACCGGCACGATCCACCAAGGCAAAGCTAAGTTTTTCCCAATTTGGTGTATTGGTGCCATCAACCGCATTGATTTTATCGCCCACCTGCAAGACTTGTGCTGCCGGTGTATTTTCTATGACTTTACCCACACGGGTATTCAGCTGCGTTTGTTCAGGTAAGAATAAAACCCAAAACAGCAACACAGCAAAGGCCAAATTGACCAACGGGCCAGCCGCCACAATCGCAATACGTTTCCATGGATGCTGACGGTTAAAGGCTTTGGGTAAATCTTCTGCTTTTACATTACCTTCACGCTCATCCAACATTTTGACATAACCACCGAGTGGCAATGCCGACAACTGATATTGAATGCCCGACTTTTTAGAAGTCCACTTCAATAAGGTTGGGCCAAAACCAATCGAATAGACTAAAACTTTGACACCCAATTTACGTGCCACAAAATAATGACCAAATTCATGAATCGCAATTAATGGCCCCAGCAACAAAATTGCCGCCACAATCATAAATAAGGCACTCATGTTTTAGCTTCCTGTTCGAATATAGTCAGATGCAATCTCGCGTGCTTGTTGATCTGCCGCCAAGATGGCCTCAAGGCTGTTGGCCTGTGCGTGCGCCATTGTAGTTAAACTCTGCTCAACCACTTGTGGAATTTGTGTAAAGCCAATTTGACCTTGCAAGAATGCTGCCACTGCTACTTCATTGGCAGCATTTAAAATAGTCGGTGCAGTTCCGCCAGCTTGCATGGCTTGACGTGCGAGTTTTAAAGCAGGAAAACGTGTCACATCCGGTGCTTGGAAATTCAATTGCTGATTGATAAATAAATCGAGCGGCGGCACATGCGTGGTTAAACGCTCAGGCCATGCCAAAGCATGTGCAATTGGGGTGCACATATCTGGATTACCCATTTGCGCTAAGGTCGAGCCATCGACATATTGCACCATCGAATGAATAATACTTTCTGGATGCACGACCACGGTGATGTAATCTTCTGAAACTGCAAATAAATGACAGGCTTCAATCAGCTCTAAGCCTTTATTCATTAACGTTGCCGAGTCAACAGAGATTTTTTGCCCCATTGACCAATTGGGATGCTTACAGGCTTGCGCAGGCGTCACCGTTTTTAGCTGTTCTAAGCTGTGATTTAAAAATGGCCCACCTGAGGCGGTAAGTAAAATTTGCTGCACTCCCAATTTCGGTTTACCGTGACGTTCAGCATCTAAATAATCACTCGGTAAACATTGGAAAATAGCGTTATGCTCAGAATCTACAGGTAATAATAATGCACCATGCTCACGCGCAGCCTGCATCATAATGTCACCCGACATCACTAAAGCTTCTTTATTGGCAAGTAATACACGTTTACCGGCTTTAACTGCAGCCAGCGTTGGTAACAGCCCTGCCGCACCCACAATCGCGGCCATCACTACATCTACGCTTGGATGCTTGGCAACAGCAATTAAACCAGCTTCACCACTTAGAATTTCAATATGTGATAAGCCTGCAGCTTTGAGTTTTTGTGCCAACTCATCGACTTTATACTGCGGCACAACAGCAACTTTGGGCTGATACTGTTTACAAATGTCAATTAATGCATCGATACGGCTATGTGCCGTGACTGCAAACACCGAGTATTGTTCAGGATGTTGTTGTAAAATTTTTAAGGTACTTTGACCAATGGAACCTGTAACACCTAAGATACAAACAGCTTGTGACATTTATAAATCTACGCCAATTAATTTGAATACATACATCCCTGCGGCAAAGATAGGTGCAGCAGCAAGGAGTGAGTCAATACGATCAAGTACCCCACCATGACCTGGTAGAATACGACCTGAATCTTTAATGCCAGCACGACGCTTAATCATCGATTCAAATAAATCGCCCAGCACCGAACTAAACACCGTAACCACAGATAGCCCTAAAAATAGAATATGTTGACTGAGGCTCAGGTCTAAATACACCACCTCAACCACCACCACGATCAGCATGGCTGTGATCACTCCGCCATATAAACCCTCTAAGGATTTATTTGGACTCACCGAAGGTGCCAGTTTATTTTTGCCAAGCTTACGCCCTACAAAATAAGCTCCACTGTCTGCACCCCAGACCAATAAGAACAGGTACATCAACCACCACGGAGAACTGCTCCACAGGCTAAAGATGGCGGTAATTGCCGCAGCGACCAGCACGACACCAATGACTTTCAAACTTGGGTTATACCATGCATCATAATCTGGGTAAGATTTGACCCAGTAAATACTTAAGCACCACGACAAAATCGAAGCAGACCAAAGTAAAATAACAATATCGTTAAAATAAAGTGCTAAAGCAGAGAGTGCTGCAGTTAAAATGCCATATCCATAGGCCAAAGGTGTGTTGATCAAACGATCGGCTGTTTTTGGAATGAGTTTATACCACTCATAGCCTGCCACCCCCGCAGCAATCGTCATTAAGGCTAACATTGGATATGGTGAAGTTGTCGCAAACATGCAGCAAAGTACAATTGCGACCAATACCAATGCGGTAATGATCCGCTCTAACATTGATTAATTCTCATTTTTCTCTTGTTGGATTTGCTCAGAAGTCTTACCAAAACGACGTTCGCGTCCTGCAAACACGTTAAACGCATCTTCTACCTCTTCCACTGTAAACTCAGGCCAAAGTGTCTGAGTAAAATACAATTCTGCATAGGCGGCTTGCCAAAGCAAGAAATTAGATAATCGAAAATCTCCCCCAGTACGGATCAAAAGATCCACAGGTGGTAAATCTGACATACTAATATAATTGGCAAAACATTCGGTATTAATGTCATCTACAGCCAATTTATTGGCTACAACATCAGCAGCGAGTTGTTTTGCAGCTTGTGCCATATCCCACATACCACCGTAACTGACTGCAATACACAGTGTCATTTCAGTGAACTTAGCAGTCCTTTGTTCTGCATGCAACATTAACTCACGTAAATGTGGCGAAAGACGCGAACGATCTCCAATAAAACGTAAAGAAATTTCAAATCTTTCCATACGTGGAATTTGTTCGTGAATCGTGTCTTCAAGCAGTTTCATCAGCAAGTCAACTTCAAATTGCGGACGATTCCAATTTTCGCTTGAAAAAGCAAAGACTGTTAAAGCACGAATTTTTTCTTGACGGCAATATTCGACAATCGGATCGAGAACAGTTTTCCCTTCACGATGGCCATCGCCTTTTTGCATCTGATTTTTTTTGGCAAAACGATTGTTGCCATCCATAATGATGGCAACATGTTTCGGAAGATGTGTGATGTCTTCAGCGGTCATTGATTAGACCTTCATCAATTCAGCTTCTTTCGCAGCTAAACGCTTGTCTACTTCTGCAATGTGTTTGTCAGTGATTTTTTGGATATCATCACTTGCACGACGCTCATCATCTTCAGAAATTTCTTTTTCTTTTAATAATGCTTTGATATCGCCTAATACGTCACGACGGATGTTACGAATCGCAACTTTAGCGTTTTCAGCTTCTGAACGTGCCACTTTTTGCATGTCTTTACGTGTTTCTTCAGTCAATGCTGCCATCGGTACACGAATTGCATCAGCAGTGATTGGGTTAAGACCTAAATCAGATTCACGGATTGCTTTATCAATAGCAGATACCATTGAACGTTCAAATGGTTGTACTAATAAAGTACGTGAATCTTCAACACCGACGTTCGCCACTTGGTTTAAAGGCACGTCAGAACCGTAATAAGGTACCATCACACCATTTAAAATCGATGGATGTGCACGACCAGTACGGACTTTGTTAAAACCTTGTTCTAAAGATTCCAAAGACTTCTGCATACGAACTTCAGCGTCTTTTTTAAGATCGTTAATCATATGATCTTCCTTAGTTAATTCTAAATTAAAGAGTAGTATAAAGTGCTTTCATGCACACGTCATTAATTGGTAACGTGTGTGCCTTCTTTCTCGCCCATCACCACAGACAATAAAGCACCTGATTTATTCATATCAAATACTTGTAGAGGTACATTGTGGTCACGGCATAAGCAAATTGCGGTTAAATCCATTACACCGAGTTTTTCATCTAACACTTGGTCAAATGTTAAGGTGTCATATTTCACTGCATCTTCGTGTTTGCTTGGATCTTTATTGTATACGCCATCTACTTTAGTGGCTTTTAAAATCAAATTCGCTTCAATTTCGATACCACGTAAGCATGCTGCGGTATCTGTGGTAAAGAATGGATTACCTGTACCTGCGACAAATACGCACACTTCGCCTTGGGTTAAATGACGAATTGCATCACGGCTTGAGTATGACTCAACTACTGTGCCAATCGGTAAAGCTGACATTAAACGGGTTTTAATGTTACGACGCACCAAGGCATCACGCATCGCTAAACCGTTCATAACAGTTGCCAGCATGCCCATTTGATCGCCTGTTACACGGCCCACTAAACCGTCTTTTTGTAATTGGCTACCGCGGTATAAGTTACCACCACCGACAACAATACCCACTTGTACGCCTAAACCTACAAGGTGTGCAATCGCAAGAGACATTTGATCAAGCACTTGTGCATCAATCCCCATGTCTTTGTTGCCCGCTAATGCTTCACCTGAAAGTTTTAGCAAAATACGGCCATAACGTGGATTTTTAGAATCAGTTACCATGTTAATAAACTCCAAACTCAATCTTGTTATCGGTATCGGTTAGGCTTTAATACGAATCAGTTTCGCATATAAGTCATATTCATCAGCGTCGGTGATTTCTACTTCAAGGAGATCGCCTGCTTTAATTAAGCTCTTATCGATATCTTCGACAAAAACGTTACCGTCAATTTCTGGTGCATCCGCATATGAGCGTGCCACAGCCACTGGGAACTCGTCTTCTAAGTCATCCACCAGCACGGTCATAGTTTGACCAATACGCTTTTGCAATTTTGCCGCAGAGATTTCTTGCTGTACTTGCATAAAACGCTCATAGCGCTCTTGCTTAATCTCTTCTGGCACATGATCTGGTAAGTCGTTAGCGGTTGCACCTTCAACTGGTGAATAGGTGAAGCAACCCACACGATCTAAATCAGCTTCTTTAAGCCAATCGAGTAACATTTGGAAATCTTCTTCAGTTTCGCCGGGGAAGCCCACCACAAAGGTTGAACGAATGACAAGATCAGGACATTTCTCACGCCATACTTTTAAACGCTCTAGGGTATTTTCGCTGTGTGCAGGACGCTTCATCAGCTTTAAGATGCGCGGACTGGCGTGTTGGAATGGAATGTCTAAATATGGCAAAATTTTGCCTTGTGCCATTAAGTCAATCACCGCATCCACATGTGGATATGGATAAACATAATGTAAACGTACCCAAATACCGAGTTGACCTAATGCTTCACACATGTCAAAGAATTTGGTTTTGACTGGTTGACCGTTCCAGAAATCCAGTTTGTATTTGGTGTCAACACCGTATGCAGAAGTGTCTTGGGAGATGACTAAAACTTCTTTTACACCGGCATTTTTTAATGCTTGTGCTTCTGACAGCACCGAACCTACAGGACGAGAGACTAAATCGCCACGCATGCTTGGGATAATACAGAAAGTACAACGGTGGTTACAACCTTCTGAAATTTTTAAATAAGCATAATGTTTTGGCGTTAAACGAATACCTTGTTCAGGCACTAAGTCAATAAATGGATTGTGTTTTGGCGGTTCAGGCACGTACTCGTGTACCGCATCCATGACTTCTTCATAAGCAGCTGCGCCAGTGACTTTCAAGACATTGGGGTGCATTTGACGAATTTTGTCTTCGTCTTTACCCAAACAACCTGTTACGATCACACGACCATTTGCGCTCATGGCTTCGCCAATTGCGTCTAAAGACTCTTGTACTGCAGATTCAATAAAACCACAGGTATTAACAACGACTAAATCAGCACCGTCATAATCTGATGCTACATCATAACCTTCAGTCTTTAACTGAGTTAGAATTCGTTCAGAATCGACCAATGCCTTAGGACAACCTAAAGAAACAAAACCGACTTTGGGGGATTTCATGAATCTGCGCTCCACTAGAATGGGCGTATTGTATGTCTTTTCTGTCTATAAAAATAGTTGCTTAGGCCACTCTTTGCATAATGCACCAAAATACAACCATAATTTAAGCAATATAAACATCAATGCACCATTTTGGTTCAAAAATACTTTACTGTCCCCCATGAATTGGGTATACCTTTTTTATTTCAGAACAATTTAAGCGCAGCACCCTATTTAAAACTGACCAATTTGCAGCATTTTTCCAAGTTGGCGTATATCTTGCTTAAATTGCCTCAATTCAGAACTTTTATATCAAGATGACGGGCTTTATGACGCTGCCGCTGCGCTATTTTAATACAGGACGTTACCAATAATGGATCAACCCAATCTGATCGACTATCGTCTTTTGGTGGACAATATGACCACAGCGATTTTATTAGCCGATCGTGATCTTAATGTTTTTTACTTAAATTCTGCTTGTGAAGCCTTATTTGATGTGAGTTTGTTGCGTGCCTCTGGGCAACCTGTACTCAACTTACTGCATATGCCAAATGATGAATTTAACACTCAAGACGCACTTAGAAATACTCTCAGCACAGGCCAACCATATACGCGCCGTGAAGCGACCATTAGTGTTAACTTTAAAGACATTCATGTTGATTATACCGTATCTGCGTTAAATTATGATAAACCTTATCATCCTTTATTGATTATTGAGCTGAATCCGCGCGATCGCATGCTGAAAATTTCTAAGGAAGAAAACTTTATTCAACAACATCAAGTGGCACGCCAATTGATTCGTGGGGTGGCGCATGAAATTAAAAATCCGCTGGCAGGCATTCGCGGTGCAACCCAACTCTTAGCACGCAGCTTAAATGATCCAGAATATGCAGAATTTACCGATATTATTATTAGTGAAGTCGATCGTTTACGTAATTTAGCCGACACCATGCTCGGTTCGCGGCAATTGCCAAGTTATCAAGCAGTCAATGTGCATGAACCTTTAGAACGTGTGCGCTCATTAATCGCCAATCAAACCAAAAAACGCGTGCAGTTGATTCGTGATTACGATTTATCACTGCCAGATGTTTTGGCAGACCGCGACCAATTGATTCAAGTGATGCTCAATATCAGCGTCAACGCGGTACAAGCCATGAATGAAAATAAAGATTTCTTTGTGGATGAACAACCACAACTGATTTTAAGAACCCGTATTCAACGTTTAGTCACCATTAATGGCGTGATTCACCGCTCAATGGTGCGTATTGATATTGAAGATAATGGACCGGGCGTGCCTGAAGATATTATCGAATCGGTTTTTTATCCACTGGTGACCGGCCGTGCCAAGGGCACAGGTCTAGGCTTAAGCATTGCACAAAATATTATGCACCAACATCAGGGAATGATTGAGTGCCAATCGGTGCCAGGCAAAACCATATTTAGCTTATATTTACCTTGGGAGGCGAGTCATGTCGCGAAATAAAATTTGGGTAATTGATGATGATCGCGCCATGCGCTGGGTACTGGAAAAGACCTTTAAAGAAGAAGGTTTTGAGGTTACCAGCTTTGAAGAAGCACAATCGGCGCTGGATCAACTGAGCCTTGATGCACCAGATGTCATTTTAACCGACATCCGTATGCCAGGCATTGACGGTCTGACCTTTTTAGGCAAAGTCAAAAGCAATTATCCTGACTTACCCGTGATCATTATGACTGCACATTCAGATTTAGAATCTGCGGTGTCAAGTTATCAAACCGGTGCATTTGAATATTTGCCTAAGCCCTTTGATATTGATGAAGCATTGGCCTTAGTCAATCGTGCCATTTTACATATCACCAAGCTACAGCAGCAAGAATCAGCAAAAACTGCACCTCCGATTCAATCGACTGAAATTATTGGTGAATCGCCTGCGATGCAGGAAGTGTTCCGTGCTATTGGACGTTTGTCGCAATCTCACATCACGGTTTTAATTAATGGTGAATCAGGTACCGGTAAAGAACTGGTGGCTCATGCCTTGCATCGCCATTCACCACGTAGTGCCAAGCCATTTATTGCTTTAAACATGGCGGCAATTCCCAAAGACTTGATTGAAACTGAACTCTTTGGTCATGAAAAAGGGGCGTTTACTGGTGCCAACACTCAGCGCCAAGGACGTTTTGAACAAGCCAATGGCGGTACACTGTTTTTAGATGAAATTGGTGATATGCCTTTTGAAACCCAAACGCGTTTACTACGTGTCTTGGCAGATGGTGAGTTTTACCGCGTGGGTGGTCATATTCCAGTGAAAGTTGATGTGCGGATTGTTGCAGCCACCCATCAGGATCTTGAAAAACTGGTGCATGATGGTCGTTTCCGTGAAGATTTATACCACCGCCTCAACGTGATTCGGATCCATATTCCCAAATTAGCGCATCGTGCCGAAGATATCCCAATGCTGGCGCAACATTTCTTGGCCCGTGCAGGTAAGGAATTGGGCGTCAGTCCAAAAATCTTACGCCCTGAAACCCAAGAATACATGCAACAATTGCCTTGGCAAGGTAACGTGCGTCAATTAGAAAACACCTGTCGTTGGCTCACGGTCATGATCACAGGTCGTGAGGTTTATCCTGAAGATTTACCGTCTGAACTCAAACAAATTCCAATTGAAAAATTAGCTGATGGTCAAGCAGCCTTAGATCGTTTAGCGATTCATCACTGGGATGAACTTTTAGGTCAATGGGCTGTGCAAAAGCTTAAAAATGGCGAAATGAAAATTTTAGACATTGCCACGCCCATGTTTGAACGCACTTTAATTAATGCTGCCCTGCAACAAACCCGTGGTCGTAAACGTCATGCCGCTGAGCTACTCGGTTGGGGACGTAATACCCTGACCCGTAAACTCAAAGAACTCGGTATGGATACTGCCGACGATGATATTGAAGAAGAAGTTGAAGGCTAAAATAAAAAGCACCCTCGGGTGCTTTTTTAATGCTACATGCTAAACCCTAAGTAACGTGAATAGCCTTGCATGCCTAAATCGGCTTTTAAAATTAAAAATTCAGGATAAGTCGCTTGATCAATCGCAGCAAACATATTCATTTGGTCATCATTGGCATGTAGCTCATCCACTGTATGCGGCATAGTCTCTTCAAAAGCATCGGTGATATATTCAAAGCCAATATCCATAGCGATAAACAAAGTATGCTGGCACGGTTGTACATATTGTTCTTGTTGCCAATCAATCACCCAGTGACCACAATGTGGACAAGCGATGCAGTCGGTGGCTTGGTGTTCAAGTTGAATCAGTTGATAGGCCATATAAAGGACTCAAATAAAAACATGCTGTAGTGTAAAAATTAATATTTCAACATGCAAAATAAATTATTATGCAACAGCATCCCAAGTGACGGGTATTTTTACTTAGGCTATTTTAAATGAACTAAAATTGCATTGACAATATGCAACAATAGCAATGTAATAACGTTATCGTTGCATAATTGGCATAGGATATGTTGTCGGATCTGGATGATTTTTACTGTTTTGCGCAAGTGGTCGAACATGGTGGCTTTAGTGCTGCCGAACGTGCGACTGATATTCCTAAATCTAAATTAAGCCGCCGCGTGTATCAACTTGAAGAACGTTTAGGCGTGCGTTTGATTCAACGCAGTTCACGGCATTTTGCAGTCACTGAAATTGGACTTAACGTCTATCGTCATGCGCAAGTGATGATTAATGCCGCACAAGCTGCCCATGATTTGGTCGATCACTTAAGTATTCAGCCACGCGGTGTCATTAAAGTCAGTTTACCAGTATCTATTGCGCAAAATGAAATTGCCAAAATCTTACCGCAATTTTTAAAGCTGTATCCTGAAATTAAAGTGCAACTTTTGGTCAGCAATCGCCGCGTAGATTTGATCAATGAAGGCATTGATGTGGCTCTGCGTGTGCGTTCGAGTTTAGACAGCGACCCCAATTTAATTATTCGTCAGTTTGCGCATATCGAGCAGCATTTATTTGCCAGTCAAGCTTATTTAAACCAATTTGGGGATTTAAAAACACCCGAAGATTTAAGCCAACACCATATTTTAAGTATGTCCGATGAGCACTTAGATCAATATATTATGGTGCATAATCAACACATGCAGCAGAAAAAAATCAAGGTCAATCCCACTGTAATGGGCTCTGATTTGATGCTGCTGGCACAATTAACTTGTCAAAACTGCGGCATTGCACTATTGCCAGATAGCATTGTGCAAGATTATTTAAAGTCTGGTGAGTTAGTGCGGGTATTACCTGATTGGCGCGCCGCGCATGGTATTTTCCATGCAGTTTATCCATCACGGCGTGGTCAATTGCCTGCGGTACGAGTTTTTATCGACTATTTAGTCGAACATCTCACCGAAAAAAAAGCTGATCTATGATCAGCTTTTTATGTTATTCGACTACTGCAATGGGCGCATAGCTGCCTGTACCTTCAGGCCATGGCGATAACACCTCAAAGCCAGTTTCGGTCACTGCTACCATATGTTCCCACTGTGCCGACCACCCACCATCGACCGTCACCACCGTCCAACCATCTTTAAGTTCTTTGACACTGGCACCACCAGCATTAACCATCGGTTCAATGGTAAACACCATACCTACCTCTAATTTTAAACCCTGCCCTGGTTGACCATAGTGCACCACATTCGGTTGTTCATGATAGACCTTACCAATACCATGCCCGCAATATTCACGCACAATACTATAACCTTCACTTTCGGCGACGCGCTGAATGGCATAGCCAACATCACCTAAAGTCGCGCCCGGTTTAACCGCATGAATACCGGCCAGCATTGCCGTATAAGTGGTATCCACTAAGCGTTTGGCCTCAGGTTGAATCGTACCCACATAGTACATGCGACTCGTATCACCAAAATAACCATCTTTGATAATCGCCACATCAATATTAATAATGTCGCCATCTTTAAGTTCAATATTGGCCGCTGGAATCCCGTGACACACCACTTCATTGGGTGAAATACAAGTGGTTTTGGTATAACCATAATAGCCAATGTTAGCAGGTGTGACTTTTAAAGTATTGACAATAAAGTCATAGCATAAGTCATCTAAATATTCGGTCGTGACACCGGGTTTGACATGCGGGCCAATCATTTCTAAAACTTGTGCAGCCAAACGGCCAGAAATACGTAAATGTTCTAAATCTTGCGCAGTTTTAATGGTAATGGCAGGAGCTCGCATGAATTTTATCCTCTTTAAGCGTGTCCGTAGTATAGACCTTTTTTCAGCCCGATGCTGTGCAGGGTCTATAAAACAGAATAATGCTGATTTTTATTGATGTGTTTGTTGAATTATTAAGCATTTAAAAAATGCAGCATAACATATTTCTAAAAGACACATATGTTTAAAACCCAGCGACTTAAATGGCAAGTTTTATGATTTTTATCTTAGAATCAAGTGTATAAATCAAACCATTTTTTACAACTTGATCAAAAGCCAAACGACTTATATAAAAACAATTCATCATTTATATAAATTTAATTACCAAAAGAACATGCTTTGCACTAAAATTGCTTTCTTTTGTTTCACCTAGTTGTTCTCCCATTATGACGAGTTTACGTACCCGGGATATTATTGCTCTAGGTTTTATGACCTTTGCACTGTTTATTGGTGCGGGCAATATCATTTTCCCTCCTATCGTTGCCCAACAAGCTGGCGACCATGTTTGGCTTGCTGCTTTTGGCTTTTTAATCACAGCAGTGGGTTTACCTGTAATTACCATTGTTGCCTTATCCCGCGTGGAAGGTTCAATTCAATTATTAAGCTCTCCTTTAGGTAAAGTTGCCAGTCTGATTCTGACTGTGGTGTGTTACTTAGCCGTTGGGCCTTTATTTGCCACCCCACGTACCGCAACTGTCTCTTATGAGATCGGTTTTTCATCTTATTTTGGTACATCAGCATCTAGCTTATTGATCTATAGCGCGATTTATTTTGCCTTTGTCACTTTAGTTTCACTCTATCCAAATAAGATTTTAGATACTGTAGGCTACGTACTGTCGCCACTTAAGATCTTAGGTCTGGTGATCTTAGGTGTAGCCGCAGTTGTGATTCCAGCTAGCTATATTGCAGAACCTGTAGGCAATTACATTAACAGCCCAATCTCAGAAGGTTTTGTCAATGGTTACTTAACCATGGATACCTTAGGTGCATTGGTATTTGGTATTGTGATTATTAATGCCATTCGTTCACGCGGTGTAACAGATACCAAGTTAATTACCAAATATGCCGTAATTGCCAGCCTGATTTCAGGGATTGGTTTAACTTTAGTCTATTTAAGCCTGTTTAAATTGGGTCTAGGAAGCCATGATGTTGCTGCCAATGCAACCAATGGTGCCATGATTTTACATGCTTATGTACAACATGCTTTTGGTGATTTTGGTTCATTGTTCTTAGCCGCCATGATCTTCATTGCCTGTATGGTAACTGCAATTGGCCTAACTTGTGCTTGTGCTGAATACTTCTCGCAAATTACCAAAATTGGTTATAAAGCATGGGTATTTATCTTAGTTGGTTTTGCTTTTGTCATTTCTAACTTAGGTTTAACTAAACTGATTGCCGTGTCTGTACCTGTTTTAAGTGCAATTTATCCACCTGCAATTGTGGTGATTTTACTGGGTTTCTGCTGGGGTTTCTTTAAACAACCTTCACGCGTGATTGCACCTGTAACCGCTGTCGCATTTATCTTTGGTGTGATAGATGGCATTAAAGTTGCAGGTTTCGAACAATTTTTACCTACTGCCTTAACACATTTACCATTAAGCGCACAAAACTTAGCATGGTTAATCCCATCTTTAGTGGTGCTAGTAGTCTGTATTATCGTGGATAAAGCGAAAAAATAAGATTTTTTCGATGATTAAAATTGCGGTTTTACCCAAACACAATTTTGATATTAAGCAATAAATGTCAAGTTTTACCCAAACAGACTTTTATTGTTTCCACACGATTGCTACACCTTATATGTAGTTAGCATCCGCTGCAAGGCGCTGTGTTACATCCTACTTTGCTAGCCTGATGAAAAATAGTCGAAAAAATCACAAAATTATGTCAGTTTTATGACATAGCACTTGCTATTTAAAAAAAATACACGTACAACAATATAAACCAACCAACTAAAACAATAGGGTTTATCCAACAAGGAGGCGTGGAGATGTCAGTTCAACACTTTAATAAATCATTCTTCCATAATGCTCTCAAGCAGAACAGCAATAGCATCATCTACTTGAGCACCACCTTTGCACTTATTTTAACACTGGCCATCTATGGCAGTATTCAAGGCAACTTAAAAGCCGAATATTTCGTTTATGGTTTAATGGTCTCACTGGTATTTTTCATTTGGGCGATCATTGAGCATAAATATCGTCAAGAGCCTGAATAACAAGATGGATGCATTGCATCCATCTTTGATCCTAGGCGCAAAACTGCATCTATGACAGTAATTGTCGCATCAAACAATAATAATTTTGCGCTTTTATATTTAAAGAAAATTTTTATTTTATGCCTAAGATAGTTATCCACTCGCGAGACAATTTTATCTGCCTCAAGCTCAAGAACATTCCTGCCCCATTTTAATTGCCCCTGCTACAGTCGCAGCATGATTAACAGCCATCCATTGGGCATATATAGATGTTTAATGTATGGCTTATTGTTGCTCACACATGAGTGCTGTAAAAAAGCCCCACATCTGTGAGGCTTTTTTTTGGGTTAATGCTGAATCATGACCGTCTTGATGCGATTGCCATCAAGCTCTGTGACGCTAAAATGCACGCCTTTATATTCAAGTTCAGTACCCACTTTCACTTCACCTTGAGTTTGATCCAGAATTAAGCCTGCAACACTAATATAGCTTGCATCGTCTTCGACTAAATCTAGCATTCCCAATTCAAGCTCTAATTGGTATAAATCTAACATCCCCGTGGCTTTCCACTTACCGTCTTCTAGCTTAATTAAATCTAGCTGTTCGTCTGCATCTGGGAATTCACCCGCAATTGCTTCAAATACATCAAGAGGTGAAATCAAGCCTTGTACGTTACCAAATTCATCGCTCACTAAGACCAAAGAGCCTTTTGAGGTACGTAAAGTATTAATAGCATCAATTACTTTCATGGTTTCAAAGATATGAATCGGACGATGTAAACGAATCAGGGCTTTCATTTGCTCTTCATCATCAAGCACATCCAATAACTCTTTGGCACGTACAATACTCAAGACTTTATCTAAGCTACCACGGCACACAGGGAATAAACTGTGCGGAACCGATAAAATCTTTTCACGAATCATTTCTGGCGAGTCATTTAAGTCCACCCATGAAATTTGACTACGTGGTGTCATAATAGACGCAACAGAACGTTCAGCAAGGGTTAATACCCCACCAATCATATAACGCTCTTCATCAGCAAATGCTTCTTGCGCTTGTGAAGGATGTGCTTCGTCCTGAGTTTCAATTTTACCGCCCATTAATTTTAAAATGGAGTCAGCAGTACGATGACGTAATGGGATTTTCGCTGCATGTTTTGCCGTATTACGTAAACGATATTGGTTAAAACCTTCCATTAAGATGGCAACACCAATACCCGAATAAATATAGCCTTTTGGAATATGGAAACCAAAACCTTCGGCAATCAAGCTAATTCCGATTAACAACAGGAAGCTTAAACATAAGATCACGACTGTTGGATGACGGTTTACAAATGTAGTTAATGGTTTAGAAGCAACCAACATCACCACCATCGCGACAACCATAGCCACCATCATAATACGGATGTCATCGACCATCCCAATGGCAGTAATCACCGAATCTAGGGAAAATACCGCATCGAGCACCACAATTTGTGCCACTACAGCCGCAAAACCAGCGTACACCACTTTGTTGGTGTTACTTTTCACTTCTGGCTTGCCTTCCATCATTTCATGCAATTCGGAAACAGCTTTATACAGCAAGAATAAGCCACCACCTAATAAAATCAGGTCTCGGCCAGAGAAACTATGTTCGAAGAGAGTAATCAGCGGTTGAGTTAAGGTCACCAACCAAGAAATAGCGAACAAAAGACCCAAACGCATCACTAATGCGAGAGTTAAACCTAACACACGCGCTTTGTCACGTTGTTCTGGAGGAAGTTTATCTGCCAAAATGGCAATAAAGACAAGGTTGTCAATACCTAAAACGATTTCTAATATAATTAAAGTTATTAAGCCAACCCAAATTCCCGGATCTAATAAAAATTCCATTAGTCAAGAACTCCAGTTTGATAAGCTGAAATCGTAAGTGTGGGCAAACATGCTCCCGGCGACGGATCCATTCAATAATGACCTTTGCAACTAAAGATAATTTCATTATGCATAAACTGCCGCTGTTGTAATTATATTTTTTATATTTTTTATTTAAATGTGTGATCTATTACACGCTAAGCCACGTATTTTTGCTCTAAAAAGCGCTTATTTTTAATTGATTTATCTAGAAACCCCTTAAACAAGGGATCACATCTGCAAGCACAAGCTTGTATACTCAAATCTCTCGCCCAAGCTGGGTAGCACTAAGCTGCGTATTTCGCCTTTAAATGCAAAAAAATCTATATGGCAACTTGAGTTTTCACATAAAATAACAAATAATTGTGACGCAATTAAAATTAAAATACCGGTAACAGGAATAACATCACATGACTAAAAAATACGCCAAATTTTTACCTTCCTCGCATAATACAAATTTTGAGGATTTTCCTTTTTATTGGATCATGCAAGTTCATGCACAATATGTTAACAATGTCGATCATACTCTAAAAAAATATGGCTTAGACAATTCACGTCGTCGTATTTTAGTGGCGCTGCAAAGTAAACCTAATGCCAGCGTCTCCGATTTATCGCAAATGGTGGTGTCAAAAATGTCGACTACCACTAAAATCATTTATCGCTTAAAAGATGAAGGTCTAGTCGACACCTACTCTTGCGAAGATGATGCACGAATTACGCGTGTAGTTTTAACCCAAAAAGGCTTAGAGATGACAGAGAAAGTCAATGACTTAACGGGTATTGTACTGGAACAATCTTTTGATGGCTTAACGCCATTACAAATTGAAAAGATGATGGACAGCTTAAAACAGATCTTTAAAAACTTAGCCCATTAATCTTTTTCTTTTATAGTGCATCGAAAAAGTTGAGTTGCGGACTCACTTTTTCGATTTTTGCTTTAGGTACATGTGAACACTCAAACTCTTCCACGGGAAAACCCAGCACAAAATGGCTTAAATTGGGCTGCTTTAAGCTCAACCATTCATCTAAGCGCGCTTCAGGAATGATGATCACTGAACGTTTAATTGGACCAGGTTCATGAAAGTCTTTCATCATTGGATGGTCAATCGCATCCATCGTGATCATGCTGGTTGAACGCACGATTTCATCCCCTAATTTGCAAATCTCATACAGCGCAGCAATATAAAAACCTCTGCTATCACGACGGCGTACTCCCCAACGCTGCGGCTTGCCATCGATATATTTAGACTCATAAAACTCATGTACCGGAATCACGCCAAATTTGCATTTGGCTGCGGCTTCAGCAAAGCTAGGTTTTTGTAATAAGGTTTCGTTACGCGCATTATAGGTCCGTGTGGCAATCGTTTTATCTTCAGCCCATTTAGGAATTAAGCCAAAATTAACTTCACGCCATTCTAAACCTTGCGCAGATTTAAACAGCAAGGGTAAGGCATAATGAGGGTATACCTCATCTAGGTATTCAAATGGAATGTCTGGTAAATTCAGCTCACGCTGTTGGGCGCGAGTTAATGGTTTAAAGTTGGCACACATCTTCAAACACCTATACAACACTTGCCTTATTATAACCTGAAGTGTTGTATAGGCTTAGGCTTTTTTATTGTGGTATGGTCAGCCAATGGGTACGGGTAAATTCTTCAAAAATCCAACGTCCATTAAAACGCCCCAGCCCTGAATTTTTTTCACCACCAAAGGGTGCATTAGCATGATCAGCCACCGTAATGCCATTAATATGGGTCATTCCTGCATCAATTTTTTCAGCAAACATTTGAGCACGTTGAATGTTTTGGCTGCATACAGCACTCGACAAACCAAATTCAGTATTGTTGGCTAAATCTAGCGCATGTTGTTCATTTGTGGCTTTTATAATCGGTAAGATGGGGCCAAAGCTTTCTTGCTGCGCAATCTCAAAGTATGGATCCACATGGGTAAAGACATGTGGGGCAACAACATTGCCGTGAATACCCCCTTCATAAACTAATTCAGCACCTAAGTTCTGAGCATGTTGAATGATCGCTTGATGCTTACTCACTTGAGATTGATTGATAATCGGACCAATCACAGTGTCTGCTAAATTTGGATCCCCCACTGGAATCTTGGCCACAGCCTCAAGCAGCTTTTCCACATATGCATCATGAAGCTTTTCATCCACAATCACGCGATTAGTACTCATACAAATTTGGCCTTGGTGCATAAAACGCCCCATGACCGTTAACTCAACCGCTAAATCAAGATCTGCATCATCTAAAATAACCAAAGGCGCATTACCACCAAGTTCCAAAGCCAAGCGTTTAATCCGCGAACTGGCGAGCGCTTTGCTGCCTACACCTTGCCCTACTTCGGTAGAACCAGTAAAAGAGATCAGTTTAGGCGTAGGATGCTCGACAAAATAGTCACCAATTTCACGGCCACTTCCCACTACCACATTGAGCACCCCACTTGGCGCACCAGCTTCTTCAAATAATTTTGCCAATAATGTGCCGCCAGTGACAGGGGTATCACTGGCCGGTTTTAGCACCACGGTATTGCCACAGGCAATTGCTGTCACCACTGAACGCATAGACAAATGAAATGGGAAATTCCATGGGCTAATCACCGCAATAACGCCTAAAGGTTTACGTAGGACATAACTTTGACGGCTTGGGTCTTGGCTGCTTAAACGTTCTTGCTTAAACCAATCTGGAAATTGCGCGCTATATTGAATGATGCCCAATGCTGCATCGACTTCAATATTGGCTTTCATACGTGTGCTACCCGATTCATTAATCAACCATTGCACAATCTCTTCACGGCGTTTTTGAATAATTTGGGCTAAATTCTCAATGATTTTGACTCGCGTCACTGTGCTGTTTAATACCCCTTGACGAAATGTCAATGACGCAGCGGTATAGGCTGTATCCACATCATCACTATTGGCACATTGAAATTTAAAAATCTGAGTTTGCTGATAAGGATTAATATTATCAATATGATGAGTTGAGTTGCCAATTTGCCATTCGCCAGCAATAAATTGTTGATTTAAATTATGGTAAGCCTGCATTGTGATCTTCCTTAGCTTTTATCTCTATTCACTTTAACAGAAGCACCAAAAACTGCGTATCTCTGCCACGATTTATTACTTGTTTATACATATTGCTAAACAGTGATACGCAAGGCATAAAAAAAAGCCTCCGAAGAGGCTTTTTTAATTACATAGGTTTAGTCACCTGTATAACCTTTTAATTTTAAACGCGCGGCGTGTAGTAATGGCTCTGTGTAACCAGCAGGTTGTTCACCGCCTTTAAAGATCAAATCAGATGCTGCTTGGAAGGCAATATTATTGGCAAGGTCAGCAGACATTGGCGTGTAAAGTGGATCATTGGCATTTTGCTCATCCACGATTTTTGCCATACGCGCCATGACATCGTCAACTTGTGCACGCGTTACGATACCGTGACGTAACCAGTTAGCAACGTGCTGAGAAGAAATACGTAATGTTGCACGGTCTTCCATTAAGCCTACATCGTTGATGTCAGGTACTTTTGAACAACCTACACCTAAATCTACCCAACGCACCACATAACCTAAGATCCCTTGGCAGTTGTTTTCTAGCTCTTTGAGCTTTTCTTCTTCTGTCCAATTGGTGTCTTTGGCAAGTGGCGGCGTTAACAAATCATCTAGTGGAAGTGCTTCAGTGGCAAGCAATTCTTGTTGACGATTTGCTACATTGATTTGGTGGTAGTGAATCGCGTGAATCACCGCACCTGTTGGTGATGGTACCCATGCACAGCTTGCGCCTGCTTCAGGATGTTCAGTTTTGGTTTTGTACATGTCAAGCAGCATGTCTGGTTTTGGCCACATGCCTTTACCAATTTGCGCTTTACCACGTAGACCTGTTTGTAGACCCACCATCACGTTGCGGTTTTCGTAGGCTGGGAACCAAATTTGACCTTTGATTTCGCCTTTGCGTACGAATGGACCTGCTTCCATAAAGGTATGAATTTCATCACCAGTACGGTCCATGAAACCTGTATTAATGAAGATGGTACGATCTTTCGCCTGCGCAATACAATTCTTTAAGTTTACAGATGTGCGACGCTCTTCATCCATGATACCGATTTTTAAAGTTTTCGCAGGTAGACCCAGCGCTTGTTCGGCACGTTCAAATAATTCAACCGCAAATGCCACTTCTTCAGGACCATGCATTTTTGGCTTCACGATATACATTGAACCTTTACGCGAGTTCTTAATCGTGTTTTCACCACGGATATCCGCAATAGTTAATAACGGTGTTACTAACGCATCCATAATCCCTTCATAGATTTCTTGACCATCTACAAGGATCGCAGGATTGGTCATCAAGTGACCCACGTTACGCAGCAACATCAATGAACGACCGTGAACTTTAGTTTCACCACCCTCAAGATTTTTGAAAGTACGGTCAGCATTGAGTTTACGCGTTACTGTTTTACCATTTTTCTCAATTGATTCTTCAAGCGTACCGCGCATTAAGCCTAACCAGTTACGGTAGCCTTCCACTTTCTCTTCAGCATCAACCGCAGCAACAGAGTCTTCTAAGTCTTGAATGGTCGTAACCGCTGCTTCTAAAACAACGTCTTTTACACCAGCCGCGTCTGTTTGACCAATTGCACTTGTTGCGTCAATTTGAATAATCGCATGTAGACCGTTGTTTTTAAGCACAACTTCTGTTGGTGCAGTAGCTTCGCCGTTAAAGCCCACAAATTTAGCTGCATCAGCAACGGTTGTGGTTGAGCCATCTTTTAAAGTAACAACAAGTGCATTGCCTTCAACAGCATATTTTGTTGCATCGGCATGTGAACCATTTGCCAATGGGAAAGTTTCGTCTAAATAGTTTTTTGCAAAGGCAATTACTTTTTCACCACGTTTCGGGTTATAGCCTTTAGACTTTTCTGCGCCATCTTCTTCCGAGATCACATCAAAACCGTAAAGTGCGTCGTATAAAGAGCCCCAACGTGCATTGGCTGCATTTAAGCAGTAACGCGCATTACGTACAGGTACAACCAGCTGTGGGCCTGCAATAGTCGCAATTTCTTCGTCGACATTTTCTGTCGTAATTTGGAAATCTTCTACTTCTGGTAATAAGTAGCCAATTTCAGTTAAGAAAGCTTTGTAAGCTTCTAATTCAAATGTGTTATTACGGTGCCACTCATCAATTTGTGCTTGAATTTGGTCACGCTTAGCCAAGAGTGCTGTGTTTTTTGGACTAAGATCGACAACGACTTGTTCGAAGTTGCTCCAATAAGTCTCGCTGTCGAGACCTGAACCTGGTAGTGCTTCATTTTCGATGAAATCGTAAAGTTCTTTAGCAATCGCTAACTTGCCTTTTTGAATACGTGCAGTCATTGTCTTTCCTGATATTGCTATTTTTTATTCCAAGAGCTTCCGAGTATACCCATTTATACTGTTCTGAATAGGATTATTAATAAACAAAATAATGGGCATTTTTTAAACACAGTATTCGTTTATTAACATCATCAGAATGAATGCTCTTTTATAGTGTATAAAGTTTTTGAAATGTCTAAATTAGACTTAAGTTCAGATTTTCGTTTAAAAAACCATCGATAACGCAATTTTTTAGATTTATTTATATGTTATAAGTAAAAAAAAGCGCCCGTAGGCGCTTAATTTTAAATTTCAGCTTTTTCAGGATTACTGTCTTGAATCTGACGATGTGCCGCATTTAAATAGTCATCGGACTGCATTTCGAGTAAACGTGAACGGGTACGTTCAATTTCAAAGGCGAGTTTTTCACCTGAATAAATATCAATAATATTATCTTCTGAGGTCAGCAATAATTTCACACCACGGTCATAAAACTCATCGACTAAATAAATAAAGCGACGTGTACCATCGGCCAAATAATCGGTCAAATGCGGAATATTGCTCACCAAAACGGTATTATAAATATTGGCAATTTCAATAAAATCAGCTGGGCTACGTGGTTTTAAACATAAATCAGCAAAGTCACACCATAATACGTCTTCGGTATGCGCGATGGTCTGCACCTGACGATTGTTGATGACAATATCATCGCTCGATTTGGCTTGGGTCTGCGTTAATGCATTAAAACGATCTTGCATCCAAGTTTCATGTTCGGCATTTAGTGGATATTTAAATAATTGCGCTTGTTTTAGCACGCGTAAACGATAATCTACACCGGCATCGACATTTAAAATCACACAGTTTTGCTTGACCATTTCGATGGTTGGCATAAAACGATCACGATGGATGCCATTTTTATAGAGACCATCTGGGGCAATATTGGAGGTTGCCACCAAAGTAATGCCACGCTTAAATAATTTTTGGAATAAATCGCTTAAGATCATCGCATCTGTGACATTCGACACGAAAAATTCATCAAAACAAATAATCACCGCATCTTTATAAATTTGATCAGCCACGATATCTAATGGGTTTTGCTGACCAGATAATTTGTTCAGTTCTTTATGCACATATTGCATAAAGTGATGGAAGTGCATACGGGTTTTACGACGAAATGGCACAGCATTATAAAACTGATCCATCAGCCAAGTTTTACCACGCCCTACACCGCCCCACATATACACCCCTTGTGGTGCAGTTTGACGGCGAAAACGTGCAAATGGTTTTTTGGCGGCTTTATAACGTTGAATCAGTTCTTGCCAAACACGATCTAACTCATGCACAGCCTGTGCTTGCGCCTCATCAGGCATAAACTGCCCAGACGCTAAAGCTTGGGCATAGCGCTCTGCGGGCGATAATGGGTTTGAAGTTAAGTCAGACATATCATTGCATACTATTTTGAGCTAACAGGAGTATAACCAAGATTGCGCTTGGCGCTATAACACTTTGGATTATTTATGGTATTGGCGCGGACTTTGTCCAAACCAACGTTTAAACGCATGATTAAAAGCTGCAGGTTCTGAATAACCGAGCAGCTCAGCAATCATTTCAATCGAATACTCTTTATATTCAATTAATTCTAAGGCTTTACCTTTCATAATCTGTTCACGAATATCTTTATAACTCCTACCCAGTTGTTGTAACTGATGTCTTAAAGTCCGCTCTGGAATTTGCAATACGTGTGCAGTTTGCGCCATGCTAGGCAACATGCCTTGCTGTAGTTCTAAATAATAATATACACGTTGTAATAGAACTGGCTCTTTTTCATCAATTTTTAATCGATTCATCTCACTCATACATTTATGCTCATAAGCTTTAAAAGTCATAGCATCTGCTGAGGGAATCTTTTTATCTAAAACTGCACAATCACACCAAAAAACTGCTTCACCACGGTCAAAAATTAAATGATCACCATAAACACGGGCATAATTTTCCATGAGCTCATCGGTTTCTGGGGCAAAAAATGGTAATTCAATAGCAAATTTTGGCACCTTTAAGCCCATGGTTTTATAAAGATCAGATAAAAACTTAAAGGTACTGGAGATTTCACAATGGGCACGTAATAAGCCTAAATCTGTACCTAGCTGCTCAGGCACATAACACAACCCGACACGATCAGCTTCAAAACGTAAACTCAACTGACCAGTTAAATGGGTTAAACGCTGATACTGAACTGCTTTTTCTAAGGCAATTTCTACTCGTTCACTGGTCACCAATAACATCAACAACGGGCCATAACCGACCAGATTATAGTGTTGACCAATCCACAAACCTAAAGCAGGATTCACATTTCTACCCACCACTTGCAGCAAATTCCACTCTAAACTGGGATGAATCACCGCACTACTTTGTAAGGACTCTGCTCTTAAGCCCACTGCATGTAATTTAGGATCAACCTCTAGACCTACCTTACGCATGCCTTGAATCAAGTACATCAGCCCTAAAATCGATCTCTTCATAATTTTGCCACAGCTAAACACCCCTTACGTTTTTACGCTATTTTATGCTGTTTGAACATTGCCGAAATGATCACTTTTAAGTGTAACTGTTTAATCTACGTACAAAGTTATTTAATCTAATGCTCAAGCTCAGTATCATAGCTTAAGATTTTTTTTCTGCACTTTTATATGTATGCTTTGTGGCTGATTTTCCAACTACTTTTTTGCTTAGCTTTAGGTTTTTTTTTAGCCAAAAAAATACCCACTGCACTAAAACACATCGCCTTTCAGGTGCTGCCTTACTTTAGTTATGTCTTGCTCATTGCAATTGCAATGGAGTTTTTCCAAGCACTACAGTACATGACCAATTTTACTGTCATTTTAGTTCCTGCACTTACCTTAGCCGCCTGCACATCGATTGGCGCGTTTTTATGTTGTTATGTATTATTTAAGGCGCTGGGTTATCAAAATAGCAGTGGTCGGGTGAGTTTAGCCTTAGTGTTCAGCTCCCTCCTCAATATGAGTTATGCTTGTTTAGCTTTAATACTCGGTTTTGGATTAGCTTATGCTGCTCAGTATTATAATTTCAGCTTAGACATGAATAGCTGGTGGCTGTTGCTTATCTTTATGCTATTGATTGGTTTAGACTTGGCTTATGCTCCACTGGATCGCTCATGGCTGAATTGGAAAATTTTACTCGTACCTTTAGGCTGTATTGTCGGTTCAATATTAGGTGCCTACATCAGTTATATACTGCTTAAGCAAATCAGTTTTAAAGAAGCCTTATTACTTTCACAAGGTTATGGCTTTTACTCAATGTCAGGAATTGTGATTAGCGAATTAAAAGGGGCCGAACTCGGTAGCATTGCCTTAATTAATGATTTATTTAGAGAAATTTTTGCAATTCTACTGATGTATTGTCTAGGCTGGCGTTATCCACGCGCAGCAATTTCATCTGCAGGGGCAACCGCAATGGATGTCACTTTACCCATGGTCAAACAAGCCTGTGGTAATGACTTTATTCCACATGCCATGGTGAGTGGTTTTATCTTATCGGTATTAGCACCTATTGCTGTGAGTGTATTAGCAGCGATTTAATTTTTTAATCCCTCTAAATCCCCCTTTAAAAAAGGGGGACTCTCCTCCCTGAGTAAAAGGGAGGTCGGGAGGGATTACAATGTCGCCAAAATATCTTTTAAAGTCTGACGCATATTGTCAGATTTGGTAATTGGACGCCCAATCACCAAATGCGTTGAACCATCTAGCATCGCTTGCTTAGGTGTCACAATACGTTTTTGGTCATCTGCAGCAGCACCCGCTGGACGAATACCTGGAGTCACTAAAGCAAAGTCTTGCCCTAATGTTTCACGCAACATTTTGGCTTCTTGCGCTGAACATACCACACCATCTAAACCGCTGTCTTTGGTGAGCGTTGCTAAGCGCTTAACATGCTCAAATGGCTCAATATCTAAACCTAAATCTTTGAGGTCTTCACGCCCCATCGACGTCAGTACAGTCACAGCAATCAATTGGGTTTTGTAGTTGCCTGCTTGTAAACGTTCTACACAGGTTTCCATCATTTTACGACCACCTGAGGCATGAACATTGACCATCCATACACCCATATCTGCAGCAGCACACACAGCTTGTGCAGTCGTATTTGGAATATCATGGAATTTAAGGTCCAGGAAAACATCAAAACCTTGGTTATGTAAGGCTTTAACCACACTTGGACCTTCATGGGTAAATAACTCTTTCCCCACTTTGACACGACATAAAGCAGGGTCAAGTTGTTCGGCAATAGTTAAAGCGTCATATTGGCTTTTAGCATCTAATGCAACGATAATACTCAAGAGACTGACCCTTTTAAAAAACAAATTAGACGCATTATAAAGATTATCAAGCCAAGCTCAAGTGGCATGGCAAAATTATCTCATTGCTTTATAAAAAATTATAAAAAAACACTCTAAAGTTTGCACCTTAGAGTGTGATTCTTTTATTGTTTTTGGTGATTCACCAAAGCAAAATATTTTAGTGCGAATCCTTTATACCGATGGACGGTCATCAGAATGAATATCTAAAACTGTTTTTTCATGTCGTGTATGTGCAGCAGCATCTGCGGCTGCAGCTTGAGCGACTTGAATTTGTTCTTTACGGAGATGTTCAATGTCTTTACGTAATCGTTTAATTTCCCAATTGTTTTGGAATACACGAAATACTTGTACACCGATAAGTAAACCTAAAGTAATGCCCAAGCCTAAAGTGATCAGGAGTAGCAAACCTAAACGCATTGCTGGAACTTGAGTAAATAATAAATCTACTGAAAGTTCAGTACTGTTTTGCAATACCAACGCCAAGGAATAACCAAAAATAACCAGCAATAAAACGACCAAAACGTAACGCATAAACACCCCTAAAAAAATTTATTGACGGGCAGATTCATTTACAGCATCACGTAATGCTTTACCCGGTTTAAAATGTGGTACAGCTTTCGCTGCAACTTCTACCGATTTACCCGTTTTTGGATTACGACCCACACGAGGTTCACGGTGATGTAAGGCAAAGCTACCAAAACCACGAATTTCAATACGATTGTCTGCTGATAAAGCTGCAATCATTTGGTCAATCATAATTTTCACCGCTTCTTCCACTAGGGGTTCAGCTAAGTGTGGATTTTTGAGAGAGATTCGCTCTATTAAGTCAGACTTATTAAGTGCTTCTGTAGTCATCATCGACCTCTTTAATTATCAAGCTACTTTTAACTTAAAAAGATAATAACCTGTTTAAATACAAAAAGGTAGCGTAATAAGTGAATACTACGCTACCGTTTATAGTATTTGTGTAAAAAGTATTACTTAAATTACATTAATAATACAATTTACCCATACACCTTAGTGGTTCATTTGAGCTTTGATCAAATCACCGATCGTCTTAGGACCGTTGTCTTGAGCAGTTGTTGCAGTTTTTAAGTTAGCAACAGCTTCTTTCTCTTCAGCTTCGTCTTTCGCTTTGATAGACAAGTTGATAGAGCGAGATTTACGATCTACGTTGATGATTTTAGCTTCAACTTCTTGACCAACTTCAAGGAACTTAGTTGCATCTTCAACGCGGTCGCGGTTGATTTCAGATGCTTTAAGTGTCGCTTCAACTTCGTCAGCTAACTTAACAGTTGCACCACGAGCGTCAACAGCAGTTACAGTACCTTTAACAAGCGCACCGCGTTCGTTAGCAGCTAAGAAATCGTTGAATGGATCGCTGTTCATTTGCTTGATGCCAAGGCTGATACGGTTGCCTTCAGCGTCAACTGAAAGGATAACCGCTTCAACTGTGTCACCTTTCTTGTAACGACGAATTGCTTCTTCGCCTTGTTCGTTCCAAGAAATGTCAGACAAGTGAACTAGACCATCGATACCACCTGGTAAACCGATGAAGATACCGAAATCAGTGATTGATTTGATTGTACCTGATACTTTTTCGCCTTTGTCATGGTTTTTAGCAAACTCTTCCCATGGGTTAGCACGAGTTTGTTTGATACCAAGAGAAATACGACGACGTTCTTCGTCAACTTCAAGAACCATAACATCAACTTCGTCACCAATCTGAACTACTTTAGATGGGTGGATGTTTTTGTTTGTGTGGTCCATTTCAGAAACGTGTACTAAACCTTCAACGCCTTCAGCGATTTCTGCGAAACAGCCGTAGTCAGTTAAGTTAGTTACGCGTGCTTTAACGATAGAACCTTTAGGGTAACGGCTCATGATCGCTAACCATGGATCTTCGCCTAATTGTTTAAGGCCTAAAGATACGCGGTTACGTTCGCGGTCGAATTTAAGTACTTTAACAGTAACTTCTTGACCAACTTCAACAACTTCTGAAGGGTGCTTGATGCGTTTCCAAGCCATATCAGTGATGTGAAGAAGACCGTCGATACCGCCAAGGTCAACGAATGCGCCGTAGTCAGTAAGGTTTTTGATTGTACCAGTAACTGTTTGACCTTCTTCAAGCTGAGCAAGAAGCGCTTCACGGTCAGCTGAAGATTCAGCTTCCATAACAGCACGACGTGAAACAACAACGTTGTTACGTTTAGCGTCAAGTTTGATTACTTTGAATTCTAACTCTTTGCCTTCTAAGTGAGTTGTATCACGAATAGGACGAGTGTCAACTAAAGAACCTGGAAGGAACGCGCGAACTGGACCGATGTCAACAGTGAAACCGCCTTTAACTTTACCAGAGATAACACCAGTAACGATTTCGCCGTCTTCAAAGATTTTTTCAAGTTTAGTCCAAGTCTCAGCGCGTTTAGCTTTTTCGCGAGAAAGAACAGTTTGACCCATACCGTTGTCAAGTGCTTCAACAACTACGTCAACTGTGTCGCCAACAGCAACTTCAAGTTCACGTTGGTCGTTTAAGAATTCAGCGCGGTCAACGATGCCTTCAGATTTAAGGCCAGTGTCAACTGTTACCCAGTCAGAGTCGATGCTTACTACAACGCCTTGGATGACTGCACCCTTTTCAACGTTGAGGTTTAATTCGCTTTCTTCAAAGAGGGCTGCAAAAGATTCGGTCATGATATTTCCGATAAAGTCAGCGGTCTTGGATCAGACAAGGCCGGTTTAATAAAGCGTCTACATAGTCCGTATAAACTGATCAAGCTATGCTTCTGCTGTAACAAATAGGTTAATTGGCTAAACGCTGATCCACATAAGTGGTCATCAGTGCAAATACCTCATCAATGCTTAAATTAGAGCTATCGATAATGTATGCATCATCCGCAGGTTTGAGCGGAGCAGTCGTGCGCTCCATATCTCGTTTGTCACGGGCGATGATATTAGCTAAAATGTCGTTTATTTTAACATCCAGCCCCATCGCCTGCAACTGTTTTACACGGCGCACTGCACGAGATTCAGCCGATGCTGTCAAATAAATCTTGGCTTGTGCCTGTGGGAAAATCGTGGTTGCCATATCGCGTCCATCTGCAACCAAACCTGGGGCTTGGGCAAACGCATGTTGGCGGGTTAAAAGTGCTGCTCTAAGTTCAGGAATCGCCGCAACTTTTGAAGCAAATTCTCCCACACGTTCAGTACGAATCGTCTGAGACACATCTTCGCCATTTAACAGCACTTGAATACCTTGAGTTGTGGTTTTAAAGTCGATATTAAGTGAAGTTGCTATGTCAATACATTGTTGTAACTGTGTATCTAAAGCATCAATTAATTGCTTTTGCTGTAAAGCTAAACCCAACAGGCGATATAAAGCCCCAGAGTCTAACAAATGGAATTGATAATGGGCGGCAAGTTTGGCGGCCAGTGTACCTTTACCTGAGCCACTTGGACCATCAATAGTAATAATTTGAACGCTCATGGTTGTTCCATTTTGCCAATTAAATAAAGTAAAGACCAATGCAGATGCTAAAGCGGATAGATTGATCTAGGCTGAAGATTATAACGCTAAATTGAATCGGGAGACTGTTTTTGCTGACGTTTTAATTCACGTTTTTGTTCACGACGCATTTTAAAGAAATCACTCAGCTGTGCGGAGCATTGTTCAGCCAAGCAACCAGATTCCACCGAAAAAACATGATTATAATAACCCGTTTCAAATAAGTTACGTGCACTGATCAGTGAGCCAGCTTTAGGCTCTGTCGCCCCAAACACCACCCGCGCAACACGGGCATGAATGAGCGCCCCCACACACATGGTACACGGCTCTAATGTCACATACAGTACCGCATCTTCGGGTAAGCGATAATTTTGAATATTGTGGCAAGCCATACGAAGGGCCTGAATTTCAGCATGCGCGGTGGGATCATTGGCTGCAATCGGTGTGTTATAGCCTGAGCCAATAACTTGGTTTTGACTCACTAAAACCGCACCGACTGGAATTTCCCCTATACTTGCAGCATGGGCAGCCTGCTCGTAAGCCAGCTGCATCCAATCTTCATCACTTTTTATGACATCACACATAAATTAGGCAATAACAGCATATTGTTTGAGTAAATCATTCCAACTTTGAATATCTGTCAGTGGTGGATCATCACTTAAAATACCTTTGAGTGATAAATCACTGCCTTTTTTCCATTCTGGTGCTAAGTCTTTATCGACTAGGCGCGCGCGCACCCCTTCCACAAAGTCAGGATGACGAATCTTCCAAGCTGAGATTTGACGTTCAAGTTCAAAAACTTCTGTCCAAGAATGGTCTTGTTTACCCCATTGCCATAACAACCATGTTAATGCAGCGGTGGCTGGTGAGCCTTTTTGTAGGTTTTCGCTGGCTTGACGCAACCAATCGCTGCGCGCATCACTTAATCCAATAATAGATTCATAGTCATGCTCGAAGTTCACACCGCGACAGACGCTTTGAATGACATCTAAAGAATTTTGTAATGGTCCAGGTCCGACCGGACGATGCATACTATTTAACGTGTCATCAATGGCACGGAAGTCACCTGCTGGATAATGATCCCAGTCAATATTGACCATTTTATCTAAGACTTTATCACGATGCGCATCACAAATATGCGTTGCCCAGCCAATACCATAGGCACCTGCTGAAGTCATGATTGAACCCGTTAAACCAGTGAATAGACCAATCGCACCACGGTCTGCCAAGAAGCGTGTTGCTCCAACATCAGGATATAAACCAATATTAATTTCAGGCATTGCAAGACGTGAATACGGGGTCACCAAACGAAAAGGCGCCGCCATAAATAAGCCTAACCCACCACCCATGACATAGCCTTCGCCCCAAACCAAAACGGGTTTAGCATAGTTATGTAATAAAGCATCCAGTGCGTATTCTTGTTCAAAGAATTTATTGGCAACTTCAACTTCATCATTAATGACCAACTGACGTAGTTTACGCACGTCACCACCAGCGCAAAATGCTTTTGGCGTCGTAGAATCTAACCAAATGGCTTTAACGTTATTGTCATGATGTAAATCTTGAAATACAGCCAATAAAGCTGAAGCAATGCTTTCATCCAAAGCATGTAAGGATTTAGGACGATTTAAACGTACAATGCGCCAGCCATTTGCGGCCTGTTCTACAATTAAATCAGGATGATAATCTTTTGTTACGGGAGAATATGTCATGCGTCCAGCTGCCAATTGATCGGCTTAATGCCATGTCGTGTTAAATAATTATTTGTTTTTGAAAACGCTTTACATCCAAAAAAACCACCACGGTTGGCTGCTAATGGCGACGGATGTGCCGCTTTTAACACCAAATGTTTATCAGAATGAATGCGTTGTCCCTTACGCTGTGCATATGCGCCCCAAAGAATAAACACAATATGCTCGCGCTGCTGATTCAAGACATCAATCACATGGTCGGTAAAATCTTCCCAACCGCGTTTTTGATGAGATGTCGGCTGTCCTGCCTCGACGGTAAGTACTGCATTTAACAACAATACCCCTTGCTCAGCCCATTGAGTTAAATTGCCATGTTTAGGAATATCCACTCCTAAATCTGCATGTAACTCATGGAAAATATTACGCAAAGATGGCGGTATTGCAACCCCTCTTTGCACAGAAAAACTTAAACCATGCGCTTGATTTGGGCCATGATAAGGATCTTGTCCTAAAATCACCACTTTCACTTGATCCAGTGGTGTGCTATTTAATGCATTAAAAATCAGTGAACTAGGTGGATAAATAGTTTTTTCCGCCTGTTTTTCCTGCAATAAAAATTGTTTTAATTCATCCATTTTAGCACTGAGTAAAAAATCACTCAGTGCTGCTTTCCAGCTTTGATCTAACTGAACTTTGTCCAATTTTGCTTGTTGTTGCTCAGTCAAAGGCATGATGCTATCCATATATCGGCAGGAAAATTAAAGTTTAACTTGAAGTTCAACAGTTGGGTTGGCGAAGCGTTGCCCTGCTTTGAGTTTTTCATACATCTCAGGGTCATGCCATTCACTTTGAATTTGTTCAGAAAAAATAATATCTTCTAAACGTAATTCACCCATTTGTGCATTTTCAATATCTTCTAAAAAGCTTTGTGCATAACCAGTTTCGGTTTCATGCACAATCACCGAATACACTTCAACATCTCCTTCACCATTTTGGGTAATGGTTGACGCCAGTACTTGCTGGGCTAAATAGAAGAAAATACGGGAAAACTGTTCCGCTGATGGCGATACAGGTAAAGCCACCCAACGTGCGCTAAAGGTTTTGCAGGCTTGAATATACTCGGCATCATCATGTTGCCAAAAACAAATGGCATGATCGAAAGCATCATAGAGGTCTTTAATCACGCCTTTAAGTAAGCCAAAATCATACACCATTTGACCATGGTCGAGCTTCGAGGCTTTTAGCAATAATTCGACTTTATAGCTATGTCCATGAATTGAACGTTTGCAACGATCCGAGGTGCAATTACGGACAATATGGGCATTTTCGAACTTAAATAATTTACGAATTAACATATGTCGTAATGGGATCCAAAATTTGTGAATTTATTTAGATTATAAAGCAAAACCACCACACTGGGCATTTATTTTCCTGTTCGCCTGCATCGGGAAAGGCTATTAAAACGGCGCTAGACTACGCGATACAACGTGAATACGTTGCCCCTCACGTTGCAGTTGACTTTGCATATAACGTTTATAGCCGGAAAACTCAATTTCAACCAGACTTAAAAAGCTATTCGATTGCACAGCAAGTAAGCTGTTCATTTGCGTTTGTATCGCAGGATCAACTTGATCAAAAGGCGGCGTTTGCCAAAATTCATTTAAGTTTTGCCAATGTTGCAACTGACCACGACGCTGAGTTAAGAGGTTTTCTACTTCACTGAGTTTTAATGTGGGGTCAAGCGTACTGAGTAACCATGCAGAGGCAGTATTGATATTCACCTTCTGTTCGCGTGAATAGGCGGCAATATAGGGTTTAAGCAATTGGTAACTCTTGGCATCAAAGCCACGGATTTGTTTTAGCTCAGCAACATCTGTTAAAGCCTGATTGGGGGCTAGATACGCTTGCCCTAAACTTTGATAATACTGGCTTTCTGCACCCATGGTGCCGCTGACTTGGTCATCTTGATCTTGCCAATCGATGAGTGCTTCCACCAGTTCTGGCGACAAATTTGCCCGTTGTAAAATACGCATCAACCATGCTTGCGCAGCAGGATTGACCTGATCGCCATTGGCTTGCAGCAGGCTATTGAGATTAAATTTGGCATTTTGATCCTCTAAACGCCCCATAACCATCCCCCCTTCAACGGGAAATGGAGGCATCGGCTGCGCCCATGTCTCTTGTAAGTGATCCACTTGGCTGGCATTTTTATCATCGTCAATCAATAATTCAGAAAAAAACGCTTCGGCACTTTTGGCATACAGCAGGGCTTGATTTTGCTGCATCAAAATTTGCGTGCCCTGTGCCGTGTTTTCTTGTTGCTTTGCAATTGCTGCGGCCAAAATTGTTGCCAAGGCCACCATCATTAAAATGGTGATTAAAGCAATTCCACGCTGCTGTTGCATTAACTTGTTCCTTTGCTTGGCATAAGGCTAAATCGCCACAAATAGTCTGTACCTTGAACCTTTAAGCGCACTTCCATGCCGCGAGGCAACTCAGCATTTTGGTTGGGGCTTGGTGGCCATGTGTTGAGTGGCTCTGGATTAAGCACCAGCAGTTCAAAACTTTCAACTTGATCGAGTAGTTCACTAGAAATGGGTTGTAACTGACCATCTTGATGTAAATGCTGATACTTTAAACGATATAATTTTTTTTCTGTGGCATCAAAGCGATATTCAACGCGCTCTTGAGCGGCAATGCCCTGCTGTAGCGGATCCGTCACCCCCGTTTTACTAAAATTAAAGCGACCATTTTGCAACACCAGCGCAGGTTGAATTTCACCTTGTACATGGGCAGGAATAGGCACAATTTGAGTGCTGTCTTTTAAGATCTGTTGATAGCTAGCTTGTAATTGTTCTAACGCTGCCTCATGTGAGACATTACGTGTTTTTACTTTATTTAAATAATCAAAGACTTGCCAACCTAATGCCGAGAGCAGCGCAAAAATTGCAATGGCAAGTAACAACTCAACCAAAGTAAAACCATTACGAGTTGCCATTTTGCCCTTGCCTATAATTAAAAAAACTTAACTGACTAATTTGACCAGTGACTTTGCCTGCTTCTGGGTCATATAAACTGACCTTTACTTCTATGCGCTGTACATTGGGGCTTATGGTGCTTTGACTGCTTTTGTCAATTTGCCATGTTTCGCCTTGTTCCTGAATTTGATTAGACGCAGTGCCGCTTAACCACTCTCGTTGTATTTCCATGCGAGCAATTTCATTCATGGCGACAAATTGAGCTTTGCTACGTAAGATGGCATGACTGGTGGCTTGCGTATATTGCATGGCCACCTTGCTCAGCGCCATGGCAGCAATGGCAAAGATCGCTAATGCCACCATCACCTCAAGTAAGGTAAAGCCCCTAACTTTCATGCACTTTTCCTAAATAATCAATTTCGATTTCTTGACCTAAAGGCTGCTCTTCAAAATACAGTTGTATGCGTACTGGCTTAACTTCACCATTCCCAAGCCACATCAGTTGAGGTGCTTTTGCATCAAGTAATTCTAAATTACCCGCATTTTGGTAGGACTGCTCGATAGGCGTGACTTTAACCCGCACAGCATCAGGCAAAGTTTTGGCCTGAAAGACCTGCATAGGTTGCCATTTTGCCTTAAGCTCACTCGCTTCAGGTTGATATTGCAAGACTTGATACACAGTGCCCTGCTGCTGCACTTTAAAATCTAAAGCCAACACTTGGGCTTGCTCATTGGCCAGTCGATGGATGTGTTTTAAATCTAAGATCAGCACTTCACGTGCTTGCATGGCTTTACGGCGATCTAAGCCTGAAAAATTCATCACCACTAAAGACGCCACAATGCCCATCACTACAATCACCACCATGACTTCAATCAAGGTAAAACCACGTTCAGACATTAAGGCACCACACTTGCAACTTGCTGCGGTAAATGTAAGGCCTGCTCAATCGTGGCAATACGCAGGCTATCGCGTGAACCCAAATAACGTTGATAAAAACTTGAGTTTAAAATGGCTGCTGTACCGTGGGTAAGGGCCCAAATTGCAGACAAATAGTCACGTCCCGACATCCGACTGCTGACATCATGCAAATATTGCTCAGTCATCGGAATAATAATGCGTAAACGCTGACGACGGATTTTATACAATTCACTAAATAAATTTTGAATGCCTTGTCCAGTCATGGATAGACGTTCTTCAATGTGATGAAACAAGACCGTGCGTTCAGGATGGTGAAGATGATGCAGCATAAAATAACCCAGATGCTCAGGGAATTGCCGATGAGGCGTAAGAATCATGTCAAATAACATACGTTCATTACGAATAATCAGCAACATATATAATTCATCTTTACTTTGAAAATGCTTATATAAAGTGCCTTTGGCCAAATCTAGTTCTGCCGCCAACGCATCTAAGGTCATACCTGCTTCGCCATTTTCGAGCAATAATTGCTCGGCGACTTGAAAAATAAGCGCTTCACGTGCTCGAAATTGTGCCTGACGATCCATCTTCACCGCGATTCTCTCTTTCGTTAATTTTTATTTACTTTTGCGCGAGGAGATTATTGAAGTTCTGCATGGTAATTTCTGCCATCTCCTCTAGCGATTTATCATATACATCACTTAGAGCTTTGGCTACAAATGGTACATATTTGGGCTCATTTGTTTTACCACGATAAGGTACAGGTGCTAAATATGGACTGTCAGTTTCAATTAAAACACGATCCAATGGGACTTGTTTTGCTACGTCACGTAAATCTTGCGCATTTTTAAACGATACAATCCCTGAGAAAGACACATAGTAACCGCAATCTAGAACCGCTTTGGCTGTTTCCCAATCTTCGGTAAAGCAGTGCAAAATACCATGCGTGGATTTTTCGGCACGAATAATATCTACTGTGTCATGCTTTGCTGAACGGGTATGTACGACTACGGGTTTTTTCAGCGCTTGTGAGGCATGAATATGCCGCGCGAAACAGGCTTTTTGCTCTGCAATAAAGTCAGTGCTATGAAAATAATCTAAACCTGTTTCACCTAAAGCCCAAACTTTGTCGTTAGAGGCAAGTTCTATTAAATGCTCAGTGGTGGCACGCGCCATGACGCTTGGGTCTTCGCAGGGATGTACCCCAACGGTATAGCCGACATCAGGATGACGTGCGGCAATCGCTGCTAGGGCAATATGATCATCAAGATCTACTGAGATACTCATAAATTTAGATACGCCCGCAGCACGCGCTTGGGCCAATGCTGCATCTAAATCACCATGGTATGGTGTTAAATCTAACAGCGTTAAATGACAGTGAGTATCGACAAACACAATCTTATCCTATGTAATGATCAACAATTACATAGTGTAACTAGTCCTGCCTTCAGACTTAATACCTGCCAGCAGTTTTTCTGCCTCGGATTTGTAATAAAGTCCTTTTTCACCACTCAATTGAATGCCAAAGCCTGGCACGCTAATCCCGTTCTGGCGCTGTGAAATCCACACCACTTTACCCGTTAATGGGACTTTTTGTGGGTTATCTGGCAATGTGGCAATCACAAACACTTCTTCTCCCAATTTCACTGGGAGTTTAGAGGGAATAAATAAACCACCACCTGCCACAAATGGCATATAGCTGGCATAGAGTGTTTCTTTATCTGAAATGTTGGCTTGAATAATCCCGCCCATACGTGCGTGCATGATTTTCCCCTTTAAACATGCATGAGTTTGATACATAGCTGATCGACAAGTAACTGACTTTGCACATTTTGTTTAAGCAATAGTTTGGCTTGTTGTAAATCGCTATATAGTTGAAATAGATACTCTAAATGATAATGTTGTGCAAGTGCACTAAAATCCAAATCAATATTTTTAATGTTTTGACCCAATTTATAAGCGGTTAAATCTGCCAATAAATATTCAAACATCATTAAAAAGTCGGCAAACACTAAGGTTTTATTCCATTTGTTGGCCATTTGCAGCGGCATATTTTTTTGACTGACCAATTTTAGCCAGTCGTGTACAAATTCCGCGCGGCGCCCTAACCATTCATTGCCTGCCAATTCCAATGCTTGAATCGGCATTTGATTGGCCAAATTCATGAGTAAATCATATTGGCTTTGTCCGGCTTGGGGTAAATGCTGCTTCAAATAGTCTTGCGCTTGATCAGAATTAATCCGATCTAAAGCGAAATGTTGTAAACGACTACGAATTGTGGCGGGTAATTTTAAGTAATGCTGTGCCAACAGAATAATTAAAACCTGCTCACCAGGTTCTTCTAAAGTTTTAAGCAAAGCATTACTTGAGGCCTGATTTAACGCTTCAGCCGGCTGAATAACAATAACCCGCCAACCTTCGCCGGTTTGTTGTACAAATGGTAGTAGGTCGCGGATCTTTTCAATCTTAATTTGCGCGTTTTGCTTCTTATTTTCTTCATCAGTACTCACATAGACATAGTTGGGATGGGTGTTGGCAGCCAGCCATTGACAGCTACTGCATTGCCCACAGGCTGCTTGCGGTTGTCGCGCTTGGCATAACACCCAAGCGACAAATTGTTTGGCAAAAGCTTCTTTACCTGAACCTGTTTTACCATAAAACAATAAGCCGTGCCCAATATTGGGAAAACGGCTGGTTAAATTCTGCCAAAGTGCTTGTTGCCAAGGATACACCTGCGGCGCGACATCTTGCATATATGTCCCTTTATTCAAACGCAGCTATAGGCATGGCGTTTAAACGGTCTAAGTCTGCTTGCGTATCGACACCAGGCGGTAGGTTTGCCTCAGCAATGCTAATGGCAATACGATGCCCATTTTCGAGCACCCGTAATTGCTCTAACGATTCGAGCTGTTCTAAAACGCCCATATCCCAAGTTACATATTCTTGTAGTAATTGCACGCGATACGCATATAAACCTAAATGACGGTACGCAGCAGCGTGTAGTTTTTCAGACAGTTTTGACCCATCACGGTCATAAGGAATCGTGGCACGGCTAAAATATAATGCTTGATTAAATTTTGACATCACCACTTTAACGATGCTATCACGCTGAAATTCACCTAAGGCTTGAATCGGTTCGCATAAGGTTGACATCGAACAATCTGGTTTGGCTTCTAATAAATCAGCCACTTGCTGCACCAATTTAGCTGGCAATAAAGGTTCATCACCTTGTACATTGACAATAATATCTTGACTGTCCCAACCCTTAATACGCGCCACTTCGCTTAAGCGGTCAGTACCCGATGGATGATTAGGCGAGGTCATCACCACATCAATGCCTTCGGCCTGACAAATTTGCGCGATACGTGCATCATCGGTTGCCACGCAGACATCATCAAAGCCTTGTACTTTTTTAGCCTGATCGACGACACGTAAAATCATGGCGCGACCATGAATCTCAAGCAGCGGTTTACCAGGTAAACGTGAGCTGGCAAAGCGTGCAGGAATCACAATATGTTTCATGTCTTAACCTTTTGAAGAAACACCCAACAACTTGAGTTGTTGCATTAAGGTGGAGTAACAAACATCAGATAAAACTGCCTCAACAGGCACCACCCAAATATTATTTTTAAAATTGGGCTGTTGCTTAAGTAAAGGCAGCAGTTTGACCGCGTCTTTTTCGGTGGTAATAATCGGCTGATGATCGTCAAAGCTTAAATCTGACAATTCATAGTCGTAATGATCGGGAAATTCATGACATTGGAAATGTAAAATCCCCATCGACTCTAAGGTTTGGTAAAAACGCTGTGGAAAACCTATCCCGACCACCGCATAAAAATTTTGTTTCGGATCAAATAGCTCTGCTGTAGCAGCATGCAATAAATAGGGCTTTGCCGCGTGTAAATGCATATGCATTGGCCGTGTGGGCTGACTGCTATGTTCAATCACAGTGGCGGTGTCTAAACGTGTTTTAGGTTCGCGTAAGTAGCCCTCTGGCAAAATTTTCTCATTGCCCAGCCCTCGATTTTGATCCAACACAATCCATTCAATGTCACGCGCCAAAGCCAAGTGCTGTAAGCCATCATCACTAATAATTAAATCCAGTTCATAACGGCTTAATAACAGCTCAATACTTTCACGGCGATTAGGGCCGACCGCCATCGGTGCGTCTGTCGATTGCACAATTAAACATGGTTCATCACCCACATATTCAGGCGTTGAATCTAAGTCGACTAGCGCAGGAAATGGCCCACGGCCACCATAACCACGACTAATCACCCCAACACGGATGCCTTGGCTTTGTAAATAACTCACCAATTGAATCAGCAATGGCGTTTTACCACTACCACCCACGGTAATATTCCCAATCACCATCACTGGCACTGGCGCGCGATAAGCCGTTTTAATTCCTTTTTGATACAAGCTTTGATTAAGCAAAAATCCGCCACGGTACAGCCATGACAATGGTCGAAGAACAACAAGCCATTTTGCCTGTGTCTGCCAAGCCTGTTGGATGAACTGTGCCAATGCCATCGATCAATGCTCCTCAAAATTGCGTTGATGCAATTGATAATACGCGCCTTGCTTGGCCAGTAATGCTGCATGCGTACCTTGCTCAACAATACGCCCTTGATCCATCACCACAATAATATCAGCATTTTCAATGGTCGATAAACGATGCGCAATCACAATCGTGGTACGATCTTGCATCGCAGCATCAAAGGCCTGTTGAATAAAGTATTCTGATTCGTTATCTAAGGCACTGGTGGCTTCATCTAAAATCAAAATCGGTGCATTTTTTAAGATGGCACGGGCAATCGCAATACGTTGGCGTTGACCACCTGACAGATTAAGACCCTGTGCCCCAAGCACCGTGTCGTAGCCTTGTGGCAATTGCATAATAAAGTCATGTGCATAGGCGGCTTTGGCAGCGGCAATAATTTCATCATCAGTTGCACCTTCAAGCTGACCATAGGCAATATTTTCGCGCACCGTGCGGTTAAACAGCACCACTTGTTGATTGACCATTGCGATTTGAGTACGCAAACTATTCATTTCAATGTCTTGAATTGGATATTGATCAAATAAAATTTGCCCACTGCTGAGTTCTTGATAGCGCACCAATAAATTGACCAACGAGGTTTTACCCGCACCGCTGCGCCCCACCAATGCAACAGTTTGTCCCGCTTTGACCTCTAAATTAAAGTCATGAATCGCATGATGGCCATCACTATAAACTAAATTGACATTTTGTAAGCTTAACTGACCTTTTAAGACTGGGGTTTGCGTGCCTGTATTTTGCTCTTCGGGTAAATCTAATAATTCAAACACTGAATGCGCTGCTGCCATACCACGCTGTAATTTTTCATTGACATCGGTTAAGGCTTTGATTGGTTTTGCTAACATACCCGCGGCGGTAATATACGCCACAAATTCACCTGCCGTAGTTTCACGTAATATTTCTGGACGTAGCGCAATCCAAATAATAATACTCATCGCCAGTGACATAATAAACTGCACTACAGGGCTATTGAGCTGCTGCACCGCCACCATTTTTAAACCACGGCGTAAGTTTTCCAAAGAGCTGTCACGAAAACGTGCTTGCTCGTAAGTCTGACCACCAAAGCCTTTCACCACCAAATGCCCATTGACGGTTTCTTGTACCACATGATTGACATCACCCATGGTATTTTGCACTTGCTTAGACAACTTACGCATACGCTTTGAAGCTTGGCGAATAATCACCCCAATGAGTGGCCCAAAAATTAAAATACAGATGGTCAAACGCCAGTTACTGTAAATCAAATAGCCCATTAACCCTAAAGCAATCAAACCTTGTTGCAAAATGGTTTTTAAAGATTCGGTAGAGGCAGCCGTGAGCTGCTCCACGTTATACATGATTTTGGCAGTAATATGCCCACTGGTATTGTCTAAATAATATTGCGACGGTAAACGCAGCAATTTAGCAAACACTTCTTGGCGTACATTAAAAATCAGATTACGTGAAATCACCGCGGTAAAATAACCACCCATAAAGGTTCCTAAACCACGGAAAAACATGAGCAAGACCACCAAAATTGGAAATAAGGTGGTAAAACTTTGGTCTTTGCCTTGGATGGCCGTAATAATGTATTCCAGTAGTTTTGCAACAGACACTTCAGTTGCGGCGTTGATGGTAAAACCCAACACTACTAAGATCGCTATGCCCCAATACTGTTTTAAATAACCCAGCAAACGCATATAGATCTTTAAATCTTGATTCACTCATCACCTCGAGCAGGCACTTTGGTACTGATATTAATATTAACAAAACCCAGCTGACCGGCGACATCCATGACACGGATCACATCTTGATGGGAGGCTTTGGCATCTGCGGCAATAATCAACATCAAGTCACGGCGTTGATTGGCAATATGTTGTATGGCATGACTTAAATCTTGGCTATGCTGACTATTTAAGCTTTGACCATTTAAAGTGTATTGCCCTTTAGCATCGACCACCACTTCAATTTTATGTTCATACTGCTTGCTCGGCACGCCTTGGGCATCTGGCAACGTCAAATTCATACGACTATATTGATTAAAACTGGTCGAGAGCAGTAAAAAAATTAAGATAAACAACAAGCAATCAATCATCGGGGTGAGATTGATATGAATATCATCGGTCATTTGGCGACGCTGAAACTTCATCACTGACCTTTTTGATAAAAGTAAGCAGCATGAAACAGCGTGGCTTGTTGTTCAAGCACAGCTACATATTCTTGCACTAAACGTTGAAAATAACGATAGGCAAATAAGGCAGGCACGGCAATCAACATACCCACCGCAGTCGTAATTAAGGCTTTAGAAATCCCTGGAATCATTAACGTAGGATTACTATGGTTACTTAAATCTAAAATTAAAAAAGATTCAATAATCCCAAGTACCGTTCCCAACAAACCCAATAGCGGTGCAACTGCACTTAAGGTGCCTAGAAAATTAATATTTTTTTCTAGATAGCCAATTTCCTCTGAGGCCACCGCTTCCATTTGCGCCCGTGCATATTCAGGGCTTTGCAAACGGCTAAGCTCGCCTGCCATAAAAATCCGACCCAAAGTTGAATCTTTCAGCTGGGCATTTTGATGCAAGGCATCCATGACCACTTGCGGATTTTCATCACCGCGCAACAATAAGGCACTTGGGAGAATGGTTTGACGTTTTAAGCGAATTAAGCGTTCTAAGCTAATCGCCAACATAAAGATAGAACATAGCATTAACGGCAACATCAGCCAACCGCCTGCTTTTACCAACTCCCACATGCCTATAATTCCCTCTTAATCTGCTAAACAGATATCTAAAATGCCATCTAATTCATCTAAAGAATGATAATGGATGACCAATTTACCTTTGCCATGCTTGTTATAATCAATTTTGACATCGGCACTAAAGCGTTCTGATAAACGCTGGGTTAATTGCTGAATATCTGCTGCAAGCTCAGGTTTAACACGATCTTGTTTTGGGGTATTTAAATCGCGTACCAATTGTTCGGTTTGACGTACAGACAAACTTTTTTCAATGACTAATTCAGCAATCTTGACTTGCTCTTTCGGCTTAAGCGTCAAAATTGCGCGTGCATGACCCATATCCAATAAATCTTGCTGCATTAAATCTTTAACGGGTTCCGCTAAAGTCAGTAAACGCAATAAGTTACTGACAGTGGTACGCGCTTTACCGACCGTTTCGGCAATTTCTTGATGGCTTAAACCAAATTCATCATGAAAACGCTGTAGCGCCATCGCTTGGTCGATTGGATTTAAGTCTTGACGTTGGATGTTTTCAATTAAAGCTAAAGCAATGGCCACTTGATCGGGTAAATCGCGCACAATCGCAGGAATTTCAGTTAAACCTGCCAATTGCGCTGCACGCCAACGACGTTCACCAGCAATAATCTCATACGGGCGCTGCTCATCACCCTCTACAGGGCGTACCACAATCGGTTGCATGACGCCATGTTTTTCAATGGATGCTGCAAGCTCTTGCAAGTCTTGTTCATTAATAGAACGACGTGGCTGATATTCACCACGTTTGAGTAAATGCACGTTGAGCTGTTTGAGTTGACCGTGGTCTAAGCTTTGTGCTTCAAGTTGTAGTTTTTCTTTTTGAATCGAACCCAATAAGGCATCTAAACCACGACCTTTAGCTAGTCCGCGTTTTTTAATGGTCATGCTTTAGCTCCTGTTTTAATTTTTTTAATGACTTCAGCAGCAAAATTTAAGTATGCTACTGCACCTTTTGAACTCTTTTCAAAATAGATCACAGGTAAACCATGTGCAGGGGCTTCAGCTAAGCGCACATTACGTGGAATCACAGTATCATAGAGTTTTTTGCCAAAGTATTGTTGCAATTCTTCAGCAACGTCACGGGTCAAGGCATTACGTGCATCATACATAGTACGTAATACACCAATAATTTCTAGATTTGGATTTACCGCTTGTTGAATACGATCAATGGTTTGGGTGAGATCAGCCAAACCCTCTAAGGCATAATATTCACACTGCATCGGAATAATCACCCCTTCGACCGCAGCCAAGGCATTAATAGTAATTAAGCTTAAACTCGGTGCGCAGTCAATAATAATAAAATCATAACTGTGCTCTACTTGTTTTAAGGCTTCGCGCAAAATAAACTCACGTCCGTCTTGCTCAGCAATCGCCAGCTCAACGCCAGCTAAATCACGGTTAGACCCTAAAACTTTATAGCCCACTTCTGCTTTAGTAATCGCGGTTTCAATCGGCACCTCACCCAGTAGCACATCAGTGACAGAGTAAAGTAGATCGTTTTTTTGTACCCCAGAACCCATGGTGGCGTTGCCCTGAGAGTCCATATCAACCAATAACACGCGTTTTTTTAATACTGCAAGCGAGGCAGCCAAATTTACTGCGGTTGTGGTTTTACCTACGCCACCTTTTTGGTTCGCAATCGCAATAATGTGTGCCATGGTAAATCCTAATCCTTAGAAAAAATTAAAGTTGTTTCATTAAAATGAGATGACGTTGTTCATCAAGACGTGGCACTTTTAAGGCCACAATATCAATCTTAAACTGGGTTTTAAATGCTTCGACTTCTTCTTCAGGAATCAAGCCTTTCATTGATGCAATAATACTGTCTTGATGCATATACGGTTTTGATGCATTCACAAAGTCTGTTAATGACGCAAAAGCACGACTGGTAATTACATCAAATTGACCCAATTCGTTAATACTGTCGGTGTTTTCGACACGCGTTTGTACCGCAATGACGTTTTGTAATTTTAAGTCAGCAATAAATTGTTTTAAGAAACGAATTTTTTTGCCGTTGGCATCCAGTAATACACATTGGCGCTCAGGTTGACATAGCGCAATGATCATACCCGGCATACCGCCACCTGTACCAATGTCAAGCAAACGACCTTCAGGTAAGTCATTTAAAATACTCAAACTATCGAGTAGATGCTTCACTAGCATTTCTTTAGGTTCACGAATTGCCGTTAAGTTATAGGCTTTGTTCCAAAGCACCAGTGCATCTTGATATTTGAGCAGTAAATTTAAAGCCTCTTCGCTTAAGTTTAAGCCTAATGCTTGTGCGCCTTGTTGCAGGTCTTTAAAAAACGGATGCATAACGTTATCCCAAAAAAATTAGTGGCAGTATACCGATTTATCAATCAACTCACAGCTCAATACTGTTTAGCAAACACACAATTAAGCGTAGTGTCCGGCACGAATTTGCTGATCTAATTGCGTTAAACGTTCAGGCGTACCCACATCTACCCAATCCCCTTGTAGTTTTGATGCCGCAATCTTGCCGTCTAACATGGCCGCTTTAAGTAAAGGTGCCAAAGCGCGTTTACCTGCGTCTAAACCGCTAAACATTTTAGGGTGAATGACAGAAACACCGCTAAAGGTAAGATTCTCGCCACCTACACCTTGTTCAAAGGTATAAGCACGACCTGCACTTAAGGTAAAATCGCCATTTGGATGTTGGATTGGATTTTCCACCAAGACCAAATGCGCTAGATTTTCGTTTAACTGCACATCTAAAAGTGGCGCAAAGTCCATCGTGGTCCAAACATCACCATTGACTAAAATAAACGGCTCATCACCAAGTAATGGCAAAGCATTGATAATGCCACCTGCGGTTTCTAAACCCTCACCTTCGTGTGACCATAAAATGTTCACACCAAGCGCAGCACCATCGCCTAAAGCCTCTACCAATTTATCAGCCAACCATGCGGTATTAATTACGATCTGTGTAATGCCGATGTGTTTGAGCTTTTCGATGTGCCAAACAATTAAGGGCTTATCAGCAACGCTCAGCAAAGGCTTAGGCGTATGCAGCGTCAAAGGACGCATACGATTGCCTAAACCTGCTGCTAAAATCATGGCTTTCATTTAAGCAACTACCTCGTAAGTGCCATATTTTTCCGCAAATTTTGGCATGACCACATCATTGATAAACTGCATCAATGACTCAAGTTCAGGATACGGCTTACTTTCTTCTCGTAAATACCACATCACACGCGGTAAATCTTTTAAGTAACCCGATTTACCATCACGTTCAAATAAGCGCACAAAGATCCCTAAGATTTTAATATGACGTTGAATCGCCATCATATCGGCATCTTTTTTAAATTGGGCAAAATCACGATCTTGTTTTTGTGCTTCAGGTAACAAGTCATAGAACACTTTAAACCATGTATAGACACGCTCAGGATTCCATTGCACATAAGCATCACGGGTAATCGAAATTAAATCGTAAGTATCCGCACCAATCACGGCGTCTTGGAAGTCAATGACGCCTAAATCCGTTTCACCGGTAATTTGCATTAAATTACGGCTATGGAAATCACGATGCACAATCACTTGTGGCTGTGCCAACGCTGCATTGGCTAAAATCGCAAAGCTGCGTTTAATTAAGGCGCTTTGTTCTTGAGTTGGCTGAATATTGAGTGATGGCAACATCCAATCAGTGAGTAACTCCATCTCAGAAATCAGTTTTTCATAACTGTATTCAGGAAACTCATCTGTGCCATCAATGCTTTGTAATTGAACTAGTTGTTTAAAGCTTTGTGCATAGTATGCATCGACGGTGTCATCGTTTAATAAAGTCGAAAGCAGCACATCACCAAAATCTTCTAAGAGTAATAAGCCTTGTGTCAGGTCTTTGGCAATAATTTGCGGCACACGCACGCCATTTTCGGCAAAAAATTCGTCAATTTTAATAAATGGTGCACAATCTTCTTTCTCAGGCGGTGCATCCATCAACATAAATGTTTTATGATCAAAGCCAATTCGTGCGTAACGCCGAAAGCTCGCATCGCCTGCCAGAAAATTAATTTCAAATTGATCTGAACCGAGTACGGATTGAATCCATGTTTGTATCAATTGTTCACGTTGTGTATTCATTTGCGATAAATTCTAAAACAGGCTGAGTTTTTAAAGTGCTAAGTGTAGCTACTTATCAACTTTTTCTCTATGATGCAACCATAATTAATTGCGATTAAGCACTCTTGGTTAATGAGACAAATGAAGCATCAGTTTAAATTTAATCCTTTAGCGACTGCGATTTTTACCCTTTTATGTGGTAGCTCAATTTCCAGTTATGCTGATTCTATGGATGGGCCATCAGCGCTTGATAATCAACAACTAAAACAAAGTTTAAATGATACCTACCCAGGGCAGGCATTTTTTGAGCAGTATTATGTTGATAAATCCAGTCCAGAGGCACAGCAACGTCATGGTCAAGCCTTAACTGCTGCGTATTGCCAAGGTGCATGGGTGACTCCAATTGGGGCAGATGTCAAAGCCGTTGACCCAAACGATGCCACGTCAACCTTAACTGCAGACTATGGTCACTACAATCCAAGCGGTGATTCTGTTTTAGAAGGCAACGTGGTGATTAGCCAGCCAGGGCGTGAAATCCGTGCCGATAAAATTACCATTGACCAAACTCAAACCTTCGCCAGCGCCGAAGGTCGGGTGCAAATGTCGCAAGCCGGTTTACTGTCACAAAGTGACCAAATTAATTACAATTTAAAAACCCAACAAGGCGATTTAAATAATAGCTATTACATTGCAGAGCAGCAGCATGCTTATGGTTATGCCGAAAAAATAGCCAAGACCTCTGACAATGTGGTGGTGTTAAATAACGCCACCTACAGCACCTGTCCGCCGCAGCAAAAACCAACCTGGAAAATTCAGGCAGATGAAATTGAGCTGAATCGTGACACGGGTCGCGGTGAAACGCGTGGTACCAAGCTGTATATTAAAGACACCCCTGTTTTAGCGGTACCGTACTTTAACTTCCCAATTGATGATCGCCGTACCACGGGTTTACTCACGCCAAGTTTTGGTTATACCAGTGATGGTGGCCCTGAAATTTCGCTGCCGATTTACTTAAACCTTGCACCTAATTTTGATGCGACCGTGACACCACGCTACTTAGGCAGCCGTGGTGCGATGTTAGAAGGTGAATTCCGCTACTTAACCGAAAACTTTGGTCAAGGTGAACTCTTTGGTGGTTATTTACCATCTGATGATGACTATGCTGGTGAAGATCGTAAGCACTTACGTTTTAACCATGATTGGCAAATCAACGATCAATTAAATACCCGCCTAGATTACAACTATGCGTCGGATAAAGATGTCTTTACTGATTTAGACAACAACCCGAACTCAAAAACTGATCTGAATTTACGTCGCGCTTGGGAACTCAATTACCGTAATGGTGTACCTGGCTTAAAAGCGCAGCTCAAAGTTGAAGATTTCCAAACTCTAGATAAAAGCATTCCAGATGTCGACCGTCCTTATGCGCGTTTACCGCAGTTCTTACTCAACTATAAAGGCGGTGATCCACAAGGCTTACAATACGAATATAACAACGACACCGCTTACTTTAAAAAAGATGTAAATCTATTCAGTAGCAATAATCCTGACTCACTGCAACCAAGCGGTACACGTTTGTATAATGATTTTGCAGTGCGTTATAACTACCGTACCCCATGGTCATATATCTTGCCTGAAGTATCGGTACGTAACGTCAATACCTTCTTTGACCAAGATACCCGCGACGCGCAAAACCAAACCAACTCATCCAGCAAAAATAAGTCGGTGACTGTACCGCAGTTCAGTGTAGATGCAGGTTTAACCTTTGAAAAAGAAGGTCATTTCTTACAGACCTTAACGCCGCGCGTGTTCTATGCCTATGCACCTTATGAAGAACAACAAGGCTATCCAAACTTTGACTCGGTGAATGCATCGATTAGCTATGACCAATTGTTTAGTCCGCGTCGCTTCTATGGCAACGACCGTTTAGAAGACAATAACTTTGCATCGCTGGGTTTAAGCTACAGCTTATTTGATGATGTCGGTTTAGAGCGTTTAAAAGCCAGCGTTGGACAAAGCTTTTTCTTTGAAGATCGCCGCGTAACATTAAACAACCAAAGTGATGAATTTGACCGTGAAAGTCGTACAGGACCTGTATTGAGTTTGGCGAGTCAATTGTCAGAAAATGTGTTAGTGAGTGCCAATAGCGCATGGATGTCAAATGGCGATAACGCACAGCGCGATCTACAGATGTTCTACACCAATGACCTTGGTCAACTGTATAACGTCGGTTATTTCTATCGTCAGAACTTAGCCAACCGTCAAGACAGCTATGATCAAGTGGTGGCATCGTTTATCCAACCAATCTCTGAGCAATGGCGTATTTTAGGTCATGCCCAATATGACATTGACAACAATGTTGGCCGTGAATACTTACTCGGGATTAACTACGAATCGTGCTGTTGGGGTGTGTCGGTCTATGGTCGTTCTTATTATAACGATCTAGACGATGTCAATTCACCAGATAGCAAAGCCAAACGTGCCGTAATGGCAGAATTTAGCTTAAAAGGCTTAGGCGGTTTCAATAATAAACTTGTATCTTTAATGCAAAACCGTATTTTAGGTTTTGATAAAACTCAGCAATCTTGGACACAGCGTTAATGAAGACGAAACAGTTAAAACATTTAATGAAAGCAACTGCATTGGCTGTGCTGATGTCAACCAGCATCCCAACTTTTGCCCAAAGCAATAATGAAATTGTGGCTGTAGTGGATAATAGCGTGATTTTGGCCAGTGATGTCATGCAAGCCATGGCACAAATGCAACAACAATTTGCTGCGCAAAAACGTGAAGTACCACCACAGCCGTATTTCGCCCAAATGGCATTGGAACAACTTATTGATCGTCAAGCACAGCTTGAGCAAGTCAAACGCTACAACGTGCCTTTAGATGAAAAAACCTTAAATGAAGCAACTTTGGCCATTGCTAAACAAAATGGCTTTAAAGATTTAGAAAGTTTCCAAAAAAGCATTGATAGCAAACAAAAAGGTAGCTATGCCAATTTACGTGCCAATATTGCCGCTGATTTAAGCTTAGAACGCGTACGTCAACAACAAGTCAACTCACGTATCAAAATTAGTGATCAAGACGTGGCAAACTTCTTAAAAACTCCACAAGGGCAAGCAGCACTCGGCACACAAGCACATGTTTTACATATGCGTATCTCAGGTCAAAATGCACAAGCAGTGGCAGAACAAGTGAAAGCTGCCTTACAAAACAGCAATGATGTTAATGAGATTGCCAAACGCTTTAGCCAAAATGGTAGCGATGTGCAAGGTGCTGATATGGGGTTTCGTGCCTTATCCGACATTCCTGCCGAACTCTCGGCACGTATTGCCCCACTTGCGTCAGGTCAAGTTTCGGAGCTGATTCCATCCACTGATGGTATTCATGTCATGAAACTACTTGAGCGTAAGTCGACTGAGAAAAAAGTCATTGTGCCACAGTACCAAACCCGCCACATTTTGATTAAAACCTCAGAAGTGGTGAGTCCAGATATGGCTAAGCAAATGATTGACAATTTATATAGCCGCTTAAAAAATGGCGAAGACTTTGCCACTTTGGCCGCCACCTTCTCGAATGATCCGGGCTCAGCACGTGACGGTGGGCGCTTAGGCTGGGTGAATTTGGGCATGATGGTGCCAGAGTTTGAAAGTCAAATGAAAGCCGCTCAAGTCGGTCAGATTAGTCAACCGTTTGAAAGCCAATTTGGCTGGCATATCCTGCAAGTAACAGATACACGTCAGCATGATATGACCGAAGAATACCAACAACGTGTGGCACGCCAAATTCTGGCCGAACGTCAATTTAATACCGAACTCGACAATTGGCTACGTGAAGTGCGTAACAATGCTTATGTCGAAATTAAAGATCCACGTTTAGACAGCAAGAAAAACCCATCTTAAAATTAGCCACTGGCTGTGATCAGTACTTGCTCATAAAGCGCCATAAAAAAAGCCTCGCAAATGCGAGGCTTTCTTTTTATGCCTAATTAACGATTGTTATCGTCTTCTTGTGCATCGTCAAATTTTGCATCGTTGTCAAAGCCACCTTGACCACCGAAACCGCCTTGACCACCGAAGCCACCAGCACCTTGACCACCAAAACCACCTTGACCGCCAAAACCGCCACTCGGTTGACCGCCAAAGCCACCTTGACCGCCGAAGCCACCTTGACCACCGAAGCCACCTTGACCACCGAAGCCGCCTTGACCGCCGAAGCCACCTTGACCACCGAAGCCACCCGCAGCTTGACCGCCAAAGCCACCCGCAGCTTGGCCACCCGCAGGCGCACCCGCAGGACGTGGATTACGTGCAGGAACTACTGTAGAAATTGCATGTTTGTAAACCATTTGGCTTACTGTATTTTTTAATAGAACAACGTATTGGTCAAAAGATTCGATGTGACCTTGTAATTTAATACCATTCACAAGGAAAATAGACACTGGAATACGTTCTTTACGGAGAGAATTTAAGAACGGATCTTGTAAAGTTTGACCTTTAGACATGTTATAACTCCAAAAAATAATTTAAAAATCAGCGCAAAAAATCTATCTTTATTTTTCAATTAAAATTTATAAAAAAGATAGCTATTAAATTTTGCTTTATCTGTAACGGTTTCGCAAGTCTTCTTGCGCTTGCTTTATGGTTAAATATGTTTGAAATTGATGCGCTTCTTGCAAAGAACGTAACCAAGTATATTGACGTTTGGCCAGTTGTCGTGTTGCAAATAGGGCTTTATCCTGCATTTCCTGTAAACTTTCGCGACTTGTATCACCTTTTTGTAGAAAATCTAATACTTGACGGTAGCCAACACAGCGCATAGATGGCATTTCAGGACTTAAATCGTATTTTTCCATAAGTGAAACCACCTCATGCAAAAATCCGATCTCCCACATTATATCAAGGCGTTTTGCGATTCTTTGATGTAATTCTGCACGATCTGGCATTAAAGCAAAATTATGAAAGTTGTAGCGATATGGTAGGTTTTTTGGCTGTTCTGCTTGCAATTGGCTAATTGGCTTACCTGTTAACTGATAAACTTCGAGCGCGCGAATAATACGCTGTTTATCGCTCGGCTTAAACTTTTCACCCGCTTTAGGATCAACCGCACACAGCTCTGCATATACTGTATCCCAACCTTGTGTATCGCCTTTCGCTTCAATGGCACGGCGAATATCATAGTCAGCATTCGGTAAATGATCGGCCAGACCTTCAAGTAGAGCTTTAAAATACAGCATAGTGCCCCCCACCAAAATCGGGGTTTTACCACGCGCATGAATCTCATCAATTAAACAACTGGCGTCACTGACAAATTCGGCTGCGGAATACACTTCACATGGGCTAATAATATCTATTAAATGATGCGGATATTGAGCCTGCTCAGCTTGGGTGGGCTTGGCTGTGCCAATATCCATATCTTTAAATACTAAAGCAGAATCCACTGAAATCAGTTCAAAACCACCTTGTTCATACAGTTCACATGCCAAAGCGGTTTTACCACTTGCAGTAGGTCCCATTAAATTGATGACCGGCAGTTGTGTTGACATGAAAACTACTCTCCTCGAGCAAAAAGTTTATCGAGCTGTGCCAATGGAAAGGCGCGCCATGTTGGGCGACCGTGGTTACATTGGCTGGCAAATTCAGTGTGTTCCATCTGACGCAATAAGGCATTCATTTCAGATAAACTTAACATACGGTGCGCACGCACGGCACCGTGACAGGCCATGCCTGCTAAAATTTCATCACGCTTTTGTAATAAAGCCGCAGCTTGGTCATTGGGATCTAAATCATTGAGCAATTCAGGCACTAAGGCTGCAAAATCGGCTTTTTGTAAAATCGCCGGCACCCCGCGCACAATGACTTGGTCTTCACCATATTGGTCAATCTCTAAACCTAAACGCATGAGCTGTGGCTTTAACTCATTGACGCGCAAGGCTTGCATACGACTAATACTCACCACTTTTGGAATTAACAATTGTTGTGAAGTCCAAAACTCTGGCTGATCCCATGCGGCTTTCATTTTTTGCAATACAATACGTTCATGTGCGGCATGCATATCCACAATAATCAAGCCTTCATGGTTTTGCGCCAAAATGTAAATGCCATGCAATTGAGCAATGGCTGTACCTAAAGGAAATTCATCGACCACAGCTTGAGGGATTGGTGCAGCAGGCATAGACTCAGTAATGATGTCTTGCGTGGCCATATTAGGTTGTGGATCATCACGTAATGGCGCTAAATAGCTTTGTATAGCGTTATTAAGCTGCTGTGACGGTTGATACTGACTACGTGGCTGATAAGCAACGCTTTGCCCTGATCTAAAATTTGGCTTATCGCTATACTCTGGCGCAGCGTCCGCCACCACAGCGGTTGTTGGGCGATGTAATGCCAATTGTTCTTGCTGGGTGGGCTGTGGAGCTGCAAAAGATGCCACACCGATAGGCTCTGGCTTCATCGCCTCGGACAAATCTGCTGTTGCCGTTTGAAATTGTGCCAATGTCGCTTTGGCATGATGACGCACAAACTCATGCACTTCACGTTGATTTAAAAAACGGATCTCATGTTTAGTCGGATGTACATTGACATCCACTTCATGTGGATCAACTTCTAAAAATAATAAATAACCAGCATATTGATGCCCATGTAAAATGCCTTCGTAGGCCATTTTTAACGCATGGCTAATGGTCTTGTCTTTGACAATTCGCCCATTGACATATACATACTGCAAGTCTGCTTGTGATCTTGCATCTGAGGGATGCCCCAACCAACCCGACAAACGTAGATGCTGCCCTTGAGCATCCATCCAATAGGCATTTTGACTAAACTGTTTCCCCAAAAGCTGCTGCACGCGCTGCATCCGCAATTCACCGCTGTCGGCAATAGGTAGATTTAAACGTATTTGCTCGTTATGTTCTAAGACAAAACGAATATCAAAATGAATCAGCGCCAAGCGGCGCACCACTTCTTCAATATGCGCAAATTCTGTGCCCGGCTTTTTTAAAAATTTACGTCTTGCTGGCACATTAAAGAATAAGTCTTGAACCCGAATATGGGTGCCTTTTTGCGCAGCAACGGCTTGTATCTCATCGCCATTAAATGCTGTACCATTGACTTCGACTCTATAACCAATGCCTTGATCATCTTGGCTACTGGTCAGACTTAAGCGTGACACGGCAGCAATAGAGGCTAAAGCCTCACCACGAAAACCTAAACTAACAATCGCGTGTAATTCATCGGCATGATAAATTTTACTGGTGGCATGACGCATCACCGCCAGTGGTAGATCATCAGGATGGATGCCACGCCCATTGTCAATCAGTTCAATCAGTGTACTGCCCCCTTGTGCCACACGAATGCTAATCTCTGTTGCCCCAGCATCAATGGCATTTTCCAGTAGTTCTTTGACCACGGATGCAGGGCGTTCAATGACTTCCCCTGCGGCAATTTGGTTAGCAAGTGCTGCATTTAAGGTTTGAATACGGCGTACACTGACAGCATTATTCATGGTTAAAACGTGTCTCCAAAGCGTGTTGTAATGGGGCATGATTACTGCTTAAAGTAGCGATACGGGTCATTTCATCGGCTGATTTTTCAATATTGATGATCAGTTCAGCAGCTGGAATTTCGTCACCACCTTTAGACGGCCATTCAAATAAAAATAGCGCATTTGGGGTATCTAAATAGTCACGAATGCCCATCAGTTCAAGTTCATAGGGGTCACTTAAACGATATAAGTCAAAATGAAAAACATCTTGCCCTTTGATTTGATACGGCTCTACCAAAGTATAAGTTGGGCTTTTCACCGCACCTTGATGACCTAAACTATGTAAAAAATAACGGCTGAGCGTGGTTTTACCTGCCCCAAGATCACCAATTAAATAGACAATCCCTTGCTTAAAGTGAGCAGCTAACACCTCTGCTAATGCTTGGGTATCGTTTTCATTATTCAATTGAAGTTGGAAGGAATACTGCATAATACTCACGACAGGATGGGAAAGATCGAATATCATAACATTGCCCTGTTGCAATGCCCATGTTCAGCAGTGGAATTGTATATTTTTTAGCAAGGCTTGGCATGATTGACTCAGCATTTACTCCTCCCATGCTCGATGGCGTTAGCGCCAGTAAAGTGTTTTTACCGTCCATTCAACCTGTACCTCGCAGCATCTTTGCTTATTTAAGCGAAAATTTTGCCCATATTGCAGTACAAGAATGGCAGCAACGTTTTGATGACGGTTTGGTGTACAGCCAAACAGGTGAAAAGTTAACCCAACACAGCGCCTATCGTGCCAATCAGCATGTATTTTATTATCGTTTTTTAGCGCATGAAATTCATGTGCCGTTTCAAGAACAGATTTTATTTGAAAACGAACACCTCTTGGTGGTCGATAAACCGCATTTTTTAACGATGAGTCCAAGCGGCAATTATGTCCAAGAAACTCTACTGGTACGCCTTAAAAAACGCACGCAAAATCCAGATTTAACCCCTATTCATCGCCTTGACCGTGAAACTGCGGGTGTGGTGTTATTTTCCAAGAAATCTTCAAGTCGTGGTGCTTATCAGCAAATGTTTGCCGAACGCGTGGTGCAAAAAACTTACCATGCTATTGCCCCTTATCATGCTGAGTTAAATTTTCCACAGACTGTACAACTCAATATGCAAAAAGGACAGCCGTTTTATACCATGCAAGTTATGGCAGGACCCGCCAATAGCGAAACGCTGATTCATGTACTTGAATGTAATGATGCATTTGCTAAATATGAGCTAAAACCAAAAACCGGTAAACAACATCAATTACGTGTGCATCTGCATCATTTAGGCATTCCGATCTTAAATGACTCTTTGTATCCTACGGTGTGTCATAAAGCCGATGATGATTTTAGTGCACCATTACAGCTACTCGCAAAAGAGATCAGTTTTACAGATCCAATCACCGGCAAGCGAATGCAATTCAGTTCAACGCTTGACTTGCAATTACCTTGTAATGACAATGTCATTTAAAACTTAGTATTAACAACGGTAATATCCTGATGCGCAAAACGGAAGTCTATCAAATTCGAATTGGCAGTGAAGAAAAGCAACAAGCCTTTGCAGTCTTTGAACAACTGGGGATTAGCCCTGCCCAGGCGATTCGCTTATTCTTTAAGCAAGTGGTGCTTACCCAATCTATCCCATTTCATATTGAACAGCCAAGGGCTAAAAAATCGTTACAAAATTCTACAGCCATTGTAACCTCTAGCAATGATCAGGCTGAAAACCGCTTAGAACAACAAGATGCAGAACTTTTTGCCACTTTAAATGCTCTACTGGCGCAAAGTAAACAACCTTAAGTCACAAAAAGATCACCCTATGGCGCTGAATATTTCGTATGCTAAAACGCGATAAAAATAATAAGGAACAGCACATGATTGTACGACGCGCTACACCCGACGATTTACAACAATTGGCTGTGCTTTTTGACGAATACCGTCAATTTTACGGTGCTTCTTCACAGCTCGAATTATCCTATGATTTTCTAAAACAACGTTTTGAAAATCAAGAAAGTGTGATTTTTATTCATGTTAAAGATGAGGTTATTACAGGTTTTATTTTGCTTTATTTAGGCTTTTCCTCGGTGGCCTGCTCAACCTACTATATTTTAGATGATGTCTATGTGACGCCTTTATACCGTCGGCAAGGGTCGGCACGGCAACTGATTGATACCGCTATTTTATTTGCCCAACATGAAAATGCTTTACGTTTAAGTTTAGAAACTCAAAAAACCAATTACCAATCCCATACCTTGTATGAAAGCATGGGATTTGTTAAAGATGATGAGTTTCAAACCTATCATTGTTTTTTAAAGTGAGTCATTGCGCAGTTTGGCTTGTTCAATTTGCGCAGCATCCAGATACATCCATTCACCTTGGGCTAAATGTTGCGGTAAGGCAAAAGCGCCAATTTGCTGACGATGCAAGCGTTCGACTTTATTGCCCACCGCAGCCAACATGCGTTTGACTTGGTGATAAACCCCCTGATGCACCGTCATTTGTAAATATTGAGGCGCTAAACGCATGACTTCGGTGGCAGCAAAAATGCCTTTTTCATTACGTAGCTCAACGCCTTGGCTTAAAGCTTCAATCTGCTCGTCGGTCACAGGATCAGCGGTATGCATTTGATAGATTTTAGGCACATGCTTTTTAGGGTGAGTTAAAGCTTGTAAAAATTGTCCATCATCGGTAAGTAATAATAAACCGGTGGTGTCTTGATCCAAACGACCTACACATTGAATACCACGATTTAACAGCACAGGATCAAATAAATCAAAAACACTAAAATGATGTGTGGCTTGATGCGAGCATTCATAGCCTTGCGGTTTATTTAGCGCAATATAAACTTTTTCACGATATTGATAATCATCGCCATATACCGAGAAGTTTAAGTCATTTAAATCGAGTTTATATTTGGGGTCGGTTTGCACTTCGCCTTGAATCGCAATAGCGCCATTTTTAATCAGCTGTTGGCAGGCTTTACGCGAACCAAAGCCTTGCGACTGCAACATTTTTTCTAACAACATTCAGCTTAAACTTCTTACACGGTAAAGGCGCATTTTATACTGAAATTGTAGAAATTGTCTGATCAGCTTACAATGCCCTGCGCTTTTTATTGTGGTCTGAGTATGCTTTCCCATCTTGATGTAAATTTAATTGTCTTGCTGCTCTTACTTGTGGTAGGAATTTTTAGTCACAATAGCGCAGTGACCATTGCCGCGGCTGTTTTAATTGTATTTAAAATTACACCGCTGTCAGAGTTTTTTCCATTGCTACAACAGCATGGCTTAAATATTGGCATTATTATTTTAACCATTGGCGTACTGACGCCAATTGCGAGTGGCAAAATCCCAGGTGATGCCATTTTAAAATCATTTTTGCATTGGAAGTCGTTAATGGCGATCGCAGTAGGCATGTTTGTGGCATGGCTGGGTGCGCGTGGCGTGAGTCTAATGAGCAATCAGCCCAATATTGTGGCGGGTTTATTGATTGGCACAGTGGCAGGCGTCGCTGTGCTGCGTGGCGTACCTGTTGGCCCACTGATTGCCGCAGGGATTTTATCCTTACTGATTGGTCAATCTTAAACGCTGCAATTGAAATAGCCATTGTACCAACAGCAAAGCCAGCAGTGACAGGATCAACATAGCTCCCCCTAACCATAACCATGTGTGCGTCCATGCCACTAAAGTGGCTGCCAAAGGTGGCAATAAAAATTGCAAACACGCTGAACATTGTAAAGTTAAACCAATGGTGGCTGGAATACACTGCGGTTGGGGTGCGACATGCATCGCTTGAGAAAAGACACTGGCAGGCACTAAACCGCCCAATAATGAAAATGCCACGACACAAGCATACTGCAACATAAAAGGTAAATTGCTAGAAAAGCTATAAAAACTCAGTGCCGTGATAAGCATAACCACAAAGCCAACACGTATCAGCCTAGATGCTGCAATGCCACGTTGTAATAAACGTCCGCAAATCGCTGTACCTATTGCATTACTGATGGCGACCAATGCAGTGAGACTACCAGCCAAGGTTAAAGAAATTTGGTTTTGCTGATAAATGGTCGGTAAAAAGCCCACCAACACTAACCATTGCCCCGCATATAAGGCAAAAATAACCGCCAATAACCATGCAGGTGGATATTTTAAGACTTGCACCAATACATTCAATACCTTAGTACAGTTTGATGGGGGCGGTGGTGCAGGAAGATACACGCTTAAAATCAGAGCGAGGGCAAAGCTCAGTGCGCCATAGCACAGCCAAACCTGTTGCCAACTTAGCAAGGTAAATAAAAATGGCGTAATCAGTAAAGCGATGCCCATCCCACCGCCCATATAGGCACTCCATAGCCCTAACTTTTTTTGTAAGTGTTCGGCTGCGACCAAATGGCGTAAATAAGCTGCACCCGTTAAGGTAATACATAAAAAGCCTAATCCCTCTAAGCCGCGCAGCAGCAATAACAGCTTAAAGTTCAAAGAGAAAGCTGCCAAACTACTGGCACTGCCTAACAGCAGTAAGCCCAACAGCATACAACGTTTTAAGCCAATTTTTTCACTATAACTGCCCAACAACAGTGCCAACAACATCCCTGCACCTTGCACTAAGGACAATAAAATCCCCGCTTCAACCAAAGAGATGCCTAGCTCTCGTTGTAATACAGGAACTGCGGGCGGTAATTTTCCCACATGAATTGCTGCCATAAATCCAGCGACAATAATCCATCCATCACGCTGCATAATGTCCTCCTCTGCATGACTGGCAAGGGGTATAGCATATTTTTCAAGCTTGCTCTATGCGACAAACTTATATCCCACCCAGCTTAAGGCAGACACGATTAAGGATAATAGTGCTGACGTTTTTGTGAGAATTTCTCGAGTTGTTTTAAAAAGCCTTCAAAATAACTTTTTTCTTTATCATCGCTGCGGTAGCCCGCATATAGGGTACGTCTTAAACCTTGCTTAGCCACACAATCTAAACGACGTGAAGTCACCCAACCTTTTTGCTCATATTCATTCACCACCCAATCAGGCAACGCCGCCACGCCACGCCCACTGGCCACCAATTGAATCAGCATTTGGGTTAAATCTGTGGTGCGGATGCTTTTGGGCTGAATATTGGCGGGAATAAATAACTTGGACATAATATCCAAACGATGTTTATCTACAGGATAGGTAATTAAGGTTTCTTCAGCCAACTCTTGCACCGTAATATGCTCGGTGCGCGCCAAAGGATGGGTAATCGCCAAGACTAAACGTGATTCATATTCAAAGATGGGAAAGTATTCGATCCCTTTTAACGCAATTGGATCTGCGGTAATCAATAAATCAAATTCTGAATTTTGTAATAATTCATGTGGATTGGCTTCAAAACCCGAGGCAAAATCAAGGTCAACATCGGGATATTGCTGCCGATATTGATTCAGCAAAGGCATTAACCAATCAAAACAGCTATGACATTCTGAGGAAAAAATAATCCGCCCAGTTTGCCCATAGACAATACGGGTAATATCAGTTTGCGCAATTTGAATCTGTGGAATGACATCATCTGCCAGTTTCAATAAACGCTGTCCTACATTAGAAAAACTAACTGGTCGGCTACGACGATTCACCACCTCGACCCCATACCAGTGATCAAGTTCTTTGAGCTGATGCGAAATCGCCGAAGGCGTTAAACACAAATCATTGGCAGCAGCGACCAATGAACCATGTTCACGTAAGGCCAATAAGGTTTTTAAATGCCGAATTTCTAACATAGCAGACCACCAAGCAGTGAATTTAATTCAATTTAACATAAAAATTATTGATTAAAATTCAGCACAAGCCAATCGCTTAAATTTTAAACAAATTCATATTCAGCCTAAGGATTAGCCCTATTCAACAAATAATAAGGCCAAACGTACTTGGTCATAGCCCAAACGTGGACTGGTGGCTTCTACAATAGGACGTAATTTAATTGTGCCATCATCACTAAAATGTTCAGGATTTTGGCGTTTGATTAAACGTTTATAGATTTTACGGACTTGTTCAACCACATCATCTCCGGGATGTGCCTCAGAAATATCCAAACCTTCTTTTTGCAATTTGGCTAAATGATTAATAATGGTAGCAGGCGTTAAACCACGTTCTTGGGCAATATCTTGAATATGATAGCCTTCTTCAAATAAAATTCGGGTTTCTTGCACAGTTTGCGCACCAATATTTTGTTTACCCGCAGTTTTGGCGATTTTCTTTTCATTGCGCTGAATCTCAGCATCATTGAGTGTCCCGCCACAATGACGAATAAAGGCTTTATGTTGTAAGCTTAGATCGACATTCATAAAGTTCGCTTCCGCTTCACTCGACAGTTCTTGAAAACGTCGATCGGCTTTTAATGCCAAACTGTCTAATTCTAAGGCAGCTAAATTAAAACCTAATAATCTTAAGCCAGCCAAACTCTTTAAACGTGACAATGCAACATAACCCTGACCTTTTTCAAAAGTATGGCTTAAATTAATTTCTGCCGCAGCCAAAGTCATGCCTTGAGATTTATGAATGGTAATCGCCCATGCTAAGCGCAGTGGAATTTGCTGAAAACTGGCAATGGTTTTACCTGCATCGTTGTCCACTGACCATGTTTCAGGTTCCACCACCAAACTGGTGCCATCGGTGAGTTGTACTTTGGGTAAGATGCCGTATTCTTCATCTTCGCTAAAACCCACCACTTCACCTAAGCTGCCATTGATATAACCCATTTCAAAGTTGTTTTTGACAAACATCACTTTGGCATTTTTCTTTAAAATCAAGCTCTCTGGCGCACGTACCGATGATTTTAAGGTCTCAACGAGTTTAGCATTACCATCACATTTAGCATCAAATTGACGCGCATCGGCTTCTAAGGCATTTAAGTGCTGAAAGTTAATTTGATCAACATCGGCATTATGGGTATATAAACGAGTAAAAGTATCGCCTATATCTTGCTGCTGAGTGTCACGCAAGGCTTGAATATGCTGTTGGTCAATGCTTTGGCTACGAATGGCATTTAAGATATCGTTTAAATAGTCATTGCCTTGACGATGCTGCTCGGTCAAATAACAGACCCGAAACTTGGCTTCTACCCATGCCTCAGACATAAAGCAAAATTTATCACGATTGCGTTCTTCGGGCTTACCCACTGGAGGCAACTGGAAAAAATCCCCCGCCACAATGACTTGAATACCACCAAAAGCAGCATCGCTTTCTTTAAAATATTTTAACACTTGGTTAACAAGATTCAGCTGCTTGGCATGTAGCATCGAGATCTCATCAATAATTAAAACTTGGGCATTTTCTAAATGCTCTTTTAAATATTTACGTTCTTTCATGTTTTTTAAATCATGATCGTTCAGTACGTCTTTAATGCCAATCCCCGCCCAAGTATGAATGGTCATGCCGTTCATATGCGTGGCTGCAATGCCAGTGGATGCGGTAATGGCAACAGGGACTTTACGTGCCTTTAGATACTGAATGTACTGATTTAAGGTATAGGTTTTCCCTGCACCGGCCGAACCAGTCAAAAAGACATTTTCTCCTGCTTTTAAAAGTTTGAGTGCAGTTTCTTGTTTCATAAGCCCATACCATCAAAGAACCGCTGTAGCCTAGCATTTTTTCGCAAACTTTTCAGCTCTGCATACTTAAAGCCTCAGCTTCAATTTATCAAATTTAGCGATGAGTTAAGACCTAAAAGCGATGATGGTAGGTATTTGGTAGGTTTTCATTTTCTGTTTTAGTTTAGATACTCTAATCAACGGTGAGGGTCACCGATAATAATCAAAAGAATGGTAGAAGGAATCAGACCATGGCGTTTAAACATCTTGCAGATCAAACCAACGGCTTTTACATCCCGTGTGTTTCTTTATTTGGCCCCGGCTGTGCCAAAGAAATTGGCAATAAAGCGAAAAACTTAGGCGCGAAAAAAGCACTCATTGTGACGGATGCAGGTTTATATAAATTTGGCGTTGCCGATATCATTGCCGGCTATTTAACAGAATCTGGTGTAGAAAGTCATATTTTTGCGGGCGCAGAACCCAACCCAACCGACATCAACGTTCATAATGGCGTAGATGCCTATAACCAACACGGCTGTGACTTTATTGTTTCTTTAGGTGGTGGCTCATCACATGACTGTGCCAAAGGTATTGGCTTAGTGACCGCAGGTGGCGGCCATATTCGTGACTATGAAGGCATTGATAAAAGTTCAGTACCTATGACCCCACTCATTGCGGTCAATACAACGGCAGGTACTGCCTCAGAAATGACACGCTTTTGTATCATCACCAATACCGACACGCATGTCAAAATGGCGATTGTCGATTGGCGTTGTACGCCACTCATTGCCATTGATGATCCAAAACTAATGCTGGCAAAACCTGCTGCTTTAACTGCCGCCACAGGGATGGATGCCTTAACCCATGCGGTAGAAGCTTATGTGTCGACGGCAGCCAACCCAATTACCGATGCTTGTGCAGAAAAAGCCATTAGCATGATTAGTCAGTGGTTAAGTCCAGCCGTTGCCAATGGCGATAACTTAGAAGCCCGTGATGCGATGAGTTATGCCCAATATTTAGCCGGCATGGCCTTTAACAATGCCTCACTCGGTTATGTACATGCCATGGCGCATCAATTAGGTGGCTTCTATAATCTACCTCACGGCGTATGTAATGCGGTGTTATTACCACATGTCTGTGAGTTTAACCTGATTGCCTGCCCAGAACGCTATGCACGTATTGCCGAACTGATGGGTGTGAATACTCAAGGCTTAAGCACAACCCAAGCTGCGCATGCAGCAATTGCTGCGATTCGTAGCTTGTCGCAATCGATTGGTATTCCAGCAGGTTTAGCAGAGCTTGGTGTAAAAGAACAAGATTTAGAAGTCATGGCAGAAAATGCACAAAAAGATGCCTGCATGCTGACCAACCCACGTAAAGCTAGCCATGCTGATGTGGTTCAAATGTTTAAGGCAGCCATGAAAGCATCTCATACGGATGTCGTGAGTTTTAAAGCGGCAATGTAAGTTTTCCCAGTCTTTGCACTTACATGCTTTTCGGCCAACCTGCTCTCAAGCGGTTGGCCTTTTTTTATTTGACAATGCGGATAACTTCATCAAAGATACAAATTTACAAGAATAAAATTTAACCCGATATGGCCAGTCTTTTTCAATTTCCAGTGACGTATCAAGATGATCCTTTAGGTGCAGGTTTTGCCTGTGCCACCTTACAGCTCCCCGACGACCATGAAGGCGAAGTCATTGCCAAACTGATTCGTAAAAAAGCCAATCTACCGACCAAAAAAGCGGTGTTATATCTGCATGGTTTTATTGATTACTTTTTTCAAGCTGAGATGGCATTACAATTTAATCAGCATGATTATAATTTTTATGCCTTAGATTTACGCAAATATGGCCGCGCCCTATTAGCGCACCAAAAACCCTACAATGTACATGATTTACGCGAATATGATGCCGAAATTAACCAAGCACTGGACATTATCTGGCGTGAAGGTCATCAAAGTCTGATTTTAGCGGGACATTCTACGGGTGGGCTGATCTGTACGTCTTATGCTGCGCGGAACAGCAAACATCCTTTACTCAAAGGCTTATGGCTCAATAGTCCATTTTTTGACTTTAATATCAGCTCAAAAACCGCGAAGTTTGCCTTAAGCCAACTGATTAAACTTGGTGCAAGCTTTCCTAATCTGCCAATTCCTAGTGGTTTAAGTCCTGTATATGTACCTAGCTTACACAAAGAGCTGCAAGGTGAATGGGAATTTAATTTAAAACTCAAACCGCAGCATTATCCATGGGTGCGTTTAAGCTTTTTACGCGCCGTGTATCTAGTCCAACAACAATTACAACGCGGCATTCGCCTAAATATTCCCACTTTGGTCATGCATAGTCATCAAAGTATTAAAGCGCGTAGATGGTCAGATGCTGTCAAAAGGAGTGATATTATTTTAAATGTCCGTGATATAGACCGTTGCACGCGCCATATTGCAGGTGATGTGCAAATTGTCTCCATTCAACAGGCCATGCATGATGTCATTTTATCTAAAAAGCCAGTACGTGAACTGGCTTATCAGACGTTATTTACGTGGTTAAATGCCAAAGGGCTTTAGTGCTCTTTGTATTTCAGTAAATTTTGATGAACTGGATGTTCTTTGGGCATCAGTTCAATTAAACGTTCAATGGCATCAATGGCTTCTGGACAACGTGCCATATGTTTGAGTAACACATCGGTTTCATTGGCTCTAAAGATAGCATCACTTAAGCGCGATTCTAAGCAATCGCGCCATGCCGATAAAAATGGACTTTCGGTTTTGGCTAAAAACACGCCTGAACACAGTTTAAGTGCCGCTTCTGTTGCCCCTCGGTCTAATGCGCTTTCTGCTTGTAGAAAATCTGCTTCTACATCAGCCAATAAACGATAAGGTCTTGAACCTAACAAGCCACCGAGTAACTCTCTTAACTGTGACATCTCGGCTTTCAGCGTCCCCATACTGACTTTACGCTCACCATATAAAGCTTGATGTAATGAATCAAGGGTTAAACCTTGTGGACATAAGGCCAAAATGGTCAAAATTTCAATTTGCCGTGGTGTGACCACTAACACCTTGCCATTAAATAAGACTTGTGGCACAGCAAAAGCGCGCAAATACAACTGCTGCCGTTGATGTTCCAGCAATGCCGTTTGAATAATCGCAGCACAGCGTTCTGCGGCCAATAAACCTAAACTGTTATGTTTATCCCAAACCGTGGATAAATCTACTACACCCAAAACATGTTTTGAATATGGATCGATAATTGGAGCAGCATAACAAACCCAATTTTGTACCGAATGCATATAATGTTCGTTAGAAAATACACAGGAGGATTGCTCGGTTTTTAAGGTGAGCGCCAAAGCGTTGGTGCCCACCAATTCTTCTCGCCACTGTCCACCTTGCACAAAGTGGACATTTTCTGCTTCACGGCGCATTTGTCCATGCGCTGCACTCCAAATAATGGTACTGCCAACATCTCCAACCGCCACTGCCATGTGGGATTGTTCGGCAATATGTGTGAGTTCATCGCTACAATAATTTAATGCATGTTGCAGTGGAGTACTGCTGTGGTTGAGTTCAATTAACGGTGCAGCAACGCGTTCTTTAGGAATCGCAGCATTTTCTGAGCGTTGCCATGAACTGACAATACTTTGACCCAGCAAATTCGCTTGGGTGCTTGAGCGCGAAATTCCATTTCTAAGCTTCTCAATTTGTTGCCTTTTTTCTATTAAACTGTGTTTGCTCATTATGAAATATTCTCACAACAACAGAATGAATTAACGCGCGTCCTACGCGTCCTTTATGTAAACAATTGTCGTGGAGTTGTAATTCGACTTTTGCCTACCTTTTTCCAACCTTATGCTAGGTATGCTCTAGGCATAATGTAGCTGATTGCGTGCTTGTATTTCAATTTTTCACGCGCTTAAGCTCCATATTACACGACGCAAAGGAAAATAAATATGCGCTATATCGATCCGAATCAACCGGGCTCAAAAGTAGAATTCAAAGCTCAATATGAAAACTTTATTGGTGGTGAGTGGGTTAAACCGATTAAAGGGGAATACTTTGAAAACATCTCACCTGTCGATGGTAAGGTTTTTACCAAAGTACCACGCTCATCGGCCGAAGATATTGAATTGGCTTTAGATGCTGCCCATAAAGCCAAAGATGCATGGGGCAAAACTTCACCGACTGAACGCGCCAATATCTTACTTAAAATTGCCGACCGTCTAGAAGAAAATCTAGAAAAACTTGCCGTTGCCGAAACATGGGATAATGGTAAACCAATTCGTGAAACTTTGGCTGCCGATATTCCGCTGACCATTGATCATTTCCGTTATTTTGCCAGCTGTATTCGTACTCAAGAAGGCGGTATTTCTGAAATCGATCACGATACAGTGGCCTATCACTTCCATGAACCCTTGGGTGTGGTGGGACAAATTATTCCATGGAACTTCCCGATTTTAATGGCTGCATGGAAACTCGCTCCAGCGCTGGCCGCAGGCAACTGTATTGTGTTAAAGCCTGCAGAACAAACACCCGCGAGTATTTTGGTATTGGCAGAGTTAATTCAAGATTTATTACCTGCTGGTGTGCTTAATATCGTCAATGGTTATGGCGTTGAGGTAGGACGTCCATTGGCGACCAACCCACGTATCTCAAAAATTGCCTTTACAGGTTCAACTGCAGTCGGTCAGTTAATCATGCAGTATGCCACTGAAAATATTATTCCAGTGACACTAGAACTGGGCGGTAAATCACCGAATATTTTCTTTGCAGATATTTTAGATCAAGAAGATGAATTCTTAGACAAAGCTTTAGAAGGCTTTGCAATGTTTGCCTTAAACCAAGGTGAAATTTGTACCTGTCCATCGCGTGCTTTGGTACAAGAAAGCATTGCGGATCGTTTCTTAGAAATGGCGGTAGAACGTGTACAACGGATTAAGACAGGCCATCCTTTAGACACCACCACCATGATTGGCGCACAAGCGTCTCAAGAACAGCAAGATAAAATCTTAGGCTGTATTGCCACAGGTCGTGAAGAAGGTGCACAAGTCTTAACTGGTGGCGCTGCACGTCAAGAAGTGGGGGAAGGTTTCTATATTGAACCAACCATCTTTAAAGGTCATAACAGCATGAAGACCTTCCAAGAAGAAATTTTTGGTCCAGTGTTGGCAGTCACCACGTTTAAAGACTTTGATGATGCCATTAAAATCGCCAATGATACCATTTACGGTTTAGGTGCAGGGGTTTGGTCACGTTCAACGCATACCTCGTATCGTGCGGGTCGTGCTATTCAAGCGGGTCGCGTATGGACCAACTGTTATCACATTTACCCAGCACATGCTGCATTTGGTGGTTATAAAAAGTCAGGTATTGGCCGTGAAAACCATAAGATGATGTTAGATCATTACCAACAAACCAAAAACTTGCTGGTTAGCTACTCAACCAAACCTGCAGGCTTCTTCTAAGTTTTAAGCCATAAAAATAGCGAACTTGATGTTCGCTATTTTTTATACTGAGCAGTCCAAAGACTGCTTTGATTTAACCCACCTGTTTAAGCTGCTCAAGTTTGGCAATTTCTTGCTGTTTGAGTAAATTACGCTGAATTTTACCACTTGACGTTTTAGGTAAATGACTCACAAACTCAATTTCGCGTGGATAAACGTGTTTAGATAAACGTTGGCGCACATATTGTTGCAGCTTGTCTTGCAACGCTGGGCTAGCACGATAATCATGTTTTAATACCACAAAAGCTTTCACAATTTCGGTACGTTCTGGATCTGGTTTACCCACCACCGCTGATTCTAATACTTCTTGACATTCTAATAAGGTGCTTTCGACATCAAATGGCCCTACCCGATAGCCAGAAGTGGTAATCACATCATCGGCACGACCAACAAATTCTATCGCGCCTTGTTGATTTAAACGCACTGTATCCCCTGTGATATAGTAATTGCCCACAAAGGACTGTCGATTATTGCCCCCATAGCCCTTAAACCAAAACAAAGGTGATTGACTCCAATCCAGTGCAAGGGTGCCAATCTCACCAGGCGCGACTTCTTGATCATGTTGATTTAGTACCGCAAAACGGTGACCTGGAATGGCAAAGCCCGCCGAACCTACTTTTTTAGGATGGGCTAAACCATGATGATTGGCAATCACCATCCCCAGTTCAGTTTGTCCATATTGATCAAAGATATCCACGCCCAAATCTTGTTTAAACCAATGAATTACTTCTGGGGTTAAAGGTTCGCCTGCACTACTAACCACACGTAGATGTTGAGCAATTTTGGGCTTAAATTTTTCTTTATAGCCAAAGAACATACGAAAAGCTGTCGGAGAACCTGCCAAATTACTGACTTGATATTTTTCGATGGTTTCTAAGGCATGATCAACACTAAAGTTACGTTCATCTAAAATAATACGATGACCCAATGCCAATGGCCCTGCAATGCCATAGTACAAACCATATGCCCAGCCCGGATCGGCCAAATTCCAAAAACTGTCTTGCTCACGTAAGTCTAATGCGTATTGCATATAGCCTTTAAATGCCAATAGTGCTTTAAGCGGTACAGCCACCGACTTGGCTAAACCTGTGGTGCCCGAGGTAAACATCATTAAAAAGTCATCGGTAAAACTCAGTGTTACAGGCTGCTGCTCCGTTGGCTGAGCATGCACGGTAGTCCAAAAATCGGCATCTATATTTTTGTCATCACGTTTTGCATCTACCGTTAAAATATGATTCATTTCTAAACGATCAAGTTTAGCGCGCTGTTCTATATGGGTCACAATCAGCTGGGTATCTGCACTTTCAATACGATGCTCAATGGCTTTAGATTCAAAAGCGGTAAATAAAGGTTGATACACCGCGCCGATCCGCCATGTCGCCAATATGGTAATCAACAGTTCAGGCGTGCGTGGTAACAGCCCTGCAATACGTTGACCTTTTTGAATACCCAGCGAGGTGAAATAATTTGCGAGCTGTGCTGAGGCTGTCGCCAATTGTTCAAAGCTCCATGTTTGTTGCTGGTTGTTTTTTGCTTGCCAAATTAGGGCAACTTTATTTTGTCCAACATGACGCCCGCAGCACTCTGTATAAGCGTTTAATGCGTTGGCAGTACCATGTAATTGGCTTTGAATATAATTTTTTAAATCAAATTGTTGCTGTGCTTGAGCCAGTGTTTGCATCGTTTTATCCTTTTTTTGTTTTATCAGACATCCGTCTACTGAATTGATCGAGTTTGATCATTATTGTTTTAAGTGCAATATATTTAAAAATACCGCAGCTAGCCTGCGGTGTTTTAAGGCTGATGTCAGGGCGTAGGAATAAAGCCCACGCCACAGATCAGAGCTGCCTCATTTGCTTAACCATACTTAGGCTATTTGGCAGCCATACGAATAGCGCCATCAAATCGAATCACTTCACCATTTAAATAGCTATTTTCCACAATATGTCCGGCAAGTTTGGCAAATTCTTCTGGACGTGCCAAACGACTTGGAAATGGCACCATGGCTCCTAATGCTTGTTGCACATGCTCTGGCATGGCTGCAATCATTGGGGTATGCATAATCCCCGGTGCAATAGTCATCACCCGAATGGCATCACGCGCCAATTCACGTGCCAAAGGTAAGGTCATTGAGACGATGGCGCCTTTAGAAGCAGCATAGGCAGTTTGCCCAATTTGCCCTTCGTATGCCGCCACCGAAGCGGTATTAATGATCAGGCCGCGTTCTTCACCATCTAGTTGGTTTTGTGCCATAGATTGCGCTGCAAAACGCAGCATATTAAAGCTACCCGTGACATTAATATTTAACACTTTTTGAAATAAATCTAGGCTGTGCAATCCATCACGTCCCAATACTTTGGCAGAAGGTGCAATACCTGCACAGTTCACCAAAATATCAATACGCCCTTCAATATGGGCTAATTCTTGGAAAAACGCTTCCACTTGAGTTTCATTGGTAACATCAAGTTGTGCAAAACGTGCTTTGCTACCCAACTGTGCTTGCATCGCCTGCCCTTGCTCAGCATTCATATCAACCAACACCACTTGCGCGCCCTCAGCCACAAAATAGCTCGCTGTCGCTGCGCCTAAGCCCGATGCACCACCTGTAACCACAGCCACTTTCCCTTGAATATTCATTGTAATGTTCTCAACATTTTTCTACTCGACTTATGGCTCAGAGTAATCAGTCTTTTTTTTAAGTACAATTTCCAAAGCGTGCAGCCTGCATGATGGATTTGGACATTAATAACAACAAGGATTTCAAAGTGATAGCAAAAGATCAGCACAGTATTTGCATGAGTTTGGTCCATGAAGCGCTCCGCGCTGCGCAATCTCAGGGGTTAGATGTTGAAGCAATGCTACAACGTGCAGGGATTGCACGCGACTTGTTAGATTCCAATAAAGCACGCGTTTCGATTCAACAATATGGCAATTTATGGGTCGCCATTGCCGATGCCATGAATGATGAATTTTTTGGTATGGATGCGCGCCCCTTACGTCGGGGTAGCTTTCAATGGTTAAGCAAATGGTTGATGCACTGTGAAAACTTAGCCCAAGCTATCCATGAGGCAGTACGCTTTTTTAATTTATTATTGGATGATTTAAAAGGCGAACTTATTCAAAAAGATGGGATCGCAAAAATCATTATTCATGATCACAACAAGCGAAAACCCGTTTTTGCTTATGCGTGTTATTGGATGCTACTGCACAGCTTAATGTGTTGGTTAGCAGGTCAACGCATTGGCTTAAGCTTTATGCAACTTAAGGCCAATATGCCGATCGCACATCAGGATTATCAAAGCCGTTTTTGCACCGATATTCGTTATCAAAGTAACTGCAATGCTTTGGCTTTTGAGGCACATTATCTGCAATTATCCATTAAACAAGACCTGAGCTCACGTTATCAATTTTTACAAGGCACGCCCTATAATCTATTGGTACGTTTTAAAAATCCTTATGCCTTAAGCCAACAAATTCGTAAGCAACTGTTAGATTTAGCACCGAGTCAATGGCTGGATTTAAGTGAATTGGCACATCGTTTACATATCTCTGAAGCAACCTTGCAACGGCGTCTCAAAGCTGAAGGCTTTAGCTATCAACAACTGAAAAATAATATTCGTCGTGACCGTGCCATTGATTTACTGCTCAATACCAACCAGAGTTTGCAACAGATTAGCGACAGTTTAAATTTTCATGACCCAAGTGCCTTTCATCGTGCCTTTAAAAAATGGACAGGTTTAAATCCGGGTAACTACCGCAGTAAAAACTGAATTTAAGCTTTGCCAAGCTATTTTTATGACTGACCATTCATCTTAAGTACTTTGCTAAGCGCGATAATATAGGTTAAATTTCAATCAAATTTAGAGCCCAGTTGGCTCCTATTTGGCTGTAATTCTCCGCTCCAATTACCTGATTAAGGTCTATTCATGCTTAAGATGACTGATGTATTAGAACAAAGTCTAGTACAGAACTTCACCCACGGTTTTGCATCAATTCCTGTCACTCAACTTGATGAACAGCTTAACCAAAGCATTCTCAATGCCTCAGAGCAAAGCTTGCAACACCTTGTGGCTGCTTTTTTTCAGCGCCCAGATGCCGAGCAAACTGCGCATGCACTTGATATTAGTGCAGAATGCGTACAGGCCTTGCAACAAGGTGTGGCGCTCAAAGCTCAGTATTTGACTGAAACTGCTAAAATTGCAGCGCTATGTTTAGCGCTAGAAACCAATGCGCTGCAACAGCTCGATGTAGCAGACAGTTTGCAAGATTTCCCAATGTAAAAAAAGCGACCCTAAGGTCGCTTTTTTATATGCATATTAATGTGGCCACTGCGCCAAGGTTACACGGTCATTGCCACCATAGTCTTTGACAGTACGTACTTGTTTATAGCCTGCTTGGCGAAATAAATGCTGTACCGCCTCGGCTTGATCATAACCATGTTCGAGTACTACCCACCCCCCAACGGTCAAATGTTTTTTAGCTTGGACAATAATCTCGGCCAAATCGGCTAAACCTTGCTTTTCAGCCACTAAGGCACGGCGCGGTTCAGTTGCCAAGGCCTGCATGTGGACATCATTGGCATCAATATAAGGTGGATTAGAGACAATCGCATCAAAGAATTGACGACCAAAGGGTTTTAACCACACCCCCAACACAAATTGAACATCCGTTAAATCATGTTTTTCAGCATTTAACTTGGCAACTTCTAAAGTGGGTTGGTAAATATCAGATACTGTCACTGACCAATCGGGACGCTCAGACGCCAACGACAAACCAATTGCCCCTGTCCCTGTACCTAAGTCCACAATACGAGCATCTTCAGGCAAGTCGAGTTTTAATACGGTTTCAACCAAGATTTCGGTATCTGGACGTGGCACCAAAGTATCTTGGGTGACGGTCAAGTCTAAAGTCCAAAACGGTTGTGAACCTGTCACATAAGCCAGAGGCTCGCCCGCTTCGATGCGTGCCAAAGCCTCTTTATAAGCTTGCTCTTGTTCAATGCTGAGTTCTTGATCTTTTTTCATCACCAAATCAAAAGAATCAATTTTAGTGATGTGTTCAAGCAACCATGCATTTTCTTGGCGTTCGTAGCTTTCTGCTTCGCCGCGTAAGGCTAAAGCCTGTGCAATATTCAATTAACCACCATTTTGCTGTGCAAGCATTGCTAACTGATCTGCTTGATATTCGCGATGTAAACTGTCTAATAATTCGGTTAAATCGCCTTCCATCACTGCATCTAACTTATATAAGGTCAAGTTAATACGATGATCGGTCATACGACCTTGCGGATAGTTATAGGTACGAATACGCTCAGAACGATCGCCTGAACCGACCAAGTCACGGCGCATTTCCGAGGTTGCGGCATCGGCTGCGGCACGTTTGGCATTTTCTAAACGCGACACAAGCAGCGCCATGGCTTTGGCTTTGTTTTTATGCTGCGAACGTTCGTCCTGACATTCCACCACCGTTCCGGTTGGAATATGGGTAATACGCACCGCAGAATCGGTTTTGTTAATATGCTGACCACCTGCACCTGAGGCACGGTAAGTATCAATACGTAAATCCGCAGGGTTAATATCCACCGAGGTATCCACATCCACTTCGGGTAAGATTGCAACCGTACACGCAGAGGTATGTACTCGACCTTGTGATTCGGTGGCAGGTACACGTTGTACACGGTGTGCGCCACTTTCAAATTTTAAACGACCATAAACGCCTTCACCATTAATCAGGCAAATAACTTCTTTATAGCCGCCATGTTCACCATGGTTTTCTGACAAAATTTCCAAACGCCAGCCTTGTGATTCAGCATATTTGCTATACATGCGGTACAGGTCGCCTGAGAAGATGGCCGCTTCGTCGCCGCCAGTGCCAGCACGAATCTCTAAATAAGCAGAGTTGGCATCGTTTGGATCTTTCGGAATCATCAAAATATTTAAATCAGATTCTAAAGACTCGATCAAAGCTTTATTTTCTTTGATCTCTTCTTGTGCCATTTCTTTAAAATCAGGATCACTCAACATCGCTTCTGCCGTTTCAATATCGGCTTCTGCTTGGGTATATTGCTGCCAAACACGGGTTAACTCACTTAAATCACTATGTTCACGTGACAATTGACGAAAACGTTTGTTGTCCGAAATAACTTCAACGTCTGCCAATAAAGCGTTGAGCTCTTCATAACGATCGGAAAGTTGATCCAAACGTAAGCGTAACGATTCTTTCATGGGATAATAGTTCTCAAATAACCAGCAACCATTGCTGCATTTACTTTATATTCGCTATAGTTTACCTACTCCCACCTTTAAAAGACATCTTTGCCTAGAATTCAGCTTGTGTTTTACGTGAAAATCCGCGCGTTTGACTTCTTAATTTCTCCACATTTTTATTAAATTAGTATCTCATTCACATATTTATTCACAGTTTTAATCAAACTCATACAAAGTCATGTAACTTTGTAGCATCTCTCCCAAGCTTCTCCATATTTAACCACTTGGCAACTGTTAGATTAACGCCATTGAAATCATTTTTAGTTTTAAGTCCATGTGGACATGGAGAATCCCTATGAAATTGAATACTGTATTCATGAGTGCTTTACTGGCTAGCGCCTCTATGCTCACTGTATCTGCCCATGCTGATAGTACTGCTCGTGTAGCAGCTGCAAGTGCCTTAGGTAGTGTTGCAGGAACTGCTTTAGGTAAAAATATTGGCGGTAATACGGGTGCAACATTGGGTGCTGCTTTAGGTGGAGCAGGCGGCGCAGCAGTGGCAAGTAATAAGAGAAATCGTACTGAATCTGCCATCGGTGGTGCATTAGGTGGTGGTACGGGTTATGCCGTGGGTAAAAATATAGGCGGTAGTAACGGCGGTTATATTGGTTCTGCTTTAGGTGCGGCAGGTGGTGCAGCTTTAGGTAACAAAATTGCCAAAGATAAAGCCGCTGACAAACGTGCCCAACAGCGTGGCAAAAAATATTGGAAAAAACGTCGTTAATTCATGACCTAATATTCGGCAGCCTTAAGGCTGCTTTTTTAATGCTTTTTCATTTAACTATGAATGTATTAAGAAGCATAGTTAACTCAAAATTACACTTTGCAATATTGATAACACTTGAGCTTGCATGTTCATCCGCAACTTCTGTTTAAGCTTATTGTGAGAAATAAAGACAAGTATGCTGGAGTTCTGCTATGAAATTTCATTCAATTTTAGTGGCTGGGGTGATTGCAACTGCTGGCTTAGGTGCTACCACGGTTCAAGCTGCCAGTAACACTCGTGTTGCAGCAAGTTCTGCTTTAGGCAGTGTCCTTGGTGCAGCCGTGGGGCAGCGTTTGGGCGGTGACACAGGCGCAATGATTGGTTCTGCCTTAGGTGGCGCGGGTGCTGCGGCAGCCAGTGCAGATCGGCGTGATCGTAACGCTGCTGCCATTGGTTCAGCACTGGGTAGTGCTGGAGGTTATAGTGTTGGTAACAGTGTGGGCGGCAATAGTGGCGGTTTAATTGGTGCTGCTTTAGGCGGTGCTGGCGGTTCGGTCTTAGCTAAAAAGATCAATGATGACCGTCGTTATGATGACAATGAGCAGCGTCGTTATCAGCAACGTGACTATCGCTACAACAACTATGGCTATAATAAAGGACGTTATAACCGACATTAAGTTGGCCACTCATTCATAGCACCCTTTTGGGTGCTTTTTATTTATCGAGTATTTTCGATATACAACAGTGCACTTATATCGTATTATTTCGATATATAAAAATGAATGAGATTGTTATGCGTACTTTAGCCGATACTCGCTTTTCTATTTTAGAACTTGCCCCTGTGCGCGAAGGTCATACGATTCAAGATGCATTACACCATGCACTGACTTTAGCACAACATGCCGAAAAATTAGGCTTTGAACGACTCTGGCTGGCGGAACATCATAATATGGCAGGCATTGCCAGCTCTGCCACCAGTGTGTTGCTGGGTTATATTTTAGCCAACACGCAAAGTATCAAAGTCGGTTCAGGGGGCGTAATGTTACCAAACCATGCTCCCTTAATTGTGGCTGAGCAATTTGGTACTTTAGCGACTTTATATCCTCAGCGTGTTGAACTGGGATTAGGTCGTGCGCCCGGCACAGACCCAACCACCATGCGTGCTTTACGTCGGGGTCAGCAAGAAACCGAAGATCAATTTCCACAAGATGTACTCGAGATTTTACGCTACTTTAAAGACCCAGAACCAGGTCAGCGTATTGTTGCCACGCCAGGACAAAGTACGCATGTACCCGTGTGGCTCTTAGGTTCAAGCTTATTTAGTGCGCAACTAGCGGCACGTTTAGGTTTACCCTACTCCTTTGCTTCGCACTTTGCCCCGCGCATGCTAGGTCTAGCCATTCAGCTGTACCGCGATAATTTCCAACCCTCAGAATATTTAAGTCAACCTTATGTGTCGATAGGTGTGCCGACGGTGATTGCCGAAACAGATGAACAGGCGCAGTATTTAGCCACCACCCCTTATCAACGTATTTTAAATATGTTTAGAGGTACACGCGGCCTACTGCCTCAACCTGTGGAAAGCATGGATGGGCTTTGGTCACCTATGGAGCAACGTGCTGTAGATGATTTTTATGCTTTGGCACAAATTGGTTCGCCTGCTACGGTCAAAGCAGGTTTACAACAATTGCTGCAAAAATATGCGGTCGATGAGTTTATCTTTACTTGTGACATCTATGATACCGAACAACGTTTAGCCAATTTTAGTTATTTAAACCAGATAAAATTGGTCTAATTGGTATTTATCTAAAACCAAGCACCATTTATTTAAATGATAATGGTGCTTTTTCTGAGATTATTTTAAATAATTTGATTAAAAAATGAACATTTGATTGCAGGGTTTTAGCGCAATATCATCATTATCACTAAGCTAAATGACAGCACTATACTCATTTATTTATATTATTTTTCTATTAATCCAAAGCTCAAACCAAGCTTGGCAGCCATCTTGCATGGCTGCCCAAACGACTAACCAATACGACGTTTCAGCCCTGTCATTTGTAAAACGCGGGTTGAAATTTCTTCAATCGACATTTCAGACACATTTAAGTATTTAATCCCTTCCGAGATGTAAATCCCTTCAATAGCACGTAATTCCATTTGGCATTGGCTAAAGCTGGCATAACGACTATTGGCTTTACGTTCGGTACGAATCGCCACCAAACGGTCTGCATCAATCATTAAACCAAACAATTTATGCTTATGTGGGCGTAAAACTGCAGGCAAACGGTTGTCATCTAAGTCTTCTTCGGTCAATGGATAATTCGCAACCCGAATACCAAATTGCAGTGACAAGTAAATCGATGTTGGGGTTTTGCCTGAACGCGACACGCCAATTAGGATTAAATCAGCTTTATCATAGTGACGGGTACGCGCGCCATCGTCATTATCTAAGGCAAAATGCACTGCATCAATACGGGCTTTATACGACTCTGAATCGGTCACGGCATGAGTTTGTCCGACTAAAGTTGTAGGTGAGGTGCCTAACTCCTCAGAAAGTTTACTAATTAAGCCCTCAAAAACATCCAAATTAATCGCGTTGGCAGTATTGATAATATCGCGGACATAAGGATCAACCAAAGTATCAAACACCAGTGGTTTTTCTCCATCAGAATCAGCACGTTGGTTGATTTCAGCCACCACATTCATCGCTGCTTCTTCAGAGCTAATATAGGGGATAATATGGATATCAAAGTCCACATGTGGGAACTGCGCCAGTAGCGAGTGACCTAAGGTTTCTGCCGTAATTGCAGTGCCATCGGAAATGAAAAACACACTGCGCTTAATCGGTTTCTCGTCTGACATCAAATTTTCTCCTTAAATATTTGTCTAAGTGCGCGATTATCTTTATAGTAAACCCATCTTACATGAGAGTCGCTTAGTAAAAATATAAAAACTAAGCTTTTTCATAAAATCATGCCGAGATAGTGATTCATACTGCAAAAAGTGGAGTAACAACTTTGGAAGCGCGCGTAATTGGTCTGGAAAAATTAGGGAAACACGACGTTGAACTCGTGGGTGGTAAAAACTCATCTCTAGGCGAGATGATTAGCCATTTAGCTAACGCTGGTGTATCAGTACCAGGTGGCTTCGCGACAACCGCACAAGCGTATCGTGAATTCCTCGAGCAAAGTGGCCTAAACGCTAAAATTAACGCTGAGCTTGCTGCATTAGACGTGGATGATGTCAATGCCCTTGCTGAAACAGGCGCTAAAATTCGTCAATGGATTGTAGAAACTCCGCTTACTGCAGGTTTAGAACAAGAAGTTCGTGCTGCATTTGCAGAACTTTCAAACGGCAACCCTGATATCGCGGTTGCCGTTCGTTCATCTGCGACAGCAGAAGACTTACCTGACGCATCATTTGCCGGTCAACAAGAAACTTTCTTAAACATCCGTGGTATCGACAACGTATTGATCGCGATTAAAGAAGTATTCGCATCTTTATACAACGACCGCGCGATTTCTTACCGTGTACACCAAAACTTTGCCCATGACGTGGTAGCGTTATCGGCAGGTGTACAACGTATGGTTCGTTCTGAAACTGGTGCTGCGGGTGTAATGTTCACACTTGATACAGAATCAGGCTTCCGTGACGCGGTATTTATTACTGCATCTTATGGTTTGGGTGAAATGGTGGTTCAAGGTGCGGTTAACCCTGACGAATTCTACATCTCTAAACCATTGCTTAAAGCAGGTAAACACGCAGTTTTACGTCGTAACTTAGGTTCTAAACATCAAAAGATGATTTATGGTCAAGAAGCGTCTGCGGGTAAATCTGTATCTATCGTTGAAGTAGATAAAGCTGAACGTCAACAGTTCGCCTTAAATGACCACGAATTACAAGAACTTGCAAAACAAGCGCTGATCATTGAAGACCATTACGGTGCGCCAATGGACATCGAATGGGCAAAAGATGGTGATGACGGTTTAATCTATATCGTTCAAGCACGTCCAGAAACTGTAAAAAGCCGTGAAAATGTCGGTACTATGGAACGTTACCTATTAAAACAAAAAGGTAATGTACTGTGTGAAGGTCGTTCAATCGGTCAACGTATTGGTTCTGGTCGCGTACGTATCGTAACGTCTATTAAAGAAATGGACAAAGTACAAGACGGTGATGTACTTGTATCTGACATGACTGACCCAGATTGGGAACCAGTCATGAAACGTGCTGCTGCGATTGTGACTAACCGTGGTGGTCGTACTTGTCACGCGGCAATTATTGCGCGTGAACTTGGTGTGCCTGCAATCGTGGGTTGTGGTAATGCAACTGAGCTTTTAACTGACGGTCAAGAAGTAACTGTATCATGTGCTGAAGGTGATACTGGTTTCATCTACGAAGGTGCATTAGATTTCGAAATTCAAAAGAATTCGATCGAATCTATGCCTGAACTTCCGTTTAAAGTGATGATGAACGTGGGTAACCCTGATCGTGCCTTTGACTTTGCGCAAATTCCAAACGCAGGTATTGGTCTAGCACGTCTAGAGTTCATCATTAACCGTATGATCGGTGTGCATCCTAAAGCATTACTCAACATTGACAGCCTACCACGCGAAACGCGTGCTGCTGTGATGGCACGTACTGCAGGTTATGCATCTCCAATTGAATTCTATGTTGAGAAATTAGTTGAAGGTATTTCTACCCTTGCGGCTGCATTTGCTGACAAACCAGTGATCGTACGTATGTCTGACTTTAAGTCAAACGAATACGCAAACTTGATCGGTGGTAAGTTATACGAGCCAGAAGAAGAAAACCCAATGCTTGGTTTCCGTGGTGCAAGCCGCTACGTGTCTGACAACTTCCGTGACTGCTTCGAATTAGAATGCCGTGCGTTGAAGAAAGTACGTGACGAAATGGGCTTAACCAACATTCAAATCATGATTCCTTTTGTACGTACAGTTGCAGAAGCGAAACGTGTGATTGAATTATTAGCGCTTAACGGTCTTAAACGTGGTGAAAATGGTCTTAAAGTGATCATGATGTGTGAACTTCCAACCAACGCATTGTTAGCTGAACAGTTCCTTGAACACTTTGATGGTTTCTCTATCGGTTCTAACGACTTAACGCAGTTAACACTAGGCCTAGACCGTGACTCTGGTATCGTATCGCACTTGTTTGACGAACGTGATGCTGCTGTGAAAGTATTACTTTCTATGGCAATTCAAGCATGCCGTAAAGCGGGTAAATATGTGGGTATCTGTGGTCAAGGCCCTTCAGATCACCCTGACCTTGCAAAATGGCTCATGGAACAAGGTATTGACTCAGTATCTTTAAACCCAGACTCAGTACTTGAGACTTGGTTCTTCTTAGCTGAAGAAGAAAAAGCTCAACAAGCTTAACAATCTGTGTTAAAAAAAGACCCATTCATGGGTCTTTTTTTTATTTTCCGTTTTTGAGATTAAATCTTTATGCAAATATATTTGGCACGCAATAATCAACAAGCTGGTCCGTATAGCTTAGAACAACTCAATCAGATGTTGGCCAGCCAGCAGGTCTTGCTCACCGATTTAGCTTGGCATCAGGGTTTAACTGAATGGAAAACCTTAGGTGAATTAACTCAAGGTCAATTGGTCTATCAACCTACAGGTTATACAGCTCCAGCTCCAACCACATTTGAACCCAAAATTGAAGTACACAATAAGGTACAGCCTCATACTGAGCTTGCCTCGATTGGTCAACGTGCAGTGGCCAAAGTTTTAGATTTGCTACTATGGTTACCCACTGCAGCCATTCCTTCATTTTTCTTGCAAGCGGAGCAAATGCAGCAGCTCAGCGCCTTACAAGAAAAAATGCAAAATGCCACTACAGCAGCGCAAAGCAGTCAATTGCAATCAGAATTATTTGCCTTAATTCCAGATCAAGCATGGCAAATGATGTTGGTGTACATTGTGGTGATGTTGGCGATTCAAGCGGTGTTAATTAGTAAAACCGGTCAAAGTATAGGTAAACGTTTAACCAAAATTCAGATTGTTGATCAACACGATCACGCTCCCGTTAATCTCTGGCGCGGCTTTACCTTACGCAGCTTTGTGTTTATTTTCCTAAACTTAATGCTTTTTCCCTTTATTACACTACTCGATTATGCCTTTGGCTTTGGTCAAAAGCGTCAAACTTTGCACGATAAGTTAGCAAAAACCACGGTGATTAAGAAGCAAAAACAATAACAAAAAAAGAGGCGTTTAACGCCTCTTTTTAAATCCAGAACCTTGATATTGCAACAAAATTATGTGCCCTATAATTCAAATCCGAGTAAAAAAATCAGTTTTTAATACAGTCATTTAAAGCACTTTTATGTATAGCTTAGTTTGTTGATATAGGGCATAATGCCTCAAACGTAGCGGTGTCTCATCATTGAGAGGATTTTTCACATCTGAAAAAAGGCTTTTCAATCATGCGACACTTATAATCGCTATCCCCATATTATTAGGGAATGGGACTCTTCACCGAGGTTGTAAAATGAGACAAACGACTTTAGCTGTATTGTCTTTATCCGCAATGGCTGCGCTCTTAACTGGGTGTGGCGGTGATATGGTACTTCTAAACTCTAAAGGTCCAGTCGCAGCAGGTCAATCAGACTTGATGATGAAAGCGATCTATTTAATGCTATTGGTGGTGATTCCATCAATCGTTATGGCATTATGGTTTGGTTGGAAATATCGCGCGTCGAATAAAGATGCAGACTATAAACCTACATGGGCACACTCAACTGCAATTGAGATTGTAGTATGGGGTATCCCTGTAATTATTATTGGTATTCTTGCGTATTTAACGTGGTGGGGTTCACACAAATATGACCCATACCGTCCGCTTGAATCTGATAAAGCACCACTAACAGTTCAAGTAATTGCTGAACAGTTCAAATGGATCTTTATCTACCCAGAACAAGAAATTGCGACAGTAAACGAATTACGCTTCCCGGAACAAACTCCGCTTAGCCTTCGTTTAACATCTAACTTCACAATGAACTCGTTCTTTATCCCAGCATTATCTGGTCAGATCTATGCGATGGCGGGTATGCAGACGCATTTGAATATGTTGGCTAACGAACCAGGTGTATTCCGCGGTTTCTCTTCGAATTACTCAGGTTACGGCTTCTCACAAATGCGCTTTAAAGCTCATGCTGTGACAAATGCTCAGTTTACTGAATGGGTATCTGCGATTAAAGCAGGTAACGGTACTTCTGTGAACGCTGAAGCAGTACAAAAAACTGTTTTAGACCAAGCTGAATTTGCATCACTACGTGATGGTAACCGTTCAGAGAAACAAATCGCTGCAATGGTCCGTAACGCGAAAACTGATTTAGAGAAGCAGCTTGCTGCAACAGCTGAAGCTGAAGGTGCATATAAAACTCAGCCTCATCCTGTGACTTACTACTCTTCAGTTGAACCTAAACTGTTTGAATCTGTGATCAACAAGTACATGTCGAACTACCATGGTGCTGACCATTCAGCAGCAAAAGTAGACGCTGTGCCTGCACATGATGCTGTTGCGGCTGCAGAAATTGCTGCTGTAAATGCTGAACAACCTGCTTCTTCAGTTGTAGGGGAATAAGACATGAGCTTCTTAGGTAAGTTAAATGTAGACGCGATCCCGTACGATCCAATCGTACAGGTGACCGTTCTCATGATGATTTTAGGTGGTATCGCAGTATTTGCAGGTATCACTTATTTCAAAAAATGGGGCTACTTGTGGAACGAATGGTTCACATCAGTCGACCATAAAAAAATTGGTATTATGTACCTGTTCGTATCGATCATCATGTTATTACGTGGTTTCGCCGATGCGATCATGATGCGTCTTCAACTGTTCCTTGCAAAAGGCGGCGGTGAAGGCTATCTACACCCAGAACACTATGACCAGATCTTCACCGCCCACGGTGTCATTATGATCTTCTTCGTAGCAATGGGTCTTGTTGTTGGTTTAATGAACATCTCTGTACCACTGCAAATTGGTGCACGTGACGTTGCCTTCCCATTATTAAACTCTTTAAGCTTCTGGTTATTTGCCGGCGCTGCGGGCTTAATGATGGTTTCTCTTGCGCTTGGTGAATTCGCTGCAACAGGTTGGATGGCTTATCCACCACTGTCAGGTATCGAATACTCTCCTGGCGTAGGTATGGACTACTATATCTGGGCACTGCAAATTTCAGGTTTAGGTACGCTTTTAACGGGTGTTAACTTCTTCGTTACCATCATCAAAATGCGTGCACCTGGCATGAAGTTAATGGATATGCCGATTTTCACTTGGACATCTTTATGTACATCTGTGTTAATCATCGCATCATTCCCTGTATTAACTGCAACAATTGCAATGCTTACCCTTGACCGTTACTTCGGTTTCCACTTCTTTACCAACGACATGGGTGGTAGCCCAATGTTGTATGTAAACTTGATTTGGACTTGGGGTCACCCAGAAGTATACATTCTGATTTTACCTGCATTTGGTATTTACTCAGAAGTGGTATCAACGTTCTCTCGTAAAACGTTGTTCGGTTACAAATCTATGGTGTATGCAACCATCGCGATCACAGTACTTGCGTTCGTGGTATGGTTACACCACTTCTTTACCATGGGTGCTGGTGCCAACGTTAACGCGTTCTTCGGTATCATGACCATGATTATTGCGATCCCAACGGGTGTGAAAATCTTCTCTTGGTTATTCACCATGTATAAGGGCCGCATTACATTTACCACACCAATGCTTTGGACACTTGGCTTCCTTGTGACTTTTGGTATCGGTGGTTTAACGGGCGTATTAATGGCGGTTCCACCAGCGGACTTCTTAGTACATAACTCGTTATTCTTAATCGCTCACTTCCATAACGTAATTATTGGTGGTGTAGTGTTTGGTATGTTCGCAGGTATCATTTTCTACTGGCCAAAAATGTTTGGTTGGAGACTCAATGAAACTTGGGGTAAAGCTGCATTCTGGTTCTGGTTCTTCGGTTTCTACTTTGCATTCATGCCGTTATATATCCTTGGTTTCATGGGTATGACACGTCGTCTGAATACATATGACAACCCTGAATGGGATCCGTACTTAGCCATTGCTTTATTCGGTTCTGTACTGGTATTGTTTGGTATTCTTTGCTTCATTATGCAAATCGTGGTTGGTTTCTTACAACGTAACCAACGTATCGACTACACAGGCGACGCATGGGATGGCCGTACTTTAGAATGGGCAACTTCTTCTCCTGCTCCGTTCTATAACTTTGCACATCTTCCGAAGATCAATGGTATTGATACTTTCTGGAATGACAAAGAAAACGGTATTGCTTACGCAAAACCAACTAAGTACGAAGACATCCATATGCCGACAAACCGTGCTGCTGGTTTCGTGATTGCCATGATCCTGACAGTAATGGGCTTTGCTTTAATCTGGCATATCTGGTGGCTTGCTATTGCAACGTTTGTCGCATCAATCATTGCCTTCATCGTATCTTCGTTCACGAAGAAAGTGGACTACTATGTTCCTGCGGCTGAAGTTGAGCGTATTGAAAACGAACGCTATGCGATCCTTGAAAAACACTTGAAGAAGGACTAAGACAATGGCTGACGTACTTCATCACGACAACCACGGACATGATGAACATCATCACCATGATGATACTGACATCACGGTCTTTGGTTTCTGGACATATTTGATGAGTGACCTTGTACTGTTTGGTACACTCTTCATTGCGTTCGCTGTATTAAGTAGCCATATTCCTGTGGGTACACCAAGTGCAAAAGATTTATTCGAAAACTCTTTAGGTTTCGTTTTAACTGAAACATTTGCACTGTTAATTTCTTCTGTAACCTTTGGTTTTGCAGTACTTGCTGCATACAAAAAAGATGTTGCAAAAGTATTAACATGGTTAGGTATCACATGGTTATTTGGTGCTATCTTCATCGGCATGGAACTTTATGAATTTAATCATTTAGTTCATGCTGGTCACGGTCCAAGCACAAGTGCGTTCTTATCTGCGTTCTTTACTTTAGTTGGTACGCACGGTATTCACGTAACTTCAGGTTTAGTTTGGATGTTAGTGTTAATGTATCAAATCAAGAAAAATGGTTTGACCTTAATCAACTTACGTCGTTTAGCTTGCCTAAGCTTGTTCTGGCACTTCCTTGACATCGTTTGGATCTGTGTATTCAGCGTCGTTTACTTGATGGGAGTTCTATAATGAGTCACGATCATAACGCAGCTGGTGCTTCACACGGCAACGTAAAACAATACACGATTGGTTTTATCCTCTCTGTTATTCTTACCGTAATTCCATTCGGTATGGTGATGGCAGGTATGCACCATGACAATCGTGGCATGGTTGTTGCTGTAATTGCGATTACTGCTGTTGCTCAGATTCTTGTCCAATTAGTTTACTTCTTGCACATGAACTCTTCGTCTGAACAACGCTGGAACGTGATTGCATTCGTTTATACAATCCTATGTATCGCTGTATTACTCATCGGTTCTGTATGGATTATGAACTACTTACACTACAACATGATGATCTAAACTGGTTGTCATGCTGAAGAAGTATTTATTCCTGACAAAACCAGGGATTCTCTTTGGTAACTTCGTTACCACCTTGGGCGGCTACTTTGTAGCTGCTCAAGGTTCTGTAGATTTCCTACTCCTCCTGCTTACCCTTCTAGGGACCACGCTTGTGGTTGCCTCAGGTTGTGTGGTCAACAACGTGATTGACCAAGACATCGACCAAAAAATGCAGCGCACACAAAATCGCGCCATGGTTAAAAAATCTGTTTCTGTTCCTGTTGCCCTTGTCTATGCATTGGTATTGGGATTGATCGGTTTTGGCATTTTATGGTTTTGGGTCAATGCTTATGCTTTTCTTTTTGCCTTGATTGGTTATGTGTTTTACGTGGGCTTTTATAGCTTATGGACTAAACGCACAACGATTCATCAAACTGTTGTTGGTAGTATCTCTGGAGCCAGTCCTCCGGTGATCGGTTATACCGCGGTTGCTAATCAATTTGACTTAGCTGCCCTACTCATTTTCTTGGGTTATGCACTTTGGCAAATGCCCCACTCTTGGGCGATTGCGATTTATCGTTTTGACGACTACAAAAATGCAGGCATTCCGATTCTGCCTGTGGCGCGTAGTATTTTACGTACCAAAATTGAATCATTGATTTATGTGCTGTTATTTACCATCGCAATGAATGGCTTGTTTATCTATGGTTATGCCAATTGGATTTACGCGATCATTTTAAATGCCTTGTGTATTTACTGGCTGTATATTGCCATCCTTGGTTTTAAAGCTTCGGCTGAACAAGATGTGCTGTGGGCTAAACGCTTTTTCTTATTTTCAGTGATTTTAATTACTGTAATCAGTTTGTGTTTTAGCTTTACATCTACAGCACCATCAATCAATACGGTATTCTTTTAAAAGATAGTTGCGTGCTATCTTTTAAAAGGTATCACCTTTTTTGATGATAAAAACAACAATCTGTTTTTCTTCTTACACTTCTCTTGTATTTTCAAATCAAACCCTCTAGAATTGCGGCTTCGCACAACTTCGGTTGTGACTCCTTGCCCCTAACAATTGCGTTAGCGGCTGTATAATCCGTAAGGAGCTGACAATGCGTCACTACGAAATCGTACTTTTAGTACACCCTGATCAAAGCGATCAAGTAGTGGGTATGGTAGAACGTTACCTAACTCACATCAAAGACGCTGAAGGTCAAATTCACCGTTTAGAAGATTGGGGCCGTCGTCAATTGGCTTACCCAATTAACAAAATTCACAAAGCGCACTACATTCTAATGAACGTTGAATGTAACCAAACTACGCTTGATGAATTAGAAGAATTGTTCCGTTACAACGACGCGATCCTTCGTAACCTTATCATCCGTCGTGAAAACGCAATCACTGAAGAGTCTTTATTGGCTAAGAGTGCTGAAGAAAAACGTGCGCGTAAAGCTCAACGTGAAGAAGCACAACAAGTTAACCAAGACTCTGCTGAAGCATAAGGAGAACACTACATGGCACGTTTTTACCGTCGTCGCAAGTTCTGCCGCTTTACAGCTGAGAACGTTACGTACATCGACTACAAAGATATCGATACTTTAAAACAGTACATCACTGAAAACGGCAAGATTGTTCCTAGCCGTATTACAGGTACTAAAGCTCGTTACCAACGTCAATTAGCGCTTGCTATCAAACAAGCTCGCTACTTATCGTTGATCCCTTACACTGACAATCATAAGTGAGGTTGAGCTGTGGATATTATCTTATTACAACGCATTAAAAACCTAGGTAAACTAGGCGATAAAGTATCTGTTAAAGCTGGTTACGGCCGTAACTTCCTTATCCCACAAGGTAAGGCTGTTGCTGCAACTGAAGCTAACACTGCTGCTTTTGAAGCTCGTCGCGCTGAACTTGAAAAAGCTGAAGCTGATGTTTTAGCTGCTGCTCAAGCACGTGCTGACCAATTAAACGAAGTAAATATCGTAATCACTGCGAAAGCGGGTGATGAAGGTAAATTATTCGGTTCAATCGGTACTCGTGATATCGCTGACGCGTTAACGAATGCTGGTCTTACTGTAGACCGCGCTGAAGTTCGTTTACCAAACGGTGCGCTTCGCAATACTGGTGAATTCAACATCGCAATCCAATTGCACCATGATGTTGTTGCAGAAGTTCTTGTTACTATCGTAGCAGAGTAATTTCTCACCAAAAAAAAGGGCATGCTTTGGCATGCTCTTTTTTTATCTGTAAAATTTGCAAATCCCCCGCTGTAATCAGCCATTTTTTGTTAATATCGGTCTTTGCCGTTTGTTTTGCACTAGCTTCTTATAGGGTTTTATATGTCTCAGGCGAATGCCGCTGCTACACTCAATGCGAGTTCTGAAAAAAAATCAGAACAACTCAAAGAGTTTCGCACTCCTCCACATAATCTAGCCATTGAGCAAGCGGTTTTGGCTGCTCTCATGACTGTGGCTGAGTCCTTTGAACAAGTAGGTGACATCTTAGTTGAAGACGATTTTTATGCCACGCGGCATAAATATATTTTTCGTGCAATTCATCAACTTGCCAAAGACAGCTCACCTTATGATGCGGTCTTGGTCAATGACTGGCTGATTAAACAAAATTTAATTGATGCTGTAGGCGGTGAAGAATATCTCATGCAACTCATGGCCGAGTCGCCATCGAGTTTTTATAATTTAGAAACCTATGCTGGCAAAATCAAAGAATTTGCCACACTGCGTAATATGATTAAAGTCAGCAGCGAAATTTTACAAAGTGCTTATGACACCAAAGGTCGTAGTGTTTCAGAAATTTTAGATTTAGCCGAAACCAATATTTTCTCAATTGCCGAACAACACAATAACAACGCTAAAGCACAAGGCCCCAAAGCAATTACTTCTGTGGTCGCAGATGTATTTGATAAATTAAATGAACTGTCACAAATGGATGGCAATATTACTGGTCTCACCACAGGTTTTGTCGAACTCGATAATAAAACCTCTGGTATGCAGTCAGGCGACTTAATTATTGTTGCGGCACGTCCATCGATGGGTAAAACCACATTTGCCATGAATTTAGTGGAAAGTGTGCTGTTTAACTGTGATTTACCAGCTTTAGTGTTTTCGATGGAGATGCCTGCCGATTCTATCGCGATGCGTTTAATTTCATCTTACGGTAAAGTGCATCAAGGGCATTTACGTGCTGGTAAACTCGATGGTGATGAATGGTCTAAAGTAACAGGGACGATTTTACAATTGCAAGAAAAGCATTTGTATATTGATGACTCTTCTGCCCTTCCACCCACCGAATTACGTGCTCGCGCCCGTCGTATTGCCAAACAACATGGCGGCAAACTCGGCTGTATCATGGTCGATTATCTGCAATTAATGAAAGTACCAGGTATGGGCGACAACCGTGTCGGTGAGATCTCGGAAATTTCCCGAAGCCTCAAAGCCTTAGCCAAAGAAATGATGTGCCCTGTGATTGCCTTATCACAGCTCAACCGTTCCCTTGAGAACCGCCCTAATAAACGCCCCGTGATGTCAGATTTACGTGAATCAGGTGCCATCGAGCAAGATGCCGACTTGATTATGTTTATTTACCGTGATGAGGTTTACAATAAAGAATCCAAAGAAGCTGGTACTGCCGAAATTATTATTGGTAAACAGCGTAATGGTCCAATTGGTACAGTGCGTTTGGCATTTGAAGGTCACTACACCCGTTTTAGTAACCTTTCACCAGAGTACTATAACCAATATAACGACGATGAATAATTTAATCACCAAGGAGTGACTTAAGGTGCGCCAAGCAACCGTCTATATTGACAGTCAAGCACTGCAATATAACCTAAACCGTGTCAAACAACTTGCCCCAAATGCCAAAGTGGTAAGTATGGTCAAAGCCAATGCCTACGGACATGGTGTAAAAGACTGCTTAGCAGCCTTAAGCGCAACAGATGCCTTTGGTGTCGCTTGCCTACAAGAAGCTTTAGAAATTCGAGAACTTGGGTTTAATCAGCCTATTACCCTGATTGAAGGGGTATTTAGTCTAGATGAAATGTCGATTGTCACTGCGCAAAACATCGAAGTGGTGGTGCATCATCAAGCCCAAGTGGATTGGTTACTAGAGCATAAAGCGGATTATATTGCCAAAGGCTTAAAAGTTTGGGTCAAGCTCAATAGCGGTATGAACCGTCTTGGTTTTAAAATTGCTGAGATCAAAGCGGTCATCAATCGCTTAAAAGCTGAAGGTTTGACCTGCGTACTCGCTATGCATTTTGCCAATGCTGATGCCGATCATCCGTTAAACGATGAACAAATCCGTCAGTTTTTAGAAATTAAAAACGACTGTGCCCCCTTAATGGCGTCGTGCTGTAACTCTGCGGCGATTTATAAATACCCAGAATTACATTTTGACTATGTACGTCCGGGTATTATGCTCTACGGGGCGACTCCATTTGCCGACAAAAGCGTGCATGACTTAGATTTAAAACCAGTGATGCAATTTACTGCCGAAATCATTGCTTTAAATCACATTCAAGCCGGTGAGTCTGTGGGTTATGGTTCAACATTTGTGGCAACTCAAGCCATGGACCTTGCGATTGTCTCAATTGGTTATGGTGATGGTTACCCACGCGCCTTTGTGGCACCCAATACAGTCGCGGTAAATGGTCAACTGGTAGCGGTTGTCGGTCGTGTCGCGATGGATATGATTGCCATTGATGTAACGAGCTTAGATGTAGCTTTAGGCACTGAAGTCGAACTTTGGGGCAAACAGCGTTTAGTCGATGATGTGGCAACAGCCAATGGCACAATTGGTTATGAATTGCTGTGTCGTTTAAGCAATCGCCCTGAACGTAAAGTAATTTAAATACATAAAAAAGAACCGTAACGGTTCTTTTTTTATGCTACTAAATTTTGCGCTTCTAATTGGTACAGTAATTCCAATAACTGTGCCAATTGTGATTTATTCAGTAATTCTGGACAAAAAATAGTATGTCCCTGCTGCTGAAAAAACTGCTTCACTCGATGATGACGTGATACAAACTTCATTGACCAGGCAGCAAAGATCGCGCCATTGATCGGCTGGTTCATAATCATTTGCATACTGTGATGTCGAGGATCACCTTGTAAGCGCGTGACCAATCGCTCCAGATCATCAGCTAAACCCTCTAAGCATTGTAGAAAACGTCCATCCGCAAAATATAATACACCCTGTATGTGATGTCTGACGTTAAAATCGCGTGCTTCAGTTAAAATATCAGTCAAATGATGATGGTGTTGCGGCAGCGGAAAATTGGCTTGACTCACATAACATAGTCGTCGCATAAGGCTTACTCTAGATAGTCAAGTGTCGGCGTGGGCAGCTCATGTAAGCCTTTACGTAAGGTTTCTGACCATTGTTTGCTAATGCCTGAAAAATATGGATCTTCTTCATAAATGCGTTTTCCCAAAGGAATATGCAAACTATTGAGGTTATAGACCAAACAATCTAAAGGCAGACCCACTGAGACATTGGAGCGTAAAGTCGAATCAAAGGAAATTAAACTACAACGCAGCGCTTCATCTAATGGCATGTCATAACTTAAAGCACGATCTAAAATAGGTTTGCCATATTTACTTTCGCCAATTTGGAAAAATGGCGTATCTTTGGTGGCACAAATAAAGTTACCTTGTGGATAAATGTTATACAGCTGCATTTCTTGTTCGCCAATTTGCCCACCCACCAGCAATGTACAGTAATAAGTACTTTGATCCTCAGGATCAGGGGCGACGTTATGAATGACTTTTTTTACCAAGCTACCCACTAATTCCGCTGCTTCAAACAGTGTTTTCACACTATGTAAATTTGGCTCTTGGCCAAGTGCCAACTGGTTTTTTAAATGTCCAATCACAGCTTGGGTCGTGGCTAAATTCCCTGCGGCTTGAATCGCAATAAAGCGCTCACCTTCCACCCCAAAGGTATATAACTTACGAAATACCGAAATATGGTCTACACCCGCATTGGTACGCGTATCACTAATAAAAATCAGGCCTTGTTTTAAACGTAGCGCACAACAATAGGTCATACATCCTCCTTTGATGATTGGTTAAATTAGCACGCCAGCACTTGCACAATTGAATGCATACTCTCTATACCCCCTTGTTGGCGTACCCCGCGCACTGGTGCCACATCCCAATAATCACGACCAATTGCGACATAAATATGGGAGCATGGGCTAAAGATTTGATTACTAATATCAAAGCTATACCAATGATTGTTTAAAAACACCTCAGCCCAAGCATGACTAGCAAGATGTGCTGAGTTAGGTACATAGAGATAGCCTGAAACATAACGTGCAGGTAAACCTAAGGCCTTACACATGGCAATAAACACATGACTATGGTCTTGGCACACCCCTTGCCGATAAGCAAACGCTTGTGGCGCCGAAGTAGTCACACAGGTGCTGGCAGGTAAATATGGCATATAGTCTAAAATGGCTGCTGCCAAATGAATCAAGCATTGTCTAGAAGGATGCTTCACATAACGCTTGGCAAATTCCAACATTTCTAAACTGCATTGAGTCGCTGCCGTGGGTTGTAAAAATAAGCTTGGATTGAGATGATCACTCGGCAGCGCTTCAGTTTCAGGTGAAATTTCGATAATGCCTTGCGCCATAATCGACATTTGCTGATAGTTAAAACGTTGTGAACTGGTAATCCAAATATTAGCAAAAGCATCTTGTTTAACTTGCTTTTGCCCAGGCACGCTGACATCCCAATACTGTACGGTTTGGTGCGAATTAGAACTGGGTGACATACGAATATATTGGATGCTGCTGTGCACAGCATCCGTATAATGGTAATGGGTTTGATGATTAATCATCAATTTCATACATCAACCTCAAACAACTGTTGGATGTGGTCACTAAAGCGATAGAAATTTATGCTGTTGGGTAAAATCTGTAATTGTAGCCATGCGCTTTTGAGTTTGCTGCAGCCCATCTCACTGAGTAAATCAATAATTTTTTCTAAATCAGAGAGCGTACTCTGGGTATCTTGTTGTAAACGTAATTGACGATCTAATTGCTCGACGTTTTGTCCTAATATAAAAAATAAGAAAATATTCTGCGATTCTGCCTCTAAAATATCGTGGCATTCGCCCACGACGTCACAAATATAGCTTTTATTTTCACTTGCAGTTTTAATCAGCTGATTTAACTCAGCATAACTTTTTGCAGATAACACGCCACGTAAATCTTGAATATTGTCTTTAGCACATTGAAATTGCTGCGCAAATGAAGCCAATTGCTGTTCATCTTGGACTAAACGATTTAAAGATTCAGCATCATTGGCCGCTAAAACAAAGGCATTGGCATAATGTTTAGCCACTGCATCATCATCAAATGGAAATTGGCTACATAAATACTGGATGCGCGTCAGGTAACGGCCTAACCAAAAAATTTGCTGTGCATTACTGCTGAGTAAAATCATATCTTCCCTCCTTGTATATGGTTTTATATTAAGAATGCAGGCTGTCCACAACCCAAGTATCTTTTATTCCGCCACCCTGAGAAGAGTTAACCACCAATGACCCTGGTTGCATCGCAACACGGGTTAAACCACCTGGTACGATTTCGGTGCGTAATGGCGAACTTAATACAAACGGGCGTAAGTCGATATGACGTTCCGCCATGCCATAATCAGTTAAAGTCGGGCATACCGAGAGCTCTAAGGTAGGCTGCGCGATATAAGCTTGCGGTGTTTCTAACAGTTTTTTACGGAATGAGGCAATTTCTTGACCAGAGGCCTGCGGCCCAATTAACATGCCATAACCGCCAGAACCTTGCGCTTCCTTAACCACCAGTTTTTCTAAGTTTTCGACCACATATTCAAGTGATTTCTGTTCACGGCATTGATAAGTCGGTACATTTTTTAAGATTGGTTGTTCATTTAAGTAATATTCAATCATTTTATCGACATATGGATAAATGGATTTATCATCGGCAACGCCCGTACCTGGTGCATTGCTAATCACAACATTTTGCGCCAAATAAGCCGACATTAAGCCTGCTACGCCTAAGGTGCTGTCAGGTTTAAAGCATAATGGATCAAGGAATGCGTCATCAACGCGACGATAAATCACATCCACTTGCTGGCGACCACGCACGGTACGTACATAGACTTTGTCATTTTCAACAAATAAATCGCGTGCTGATACCAACGGCACATCCATTTCGCGGGCCAAGAATGCATGTTCATAATAAGCACTATTGAAGCGTCCTGGTGTCAGTACCACTATAAATGGATCATCGACATTGGCACTTTCTGCTAAAATTTGACGTAACAATTGCGGATATTGCTCAATACCTAAGATATTGCTGCTTTGGCACAACTCAGGCATCAATTTTTGACTGATCTTACGGCTTTCTAACATATAAGAAACACCCGATGGGGTGCGTAAGTTATCTTCTAAGACATAAAACTCGCCTGCACGATCACGAATAATATCAATCCCGCTAATTTGACTATAAATCCCACCTTTTAAATGATGACCTAGCATTTGTGGTAAATAAGCCTCATGGCTGAGTACTTGCTGGGCAGGTACAATCCCCGCCTTTAAAATCTCCTGTTCATGATAAATATCATGCAAAAATAGATTCAGCGCACGCACGCGCTGTGCCGAACCCAGTGCAATTTTATTCCATTGTTGTTTGGCAATCACGCGCGGAATTACATCAAATGGAATCGTGCGTTCAATCCCAGCATCTTCACCATATACAGTAAAGGTAATACCTTCATATAAAAAATGCTGTTTGGCTGCTTGGTTTAAAGCTTTAAGTTGATTCAAATCATGTTGAGCTAACCAATGCTCGATATTGGCACAAGTTTCAGCCGACATACTGCTGTCATCACGTAATTCATTAAAAAATTCAGACTTTAATTGTTGAAATAAATAGTGTGCTTGCGCTGGTATACGCTTAGCATCTTGTACCGTCTTTGGTTGCAAGGTTTCTTTGTGACTGGTGCTTGCAATTACACTTGATTTTGTCTCTTTTAACATGCCTACCCTCTCTTATCTATTTGTTATGTATTTGTTTATATATGTAAGCAAAATCAATGCCATAGTTAAAACTTGGCGTGGCGACTATGTTAATAGATTGCCACTTGACTTGCCAATGGTCTTTTGCACCAAATTATGACCTTTTCACTGTGACACCGTTCGCAGTTTAAACAGTAAAAGCATTCATTTTTACCAACAACTGGCCTTACAATAGAAATTCAATTGACTTTGAGCATACGGCTTCTATGGCTTCAACTTCAGAAAAAGAAACTTCAAATAGTTTATATCGGCAATGGCAAATCTTGTCGCGTCTTTCTACAGGGAAATGGATGGGCACACGAGAACTGCAACAACAGTTGCAACGCGAAGGAATTGATATCAGTTTACGCACCATTCAGCGTGACTTAAATCAAATTGCGCAGCGTTTCCCGATTGAAAGTAATAAAACTGTGCCGCAAGGTTGGCGTTGGTGTAGTGATGCACCAATTCAGAGCTTACCGCATATGACCAGCTCACAAGCAGTCACCTTTATGATGGTGGAGGAACATTTAAAACATTTGTTACCGCCAAGTTTAGTCTCCGAAATAAACCCGTGGTTTGATGCTGCGCGGCGCAGCCTACTTGAGCAAAATCATGTCAAACAGTGGGTCAACCGTGTGCGGATTGTGCCTTCAAGCCAACCATTGATTCCGCCAACAGTCGATCAAGAGGCTCAACAAGCCATCTATGAAGCACTGTTACAAGACCGTCAACTTGAATGTGTCTATCAAAGCCGTACTCATGCAGGAGAAGAAAAAAGCTATATTTTAAATCCCTTGGCCTTAGTACAAAAAGGTGCGGTGATTTATTTAATCTGTACCCGTCATGATAAAAATGCTATTCAAACCTTTGCTTTGCACCGCTTTAGAGCAGCAAAAGTTCTCGATAGTCGTACTGTGCACCAAAATGATTTTCATTTAGATGATTATATCGAATCAGGTGCTTTAGGTTTTCGTGTGGATTATCAAAAACCTACCGAAAACATTGAACTAAAATTGACCATGAATGGCAAAACAGTGCATTTTTTTGAAGAAAGTGCCTTAAGTCGTGATCAAGTGATTGAGAAATTTACCGATAACTTATATCAAGTCAGAGCAAGCTTACCTTTTACCTCACAACTGGTGTGGTGGTTACGTGGCTTTGGTAAAAAACTGTTGCAGATTGAACCTGAGTCTGTCGCCAATGCCGTCTATGAAACGGCTGTGGAAAGCTAAAATAAAAAAGAGTCCCAAACTGTGGGACTCTATAATTTATAGATTATTTTTTTGAGTTTTTTCTTTAACTTAAGCAAAGCGCGTGCCAGCTTTTCCCCCAACGTTTTACTAAGCCGCCCTATTCAGCAAGACATTAAACTGCCACATGCCAGTTCTGCACGGTTAAAACGAATCTGTCTTTTGGTCATGCTGTAAACCTCCTCATCTTAGCGATACATTCAGTATAGAACTGTCCTGCAAATTTGAGAAAGAAGCATTTCTGCAAAGCTTTGCATAAAATAACTTAGACACAATGCATAAAAATAGGCAGCGAAAGCTGCCTATTTCAACATCATGATTGGGTGTTACTCATCGGTCTTCGTTGCTTTATAGCGCGACAATGCAGTCACTGCTACAGCCGAAACCACCACAGCAGGTAGACTTGCCATTAAAATCCCTGTTGTGCCTAAACCGAGTGCTAAAATTTTGCCTGTTAACAATGGTCCAGTCATCGCACCTAAACGACCCAATGAAATCGCACTGCCCACCCCTGTCACTTTACCTAAACCAGAATAGAAGATAGGTGAAATACCATAGAGAATCGATTGACCGCCTGTAGAGAAGATCCCCCCCATTACGCCTGCCAAAATCAGCAGCGGTACAGATGTAGTGGTAAACAACAATGTAAGTGCGATAAATAAACCACTATAGATAATCACAGCCATTTGCCATAATTTTAAACGATCTAATAAATAACCCAGTCCGAGCGTGCCAATAACTGCCCCTACTTGGAACACCAGCATTACCAAAAAGGCTTGTTGTTTTTCTAGACCCTGTTGCATCAGTAAGTTAGGCAACCAACTAATCAAGATGTAGTTAATCATCAAGGTAAAGAAGAAACCCACCCACAGCGGCAGCGTATTTTTGTACTGTTGCTGTTTAAATAACACTTGCGCCATACCTGGTACAGCTTCTGTGTTCACTTGTTTTTCGGCACGCGGCTTATCTTTTAAGATCATTGCCATACATGGAATAAGCAATAATGGCGTTAAACCACCAATTAAAAATAGGGTTTGCCATTTTATATCGCTAATCAGCATGGCGAGACCAGCAACAAAAATCGCACCTACAGGTAAACCGCAATACATCAAACTATTTAATTTACCGCGGTTGGCTTCAGTGGCTTCATCACCCACCACCGAAATCATGGTTGGCATCGCAGCCCCTAAGCCCAGTCCTGTAAAAAAGCGTGCCGCATATAAGATTTCAAGATTCGGTGCAATTGCCGTTAAAGACATAAAGACACCAAAAATTGCAATCGAGAGCATTAACACTTTCTTTTGGCCAAGGTAGTCGGCAACTCGACCACCAAAGAATGCGCCAAAGAGCATACCAAATACCCCAAGACTAAATACATAGCCCATTTGCACTTGGTCTAAGCCAAACGTGGCTGCAATCCCCTGTGCTGCAATACCGGGCGCTTGTAGGTCAAAACCTTCAAAAAAAGCCACCCAAAAGCATAAAAATACAATGAGGATTTTTTGGGTCTTACTTGATGTGCTCTGTGCCATCGTGAATCTCCATTCCGAAGCGTACATTTATATAAAGCGGTGATTCTGAGCCTAATCTATGTAGATACATAGCGCGACAATGGTCGCAGCATTGGTAATTAAATCAGCAATGGTCATCATTATTTAGACATCAAAAGCTGTATATCAATATATATAATGTATTATTATTTTATTTAGTCTTTTAAAAACATATTGTTATTTTAATACAAGTTCTTAACGATAGTATGATCATTAAAAATGATCAAGTGTAAAAATTCAGCTTTTATGTTAGTCGTGGTTTAGCCTTGATATTGTGCTAAGTCATCAACATTGATAATAAGAAAAATTTTGTGCTTGATAGCGTTAATATAAGCTACAGCGTTAAAACTATTGCAGACACTTAAACAGCTAATAATCAGCAAGGGACATCTCATTGTTATACTCATAAAAAGCGCAGGTATGACTTTAGCCATAACATTATGCTTTGCTACATCACAATCCTCCCCGTATTTGAGTGAAGAATAAGATTGAGCAGCTATTCCTACTGAAATATGCTGTATTGAATTGCTCGAAGGTTTCAAAGGCAAATAACTGAGCGTAAATAAAAACCCGCACTTGGCGGGTTTTTTATGGCTTTAAAATCTTATGCAGATTTTTTCGCTTGGTTATTTTTACGGATGGTAATCATCACCAATTGCACTGCCGCAGGTGTAACCCCCGGAATACGACCAGCTTGCGCAAGCGTTTCAGGACGTACATCTTTCAGTTTTAAAGTGATTTCACGAGATAAACCTGAAACTGCATCATAATCAAAATCGGCAGGAATTTTGGTTTCTTCCAAACGCTTCATTTGTGCCACGTCTTCTTGCTGACGGTTAATGTAACCCGCATATTTCACCGCAATTTCAATTTGCTCACCCACAAATGCAGACACTTCAGAGCCGGTAATTTCAGCAATTTGTGAGAAATTGATATTTGGACGCTTTAACAAATCAATCGCATTGGTTTCTTTAGATAAATCATCACCGGTTAATTCAACAAATTTTTTACCTAAAGCGTTGTTAGGTGCCGCCCAAAGGTGTTGTAAGCGACCTTTTTCAGTTTCAATCGCTTCCATTTTGGCACAATATGCATCCCAACGTGTGTCATCGACTAAGCCCATTTCACGACCAATGGCAGTTAAACGTTGATCCGCGTTGTCTTCGCGCAGCATTAAACGGTATTCGGCACGTGAGGTAAACATACGGTACGGTTCTTTGGTACCTAAAGTAATTAAGTCATCAACCAATACGCCCATGTAGGCTTCGTCACGTTTAGGTGTCCATTGCTCTTGATCCCATGCACGGCGTGCCGCGTTTAGACCTGCAAGTAAACCTTGTGCACCTGCTTCTTCATAGCCTGTGGTACCGTTAATTTGACCAGCAAAGTACAAGTTGTTAATGGCTTTGGTTTCTAAAGAGAATTTTAACGCTTGTGGGTTAAAGTAATCGTATTCGATTGCATAACCTGGACGCAGAATATGCGCGTTTTCCATACCACGGATTGAGCGTACCAATTCAAACTGCACATCAAATGGTAATGATGTCGAGATACCATTTGGATAAAGTTCATGCGTATCTAGACCTTCAGGCTCTAGGAACACTTGATGTGAGTCTTTATCGGCAAATTTATGAATTTTATCTTCAATAGATGGGCAGTAACGTGGACCCACCCCTTCAATGACACCGGTATACATAGGTGAACGATCTAAACCGCCACGAATAATGTCGTGGGTTTTTTCATTGGTATGTGTGATATAGCAGTTGATTTGTTCAGGATGCATTGATGCATCCCCCATGAATGACATGGTTGGAGACGGGAAATCACCCGGCTGCGCAGTCATCACAGAGAAATCAACTGAACGTGCATCAATACGTGGTGGTGTACCTGTTTTTAAACGACCTACCGGTAAGTTTAATTCACGTAAGCGCGCAGCCAATGAAATTGAAGGTGGATCACCGGCACGGCCACCTGATGCATTATTAAGACCAATGTGAATCACACCGCCTAAGAAAGTCCCTGTGGTGAGTACCACAGTTTTGGCATCAAAACGTACGCCCATTTGGGTCACTACGCCTTTTACGGTATCGCCTTCAACAATCAGATCATCTGCTGCTTGTTGGAAAATATCCAAGTTAGCTTGGTTTTCTAATGTTTCACGAATCGCAGCTTTAAAACGTACACGATCGGCCTGTGCACGCGTTGCACGCACCGCAGCACCTTTACGTGAGTTTAAAATACGGAATTGAATACCGCCTTTATCGGCAGCGAGTGCCATTGCACCGCCTAAGGCATCAATTTCACGCACTAAATGTGATTTACCAATACCACCAATCGCTGGGTTACAGCTCATCTGCCCCAAAGTCTCAATGTTATGAGTTAAGAGTAACGTCTGGCGTCCCATACGCGCGGCAGCAAGCGCAGCTTCAGTACCTGCGTGACCGCCACCGATAACAATGACATCATAAACTTTAGGATAGTGCATAGTGGTATTAGAGAGATTGAAAAAGAAGACCGCAGATTATAGCAAAAAATTGCCTCTAAGTTGACATATTGCGAGATTTTCTTTGGCGCAAAAAAATACCCCACCACTGCATTAAAAAGTTCTATTTTTTGAAGATTTAGTTTAAGGTTGCAACTTAGGTTTACAAAAAATGTGCACCATAGATTGTATTCTTTTCGCTATTTTTTATGCTAATAACGACATCCACAGAGGATTAGTCATCATGAATAAGAAGTTTTTAGTTGCCGCTGCTGTATGTGGCCTACTTAGCCCGTTGACCAGCTTTGCCAATGATAAAGTGGCGACTGTTTATCATCCACAAACCTTCCAAAAAATCTGTCAAGACAAAAGCCAAGGTGATTGGGTTGAATTTGCTTATCGCGGCATTATTTGGAATGGCAGCTGTCAAAACCAATTCTTTAGCTCAGACCAAGGGGCTATGATCTATGGTGATGAACCTGAGCTGTTAACGGTCTGCCGTCAAGACCCAAATGCCAAAACCATCAGCATTGAAGGTCGCACTTATCATGGTAAATGTGCCCTAGCATTTAGCCCACCGCGCCCACAAGCAGGCAACCGCTAATTCAATTGGCGTTTATCATAAAATAGCTGCACGTCAGGCTTAAGCTTGATGTGCATTTTGTATGGCTGTCTAGAAATTCAGCCCTATCACCAATTGAGCAGATCAATTACACGCAACACTCGCGGTTTACCCTTGAGGTACGTTACACTAGCACTTTATTTTGTTTTAGGTTACGCCCGTGAAGTGGTTACAAATTCATATTACAGTTGATCAAGCCCAAGTCGATTTTACCGAGACTTTACTCGAGTCTTTAGGTGCGCTGAGTGTTACTTTAGATGATGCTGAAAACCAAGACCTGCTCGAGCCACTTCCGGGTGAAACCCCGCTTTGGAATAAAGTCATTGTCACTGGTATCTATGCACAAGAAGATGGCGAAGAAATTGACGTTGATTCTATTGTGACCTTTATTCAAGCACAAATGCCAGATGCGCCTTTAAGCCACGAGTTTATCGAAGACCAAGAATGGGAACGTACTTGGATGGATGCTTACGAGCCGATCCAAATTAGCGACAATTTCTGGATTGTACCTGAATGGATGACAGCGCCTGATGCTCAAGCCGTTAACCTTAAATTAGATCCAGGTTTAGCCTTTGGTACAGGTAACCATGCGTCAACTTTCTTATGCTTACAATGGTTAGGCAAAACCGATCTTAAAGATAAAATTGTCATCGACTATGGTTGTGGCTCGGGTATTTTAGCGGTTGCAGCCTTATTATTAGGCGCGAAAAAAGTCTATGCGACGGATATTGATCCTCAAGCGGTACTCGCCACCCAACAAAATGCAGAGCTCAACGGTGTAATGAACAACCTTTATGTGGGTTTACCGGATGAGTTTAACGAAACACTCAAAGACCAAAAAGCGGATGTATTTGTTGCCAATATCTTAGCGGGTCCTTTAATGATGCTTGCGCCACAGTTCGCAACTTTAGTGAAATCCGAGGGTGAGTTCGCACTTGCAGGGGTTATTGAAGAGCAAGTATCTGATGTTTCTAATGTTTATTCTGAATTTTTTGATATATTAGAGGTGGAAAAACGCGACGGATACTGGTGCCGTATTTCTGGTAAACGGCAATCTCACTAAAAATATCTTTAACTATGAATAAAAAACAAACCCAATGCCCTGAATGTACAACGATTTATAAAGTTTCTGTTGAACAGCTAACGATTGCTCAGGGCATGGTTTGTTGCCCCAAGTGTTTTTGTAGCTTTAATGCATTATTACACTTGGTTCAAATACCAATTGCACCACCCTCCCCAACAGTGCCACACGCTGCTGCGCTACAGCATGACTATGCACATGAAGCCAATGACCATATCTTAGCGCGTCGTTATCCCCAACAGCATGTGCTGGATATTTTTGATCGTAAGATCGAACATTCTAATATTGACTTATATACCTATTTAAATAACTTAAATTATTTTAGCAGCGAACCGATTCATCATCTCCCTACCCTAAAACTATCTGAAAAGGATCTAAGCACCCCACCTAAACCCGGCTTAGGTTATTATCTAGTGTGGAGCGCCATCAATTTAAGCTTAATGGGCTTTTTGATCTTTCAAGTTTTATGGTTTAACCCGCACATAGTGGCACGCTCCTCAATCTTAAGCCAAGGCTTTCAATTTATATGCAGTCATATCAATTGTGAAAGCCAAGCCGAGCGTTATGAAAAAATTGATATCGATCACCTACGTTTACGCAGTAAAGGGAATCATGTGACTGAATTTCAGGGTGCTTTGATTAATCGCGATAGCAAAAGTATGCCTTTACCGCATTTATTAGTGACAGCACAAACCGAAGCAGGCAAGGTGAAATATATTTTTCAACCGCGTGACTATCTAGAGCAAAAATATCAAGGCATTGAACGTCTGCCTGCCCAAACCCCGTTTAAATTTAGTTTTGAGGTACCCGTGACTAAAAAGCAGTTACAAGAGCCACATTTAGAAATCATTCAACCTTAAGATCAAAAAAAACGATGCAAAGTGCAAAAAAAATTGAAAAAAAATGCACTTTTCTTGCTCACTTTTTCTTAGACAATGGTATTATACGCGCCATTACAGCTTCTGCTGCAAACACCTCGCTTTACGTAAGAACAAATACAACTTCTGCTTGACTGCGCTTTATTTCCCATAACAGCGTACGAGCCGATTTTTTGTTTATTTTTGCCCGTAACAAAAATTCATCTATTGTTACGATCAAAAAAACATCAAAGCATGTGGCTGTGGCAAGCTAGCCTATCTGTTTTAGAGCTTCTGGATTTAAGATCTAAAACCGAGGTTCATTTTATTTTTAGACCACATTGATATATCACTTTATCCCAGTGATATTTTATTTTTCGGATTAATTCGCATGAATAGCAAATCTCCTATTTTTACTGCACAATCTGATGTCGCTTTGCGTATTCACGTAGATCGCGCAGTTCGCCATTATTTTGCACAACTGCAAGGCGAGCAACCATCTCAGGTTTATGACATGGTTCTAGCAGAAATGGAGAAGCCTCTTCTATCTGTTGTTTTAGAATACACGCGTGGTAATCAAACCCGCGCTGCTGAGATTCTAGGCCTTAACCGTGGCACTTTACGTAAAAAGTTGAAAGCTCACGGTTTAATGAGTGAATAAATGATAAAATGCTTGCGGCTTCCGCGGGCATTTTTTTTACCTGCTATTTAGCTTTTTTGTTTTAATCTGTTCCTTGAAAACTGTGACGAAGATCATGACTATTAAACGCGCTTTAATCTCTGTTTCCGACAAAACTGGTATTGTCGAATTTGCACAAAACCTAGTGGCTCTGGGGGTAGAAATTTTATCTACTGGCGGTACATACAAATTGTTGAAAGACAATAATATTGCTGTAGTTGAAGTTTCCGAGCACACTGGTTTCCCAGAGATGATGGACGGCCGTGTAAAAACGCTACATCCGAAAATTCATGGTGGTATCTTAGCTCGTCGTGGTCTAGACGAAGCTGTGATGGCTGAACACAACATTGATGCTATTGATTTAGTGGTTGTGAACCTTTATCCATTTGCTGCAACTGTAGCAAAACCAAACTGTTCTTTAGCTGATGCGATTGAAAACATCGACATCGGTGGCCCAACAATGGTACGTGCTGCGGCAAAAAACCATGCGTCTGTGGGTATCGTGGTCAATGCATCTGACTATGCAACGGTTGTGGCTGAGCTTAAAGCTGAAGGCAGCTTATCTCATGCAACGCGTTTCGACTTAGCAGTTAAAGCATTTGAACATACTGCACAGTATGACGGTATGATCGCATCTTACTTAGGCGCACGCGTTGGCAAAGATGAGGGTCAAGCTGATCAATTTGCACGTACGTTCAATACGCAATTAAATAAAGCACAAGATTTACGTTACGGTGAAAACCCACATCAATCTGCTGCATTCTATGTTGACCCTGCTGCAACTGAAGCCTCTGTTTCGACGGCTAAACAGTTACAAGGTAAAGAACTCTCTTATAACAACATTGCAGACACTGATGCAGCTTTAGAGTGTGTTAAATCATTCGCTAAACCTGCTTGTGTAATCGTTAAACATGCCAACCCATGTGGCGTTGCAGTATCTTTAGACGGCATTCAAGCAGCTTATGACTTGGCTTATGCTACAGATCCAGAATCAGCTTTCGGTGGCATCATTGCCTTCAACCGTGAATTAGACGTTGCAACTGCACAAGCCATTGTCGATCGTCAATTCGTTGAAGTGATTATTGCACCTAGCGTTGCTGAAGGCGTGTTAGAAGTAACTGGCGCCAAGAAAAACGTACGTGTACTTGTATGCGGCGAATTACCAGCCATTGACGAACGTGCTCCACAAATGGACTACAAACGTGTGAATGGTGGTTTACTCGTTCAAGATCAAGACTTAGGCATGATTACTAAAGATGATCTTAAAGTTGTGACCAAACGTGCGCCAACTGAACAAGAAATTGATGACATGATCTTTGCTTGGAAAGTTGCTAAATACGTTAAATCTAACGCAATTGTTTATGCGAAAAACCGTCAAACGATTGGTGTTGGCGCAGGTCAAATGAGCCGCGTAAACTCTGCTCGTATCGCTGCAATCAAAGCTGAACACGCAGGCTTAGTGGTTGAAGGTGCAGTAATGGCATCTGATGCATTCTTCCCATTCCGTGATGGTATTGATAATGCTGCTAAAGCAGGTATCAAGTGCATCATTCAACCGGGTGGTTCTATGCGTGATGAAGAAACAATTGCTGCTGCTGACGAAGCTGGCATTGCAATGGTATTCACAGGCATGCGTCACTTCCGTCACTAATTGATGGATTAAATTGTAATGACAATGTCATTTACATTAAGAGACATAGATTTCTAATCTTGCATAAAGTCCTCTCCTTTAAAGGTTGAGGACTTTATGTCATTTTCGATTCATGGAGTATGAACCGATGAATATTTTAGTTTTGGGTAGTGGCGGTCGTGAACATGCATTGGCATGGAAAATCGCACAAGATGAACAAGTTACACAAGTTTTTGTTGCACCGGGAAATGCGGGTACAGCAACTGAACCAAAATGTGAAAATGTCGCACTGAACATTTTAGATAACACCGCAATTATCGACTTTGCTAAAAACAATGCCATTGAGTTGATCATTGTTGGTCCTGAAGCACCACTGGTAAATGGCGTAGTCGATGCATGTCGCGCGGCAGGTGTGAAAATTTGGGGCCCTACCCAATTTGCAGCACAGTTAGAAGGCTCTAAAGCATTTGCCAAGCACTTCTTAAAACGCCATAACATTCCAACTGCTTTCTATGACGTATTCACAGAAGTCGCTGCTGCTAAAGCATTTGTTGAAAAAAATGGCGCGCCGATCGTGATCAAGGCGGACGGTCTTGCTGCGGGTAAAGGTGTGATCGTTGCGATGACCAACGAAGAGGCATTTGCTGCGATTGATGACATGCTTGCAGGCAACAAATTTGGTGATGCCGGTTCTCGTGTGGTGATCGAAGAATTTTTGGCAGGTGAAGAAGCGTCTTTCATTTGTATGATTGATGGCGACAACATTTTACCAATGGCAACTTCACAAGATCACAAACGTATCTTTGAAGGTGACCAAGGTCCAAACACGGGTGGTATGGGTGCTTACTCGCCTGCGCCTGTGGTGACTGCAGACGTATTTGAAAAAACTATGAATGAAGTGATGCGTCCTACCGTTGAAGGTATGAAAAAAGACGGTCATGTTTATACTGGTTTCTTATACGCAGGCTTGATGATTGATGAACAAGGTCAACCAAAAGTGATCGAGTTCAACTGTCGTTTTGGCGATCCTGAAACTCAGCCAATCATGATGCGTTTAAAATCATCTTTGGTTGATTTGGTTCAAGCTGGTATTGAAGGCAATTTACCTGCTGAAGCCGAATGGGATGAGCGTAAAACGGTTGGTATCGTACTTGCATCTAAGGGCTACCCTGAAACCTCTAGCAATGGCGATGTGATTTCAGGTTTAGACACTGTGATGGCAGATGCAAAAGTATTCCATGCAGGTACGAAAGCGAATGAAAATGGTGATATCGTAACTGCAGGCGGTCGTGTACTTTGTGTGACTGCACTTGGTGATACGATTGGTGAAGCACAAGCCAAAGCTCTAGAACTTTGCCAAAAAGTAACGTTTGACGGCGTTCAATATCGTAAAGATATTGGTTACCGTGCAATTGCGCGTGAAAATGCTTAATCTTAATTTAGATTAAGAAAAAACCCCGCTAAGTGCGGGGTTTTTTTATTTACTATATATTCGCTTAATATAACTAGCGACTTTCTCAATTTCAGGGAAAATTGTTGCCTCAGTAATTCCTAAAATTTCAAGTTGATCGATAATCCTTGCCTTATCACTATGCGGAATAATAATTTTTTTATCCTTAGCCAAAATCAAACTATCATTTAATTTTGCAGGTTTATCTTTCTTAGAATTATTAATCCCAAATAAGAAAAATGCACTATCTTGTCTAATCACACGTTGATTATCCATTTTGGGTTTGACACACAAAACTTTTGACAGTACATCTGGCTCTATACGAGGCTCAAAGTGAGGTTTCTCACTCTGAATTTCATAAGTTAATTTTTTTATATGATAAAAATCATTATATTTTTTGATCATATCATCATAACCATCATCCCAAGGCCATAGATTTTTATCGATCCAACAGGGTTCTTCAAAGTCGTCTGCGACTCTACTTAAATTCGATAAGATACTGACAGTATCACTGTCATAATATTTGATAGATGATTTGGGTACTTTAAAAACTATAAGTTCAGCATCATTCTTTGATTTGGATTGACATGCAAAATATAAAGCAATTAATGGGTTTGTTGTTATATCCAGTAAACGTGTTGGTAATGAGTAATGCTGCATTTTCACAAGAAATTCAAAGGTCGTTTTACAATGCTCAAAATCCTGAGGGCATCTAAGCAACAATTCTTTAAAAATAATATGCTCTTTTTTTATGATTTCATCACGATAAATATAGGGCTCAAGCTTATAGTCTTTATTTGAATGTCCCCTGAAAAAGATTGCATGATCATTCGAAATCAATTCATATTCATTTAATTTTTTTAAAATTTCTGAAACACCAATCTGCTGTTTAGACATATAAAACCCTATGAAAAATTATTTTTCTGTACATCAGTTTATAATATAGATAAACCTTATGCTTTTGCAGATTTAGCTTCTATATGCATATTACAATTCAAACCCCTCGCCTAATCCTCCGCCAATGGCAAGAGTCTGATACTGCCTCATTTATCCAAATGTGTGCAGATGATGATGTTATGCGTTACTTCTATAAAAAACTCAACGCTGAGGAAGCAACTGCATTTATACAACGCTTAAAAGATGACATTGCAAAACGTGGCTGGGGCTTATTTGCCGTAGAACTTAAAAGCACAGGGGAATTCATTGGTTTTATAGGCTTACACCTCCATCCGCCTGAATTTGAAATGGCAGATGCTCCAGAAATTGGTTGGCGTTTATTACCACAATATTGGCATCAAGGTTATGCGACAGAAGGTGCAAAAGCGGTACTGAAATATGCCTTTAGAAAGCTGAGATTAGAAAAAGTCATATCATTTACCGCAACTCAAAACAGCGCGTCGGAACGTGTTATGCAACGCATTGGCATGGAAAAAATCCGTGAGTTTCATCATCCACTTATTCCAGCAGATCACCCTTTAAGCCAACATGTTCTATATGAAATACAGCGTAGTGATTATTTGCATATCCCCTTTTGCTAAACGAGGCATGGCTGATGGCAAACTTAAAGATGAGCACTAAAATAGTTTACTTTCACTTTGACTCAGTCTTTTTTTCATTTTTATCGTCCATTCATCAGCGTTAGCGTTAGCCTTAATCTTTTTATCTCTAAATTGCTTATTTTAAAAGCAATCAGTTTGTGAAGGGATTTCTAAAAATAATGGCACTACTGAGTCAGTTTTAAGCGTTGAAATCTGTAGACAAATGCTAAATATAAAATAGGCAAAAGCATTAGAATAATTGAATACATTTCTTTAATTTAAATTAACTATAGAAAATTTATAGTATTGTGCAAATTTTACTTCATATATTTTTGACTCATTGATAAAAACTTAAGTTTTACGCCATGATTTAAGCAGCACTATACTTGGTTATATCAATTTTTAAGATAAGGATTAGACAAAATCTTATAAAGGTGTAACTAATAACAATTGGTTATTTTTTAACAAAATAAAAATTATTAATCTCTTGTTTTATCAAATCTTTTTTATTTATACTGTATACTTCTTATGCATTTTATTAGATAAAGACAACTTCTTTATCCACTATATCGAATATTGTTTTATTGTTATGATGCAAAAAAGTTGCTGCGGTTTAAACGGGTTTTATATGCTGTACCTAACTCTCTCCTAAAAACTGTTTAAATTGCAGCACTGCCACTTAAGCTGGGTTAAATCCGCATAAATTTTAAACTTCACAAGCGAAGATGCGTGCTTTAACATTGGGTTAAATTTAATCAGGACGAACATATGAAAAAGCTTATCGGTCTTGCTTTAGGTGCCTCTGTTGCCCTAACAGGTTGTGGTCAATCTGAAGCACCGCAAAAAGATGCTGCTCAATCAGGTGAATTACAAACAATTACAATGGCATCTACAGGTTCTGATGGCGATGTGTGGCGTTATATTGCAACTCTACCTGAAACCAAAGCTGCAGGTATTAAATTAGAAGTTAAAAACTTCAATGACTACGTTGCAATGAACACGGCTGTGGCCAATAAAGAAATTGATGTCAACACGTTCCAATCATATAACTATATGGTGGCGTACAATACAGAAACCACAGACAAAAAAGTGGCTGCTGTATCGACAACTTATATTGAGCCAATGGGTATTTATTCAGATAAATACAAAAAAATTGATCAATTCCCTGCCAATGCAACCATTGCAATCCCTAACGATGCAGCCAACGAAGCACGTTCATTATCGTTATTACAAACTGCGGGTTTAATTAAACTTAAATCAGATTTCAGCCCAATCTTAGGTACTACCAAAGATGTGGTTGAAAATCCAAAGAACATCACTTTAAAAACTATTCCAATGGCAACTGCGGTACGTGTAAAAAGTGAAGTCGATGCAATTGTGTTAGGTAATACCTTGGCAATGGAAGGTGGCTTAAACGTACTGAAAGATGCGGTATTCTATGAGCCAGTCGATCAATCAACGAAGCTTTATGTCAACTTATTGGTGACGGCTGAAGGTCGTGAAAACGATCCTTTACTGCAAAAGTTAGGTGCGCTATATCACACAGAAGCGGTGAAAAAATATGTGGCTGATAACTTCGGTGGTACAAAAATTGATGTAAATAAACCGATGAGCTATTTTGCTGACGTAAAATAGTCCTATAATCAGCTTTTATAAAATAGGCAAAGCAATTTGCCTATTTTTTTCTTTTTTGGCAAATGTTGACGATATGATTCAATTTAAAAACATTTCAAAACACTACCAGCTTAAAGGTCAAACTTTACGCGCCTTAAACCAAATTAATTTGGAAATTCCAGAAGGCAGTATTTTTGGCATTATTGGCTATAGTGGTGCAGGTAAAAGTACCTTAATCCGTTTGATTAACTTACTCGAGCGCCCAAGTGAAGGCCAAGTGATTGTCAATGGACAAGACTTAACTGCGCTAGATGCAAAATCATTACGTCAGCAACGTAGCAATATTGGCATGATCTTCCAGCATTTTAACTTAATGCAAACCAAGACTGTGGCTGCCAATATTGAAATGCCAATGCAGCTTTTGGGCTGGAGCAAAGCCGAGCGCGAAAAGCGTTTAGAAGAATTACTGGATTTTATTGATTTAAAACATAAGCGTAATGCTTATCCAGATGAATTATCTGGTGGTCAAAAGCAACGTGTGGGTATTGCGCGTGCCCTTGCCAATCATCCTAAAATTTTACTCTGTGATGAAGCCACTTCTGCACTTGACCCACAAACTACGCAATCGGTATTACAACTCTTGAAAAAGATCAATCAAGAGCAAAGCATTACCATTGTGATGGTCACCCATGAAATGGATGTGATTGAATCGGTATGTGACCATGTGGCGGTGATGGAACAAGGTCAAGTGATTGAAATGGGTAATACCCTGTCTATCTTTAGCCAACCGCAACATCCAACCACCAAAACCTTTATTCAAACGGTATTGCAGCAGCATTTACCGGTAAATATTTTAAATAATTTAGAAAATAAGAATCAGCATAGTATTTATAGCCTGCAATTCTTGGGGACATCCGCACAAGAAACTGTGGTGCAAGCGGTGATTAAACAGTTTGATATTAGCTTAAACATTTTATTTGCCAATATGACCGAAATTGATGGTTCGGTGATTGGACAAATGTTTGTGCAGTTATTGGGTGATGAACGTATCATTCAACAAGCAATTGACTTTTTACAAGCGCGTGGCGTGAAAGTGGAACAAGCAGGAGTACAAGCATGAGAGATTTAATTGTTGCTTGGCTCACCGATGTTACTGCGCCATTTTGGAAAAGTTCGCTTTCAATTGACCAATTTGTCACGGCCTTACAAGAAACCATGCACATGGTGTTTTTTGCACTGTTGTTTGGTTGTATTTGGGGCTTTATTCAAGCGATTATTTTGTTGGTGACACGCCCCGAAGGCATTTTACCCAATAAAATTATCTATCATGGCTTAAACCCGATTGTAAATGCGTTACGTTCGTTGCCGTTTATTATTTTATTAATTGCCGTGATTCCATTAACCAAGTTCTTAGTGGGCAGTTCGATTGGTACATGGGCTGCGATTGTGCCACTGACTATTTATATTGGGCCATACATTGGACGCTTAATTGAAATCTCATTGCTTGAAGTAAACGAAGGGATTATTGAGTCAGCGCAAGCCATGGGTGCAACGCCAATGCAAATTATCTTTAAATTTGTTTTGCCTGAAGCACGTAGCTCGTTAATTCTTAACCTCACTACAGCCACGATTAGCTTAATTGGTGCCACTGCCATGGCAGGTGCTGTGGGTGCCGGTGGTATTGGTGATTTGGCTATTTCTTATGGTTACCAACGTTTTGATACCTCTGTGGTAATCCTCACCGTGATTGTGCTGTTAGTTTTAGTCCAAATTGTACAAATGACGGGTGAATGGTTAGCAAAACTACGCTAATCATCACTTAAATAATAGCCCTCACCATGAGGGCTTTATTTTTGCCCATAAAATACGTCAAGACTAAAAGAATAGCCGCTGAACATGATAAAATAACGCCAGTTTTAGCAAGGATTCATCTATGCACTTTGTCCATCTTGGTATTCATACAGAATTTTCAATCACGGAATCTATTGTACGTGTGCCAGAGCTTGTAAAAGCCGCAGCCAGTGATGATATGCCGGCATTGGCCCTGACAGATTTATCCAATCTGCATGCTGCGGTTAAATTTTATAAAAAATGCTTGGACAAAGGCATTAAACCCATCTTAGGTTCAGAAATCCGCCTGAATGATGCCGAACATCGTGTCACTTTGTTATCGATGAGCAATAAGGGTTGGCGTAATTTAACCGAAGTGGTGTCACGCGGTTATATTGAAGGTCAACAGCTCGATATTCCTTGCGTGCAAAAAGATTGGGTCTTAGAACAGCACCAAGACATGATTGTACTGCTGGGTGTGAATAGTGATGTGGGCAAAATGCTCGTTTCATCCAATCCACAAAAAGCTGAACCTTTATTAGAAGAATGGGTGGCTCGCTTTGGCAATCGCGTTTATTTAGCCTTAACCCGTACCAATCGCCCTTATGAAGATGATTTTATCAGTGAAGCGGTCAAACTGGCGCGTAAATACAATATTGGTGTTGTGGCACACAATGACGTGCACTTTATTCATGCCGATGACTATGAAGCCCACGAAGCGCGTGTCTGTATTGCCGATGGTTATGTCCTAGGTGATAGCCGTCGTCCAAAACGCTATAGCCCTGACCAATATTTTAAAACTGCAGCGGAAATGACCGAGCTGTTTGCCGATATTCCCTCTGCGATTGAAAATACCTACCATATTGCACGGCGCTGTAACGTCACCTTACGCTTAGGTTTTAACGACTTACCGGATTACCCAATTCCCGAAGGTCATACCATTGATACCTTCTTTGCGCATTTATCCGAAGAAGGTTTAGAAGAACGCTTAGACTTTTTATATCCCCCCGAACAACGTGGTGAAGATTGGCCAGAAATACGTAAACCTTATGATGAGCGTTTAGCCTTTGAGATTAATATTATTAACTCAATGGGTTTCCCCGGCTACTTTCTGATCGTGATGGACTTTATTCAATGGTCTAAAAATAACGGTGTACCGGTCGGGCCGGGTCGTGGTTCGGGTGCCGGTTCTTTGGTGGCCTATAGCTTAAAAATTACCGATCTTGATCCACTGCGTTATGACCTACTGTTTGAACGTTTCTTAAACCCAGAACGTGTCTCGATGCCGGACTTTGACGTGGACTTCTGTATTGCCGGTCGTGACCGCGTCATTGATTATGTGGCGCGTACCTATGGCCGTGATGCGGTATCGCAAATTGCCACCTTTGGTACCATGGCAGCCAAGGGTGCGATTCGTGACGTGGCACGGGTATTGGGTAAATCTTATGGTTTAGCCGATCGTATTTCTAAAATGATTCCAACCAAACCCTTAGGTTTGAGTTTACAAGAATCAATTGAAGCTGAACCACAACTCAAAGACATCGTCACCAATCCGTCCAACCCTGATCATGACGATGCCGCTGAAATTTGGGAAATGGCGCTTAAACTTGAAGGCATTACCCGTAACACCGGTAAACATGCCGGTGGTGTGGTGATTGCACCCACCAAGCTGACTGACTATTCAGCCGTCATGTGTGATGCCGACGGTACCAACCGTGTCGCACAGTTTGATAAAGACGATGTTGAGTCTGCAGGTCTAGTTAAATTTGACTTCTTGGGTTTACGTAACTTAACCGTGATTGAAGATGCGGTTCAGCATATTAATCGCCGTGCAGACATCACCAAACCCGTGGATATTTCTTTAATTCCACTGGATGATAAAGCAGCCTATGCTGTGTTTGCCGAAGCCAATACCACGGCGGTATTCCAGTTTGAATCCGTGGGCATGAAAAAAATGCTCAAAGAAGCACGCCCAAGTAAATTTGAAGAAATTATTGCCTTCGTATCGCTGTATCGTCCAGGGCCAATGGATCTGATTCCTGACTTTATCCATCGTATGCATGGGGGTGAGTTTGAATATTTGCATCCACTTTTAGAGAGTGTATTAGAACCTACCTACGGGATTATGGTCTATCAGGAACAGGTGATGCAGGCGGCGCAGTTCTGTGCCGGCTATAGCTTAGGGGGTGCCGATTTACTACGCCGTGCCATGGGTAAGAAAAAGCCCGAAGAAATGGTCAAGCAACGTAAAATCTTTATTGAAGGCGCGGCCAAAAAAGATATCGATACCGATACCGCCAACCATATCTTTGACTATATGGAAAAATTCGCAGGCTATGGTTTTAACAAATCGCATGCGGCGGCTTATGCCTTAGTTGCTTATCAAACCGCATGGCTTAAAGCGCATTACCCTGCCGAATTTATGTCTGCGGTGATGACCTCAGAGATGCAGAACACCGATAACGTGGTGTTTTTAATTGATGACTGTCGTATTAATGGCTTAGATGTCCTACCGCCTTCAGTCAATATGTCGCTGTATAACTTCCATGCAGTCGATGAAAAAACCATTGTCTATGGTTTAGGTGCGATTAAAGGCGTGGGCGAAGCGGCGATGCAATCGGTGATTGAGTCGCGCCAAAGCCAAGGGCCATATCAAGACTTATTTGACTTCTGCCACCGTATTGATTTGAAAAAAATCAATAAACGTACCTTAGAAGCCTTAATTCGTGCCGGTGCTTTAGATTGCCTCGGCATTGAACGTGCAGACTTAATGGCACAGTTACCAGAAGCGGTACAAGCAGCCGATCAAGCGCGTCAAAACCGCGAAACTGGCATCATGGACTTGTTTGGCGAAGTCGCCGAAGTGCAACGTAAACCGGCAAAACCTGTCAAGCCGTGGTCGGATGAAGTGCGTCTAAAAGGCGAAAAAGACACTTTAGGCTTATACCTGACCGGTCATCCAATTGATGTTTACCGTAGCGAGCTTAAAGCCTTTATTCCAAGTAAACTGAATGAACTGACCCCAACCCGTCGCGGTGTCACCACAGTATTTGCCGGCTTAGTGCTTGATGTTGCCAATTTCCCCAATCGTATGGTGGTCACGCTTGATGATGGTACGGCGCGAATTGAAGTATCCTGTAATCATGAACGCTTCCAACGCTTTAAAGACATTGTCCAAGTTGAAAAAGTCGTGGTGATTGAAGGCGAAATCTACGAACGGGAAGGTTTTGACCGTCCAATGGGTCGTTTAACCAAAGCCTTTGTCTTAAATGATATTCGTCAAAAACGTGCCAATTGCATTAAAATTCAACTCTTGCCTGAGCATATTAGTAAGAACTTTGCCAAAGATTTCGCGCAAATTTTATTGCCATTTTGCAATGTGGATATGTGTCAGCATATTCCATTACAACTGCAATTGGATTATGACTATGCCCGCGCCGATTTAAACTTAGGTGTAAATTGGAAAGTCGCGCCTTTAGATGATTTACTCGCAAAACTGCGTGATTATTTTGGTAAAGATAGCATTCGTGTTGAATACCAAGTGAAATCCAAAGCCGCTAAAGCTGCACCAATGCAATATGGTCAGCCTGTCCAAGTGGCAGCGCCACCACCGGCACAAAGTATTGAAGATGCTTTAGACGCGTATAATGATCAGCTGCAACAACAATATTCTTAAATGAACTTCGGATCTTACATGAACCAATTTGATAATAACGCACTCAATGCAACGCTCTCCCACGTTCGCATTGTCATGGTGAATACGACATTACCAGCCAACATTGGTAGTGCCTTGCGTGCCATGAAAACCATGGGTTTAAGCAAACTGGTGTTAGTGGCACCCAAAACCTATCCACATCCAGATATTAATGCTTTGGCCGCAGGCGCAACTGATTTAATCGAACAAATTGAAATTGTAGACAGCCTAGAAGACGCGATTAAAGATTGCCATATTGTGTTTGGCACTAGTGCGCGTAGCCGTACCATTCCTTGGCCACTGCTAGATGCGCGCCCTGCAGCACAAAAATCCATGCAAGCAGTGATTCAACAGCAACAAGAAGTGGCTGTGATTTTTGGTCGCGAAGACCGTGGTCTCACCAACGAAGAACTCGCGCTTGCCAATTATCATGTCACTATTCCAGTGAATACAGATTATGGTGTGCTCAATGTCGCGCAAGCCATTCAAGTGATTTGCTATGAAATGCGTATGGCGGCTTTGGATTTAGCCAATATGCCAACCGATGACACGGCTGATATGCAAGTGATTGATGGCCATCACATGCATTGGGATGAACCTTTAGTGACCCATAAAGACATGGATAAATTCTATCCGCATTTAGAGCAAATGCTGGCAGAAATTGAATTTATGGATCCAAATAATAAACGATTATTGCCTTTACGCTTGCGTCGTCTTTTTGGACGTATACAATTGGATAAAATGGAATATCACCTCCTACGCGGCATTTTTAGCCGTGTACAGGCAATGCGTCATGGAACATGGAAACCATCGGGTAAATCTACCCCAGATCATGAGGATCAGTCCTAATGCTTAAACAGCTCAAAGAAGATATACAAGCTGTATTCGCGCGAGATCCTGCCGCTCGCAATACTTTAGAAGTACTTACTACTTACCCCGGTATTCATGCCTTAATTATGCACCGTATGGCACATGAATTATGGAAAAAAGAGTGTAAAGGCTCAGCGCGCCTACTGTCATCATTTAGCCGCTTTGCTACTGGCATCGAAATTCATCCTGGTGCAAAAATTGGTCGTCGCTTTTTTATTGACCACGGTATGGGTGTGGTGATTGGTGAAACTGCAGAAATTGGTGATGATGTTACCCTATATCATGGTGTGACCTTAGGTGGCACCACATGGAATAAAGGCAAACGTCATCCAACCTTAGAAGATGGCGTGATTGTTGGCGCAGGTGCCAAAATCTTAGGCCCATTTACTGTAGGTAAAAATGCCAAGGTGGGTTCTAATGCCGTGGTGACCAAAGAAGTACCGCCAGAAACCACTGCTGTGGGTAATCCGGCACGTTTTATCAGCAAAGATAAAACCGCCAATGAGGATGAAAGTCGCCGCCGTGATTATGCACAAAGCATTGGTTTTCAGCCTTATGCTGCGACCCAAGATCAAACCGATCCAATGCTCGAAGGCATGCGCGTATTATTAGACCGTATTCAGCATAATGAACAACGCATGAACTTGTTATGTCAGCGTTTGTCTTTACTTGATCCAACCTTTAACAAATCTTCAGCCAACGCACAGCCATTTAGTGAAGCAGAGTTAAAAATTATTGACGAAGTTCGCCGCGAATGCGAAGCACAGAGCAGCTTAAGCAAATAAGCTTTTCGGTTTCAATATGTAGTCCGACTTGCATGTTCGTCAGAGTTTTTTTAGACTGACGAACAGTTTAAACCCTTATGTTTACAATAAATTGAATGGATCACCATGATGAAATTAACGCCATTGGCATGTGCTTTTGTTGCAGCCTCACTTCTTGTTGGCTGCGCAAGTACAGCAAGCAAAAATAATTCTAACGGCAATACTATCGTTTTTGCAGAACCTGAACTTTCTGCGCCTTTTTACCCGCTGAATCCTCTCAATTATGAACAACCTTCTGCCTTTGAACTAGCACTCATTGCTGCGGCCAAGCAACCCGTGACCAAAATGGTGGTGAATCGTCAAGATGATCCAAGTCGCAAATTGACTTTAGACAGCAACAAGCTGATTATTCCAACTGTAAATAGCAGTCAGCGCAATATGAGTTATGCTGCCTTGGCAGGTAGCAATCAGATTGATATTACCGACATCGATGACTTTTTAAATATGGTGGAAGGTAAAGCGCGTCATTATCCACCGCGCTTTAGCGACCGTAAAGAACGTCGTGGTTTTGAATATAAACTCAAGCAAGTCAGCGCTCAACTCGACACCTTAGCTGCTGCGCCAAATGCCTCATTTGACGTATTATTGCGTGCATTTAAAGCCAGTGTGATGGGACGTAACCTTGATTTAGGCTCGGTGTATACCACCAAATCTTTAAACTATGCACAAAAGATTTTAAAGATGAATCCAAATGATCCAGAAGTGAATTTCTGGTTTGGTTTTGCCTTATCTGAAGGTGGCGGTCAACGAGAAGCGATTCCGTATTTAGACAAAGCCATGCAAGCAGGTGTACAAGAGGCTTATCTTTCTGCGGCAAATAATTATATTGCCATGGAACAAAAGAAAAATGCCGTGCAAACCTTAAAAAACTATAAAGTCAAATATCCGCAAGAAGCAGCAGTTGCCGATCGCTTAATTCAAGAAATTGAAAAGCAAGGTCGCTGGAATGTTTGGCAAGTGATGAATAAATAAATGTAATTTTTTGCAAAAAGACCGCCTAATGCGGTCTTTTTTTTATGATTTTAGCTGCGATTAAGCTTAAAGATCACGTATCATCAAAATTATTTTTCCATTTTGCAGCATGACATGAATAAATTTCTCTTGCTCAGTATTGCAAGTACGCTGTTGCTGTCTGGTTGCCAGGTGGTCAGCGTCAAGAGTCAAGCATTAAATGTCACCATTGCCAATGAGCGTGACAGTATTTTAACACGCAATCAGCTCAGTGAAGCCAGTTTAAATGTCTTATCCATGACGGGTCGTGAAGCCAAAACCTGTAGCAACATGCCAGAGCAATGCGTATCGGAATTGCAAGAGATTCCACAAATTCAAGATGAACAGCTGTTCTCGACCGCCAGTGAAATTTATTTAGCCAAAGCCATAGAGTTAGATAAATCTACTGAATGTAAAAGCGGTATCATTAACAGTGTACAATCCAAAGATAAACAACAACAAAAACAGTTGGCACAGCAGCATTGTCTTGACCAACAACTTACGATGCTGGATAAAAGTCTACGCTATAGCTACGCCTATATGTTCCAAAGCAAGCGTGCCCCAGAAGATCGTATTTTTGATAACCGCCAAGTACAAATTCGTGATTTTTATAATCAATCGATTGCCAAAATGATCAGCGTATATGCGCTGCGCCATAAACCTACTCACGTCCCGAGTACCATTCAAGTCGGACAAAGCCGTTATCATTTAAATTTTGATGCCTATCCTGAACTCAAGAACCAGCCCATTGAACAGTTGATTTCAACTTATAATTTAAATTTCTCGGGCTTACGTTCTATCACCCGTCGCGATGGTTTTGGTTCTGAATTTGCTGTGGTTTTACCAGAAAATCGAGCAGAACGCCCAACACCGTATATTGTTGATCCCTTGCGTTATGCCTACAAAAATGGTGTCAATCCAAATATTCATGCAGCGCGTTATTTAGCTGCCACCATCACCGCGCAGCCCAAAGGCACACAATCCGTAGAGCGTATTTTAAATCATAGTGATTTTGAGCTGTCTGCCTTTGATCCTTATCAATATGACAGTGTTAAAGTTGACCGTAAAACCTACCCATTGGCCGCTAACTTTTCTGCACCTTATGGTTTATGGTTGGCACAAAATAATTTGGGTAAATCGGCTTATTTAAGTTTGATTGATCGTGATGATCGCCTGACCATGCCGCATTTATATATGCTTGAGCCTTATAACCCAAACAAAAAAGTCATTATTTTGGTACATGGCTTAGCCAGCAGCCCTGAAGCATGGGTGCGTTTAACCAATGATATGATGGGTGATCCCGTATTACGTGAACATTATCAAGTTTGGCAAGTGTTCTATTCCACCAATATGCCGATTATTGAAAGTCGTTTTCAGATTTATGCCCTATTAAACCAAGCCTTTGCCCAAGTCCATGCGCAAGCCGCTGCTAAAAATGGAGCGGTATTGGTCGGGCATAGTATGGGTGGCATTATTTCACGACTTTTGGTCAGCGACGCTGACATTACCCAACAGACTTTGGCCTTGATGAACTCACGTCAGCTCAATCAATATCGTAATTTACCTATTGTACGGCAACGTATGTTGATGAAATCTATTCCCAATATTGAACGTGCTATTTTCTTAGCCTCACCGCATCGTGGTACGGATTTCGCTGACCGTTGGTTTACCAAAGCCGCACGTAAAATTATTAAATTACCAGGTGCGTTCTTAACTGCAATTGGGGATGCACTATTAGATGAAGATCCGAGTTTAAAAGAATTGTGGAAACATATTGATCATAGTTTGATTCAAAATGGCCCAAGTGATTTAAGTCATCGTTCTAAATTTATTCAACTGACCCAAGATATTCAGCCTCGTGCTGGGCTGCCCTTCCATAGCATCATTGGTAATAACACGGGTTTAGATGATCCACTTAAAATCAATGATGATGTCGTACCCTATCAAAGTGCCCATTTAGCGAATGCGCGTTCGGAAAAAGTGATTCGTGGCAGCCACTCTATTCAAGAAACGCCCGAAGCAGTATTAGAACTACGCCGTATTTTACGCCTGCATTTAGCTGAAAAAGGCTTATATAAACCTTAAATACAAAAAGCCGAAGTCAGTCACTTCGGCTTTTTTGCGGCTTCAAGCTTCGCTCTAATTAAGCCAACTCAGCCTGCGCTTGTTTTTTTAAGCTTTGCTCGTGAACGCGCTGACATTCATCAAGTGCCAATTCGTAATAAGCTAAACCTTCTTTGACCGCTGCAAAAGCTTGTTGCTGCATCTCGACATTATGATTCGCCAAACGTTTAATTAGCTCCATCGCTTCATAAGGATGTAAATCATCATAATGCGCATGCGCACGTAACCACGCAATGGTGCGTTTATTAATATTAATTTCAGGATGATCGGCATAAGTCTGAATGCCTTGATAGACACGGCTGCTCCAGTCACCTGTCGCCCATTCAATGGCTAAATTGGTGGCAGCTAAAGCTTCGGCCAAATTACCGCGGGTATTATTGCTCCACAAAAAATGGTTCACGGCGTTCATAGCTGCATTGGGCTTGACATTGTCTAACTCTTCTACGGTTAAACCAAAGCCTGCCGCCCAATCACGGTACCAATTCAAATGACGCTCTTCAACTTTAATATTTTGAATCAGCCAATCGCGTGCTTCATTGACCCCAGGCTCAGAGAAATTGGTGGCTTTGGCTAAAGCTAAAGACATATAAGACGGAAAATGTGCGACCAAAGGATAAAAATTGAGTAAAGCATAGCGAAAACTTTCTAAAGTTAAACGACCCTTTGCCATATTGATAAAAAATGGGTGCTGACTAATACGGTCTTTAAATGGAATTAAATCGTCCCAAAATTTTTGTGACCACGCGTTATGTGGTGTGATTTGCAGTTCATCATTGTATTTTGTACTCATTTCATTCCCCGAGGTATTGGTTTTTGAGTCATTTTTTGGCATTTACACTGTATTTTTATAAGATTATTCACTTTAAATTCATAGTAAATTAAAGCATGACACATGCAAAAAGCGACACAAATCACAGCTTATTAAAAATTTGCAATCTAAGTCTATTTTTTACTCTAATTCTGCTTTGGTTAACGTAAGCTACTATTATTAAAAGCAAATATCGTATATATTGCACATCAATCTACAACAATTTGTATATTTTGCAAGTGCTAATACCGCATCTTTCATTGCCTTTTTAGACCAATAACAATCATGGATATGCTGCTTAATTTTTCTAATTTTGAGTTTGGGTTATGAAATTACCGGGCTCAACTCAGTTTACTTATCACCAAATTCAGAAGTTGATTCAGCATGGCTTAAATTTGGTGCATTTTCCTTGGCATATAGAGGCATTATATCGTCGTCATTATTGCCGCGAAGCTGCACGCGAGTTTCGCTACCGTGCCCCCATTATTTTGGCCTTATATGGTTTTTTAACCTTTGGTATTTATAAAATTAGTCTTGGCCATGAAGTGGGTATTACTTGGATGTATTACTACACATGGGTCGGTATTATTATTTTTATCGCTTGGGTATTGTCATTTATTAAAAAGTTGAGCCACTGGTTTGATATCTATGTCGGTATTGGCTCTATGATGGCGGTGGCACTGACTTTTTTAATGATTACCGTCATTGGTCCTGTACAAAGTAATGCGTTATTTCATGTGGCCATGATGTATGCGGTGGTGATTATTTATGGTTTTGTTGGCTTACGTTTTTATACCGCTTTTATTGCAGGTTGGTCTGGTGGTTTATTAGCGATGTTGGTCAGTTTATTGCTCGACTATAACATTGACTGGGTATTGTTTAACCGCACCTATACCTTCAGTAGTTTTTTAGGCATGGCTTTGGCCTACGCGATTGACCGCCAGCATCGTGAAAACTATTTACAAAACTGTATTATCGAACTCAATCAAAAAAAATTAAGTCAGCAAGCAGAACTATTAGAGTCTTTGTCACGTCAAGATGCTTTAACTGATCTGGCGAATCGACGTTATTTAGAAGAAGTGCTGACGCGAGAATGGTTTAACGCCTTACGCTATCAACAATCTTTGACTGTGATGATGATCGATATTGATTATTTTAAACATTATAACGACAGCTTTGGTCATGTAGCAGGAGATAACTGCTTAAAGGCAATTGCGACAGTGCTCAAACAAATCACCTCACGCGGTAATGAATTAGCAGCACGTTATGGAGGTGAAGAATTTATGCTCATTTTTCCCATGACTGATGCCCAACAAGCACAAAAAGTTGCGGACAAGCTATTACAATGTGTCAATGACTTAGCACTACCTCACCCCAATAGTTTAATTAGTGACAATATTACCGTCAGTATTGGCGTGATTAGTACCATTCCACAGCGTCATCATCAATTGTCAGATTTAATTATGCAAGCCGATCAAGCTTTATATCAGGCGAAGAAGTATGGTCGCAATCAGTATGCGTTACTGCGTTTATAAAGCCGAGTAATTGTTGTTCAATTTGGCGAGCGCTTTGGCTCAAATCAACGCTGTAAAATCCAATTGGATAATGCTGTATTTGCACATCTGCTTGAATCACCGCCCCTACACTCGGATATAACAAAATACCTTGCGTAAATTGAAAACGACTACCCACATATTCTTGGGAACGCAAATAAGTATATAACTGATAAATATGCTGACTTTTAAATAATTCAGCATTTTTATAATAGCCGCGCTGCAAAATTTGGGTAAATTTAGTGTCCATTAAAATACAGCGCCCATCCTGATGCTGCAAAATTAAGTCACTTTTCATTTGTGGTAATGCCTCATGCTGAGCATCAGATGGCCATTTCAGCACTGCCCCATACCAGATTTGCCAAGTCTTAGGTAAGTATTTTTTATAAAATCCTGCCATCGCTTTTTCAAACAAGCGACGCAACCAATGTACATCATCCTTCTTGGGTTGTTGTAAGCGCTGCCGGCCTGCTGTGGTCGAGGGCATCTTGCGCTCAAGTAGCAATTTCGCCAGCACTAAAATTTGCTGCAATTGCGGCTGCTCTACACCCAGTATACTCAACTGCAATACAGCATCTGGCGCCCTCACTGGCAACGTCACCCCTAGCTGGTGTAACTGACGTTGACAGCGTAATAATCGCATCGTCAAGGCCTTTTCATGGCGATCTTTGAGCATGCTGTGTAGTGCCCAACTCAGATATTGATGTTGCTGATGATTAAAACCTAAGTCTGCATAATGGCAATACACCTTGCCCTGTTGCATACTTTGGCGCAAATAGCTCTGGCCTAAGTCGACCTTACCACGAATATGGCTCAAGGCTTGATGCTGCGGCAGATACGCATGTTGCGGCGCCTGTAAATAGTGTTCAAGCAAGTCAACAAACCACGCGACTAAGGGCGATGTCGAGGTTGGGTTATCTAAAATGGCGACGGCTTGGCGGGTATGACTCAAATTCAAATCCGAGGCATATAACATCAACAGCCAAATATTGGCAATAGGAATACCAGCATAGCAATTCATCGTGGCACATCTAAAAGTCGCATTTGCCATGCCTCAAACTGAGCGGTGTCATCGCTGTAGTAGTGCTCTAGCAAAGGTAAAATCTCACTTTCGATAATATCTTGATACCAGCTATATGGCTCCTGTATCTGATGACGCGGAGTAAAATAGCTTTGCCCAATCATTAAGGCTTTGCCTAAATACGGATGTTCGGCGATCTCTTGGTTTAATTGCTGTATGCTGCTTTGAATATGTTGAAGCAAAGTCAGGCTTAAGCCATAGGCTGCACTATAGTCAAACCATGCATCATTAAAGCTTGGGCTAAGCGTTGCAAAGGCAAAGCGGCGTCTTAACGCCACATCTAAAGGTGCTAGACTACGGTCCGCACTGTTCATGCTGGCAATTACATACAGATTATCTGGGATATACACTTTTTCATCTGCTTTGGCATAGGTCAGGCTTAAAGCCTCTCGCGGATGACGCTTGGAGCTTTCTAATAAGGTCAGCATCTCACCAAAGATTTGCGCAGTTTGACCGCGATTCATCTCTTCAATCACCATGACAAAACGGTCATTGGGAAACTGTTGTGCTTTTTGAATCAGTTGTAAGAAAGGGCCATCGACCAGTTGCAACTGGGTCTGCCCTTGGGCATTGGGCACTGGCCGCCAACCCCGAATAAAATCTTCATAACTGGTATTGGCATGAAATTGCATCACACAAACATGCCCTGCGGCTTGATGTCCAACCACCGTATAGGCTAATCGTTTGGCTAACCACGTTTTACCTGTACCACTTGCGCCTTGTAACACTAGGTTCTTTTTATTTAAAACGCGCTGTTGTAATTGTTGCAACGTGTCTAGACTTAAAAAACAACCGTCATCGATAATTTGTTGCAGCCCATAACTGGCCACAGGTACATCTTGCAAAGCCATCTCCACATCGCTTAAGTCTTGATCATTATCATTGGCCAAACTTTTTAAGCCGCCTAATTGTTCCCAAGCATATAAAGCCAATTCTGGGAAGTTACGCGGCAAACTGTAAGGGGTTTGAAAATGATGCTGTAACTCGAACAATAAATCTAAATAATTCTGACCACAACAGCGACCTTTGGCGCCTTGTTTGGCGATAGAAAATTGCAAATCTTCTTGAATATATTGCTGCGACTGACTGTCTAAGCTGACAAAACTTTCAGGAGCTAACCAAAATAAGCCCATACTCAGATTCCAACCTACAGCATGTTGTTGGCTGACTTGATCATAGTGTTGCATAAATTGTTGAGCATGTTCATCTGTTGGCTGCTCGGCATAGCTAAGTGCAGTAGCAAAAAATTGCCATAGTTGTTGCACGGCAGGCACATAATTGCGCTGATTGACAGCAAAGAAACACGAACTTTGATTATTTAAAATTGGAATGCCATCAAAGTTTTGCGGTGCAGCTAAGTTAATTTTTAAAAAGTCGGCAAGATCTTGGGCAATGGCATGGCGTTTTTGGCTATTCATACCACGATTAAACATGCCCAATACGGTAAATGGACAAATATCGCTTAAATCTTTAGCCAATAAATAATTCAGTTGATAGCGCTGTGCCAACTGCAGCACAAAGTTCACTAAGGGCTGGCGCTGCTGTTGATATGCCAATAAAGCCTTGGCCAAGGCTTGATAAAATTCGGTCCAAGCAAAGCGCAAATCAAGCTTGGGCTGTTGCCAATAGGCAGACTGTAAAAATGTGGCTGTCTCTTGCGCACGATCATGCACAACAAAGTCAATTAAGGCTTGATTCATCCAATGCGTGGCTGGTACCGCCCAGATCTTAGCTTGATGCACAAAATACTGCCATGTTTTAGGGGCAAAATTTTCTTGCCATACAATACAAATCTGCTGTTGTGTTTTGTTTTGAATATGACCGCGAGCCTGAATGTGAAGCTCAGGTATGCTGCTAGACTTAGACGTAGTGGGCAGATGTTTGATCGCAATGCTATCTCCAATCTGCATCTGTTGTAAAACAGCCAAGGGCGGGCTAAATAGCGCTGTATCTTGTGCAATTAAAGCGATGTCAATCAGCCAAAGCATCTGCTGGGTCATAAAAATCCACCTATCGAGAGCACTCTAGTATAACGATTTTTGCTATTGCCTTCGTTATAAATCAGTCACACTAGCCCCAGCAGTATTCATTTTCCGCAGTTTTTAATTTTTGCTAAACTAGGCCATTCTGTTATGACCTTTTATGAATAAGGCTTTTTGATCTATGAGTAGCTCCAGCGCAGCAGCAATTGCCAATTTATCTACCCTTACCCCGATGATGCAGCAATATTTTAAGGTCAAACTGCAACACCAAGATTCGTTGCTGTTTTATCGCATGGGCGACTTTTATGAGCTATTTTTTGAAGATGCACAACGAGCCGCCAAACTGTTAGGCATTACCTTAACTCATCGTGGTAAGGTCAATGGCGATCCCATTCCTATGGCAGGCGTGCCCTATCATTCAGCAGAAGGTTATTTAGCACGCTTAGTTAAAAAAGGCGTGACGGTGGCGATTTGTGAGCAAGTCGGTGAAGTCACAGGCAAAGGCCCTGTCGATCGTCAAGTGGTGCGTATTTTAACCCCCGGCACCTTAACCGATGATGCACTGCTCAATAGCCATCAATCCTCTAACTTAGTCGCGCTATGTTTACAACAAAAACAAGTGGGTATTGCCCTACTTGATTTAAGTGCCGGTATTTTTAAAGTTCAACAGCTTGAGTTTAAGCCTGAACATTTAGCGATTGAATTGGCGCGTTTAATGCCAAGTGAAATTGTCGTAGATGAAGACTTTGCTGATCTTGAGTTACTAGAAAGCTTAAAAAAACAGTTGGAATGTCCAATCTCTAAGCGCCCCAATGTGGATTTTAATTTAAATAATGCGCAAAAAACCTTATGTGATCAGTTTGCGGTAAGTACGCTCTCTGGCTTTGGCATTGACCATTTACCACTGGCCAAAGCGGCAGCGGCAGCCTTAATTTATTATGCCAAAGACACCCAAAAAACCGCGCTACCGCATATTCGCAGTATTCAATTGGAACAAAGTTCTGATTTTATTGCCTTAGATCCAGTCACACGGCGCAATTTAGAATTGGTTGAGCCTTTATTTGAGCATGGCACGTCTCTGTTTGATTTGGTCAATGACTGCCAAACAGCCATGGGCGCGCGTTTATTACATCGTACATTGATGCAACCGATGCGTGATACCAAAATCTTAGACGCACGTTTAGACGCGATCCAAGCCTGTGTCGATGGTTATTTTGAAGCGCCAATGCGTTTGCTGCTCAAAGACATTGGCGACATTGAACGTGTGTTAAGCCGTGTCGCTTTAGGTACAGCACGTCCGCGTGATTTGGTACAACTGCGTCAAGCCTGTGCACAAATTCCAGAATTACGTCAAAGCATTTTAAGTTTAAGTCAGCGTTCTGATCTGATTGCACAGCTCAATCAGGAATTGGGTGATTTTAATGGTTTGCATCAACATTTAATGGCTGCCATCGTTGAAAATCCGCCAGTATTACTGCGTGACGGTAATGTAATTGCCGAAGGCTTTGATGCAGAACTCGATGAACTACGCCAAATTCGCGATCATGCTGGACAATTCTTAATTAACCTTGAAATTCAAGAGCGCCAAAACACGGGCATTAATACCCTCAAGATCGGTTATAACCGCGTCAGTGGCTATTATATTGAATTGACCCGTGCCCAAGCCGAACAAGCACCCGAACATTATATTCGCCGTCAAACCCTTAAAAATGCTGAACGTTATATCACGCCTGAGTTAAAAGCCTTTGAAGATAAAGTTTTATCGAGTGAATCACGCGCCCTAGCCCGTGAAAAAATGTTGTTTGAAGCCTTGCTAGAAAATTTACGTGCTGATATCGGCAATTTACAAATAATGAGCAGCGCCATCGCACAGCTCGATTTAATCAGTAACTTCGCCCATCAAGCGCGTTTACGCAATTGGTCTCGTCCTGAATTTTCCCCAGAAGTTGGGGTAAATATTATTGCCGGTCGTCATCCTGTGGTCGAAGCCCTAAGCAAAGCCGCATTTACCCCAAACAATACCAGTCTTGATGAGCAACATCGTATGGCCATTATTACTGGCCCGAATATGGGCGGTAAATCGACCTTTATGCGACAAACGGCATTAATTGCACTGCTCGCCTATTGCGGCTGTTATGTACCGGCACAAGCAGCAACTTTAGGCCCGATTGACCGTATCTTTACCCGTATTGGTTCAGCCGATGATTTATCAACCGGTAAATCTACCTTTATGGTGGAAATGACCGAAACTTCGCAAATTTTGCATCATGCCACCAACCAATCTTTAGTGTTGATGGATGAAGTAGGTCGCGGCACCAGTACCTATGATGGTTTATCGCTAGCGTGGGCGTGTGTGTTAGATCTTACTAAACGTATTCAATGTTTATGCTTATTTGCCACGCATTATTTTGAGTTAACAGAATTAGGGCAAGAATCTGGCATTGATAATTATCATGTGACTGCCAAAGAGCTGAATGGCAACTTGATTTTATTACATAAAGTCCAGCACGGGCCTGCCAGTCAAAGTCATGGTTTACAGGTGGCGAAGCTGGCCGGTATTCCACAGCATGTAATCATTGATGCACAAAAGCGTTTGGGCTTACTGGAAAAACAGCAGCAAAAGCATCGTACCGTATTGCCACAAGCGGACTTGTTTAGCAGCACTCAAGTAATTGAGCGTGAAGTGGAACGTGTGGTTGAGGTCGTAAAACCATCGGCAACACTCGCTGCGTTAAGCCAAATTGAGGTGGATGATTTAACGCCACGCCAAGCGCTTGAGCAACTGTATGCTTTAAAAGCCCTACTTAAATCAGAGTAATTCTCATTTAAATTCAAGCATTTTACAAAAGGTCATCTCTAGATGGCCTTTTTTGTGGTTTTTTTCAGCAGTTTTTTGCTTTTATTGATCTAAGCAGTCGTATATATAACAAATATCAATAAAAGGAATTGTTAGTTCAGGGCTTTTTTGCCTAAAATACAGCTTAGTTATTCGAAGCATATTTTAGGTAGCTGTCGCCATGACCTTTGTTGTCACTGAAAACTGTATTAAATGTAAATATCAAGACTGCGTTGAAGTTTGTCCTGTTGACTGTTTCTACGAAGGTCCAAACTTCTTGGTTATTAACCCAGACGAATGTATCGACTGCGCATTGTGTGAACCAGAATGCCCTGCCAATGCCATTTTCTCTGAAGATGAGTTGCCAGAAGGTCAAGAAGTGTTTATTGAGCTAAATGCTGAATTATCACAAACTTGGCCAAATATCACGCAAATTGGTGATCAACCAGAAGACCGTGAAGAATGGAACGGTAAAACCGATAAATTACAATATTTAGAAAAATAAGTATTGTGTAAAAAAGACCAGTTAATCTGGTCTTTTTTTATACGCAAACTACACATTTCATTGCAATTACTTGCGCTGTTACACTTTAATTTGCATTACACTTAAGCCCACACTCATGATCATTAAAATAGCCGAATGAAGCATTTGATTAAGGCTGCACTGGCGGTCGCTATTGTGCCTTTTGTTGTTATTGGCTGTAGTTCTAGTCCTCAAAAAGGCATGACTACTGCTGATGGAAAACGCATTTATATTCCGCGCGAAAAAATTATTATCGAGCGTCCTATCCCCCCTAAAGTGATTCCAAACTCCTATCATCATTGGAGTAGTGTCAGCTATAACCTCGGCTTAGCGCGTGATTATGATCAATTTTTACAGCGCAATCAGGTCGGCAATATTATTCCGATGCATGAACTGTTACGTACTGCGCGCGATTGGCAAAAATGTGGCCGTTCAGAATATATGGTGCCTACGCGTGAATTGTGGAATAACCAAATTCCAACCTTACGTGTGTTTAAATACTTAGTTGCCGCTAAAGTCTTAACCGATTTTGAAGTCACTTCGGTGTACCGTGATTTACCCTTAAATAAATGTGCAGGTGGGGCCAACTCATCACGGCATTTATTTAACTCTGCTATCGATTTTAGAATTGGTCCACAATATCCACGCGCCGAAGATTATGCCTTTATTGAAGCGACTAAATTTAAGCTATGCCAGTTCTGGAGCCAACATGGTCAAAGTTTTAACATGGGCTTAGGTCTATATGCTTCTGGGCAAATTCATATTGATACCCAAGGTTTCCGCACGTGGGGGCCAGATTTAAGCCGACGTAGTTCGATGTGTAATTACAATAGTGATTTTTAAATAGAGGTCTACGGACCTCTTTTTTATTGACTAAGATTTAGGCAAATATCTTGTTAAAAATTGCACTCTAGAGGGAAAAGTTTAAAATGCATGCATTATTTGTAAGATGACCCTGACTATGCAACAAATGTGGACCGAACTCGACCAATATATCGAATCACATTTAATTCCTGAAGATCCTATTTTAACCCAAACCCTAGAAAATACTGCGGCACATGGTTTTCCAGATCACTTAGCTGTGGCAGCCAATCAAGGCATGTTATTGCAAATGCTCATTCAAATGAACAACTGCAAACGCGTGTTAGAATTGGGGACCTTTGCAGCGTATAGCACAGTTTGGTTAGCACGCGCATTACCTGAAGATGGTTACATCTTAACCATGGAAGGTCGTGATACGCATGCCGCAATGGGTCAAGAAAACATTGATCGTGCCAACTTAAAACCTACAGTTGAACTCAAATGCGGTCGCGCAGCCGATATTTTACGTGCACTGCCTGAAGACACCGAAGCCTTTGACTTTATCTTTATTGATGCCGACAAACAAAGTTATCCTGAATATTTAGAGCTATGCCTCGCGCGCTCACATTCAGGTACCGTGATTTTCTTAGATAACGTGATTCGTGCCGGTGCTTTATTAGATGAAAATAATAAAAAACCAAGTATTGAAGGCTTACGGGATATGTTTAGCTTGATGCAAAATCATCCTAAAATCCTGTCTTGCACGGCGCTACAAACAGTTGGCTCTAAAGGCCATGACGGTTTTGCTTTAGCTATTGTCAAATAAGATTAAAAATTAACCTTTTACTTTTTTATTATATTTTTCATTAGCTTAATAATATTATCCACGAAGTTATCCACAATTAATGCGGATAACTTTGGGATATATTTTTCCCTAATTTTAAGTTATAGCAGTTTATTTCACCACGAGCAATGGGACTTTACTATTTCTAAAAATACTGGTGGTAATACTACCTAAGAAAAATTGATGAATTTTACTGTGACTAAAAGCCCCCAGTAAAATCAGTTGAATGCCATGTTGTTGTTGATAAGCTAAAATATTTTCCGAAACATCGCCATAACGATATTCCACCACCACATCTAAGCCTTTTTCGCGTAAATAATTACTTGGTTCAGTTAATATCTCAGGATGATCTCCGACATAGAGTAAATGACATTGTAAGGTGCGTAGTAGATCACTCTCTGCCACGCGCTTCATCATTTGTAAACAGGTTGGCGAATATTCATAAGCAAAAATAAAGCGTGTGGGTGGCTTAAAAGTTTCGCCCACTGTCATCACCGCACAACGTGCGCCACGAATAAAGTTTTCGACATTGCCACCTAAGATTTTATTTTTTTCTGCAGCACGTTCACCCACGCGTCCAATTAAAACGAAATCATCTTCGCGCAGCACGTTAAAGCTTTGCTCTAAGAAATCTCCTTTTTCTTGAATATGCGTGGTTTTAATCCCATGTTTAAACGCAATTAAATCAGAAATATGCTTCAGTAAATTATTGCTATAACTGAGTGCCAATTCGCTTTGCTTTTCTTCAAGCTCCGCCAACTCTTTGAGTAACATGGCATTGCTTTCAAAGCCAATGACGCCACTAATTTCACCTAAATGATAACTGGCGGGGTAATAATCAAGAACTTGTAATAAGACCAGTTCACGACCCGTTTGCTTGGCAACCCAAGCTGCAGCATCAGCTAAGGCATTGATGCAGGGTGATGAATCAATACAAGCAATAACTCGTTTCATATTCGCCTCTCTTCGCATGTTTTTGTGGCGGGTGTTTTATGGTTATTGTCCTTAACTTAGCATATTTTATTTGGCTGTGGCACTTTATTCACGATAACGAAGCAAACGTGCTGGGTTGCCTGCCACAATTTCACGCGCACCAATATCTTTGGTGACCATACTGTTCATGCCCACAATCGCTTGATCAGCAATTTTTACGCCATCTTTAATGCCGACATGTGCCCCAAGCCAAACATCGCGACCAATTTCAATGCCTTGTGAGCGTACTGCTTGCTGATAAATCGGCATATCTAAGTCCATGCCATGATCAAAGGCATACAAATGACAATAAGCAGCAATACGTACTTGGTCATGCAGCTTAATTCCAACCCGACCACCATCTAAAATACAGTGATGATTAATGGCGACTTCATTGCCAATCTCTAATGGTCCATGCAAAGTACAATCTGCGGCAATAAAAGTATTGTCACCAATCACAATGTCACGACCACGTTCAGCAAAAATATGTGCGAGCGGTGAGATAAAACAGTTTTTACCAATCTGCACCGTTTCCATTTGCATTAAATAGTCTTGGTATTCTTGCTGCCACGCTTCAGCCCAAGCACGATGTTTAGGCTTTAAGGAATAATATAACCATGGCATATAATTCAGGCGCTGTTTATGTTGCTCACGGTATTTCAGTAAAGGATCCAATTCAGTCATCTGTCGCATCCTCAATGATTTTGATGGCTTCGCGACCACGCGTAACATCTTGCAGTTTGATTTTTAACGGCTCAATTTGATGCACTTGTAGACGTGCATTAATCTGTACCCCAGTTGCTGTGTAATCTTCTTGATATTCAATCTGCTGTTGTTTCAGCTCATATTGCAAAATTGCCCATTCATTAAATTGGCAAGCAAACTCAATCTGCTTTTTTTCAATCAGCTCAATTTTTTCTGCTTGTAGCAAACATTGCCCTGCCGAGCCCCCATAAGCACGAACCAAGCCACCTGTGCCAAGTTTTATGCCCCCATACCAACGATTCACCAACACCAAGACATTGGTTAAATCATTGCCCTCAATCGTGGCTAAAATTGGACGACCTGCGGTGCCAGAAGGTTCACCATCATCATTAAAACGCACATTCACGCCTATTTTCCATGCCCAGCATTGATGCGTGGTACTTGGATCTTTGACCGCGTCTAAAAACGCTTTCACATCCTGCTCATTTTCGACAGGTACAGCAATCGCTTCAAAACGACTTTTTTTAATCTCTTCTTCATAGCGTACTGACGCGGCTAAAGTAAACATAATACGGATCTTAAAGCATCTTTATCGGCTATTTTAACCAAAAAAAAGCGACTTTCCTTAGAAAATCGCTTTTTTTCACAACGCTTATAACTTTATAAACATTGTTGTAATAACACTTTGTTGTCGGGTCTTAAAAAGCTAAAGAAACGTTTTGATTCAACAAAAGCATAATGCTGCTGTTGAAATGCATAAAAGCTCACTTGATCTTTGCCATAGCTTTGTACTTGCAGTTTTTGATAAGCAGCAGGTACTTGGCGTAAGTCTTTAGGTACAGACACATGCGGTGTGACTAAACCTTCAACTAAACGCACTAAGGTTTTATCGCCCACGATATAAGACAACTCAGCGGCTTTCTCCATTTGGCAATCTAAGGCATAACGACCATGTAATTGCTGGGGTACTTCAGCATAGCTCACAACACTGATACAGGCTAAACCTAGACCTAGTAACATATTTTTCATTTGAGATTCTCGCTCTATTTTGAAAGTTAAAGTTAAGCAAGGAAGCAGAATACTGCCTCCTTGACATAGGTCTTAGTAAAGGATCTGATTGTTGGCCAGTAACTCATCTAGACTGACTGCTGTGTCTTTCAGGATTAATAACTGAGTATCAGTAAATTGATCTTGCTTCACACTGCCGTCTGCTTCAAATTGTTTACCGTCACGGTCAATCGAAATCACGGTGTCTTTACCTTGCTGAGTCACAGAAATAAAGTTGGCTAAATTTAAGGTCGAGTTGTATTGCTCAAGCAATGCCGAAACATCCACCTGATCACCATCTGCGCCCACTTCAAAGTCTTGCCATACATCTAAGCCGTTACCACCTACTGCATCTTTACGATCCAATAAGTCAAAGATGACGGTATCGCTACCTTCGCCCATCGTAAAGATATCATTGGCTGAACCACTTTCTACGATATCTGCCTTTGATGAACCCATGACATTTTTGCCCACATTGATTTCAATAGTAGCAGTATCTGACTCACCCGTTGGCGATACGATGTTATAGACAAAGATGTCTTTACCACCCCCTTTACCATTTGGTGTATAGGTATAGCTACCATCACCACGCACAGTTAAACTACCGTACTGACCCAATACCACAATTTCTTGCGCAATTTTTGCAGGATCAAGACTTAAGACTTTATGACCAAACTGAACCACAGTTTGTGCCAGTAGGTCTTCCATCAACATATCATTGTCTAAGAAGTTACCTTGAACTTGATGCTCAATATAGTTTTCCGTTAGATCGGTATCCCATTGATCAACATATGCTTCTTTGACTTTAATGTCATAACCGTAGCTTTGACGTGTCCATGTACGACCTGGTACTTCTAATACCACTTGGTACTGACCTGCAGCCAAATTATGTAACTCTGCCGTTGCAATTGCTGTGGTTTCACCCGTCACTGTCGCTTGTTTTACAACTTCATTGATGGTGTTACCCAATGCATCTTTTACACGAATAATCGAGTAAGTGACTTTGACGTTATAACCTGAAATCTCAGTTAAAGTTTGCAAGCTAAGTTCAATACTCTTCGCAGTTGTATCACTTGCTAGAATATTGAAGGTTTCTGTAATTTTGACGCCACTAGAGTTAGTTGCACCAATTGCATTTTTATTGGCTGTAATGTCACTAGACTTGTCAAATATAACAGCTTCGTCATTGACCTTATTGATCATCACAGCTGTGGTATACAACGTATTGCCTGCAGCATCTACAGTATCCGCTTTTGCATCTACAGTACCCAACTTCACATTTAAAATGGCAACTTCGCTTGCACCCGTCACAAGGTTCTTGGTGATATAGCTAAAGGTATCCACTTTACCGTAGTTTGGTGGGAGTGCTGTATTATCAACAACATATGTATAGCTGCCGTCAGAATAAACAGTAATTGTGCCATAGTCACCTTGAACCGTAACGCCTTGCGGTGTCATGTCTTGGCCGTCTACAGTGGTTACTGCAAATTCTGGGCTCAGACCAAGCTCATCGCTAATACCACCTTGGTATTTGTCGACTTTGTTGTAGTCATATACGGTCATGCTGTCGGCTGTTAAGGTTGAGCCACCTGCTACACTTACCCCACCTGTAGTCAGGTAAGCCACATACTCACCTTCCATAAAGGTCACTGTTTCAGGGTCATTGTGAATACCACCCAATGGAATACCTAATACAGCCAACGGTACAATTAAGAAACTCTCATTCACATGATACATTTCATATTGACCCGTAGTTGGGTTTTTCTTGTAGATAACTAAGTCAGATACATTACCTAACCCTACGACTGAACTACCCGTTGCACTAAAGGTCATATCCACGATTTGACCTTGCTTCACGCTAATGTTTAGGCCTTTGTTAGTGCCAATAACACTTGCATCAACCACACTACCTAAGCCAATACCTGCCACACCAAATGCTGTGGTTTTATTTTCACCATTGGTAATTGGGTTATCGACATTGACTTTCGGATATTCTGTAACACCTGGTTCAATGGTTAATTCTGCAACAACAGTATCAATGTCTTGATTTGGTGGTACATAGTCCAAAGTCACGTTGAGTTTTGCAGTGCTGCTGGTTCCCAAAGTTGGATCAAAAATGGTGTACTCAAAACTGTCTACATCACCATAGTTAAAGTTTTTGGTGTTATAGGCGGTATAGGTGTAGTCACCATTGGCAGCGATCGTTAAAGTACCGTATTTACCTTCAATTACAGTCAATTCTGAGAACTGATCAGTTTGTACCACTTGACCATTGACCATCATGACATACGTGGTGTCTAGAACGTAGTCGGCTGAACCTTCCTCTAAGTTCAAGTCTGTAATCACATTGCCTTGTGCCTGACCTGCAACTGAAATTGGGTTGGCATAATCAAGTAACAAGTCTTGTGTAGTTTCTAAGGTATAACCAAACAGTACGTTGACACCACGAGTTGGTTCTAATAAAGCAATATATTGACCTTCTTCTAAGGTATAAGTTAACTCATCAGATACACCACCGAGCAGTGCCGCACCAAACCAGCTTTCTTCTTGGCTAAATAGCTCATATTGCTTAAATTCAGCATTCCATTTATAAATAAATAGATCGAAGTCTGCCAGCAGTTGTACACCACCTGTTTGTGCCTTAAAGGTAATCTCACGCTTCGTATCCGCTGCAACATTCACTTCAAAACGGTTTTCAGGTTTGACTGCACCTAGGTCTAAAACGCTACCTAAGCCCACGTATGCTACGTTGACGATACTCTTACTTGCCAGTGCTTGTTCAGAAATGGTTGGATCAACCATCAAGGTTAAATCTACAGCATCATTTACTGCCTCAATGCTGCTTTGTTCCCCGCCATTAATATCAATGGTTAAGGTCACATTTTCCTGAACCTGATCACCATTGCTTACGGTGTAACTAAATACATCCGTTTTACCTACTTGGGTAACTGTCGGGTTGAGTTGATAAGTGTATTCGCCATTTGCCCAAATCGTCAGTACACCATGTTTACCTACAATTTGAGTGCCTGTCTCGACACTTGGATCAACCGCAATATTTTGATTTTTTGAAGCATCTAATAACTGGTTGCTAATATGCGTCACTTTCAAACCTGCTGCACCAGCAAAGTCATTTTCTAATACATTGGCACTTACAGAACCTGGTGCATAGAAATATTCTTCATGTGCAACATTCACTTCCATCTTTTCAAGTAAAGACAAAGTGTTTGACACCAATGGTGCAACTACACTGTCAACCAGCTTATCAACAAGACCAACCACTTGATTGATGACAGGTAAGTTGAGTAATGCATTGAGCAATACAGAAACTGGGCTGGTTAACACATTGACTGCACCAAGTACGCCACCAAGTAGGTCAATTAAGCCTTGAGTTGACGGACTATTTGCACCTAACAATTTAGATACTGTATCAAGCAAGGCTTCTTGGCTTTGCGAACCGAGTAAGGTACCTTCAGCACCCAAATTCGCTAGCTCAATATCGGTTAATAGCTTGGTGAGCGCACTTTCATCAGCATAAGTACTAATACGGTATTCACCTTCAGGTAAACCATAGAAGCTTAATGTATGTGTACCATTATCAATTGCACCAAGCGCATATTGCGTACCTAGGGATGCCACTACACCTTCACCACCTAATGGTGCAGACATAAAGATTTCCCACGCCCCTGTCGCTGGGTTTTGTTTTTGTACAATGACACCGTATGCTTTAGCCACTGTTAATAACGAATCACTCTTAAACGATACCGTCACAGCACCAATTGATTCTGAGCTTTGCTCTGGCTTTTCAGCATCACCAATAGTGAATACTGTACCGTACTGAATATCCTCGTTCATTGAGTCATCAATAGCGAGTAGATTCAAGAATTGTGATGATTCAACTTTGATCGGAGCTGATACATCTTTTTCTAAAGTCGTATCAAATGCGTTCTCATCTGGTAAAGCTAGACCAACTGAGATATCAAATGTTTGTGTATTTGACTGCACTAGTGCTGTATTACCTAAAACATCATATACGGTAGCAGTCGCGATGAGCTGTGCAGAACCATCCACTAAGCCCACTAAATTGTTAGCAATCTTCGCAGTCCAAGAACCATCACTGTTTACAGTCAAGTCATCATCAGCCGCATTAAGCTTCACTGTATAAGTTTGACCAGCAATGCTGAAGGTCAACTCAATGTCTGAAATCAAATCTCCTTGTGTTAAGGCAACTTGACCACTGATATTTAAATAACCATCACTTAACTCATCCGCATGAACAACAAAGTCATTCCCTTCAATTGCGGTAATGGTATGTAGTGCATCTGCAGAAGCAATTTGAGTATCGACATTAATGTTGTCATTAAAAGTCACATCCGCAGTGTTACCTGCTGGGTCAACAACAACTGCTTTTACTTCAATCGGGTTGGTACCCTCATTCAGATCAGATGTTGGTACGGTCGCTGTCCATTTACCCTCTGGGGTCACGGTCGCTTCAACCACTTCACCATTCACTAAGACTTCGATGCTTTGTGCTGTTTCACCATCTTCTAAGCCAGTCACTTGACCTGTAATGGTTACGGTCTCAGCTTCAAGCTCTTTCGCGTTGAGGATGTTGTCTTCTGTCACATCATCCATGCTGATCGCAGCTTCAGGCGCTTGCTTATCGACATGAATGTTGTCATTGAAGGTCACATCTGCAGTGTTACCTGCTGGGTCAACAACAACTGTATTCACTTCAATCGGGTTGGTACCCTCATTCAGATCAGATGTTGGTACGGTCGCTGTCCATTTACCTTCTGGGGTCACGGTCGCTTCAACCACTTCACCATTCACTAAGACTTCGATGCTTTGTGCTGTTTCACCATCTTCTAAGCCAGTCACTTGACCTGTAATGGTTACGGTCTCAGCTTCAAGCTCTTTCGCGTTGAGGATGTTGTCTTCTGTCACAGGATCAATAGTGATCTGAGCATTTGGCGCAAGAGTATCCACATCAAAGCTAAGCGTTTGCTCGATCACAGGTTTTAAGCCATTTAAATCACTTACGATTAATTCGACGCTAACCAGTTGTTGCCCTTGTACAAGTGTCTCTGCTGGAATTTGTGCTGTCCATGTGCCATCAGTATTAACTACAGCATCAACAGTTTTCCCTGCGATAGTTACTTTTAGACTTTCAATTTTTTGATTGTCTTGTAAGTCTACTAAATAACCACTCACGTTGACAAAGCCATCTGCAATTTCTGCCGCAGTCACTAAGTTATCGCCTTCAACAGCATCAATCATCACGTCTGGCATGATATCAGAATCGCTGTCAGAATCCGAGTCGCTGTCCGAATCCGAGTCGCTGTCCGAATCAGAATCAGAATCGCTGTCTGAGTCAGAGTCAGAGTCGCTATCAGAGTCAGAATCCGAGTCGCTGTCCGAGTCAGAGTCAGAGTCAGAATCGGAGTCGATCTCAGCGTCAGCATCGCTGTCCGAATAAGCATCGCTGTCCACATCCGGGACCCTACCGCCAGCAAGGCGCCTGTTCAGTATCTGATCACAATCAAGAACCACTGCCACTGACACGACACACACCGTCACGCTTCAAACAATAAAAGTACAGATAGAACATATCTACATAACTACAATAA
>NZ_PJRJ01000020.1 GCF_003711395.1 Acinetobacter sp. B51(2017)
GCTGATTTTTACATACAGGTAGAGTTGTAGAGTCAACCCAAGCACACGTTGTTTGAGCATTGGAAGCTAAAGAAATATGTAATGCTTGAAGTGCGAGTTGATGTTGGTTGATCAAATAAACGATCCGCTGATAGGATGGTAATCCTTTAAAAAGCTTGGAGTAAAAGCGCTTTAGCATGCTATAAAAGGCTTTGAAATGATGAAGTTGAGAATTTTTATACCAAACTGCGATAAAGATAATTTCAGATAAGCATAGAACACCTGAGCGCTGTCTGACTTTAGGATTTTCTTGTTTTAGATACTGCCAATAGACCGCTTCATTTTTTTTAAAAAAATCATCAATCGTGCAGAATAAAGTTGTAAACTCGAACATAGGATGACTGGTTGAATGGTTTGTGTCGTAACTCACTTATCAACTCAGTCATCTTTTTTTTCAACTGAATTTCTTATCCATGATTCGGGTTAAATAGTGTACTTTCATGTGCTGCTACCTCTGATGATTTTAAAAATAAACGTATGGATTTAAAACAAAATACAACTATCCATTCGGGCATCAGCAAGGCTGCTATGTTGTGCAGCACATAAGGAATGCGAGTTAAAAACTTTCCAAGTGCTCAAAAGTGCTTTCATTGTTGTATGACTGTATTGTTGATCTATATTCAGCATAGAGCGCTTTTTTTAAGCTTACTGCGCGATTTTTGCATAAGCACATCCATGAAAATGCTATAGCGAATTAAAAGATTGAATCCACAACATTTACTGATTTTGGCGATGTTTAGCATAAATCAAGCTATATCAAAATACACAGCTCAAGCCAGTAACAGTAAAATTAAAAATCTAAGCCACAGTCATTGAACTAGAGTGTCAAATGTAGCTGCTGTGGATGGATTTTTTCTGTGCAAATGGGCGAAAAAGCACTAAAAACAAGGTATCATAGAGCGTTTTAAAAAATTAACCTTGGAGACGCCTTAAGTGGATCGACCGACAATTAGCCCTGAACATTTGCAGGAAGCCGCTGAAACACTGGTAACTATTCGTGATTGTATTCGCTTTGGTGTCACAGCATTACGTCAATACGATGCGCATTTAGGTCAAGGTACAGAAGATTATTTTGCAGAAAGTTCTGCTTTGGTTTTACAAACCTTGTCTTTAGATTGGAATGCAGATGCTGAAATTCTAGATGCTAAACTTCTCCCAAGTGAAAAAGCTGAATTTTTAAGCCTGCTCGAACGTCGTATTAACGAACGCGTGCCAACTTCGTATCTACTTAATTTATCTTACTTCTTTGGTAAGCCATTTTATGTCGACGAGCGTGTACTCATTCCGCGTTCACCAATTGCAGAGCTGATTGAAAACCGTTTTGCACCGTATTGCTTAGGTGAAAATGGTCAAATGGGTCAAGCGGTTAACAACTTACCAGAAAACCCAAATCCAAAAACGCCGCAGCGTATTTTAGATATGTGTACAGGTTCAGGCTGTATCGCAATTGCTTTAGCTTATGCCTTCCCTGATGCTGATGTCGATGCAACTGACATTTCTAAAGATGCTTTAGAAGTGGCATCGATTAATGCAGAACACCATAACAAACAATATCAAGTGGCTTTAATGGAGTCTGATTTGTTTGCCAAGATTCCTGCCGAAAATCAATATGATTTAATCGTATCGAATCCACCATATGTGGATGCTGAAGATATGGCAGATCTACCAGATGAATTCCATCATGAACCAGAACTTGCCCTTGCAGCAGGTCAAGACGGTTTAGATTTAGTACGTAAAATGTTAGCACAAGCAGCAGATTACTTAACTGAAGATGGCTTAATTGTGATTGAAGTGGGCAACTCAGAATGGGCAATGCGCCAAAACTTCAATACAGTTGATTTCTACTGGTTGCAATTCCAAAAAGGCGGCACAGGTATCTTTGCACTCACAGCAGCGCAATGCCGTCAATTCCGTGATTTATTTATTCAATCTGTTCAAGCATAAAGGAGTCGTTGAACATGGCAGGTAATAGTATAGGGCAACTGTTCCGTGTAACGACTTGCGGTGAATCTCATGGCGTTGGCCTCATGGCAATTGTCGATGGGGTACCACCAGGTATTGAATTGTCGGCTGCTGATTTGCAACTTGATTTAGACCGTCGTAAGCCGGGCACATCAAAATTTGCCACTCAGCGTAAAGAGCCTGATGAAGTTGAAATTATTTCTGGGGTTTTTGAGGGTAAAACTACAGGAACGTCGATTGGTTTATTGATCCGTAATACCGATCAAAAATCTAAAGACTATGGCAATATTGCACAAACCTTCCGTCCAAATCACGCAGATTATACTTATACCCATAAATATGGTTTCCGTGATTATCGCGGTGGTGGTCGCTCAAGCGCGCGTGAAACTGCGATGCGTGTGGCAGCCGGTGCTATTGCCAAAAAATATTTAAGCGAAAAGTTTGGTATTTTAATTCGTGGGCATGTCACGCAAATTGGTACGGAAAAAACCACGCAACTCGATTGGAACGAAGTCCCGAATAACCCATTTTTCTGTGGTGATGTCGATGCTGTACCGCGTTTTGAAGCCTTAGTCACGTCTTTACGTGAGCAAGGTACTAGCTGTGGTGCAAAACTCGAAATTATTGCAGAAAATGTACCTGTCGGTTGGGGCGAGCCAGTCTTTGATCGTTTAGATGCAGATATCGCACATGCCATGATGTCAATTAACGCAGTAAAAGGCGTTGAAATTGGCGATGGTTTTGCTGTCGCAGAGCAATTTGGTCATGAAACCCGTGATGAACTCACCACAGATGGTTTCTTAGCCAATCATGCTGGCGGTATTTTAGGGGGTATTTCGAGCGGTCAAGACATTCGTGTTGCCATCGCTTTAAAACCAACGGCTTCCATTACCACACCAGGTAAAACCATTACCATTGATCGTGAAGATACCGATGTCCTGACTAAAGGTCGTCATGATCCATGTGTCGGTGTGCGTGCAACGCCAATTGCAGAAGCGATGCTCGCGATTGTATTAATGGATCATTTTATGCGTCACCGTGCACAAAATGCTGATGTGGTACAACCGTTTGCACCGATCTAAGCATCAATAAAAAATCCAGACCAAAGGTCTGGATTTTTTTTCTTTAAGCGTTGCCACGCAATTGTTGCATTTGGCTTAAAATAACCGCTTTGTTTTCAATAATTTTATTCACGACTAAATCAGCTGGCAATAATGCTGCGATATTGGCAGGTAAGAGCTGATAAATTTGCGTTACAGTTTTGGCGAGTTCTTCATCTTGCGTAATTTTTTCTTCCGCGACATTCAGAAGTTGCTGCACCACTAGGCCTTGTACTTGCTGACCATGTTGTTTCCACAATTCGTTGACGCCCATTTCGGTAACGCTTTTGAATAATTGACCTAACATTGTTTAGTCCTTGTTCTAAAAGCAGCAGTCTAATCAAATTAGGTGTGAAAAAATGGCAACGATGAATAAATGTCTAAAATACAAGCAAATAAATTAAGATTTGTGTGCGTGCTGAGTAGAATTCAGTAAAGGTTGAGAACGGACTATTTTTTTCGCCACATAATGACCGCGTTTCATACGAATTAAAATCACTTGGCTTTCTGCTTCTAATTCACCAAATTCAGGTTCGACATCCACAATATGTAAACGTCCAAATTCATCACGAATACGCGCTTCGGCAGGAAAGCTAGGACGGGCTTTATCAACTAAGGTGGCTAGTCGCCCCAATAAATCAGGTTCAATATGTTGTTGTTTAGGAGGTAATACTTGATCTAGACAATGGATCATAAAGGCAGTAAAAAAGATGGCTAAAATCAGTGCTGGAAAAAACACATAATAAAATGGCGCAAACTGATTTTGTTGGGCGTAAATAGCAAATTGTAATACATAGCCCACACAACTAAAGTTCATTAATAAGAATACCACAATCAGTAATTTCGAGAACTTGACGTTGAGTAGATCAGCATGACGCAATTTAGGTGGAATACAGTGTTTTAGCCATAAACTCGGTGGGGATTTTAAGTAAAAGCCCACTGTTTCCAGCACGCTTAAGCTGAGCAACAATAACAGACTTAAATGAAAGGGCATTAACTGCCAATGTTGTAACAGCTCAAGCATGTTGGCATATCCTAATTAAGCATCGGCTAAGTAAATGCCACCATCGGAATGGACACTAATGGCGACTTTTTCTAAGGCTTGACCTTGGCAAGGACCCGAAACACATTCACCGCTTTCGACTAAAAATAATGCGCCGTGGGTAGAACATTCAATATATTCTTGCTCACGGTCTAAAAATTGGTTCTCTAAAAACTCAAGTTCCACTTGTAAGTGTGGACAGAGGTTTTGGTAGGCAAAAAAACTGCCATCACGTTGGGTGATAAAAATTTTATCGCCATTGTCTAAATCGAAGCCACGCGCCTCACGTTCTGGCACGTCTTCAGTCATGCAAATTTTTTGCATTATGCAGGGTCCTTTTGCAATGTAGTCAGCAGTTTTGCGTAGTCGTTTAAGTCTAAACGTGGGCCAAATTGTGACACCACTTGACTTGAAATTAAAATAGCCAATTCGGCAGCAGTTTGTAAACCTAAATCTGCGTTTAAGCCATAAAGAAAAGCACCTGCAAAAGCATCACCTGCGCCATTGGCATCAAGCGCAGTGACTTTGCGACCTGCGACATTAAATTGCGTGTCTTGCGTGGCAATTAAAGCCCCTTTTTCGCTTAATGTAATCACAACGTACTGACTTTTTTGACGTAAAACAGCAAGTGCAGCATCTACCGTATTGGTATGGGTGTACATCAATGCTTCTTGTTCATTGCAGAATAGTAAATCTACGCCATCATTAATTAATTCATCTAAGCCCTGACGTGCATATTGCACCATCGCAGGGTCAGATAAAGTTAAGGCAATTTTAACGCCATGGTTTTTCGCGATTTGACGGGCTTGTTTTACTGCTTGACGTGCCGTGTCACTAGTAGAGAGATAACCTTCGATATATAACCATTTGGCAGTTTCAAGCGCGCTAAAATCAATTTGCGCTGCTGATAACTCTGCGGTAATGCCTAAATAGGTATGCATGGTGCGTTCAGAGTCAGGGCTGACTAACACCATACAGCTGCCCGTCACACCATCGCTGACCGATTTTGGCGTAGTTTGAATACCAGCGTCGCTTAAACCGGCTAAATAAATTGCGCCTAAGTCGTCATTGCCAACACGGCAGGCATAAAAGGCAGAACCACCAAGGGCTGCAAAAGCGACTGTGGTATTAGCAGCAGAACCACCCGCGGCCTGACCTTTATACGTTTGTGTGGCGTGTAAATTGGTAGATAACGCGGCTTGAGTTGCGCCATCGGTCAGTTGCATGGTGCCTTTTTGCAAGTTTTGTTCAAGTAAAAATGCATCAGAAACTTTAAATTCTTGGTCAATTAACGCATTACCAATTGCAAAAAGATCAACAGTTGCCATGTCTTTTCATTCACATTAAATAAGAAAAATCAGATTTTACATGATTGTTCAACTTGGATACAGTTTGCTGAATAAAATTCAGGGTTTAACGAATTCGCCAAAAATTACAAGTTGCGAACAAAATTCAGCCACATTCACTTTAATGTTGAGTGAATTACTCAGCTTTTAGCATGAATTTTTAGCACAACTGTCGCTATAATGAGAACAGTTTTTTTAATTTTTATTTGGAGATCACATGACTGTAGATGTCACTGAAACTCAAACCACCACCGTACATCCTGCGTTTCAGTTGGTACGTCAACACCATGTCGAAGCCTTAGATATTTTTGTCTCTGAATACCAACATATCGTCACAGGCGCGGTACATTATCATTTGGCAACCGATCATGATGAAAATGTATTTTTGGTGGCATTTCGTACCCAACCGATGGATTCAAAAGGCGAGGCGCATATTTTAGAACACACAGCCCTGTGTGGTTCGGAAAAATTCCCAGTACGCGATCCATTCTTTTTAATGATTCGTCGTTCTCTGAATACTTTTATGAACGCCTTTACCGCTGCAGACTGGACGGCGTATCCATTTGCGACGCAAAACAAAAAAGATTTCCAAAATTTACTTGAAGTATATTTAGATGCCGCTTTTGCTGCCAACTTAAATCCACTTGATTTTGCCCAAGAAGGGATTCGTATTGAGCTTGAAAATGGTGAGCCAGTCTATAAAGGCGTGGTCTTTAATGAAATGAAAGGTGCTATGAGTGCACCATCAGATCAGCTCTATCACCAATTGGCACAGCATTTATTCCCAAAAACCACCTACCATTACAATTCAGGTGGTGATCCTAAAGATATTCCAGATTTAACTTACGACGAATTACTCGGTTTCTATAAATCACATTACCATCCAAGTAATGCGGTGTTTATGACCTTTGGTAATCAATCGGCGTATGATTTACAAGAGCAATTTGAAACTTTAGCCTTGGCTAAATTTGGCAAAGGCGAAACCCTCTATTCAACGCCTGAAACACGCCTCGCAGCACCGATCGAAGTGACAGAAACCTATGCGTTAGATGCAGATGATCTGCAGGATAAAACCTATCATGTAATGTCATGGTTATTGCCACAAGCCAGCGACATTAAATTGCGTTTAGGTATGCGTTTAGTTGAAGGGATTTTATTAGAAGATTCAGCATCGCCACTGCGTCATTATTTAGAAACCTGTGGTTATGCACAATCGACGGGTCCGTTAATGGGTGTAGACGATTCTAACTTTGAAATGACCTTCTACTGTGGTATTCAAGGCTCGAATCCTGAACACGCTCAAGCGTTTAAAGATGGCGTCTTTAATGTATTAACGCAGGTTGTGGCACAGCCAGTCAATCAAGATTTAGTCGATGCGATTTTACATCAAATTGAATTGCATCAACGTGAAATCAATGGCGATGGTATGCCATACGGTTTAAGCCTGATTTTAAATGGTTTAAGCAGCGTGATTCACCACAATGACCCTGTGGGCGTGTGGGATGTGGATAGCGCAATTCGTGCGGTCAAAGAAGAGCTGAAAGACCCAATGTGGTTGCCTCAATTAATTCAAACCCATTTAATTGACAACCCACATCGCGTACAAATGACTTTAGTACCAGATGCCAATAAATCCAAAGCCGAAAATGATGCCGAAAAAGCGCGTTTAGCTGCGATTGGTGCTAGCTTAACTGAAGAGCAAAAAGCGGAAATTATTGCGCAAACTGAAGCATTAAAAGTCCGTCAAGATACGCCGGATGATTTAAACCTGTTGCCTAAAGTGGGTCTAGAAGATATTCCTGCCGATTTACACATTGTGCAAGGTCAATTGCGTGAAATTATTAGCAATGGTTTAGATACACCGCTTAATCTCTATCATGCTGGTACCAATGGGATTTACTACCAACAAGTGTTGGTGCAAATTCCAGACGCCGTGGTGCAATCGCCATACTTCAACCTGTTGTCTATTTTAATGGGCGAAGTAGGTGCTGGTGAATATGATTATCTAGAGCTACAACAGCTGCAAACTGCGGTGAGTGGTGGCTTAGGTATGGGGGCTTCATTGCGTTCTAAAGTGGATGATGCCGGTAAAATCAGCGCATGGTTAACGCTCACCACTAAATCGTTGGTGAATAACTTAAGCGCCATCAATTTACTTAAAATGGCCTTTGAACAACTACGTTTTGATGAAAAAGATCGTATTGTTGAGCTGTTACAACAACGTAAAACCCGCTGGCAAGCGCGCGTGTCTGATGCCGGCCATAGTTATGCCATGCAAATTGCGGCACGTCAGCATAGTGCTTTAGCCAACCGTGATTATCAAAATACCGGTTTAGGTGCGCTCAATTGGCTGGGTCAACTGGTGGCAAGCTTAAATGACGAAGCAAGCTACAATGCTTTAATTAATGAATTAAAAGCCATTCACCGGACTTTATTGCAAGCACCAAAACAATTCTTATTGGTGTGTGAAGAGCAACAGTCTGAGCGTTTGGTTGAAGAAGTACAAAATGTTTGGGATAAAGTGGCAATTGATCGTAGCCCAATTGCGCTACAACAACTTAAAACCACACAAGATGATGGTAGTGATCAAGCATGGCTGATTCAAGCAAATGTACAGTTCTGTGCAGCCGCGTATCCTGCGGTACCTGTATCGCACCCTGATGCGGCACCCCTGATGGTATTGGCGGCATATTTACGTAATGGTTTCTTACATAGTGCCATTCGTGAAAAAGGCGGTGCATACGGCGGTGGAGCAAGCTACGATGGCAATGCATGTTCGTTCCGTTTCTATAGCTACCGTGACCCACGTTTAGCAGAAACCTTTAACGACTTTAATGCAGCGATTGCATGGATCCTAAATGCCGAGCAGCAGCCGCATCAATTGGAAGAGGCGATTTTAGGTTTAATTGCTGGTATGGACAAACCAGGTTCGCCTGCAGGTGAAGCAATTACCGCATGTTATGCATTGTTGCATGGTCGTCATCCATCGTTCCGTCAAACTTTACGTGAACGTTTAATTCATGTGAAATTAGATGACTTAAAGCGTGTAGCACAGCAGTATTTAGCTATACAAACTCCAAGTCGTGCAGTGGTAGCGCCTGTGGCAAAACGTGAATTGCTGACAGAGCTTGGTTTTAACATTTATCAAGTCAATTAAAACAATAAAAGGGGAAGATTATGGCGCTCAAATTTTTTGAGCGCAGTCCACTTTGGCTTGGCATTTCGATGCTAGGCTTCTGGACTGCAACACACACCCAAGCCGCGGAACAGACGATTGCCACGGTTCAGCCTGCCAGTGCCGCAGCTTGTGCGGCACTCAGCTCTAATTCAGAGCGTTTAAACTGTTATGATCTGTTGTTTAAACCCGCAGCCCCAAGCGAAAGTTTGGTCTCAGAGCGTGAAGCGGCCAAGGCATTGGCAGCAGCACCTGTCACTTTAACTGAAAAAGTACGTGATAAAGCTGAAGAAGTGGTGCCAGTGAAAGCAGCAGACATTAACCCAGCCACGTCTTTATTAGACCAACGTTGGGAGCTGTCGCCTAACAGTAAACTGGGTACTTGGAATTTACGTGAATACCAACCGGTCTATTTATTGCCAGTGTTTAGTACCACCGATAAAAATGAGCGTCCAACCAGTCCAAATCCGGACAATACAGTAAAGGTGGGGGATGAGCAAAATTTAAAATCAACCGAAGCAAAATTCCAATTGTCTTTCAAAACCAAGGCAATGGAGAACTTAATTGGCGATAACGGTGATTTATGGTTGGGCTATACCCAGTCGTCACGTTGGCAAGTCTATAACGAAGATGAATCGCGTCCGTTTCGTGAAACCAATTACGAACCAGAAGCAAGCTTAATTTTCCGTACCAATTACGAGATTTTTGGTTTAAGTGGTCGCTTATTGGGTTTGACCTTTAATCATCAATCCAATGGTCGTTCTGATCCATTATCACGCAGTTGGAATCGTGTGATCATGAATATTGGTTTTGAACGTGATAATTTTGCTTTAATGCTGCGTCCGTGGTATCGCATTAGTGAAGATAGTTCAGATGACAACAATGCGGACATTGACGACTATGTAGGCCGTGGTGATTTAACAGCATTCTACCGTTGGAATGAGCATGATTTCTCTTTAATGCTACGGCATAGCTTACAAGGCGGTAGTGATTCACATGGTGCCATGCAATTTGATTGGGCGTTCCCGATCAGTGGCAAATTACGTGGACATTTCCAACTGTTTGATGGCTATGGTGAAAGCTTAATTGATTATAACCACCGTGCCACTTATGCTGGTTTAGGTGTGTCTTTACTCAATTGGTTCTAAATTTAAACAAGCCGCGCATGCGCGGCTTATTATTAGCCAATTTGAATGTCGGTTGTAGCATGTTTGACGCGACTTTTTTTGGGTGTTGCAATCAAATAAGCCAAAGTCAAAGGCCCTAAACGTCCTGCAAACATTAATAGCATTAAAATGACCAAACTGATGGGGTTTAAATCTGCGGTAATACCACGCGATAAACCTACAGTACAAGCGGCAGAGACCGCTTCAAAAAGCAAATTTAAAAAGCTTTGTTTTGGTTCAACAATCATTAAAGCCAATACCCCAATAAAAATCAGCATACAGGTAATAGATACCACTGCCATGGCCTTAAAAATGACTTTTTCAGAAATCGCATAGTGAAACACACGTAGCTCATCACTACGTCTTAAAAAATTAATGACACTCAGCACCACAATAATAAAAGTACCCACTTTAATGCCTCCAGCGGTACTTAAAGAGCCACCACCAATAAACATCAATAACATCGTGATGAGTGCCGTGGTGTCATTAATCTCTGCCATATCGAGGCTATTAAAACCAGATGAGCGTGGTACAGTGGCGTGAAACCATGCATGCAGCGCTTGTTCACCTAAGCTTAAGTGCGCCATGGTATAGGGATTTTGTGCTTCTAAAGTCCAAATGACCACAAAACCAAAGATATTTAAGCCCAAAATAGTCAGCAGCACCAATTTGCTATTAGCAGATAGTTTTTTCCAGCGCTTTTTCTGCTGAATATCTAGCAGCACTAAAAAGCCAATGCCGCCAATAATATATAAAAAGCTGATGGTGAGCGTAATAATATATTGTCCATCAAAGCCTAAAAGCCCACCGGGGAATAAGGCAAAGCCTCCATTATTAAAGGCTGAAACACTGTAGAAGGCAGCATAAAACACAGCATCAGCAAAGTTATAGTTTTGCATCCATGCGATGGTTAAAATAAAAGTGCCGAGCAGCTCAAAAAATAAAGAATAAAAAAACACCGCTTTAATCGTCAGTGCTACTTTGGCTAAACTGGTATAACCAATGCTTTCTTGTGCCATCATTTGTTGTTTTAGCCCCAATTTAGGCGCCAAACTCAAAGCTGCTAAAATCGCAAAGGTCATAAAGCCTAAGCCACCCAACTGTAACAACAGCATAATAATGCTTTGTCCAAAGGTGGTATAACTATCACCAATGTTGACTACCGAAAGCCCTGTAATGGTTACTGCAGAAGTGGCGGTAAACAGTGCTTCTAACCATGAAATATCACCATGATGTGATATGGGTGCTTTAAGTAACAGCGTCCCTAAGGCAATAAACATACAAAAGCCCAGTGCCAACAAACTTGGCGGGCTTAAGTTAATCGTTTTATGTTGCGGGTTATAGTGCAAATGTTTCATAAATCATCAACAAAGTACTGTGATAGGCGACGTAAGTCATGTAATTCGCCCGCAATCACCAACATATCACCTTGTTGTAAAATCAGTTGTGGATCAATTGTATAGTTAATACTTGTGCCACGTTTATGTAAAATGCTGCGAATATCAGTCGCATGACGCATCAATTCGTAAAAACGTAAACCATGCATATTGGCTTTAATTTCAACACGCACCAAATAATGATTGTCTTCTAAGGCCATATAGCGACTCACCATGGGGTAGCTTAAAGATTGTGCCACGCGAATCCCCATGTCTTCCTCAGGATGGATAATTTTATCCACGCCCAAATGGGTCAAAATCATATGATGCGCTTTGGAGTTGGCTTTCACCCAAATTTTTTTTAAGCCTAAGTTTTTTAAATGTAAAACACATAAAATACTGGCTTCAATATCTTCGCCAATGGCGACCACTGCAGCATCACAATTTTGGATATTTAGCTCGGCCAATACATGCTCATCGGTAGCATCGGCAATCACCGCATGGGTAATGCTTTCAGCCAGATTGTCCACCAACTTTTTTTCATTGTCGATGCCAAGTACATCATGATTGAGTTGCATCAGTTGTTCGGCGACAGCAGCGCCAAAGCCACCTAAACCAATAACTGCAAATTGGGCCATGTCAATGCTCCTTATCTTTTGTTAAGTGATTACCACCAAAGTGCATATAAACAACACAATCTGAGTGGAAAATCATCCGAGGTGCATTTTATAATTTATTTTGATCTATCGCGAGACAAGGAGTGTAGCGTGGCTCGGAATTTATATGAAAATCTACAGGTGGCATTTCCAGAACTCAAAAAAGTGCCTTTGCCTGACGAATTAGATCGCTTTGAATATTTTGTCAGTTGGCTCAATAGTTATCATACCCATTTGCAACGCTTAGATGGCCATGATTTCAGTCTAAAACAGCTAGACCATTGTTATCGTTTGCAACAGCTTAATTTAGACTTAGATGAACTGAAAAATGAAATTCGTGAAGAATTACAAAGTGTATATCAACTGTACGACGATGACGATGAGGCCGATGCAGACGCCCGCGACATGGGCGCATTTTATGCCACTGAAATTGGCGATAATGTCATTTTAAATACCTTAAAGCTATTTATTGAACCTTATGATCTGGCGGTCGTAGTTTTAGATCATGAAGAACCTTATTGGATGATTGTGCCCAATCAGCCAGAATTGCTATCTGCTTTAAGCAAAAACTATGCGCAGACCTTTGGTGAAGAACAAGAATTTTTGGTCTTAGAATAAAAAACCGCCTGCATGCAGACGGTTTTTTAAAGCAAGCTAAAATATTTATTTTAAGAAACGCTGATAACCTAAGTTATTGGTCACTTCATCGTACGGATAAGTGATGCTCTCTAAGGTTTCAATTAAACCATCTGGATTTTGCTGTGCATCGGTGGCTTCAAGCCCGACCAAAACACGACCTTCCGCTGCGCCGTGGTTACGGTAGTGGAACAGGGTAATGTTATGCGTTGGACCAAGACGTTCTAAGAAGGTGAGTAACGCTCCCGGACGCTCTGGGAATTCGACACGGAATAAACGTTCGTTGGCAAGATCGGCATGACCACCAATTAAATAACGAATATGCAGTTTAGCCACTTCATCATCCGATAAGTCATCCACATCATATTGCGCTTTTAGTGCGTCATAAATGTCGTGACGTTCTTTTTCGCCGCCTTTTAAGCTAATCCCGACAAACACTTGCGCGGCTGTGGCACCACTAGCACGGTAGTTAAACTCGGTAATATTACGACCTTGCAAAGCACGGCAGAATTTAAGGAATGAGCCTTTTTCTTCTGGAATCGTGACGGCAAAAATCGCTTCACGGCGTTCACCCAGTTCAGTACGTTCGGCAATATAACGTAAACGGTCAAAGTTCATGTTGGCGCCGCAAACAATCGACACCATGTTTTTACCGTGTAGGTTATGTTGTTCTACATATTTTTTAATACCGGCAAGCGCCATGGCACCAGACGGCTCAACGATGCTACGGCATTCGTCAAAGGTATCTTTTACCGCCGCACAGATTTCATCGGTATTCACTAAGACCACTTCAGGTTCCACGATTGGGCCTGAGTTATCTGATTTTTGTAGACGAATCACTTCAAACGGTTTTTCACCAATTTGTGCGACCGCGGTGCCATCGGCAAATAAACCTACAGAGGGAAGAATGACACGTTCACCGGCTTCAAGGGCCGCTTTTAAACAAGCAGATTCGTCATATTCAACAGGAATGACTTTGACGTGTGGCGCAACATCACCTAAATAAGCCGCAACCCCTGCAATTAAGCCGCCACCGCCGACTGCAACAAATACATATTCCACATCACGCCATTGACGTAAAATTTCATTAGCAATGGTGCCTTGACCTGCCATGACCAATTCATCGTCATAGGGTGGAATAAAAGTCATGCCTTCTTCTGTGGCACGGGCAATGGCATATTTATTGGCTACATCAAATGAATCGCCATGTAATACCACTTCACCACCTAAGCGTTTTACCGCTTGCACTTTAATATCAGGTGTAGTTTTTGGCATCACTATGATGGCACGAATGCCTAGTTTTTGCCCGGATAATGCGACCCCTTGCGCATGGTTACCGGCAGAAGCAGTGATCACACCGCGTTCGAGTTGTTCTTTACTGAGTTGGCTAATACGGTTATAGGCGCCGCGCAGCTTGAAAGAAAACACCGGCTGTAAATCTTCACGTTTAAAGCGAATATTATTATTAAGCTTCTCACTAATTCGAGGCGCTGCTTCGAGTGGGGTTTCGATTGCAACGTCATACACCGTTGCCTGTAAAATTTGTCGAACCAAACGAGACAGCATGTTAATCTTCCATCTAACAGTTTAAAATAGGGGCTTATTGTAACAAACCCCTGTCTTTTTGGGCTGAAAATTCAGCAACAAAGGTCAAATTTTAGTCGAGTAAAGCGATGAGCCTATATACTACCCAAGATGAAAAGAAAAAAGCAGCCGCAAAAGCTGCATTAAAGCATTTACCGAAAGGCGGTATTTTAGGCGTTGGTACGGGCAGTACTGTGAATTTCTTAATCGAAATGTTGCCTGAATTACAACTTGAAGCGGCTGTTTCAAGCTCAGAAGCAACTGCAGAACGTCTACGTAAGTTGGGTATTGAAGTTGTCGACATGAACTCTGTTGCAAGTTTAGATGCCTATGTAGATGGTGCAGATGAAATTGATGCCAATTTACACATGATTAAAGGCGGCGGTGCAGCCTTAACGCGCGAAAAAATCGTGGCGTCAATTGCCAAAAAATTCGTATGTATCGTAGATGATTCAAAGTGGGTCAATCAATTGGGCGTAGGCTTTGCGCTTCCTGTTGAAGTGATTCCAATGGCACGTTCAGCTGTAGCACGTAAAATTGTCAGCTTAGGCGGTGACCCTGTTTACCGTGAAGGCGTAGTGACCGATAACGGTAACGTGATTTTAGACGTACATAACTTAAATATCTTAAATGCCTTAGAGCTTGAAAAAACCATTAACGATATTCCGGGTGTGGTATGTAACGGTATTTTCGCAATTAATAAAGCGGATATTGCGGTTGTTGCAACAGACAACGGTATTGAAGAACGCACAGCAGGCTAATTTTTGCTGATTTCCCAAGTCTAAATGTAGGCTTGGGAAAATCTGACTTAAAAATAATGACCCACTCTTTACCTGAAATACAGATTCAACCTAAGCTGAGCGCCAAGCGTTTTAGACTCAGGGTGTATCCTGATAAAATTTGCTTAACCGTACCTTTTTTCGCGCGTAAGCAGCATATTCAAGCTTTTCTGGCACAGTCGCAAGCTTGGTTAATAGAAGCATGGCAAAAACAACACGTCAGCCCATTTATTCCTCCTCAGCAACTACAACTCTTTAATTTAGAACAGCCCATTCATATTATTTACCAAGCGCAAAAACAAGCCTTTTACCTGCAAGATCAACAGCTTTTTATTGATGAATCTCAAGTGCAGGCTGCTTTAAAGGCTTTTATCTTCAGTTATGCCAAACAACATTTGCCGCTTTTTTTGCAGCAAGTGAGTACTGAAATCAATTTACCTTATCAAAAAATAACTATTCGCCAAGCCAAAACCCGTTGGGGCAGTTGCTCATCGACAAAAAACATTATGCTGAGTAGCGCTTTGGTGTTATGTGAACAACATCTCGTGCGTTATGTCTGTATTCATGAGTTGGCACATACTTTACATATGAATCACAGTGCCGATTTTTGGCAGGTAGTGGCACAGTTTGATCCCGATCATTTACAGCATCGCCAACGCTTAAAACAACAGCAAATTCATGTTTTATATTGAATTTTATTGCACTAAAATATCCACTATATTTAGCCTAAGTAAGTTTTAAAATAATTTTATACGTCATCAAAAAGATAAAACCTATTTATTTGATTTGATTATTCAGTTGATCTGTTGCTTTAAATAGCAACAAAGCGCTGTGAAATGGTTTTGAAAAAATCAACTTCCTGTCATACTAAGTCTTGATGAAAACCAACGAGATAAATTGAGGTTGTGCACGTGATTACTGTCGGAATTGTAGGTGGTACAGGGTATACAGGCGTTGAATTGTTACGTCTTTTGTTACGTCATCCGGATGTACAAGTAACACTTCTCACCTCACGTACGGAAGCGGGTCGCCGTGTGGACGATATGTTCCCAAGCCTACGCGGACATACCGATCTATGCTATTCGGACTTAAATGTAGAACAATTAAAGCAATGTGATGTTGTATTTTTTGCAACCCCACATGGTGTAGCCATGAAACATGCGGCAGAGCTTGTGGCAGCCAACACCAAAGTCATTGACTTAGCTGCAGATTTCCGTTTGCAAAATTTACAACAATTTGAAAAATGGTATGGCTTAGAACATGCTTGTCCAGAGATTTTAAAAGATTCTGTTTATGGTTTATCTGAACTGAATCGTGACAAAATTAAACAAGCCCATGTGATTGGTAATCCAGGTTGTTACCCAACGACTGTACAATTGGGTTTAGCACCAGTATTAAAAGCACAAGATTTAGTCAAACCAGAAAGCATTATTATTGATGCTAAATCAGGTGTGTCAGGTGCGGGGCGTAAAGCCAGTCTGGGTATGATTTATTCAGAAAATGCCGATAACTTTAAAGCCTATGGTGTGGCAGGGCACCGCCATCATCCGGAAATAGTCGAAGCCTTAGAAAACATCTCAGGTCAAACAGGGGTGTTTGATCATATTGTGTTTGTGCCGCATTTAGTGCCGATGATTCGCGGCATGCTCAGCACCATCTACATTGATTTAACTGAGCAAGGTCAAGCGACCGATTTACAAAGCTTATATGAAGCATTTTATGCCAACGAACAGTTTGTAGATGTGATGCCTGCAGGCAGTTCACCAGAGACACGTTCAGTGCGTGGTGCCAACCAGTTACGTATTGCTTTATATCGCCCGCAGCCGCAAAAGCTGATTATCTTGGTAGCACAAGATAACTTAGTGAAAGGTGCAGCAGGTCAGGCTGTACAAAACATGAACTTAATGTTTGGTTTTAGCGAGAATGCTGGTCTAGACGGCATTGGTTTATTACCATAAAAAACGCTTTAGCACTTCACACACATTTAAATTTACCGTTAAATGTGTGTGCTTGGCTTTATTTGACCTAAGAGATGACAATGCAAGACACCGATTCAAATACAACACAAAAAAAACCAATCTTACAAGGTAATTTACCCCTAGCACTTGGCGCTGCAATTTTAGTGCTCAGCAGTGGTTTCTTGGCGTATTCAATCGGCCATCGTCAGGGATTAACGGTCACAGGCTATGATGCAGATGCAGAACAACTGGTTGAAGTGGTACAAAAACAAAAAGCCAGCCTTGAATCGTTAAATAAAAGCTTAAATGCCGCCATTCAAGAGCGTGACGTGGCTGTAACCAATTCCAATGATTTATATGCTGCTGTTAATCAAGCCAAAGCTAATCAAGAGCAAGCCGAAGGCATGAGTGCCATTTACCGTGAAGTCTTAAAACAACGCGGTGGTCTTAGTCTGACTATTCAAAACTTAGGTATTAAATCTTTACCTGAAAATGTATATGAATATCAAATTGATTTGGTGCAAGTCAGCCCAAATAATCGCCGCGCGACTGGAAGTGTAGAGCTGCGTCTCATTCGCGGTACAGAAGTACTCACCGTGCCACTTGAAGACTCTCAATTTGGTTTTGAAAATTACGAGCGTTTAACTGGTCGTTGGACCATGCCCAAAGGTTTTAGCCCACAATTTATTGAGGTGCGTTTAACAGGTGCGACATCTGTTACAAAGCGTTTTAGTTGGTCGCGTGGTCAAGCGGTTGAATCACCCTCTGCCTTTGTCGCAGAGATCCCACAAGTCGAAGCAAATGCCCAATAATGGTGAATCAGAGTCATATGCCAAGTTCTAAGCGTTGTGTTTGTTTAAATCAAATAAAAACCACTTTTCAACAATCAGGTCTCGTGGATTGGCATCTCGCGCCGCGTTTAGGTGATACGCCGCAGCAAGATGAGCATGGCGACGTGGCTGTGAAACCTGCGCCACCTGAACTTAAACGCCCACCGTTATATATGGTGTTATTAATGAATGACGATTACACGCCAATGGACTTTGTAATCGAAATTTTACAACAATACTTTGCAATGAATCTTGACCAAGCAACTCAAGTAATGTTAACAGTACATTATGAAGGAAAAGGTGTAGCTGGGGTCTATCCGCGAGACATTGCAGAAACCAAAGCCAACCAAGTCAATAATTATGCTAGAGCTCAAGGACATCCTTTATTGTGTCAAATTGAGCCGAAAAGTTAAGGGGGTTGCATGCTCAGTCGTCAATTAGAAGTATCACTACGTTTGGCTGTTAGCATGGCTCGTCAAAAGCGCCACGAGTTTCTAACAGTTGAACATTTGCTATTAGCCTTATTAGACAATGATTCTGCCGTCACAGCCTTAAAAGCATGTGGTGCGGACATCATCGTGTTACGTAAAGAATTAGAAGAATATATCGAACAGCATACCCCTAAGTTGGGTGAACACGCTGAGCAAGCGCCACATCCAACTGAAAGTTTTGATCGTATTTTACAACGTGCCATTTTCCATGTGCAATCAAGCGGTGGTGATCGTACGGTGGAAGGTGCGGATATTTTAGTGGCCATGTATTCAGAGCGTGACTCATTTGCGGTTTATCTACTTAAACGTCATCAGATTAATCGTTTAACCTTGACCCAGTACTTATCGCATGGGGCTCGTAAAGAAGATGTGCAGCCCGAAGAAGAAGTTGAGGATTTAGATGGTGAGACCACAAGTTCAAGTAACTCAGGTCCACTTGAGCTGTATACCACTAATCTTAATTTGGAAGCGCAAAAAGGCAAAACTGATCCTTTAATTGGTCGTGAAAAAGAAATTGAGCGCGCGGCACAAATTTTATGTCGTCGTCGTAAAAATAACCCGCTCTTGGTCGGTGATCCTGGAGTAGGTAAAACTTCGATTGCTGAAGGTTTGGCATGGCTGATTGTCAATGGTAAAGCCCCCAAGCCACTAGAAAATGCTGAAATTTACAGCCTTGATATTGGCGCTTTGGTTGCCGGTACCAAATACCGTGGTGACTTCGAAAAGCGCTTAAAGCAGTTGCTGAATGCCTTAAAGAAAAAACCTGATGCAGTATTATTCATTGACGAAATTCATATGATTATTGGTGCAGGCTCAAGTATGGGCAGTACCATGGATGCCTCGAATTTAATTAAGCCAGCATTGTCGAATGGTACATTGCGTTGCATTGGTTCGACTACCTTCCAAGAATACCGTCAAGTATTTGAGAAGGATCATGCTTTATCACGTCGTTTCCAAAAAATTGACGTCAATGAACCGTCAATTAACGAAACCATTGATATTTTACGTGGCTTAAAAGTTAAATTCGAAGATTTCCATAATGTCGAATACGACGATAGCGCCTTAATTGCTGCAGTTGAATTATCTGCTAAATTTATCAATGACCGATTCTTACCCGATAAAGCCATTGATGTGATTGATGAAGCCGGTGCACAGCGTCGCCTCAAAGCAGAGCAAGATGACACTTTAATCACAGTAGAAAACATTGAAGATATCGTGTCGAAAATTGCGCGTATTCCGCCAAAAACTGTGTCTAAAGATGATAAAACCGTACTGGGTCATTTAGAACGCGACTTAAAACGTGTGGTGTTTGGTCAAGATGAAGCAATTGAAGCATTGGCATCGGCGATTAAACTGTCGCGTGCGGGTTTAAAATCACCAGATAAACCAGTGGGGAGCTTTGTCTTTGCCGGCCCAACAGGTGTGGGTAAAACCGAAGTGACGAAGCAATTGGCGAAATTGCTTGGTGTGGAACTGGTGCGTTTTGATATGTCTGAGTACATGGAGCGTCACGCGGTATCGCGCCTAATTGGTGCGCCTCCGGGCTATGTGGGCTTTGACCAAGGTGGTCTACTCACAGACGCGATTCATAAAAATCCGCACTGCGTATTGTTATTGGATGAAATTGAAAAAGCGCATCCAGATGTATTTAACTTATTGCTACAAATTATGGATCATGGTGCCTTGACCGACAATAACGGTCGTAAATCAGATTTCCGTAATGTGGTGTTAGTACTGACCACCAACGTGGGTGCAGAAAGTATTTCACGTACCAGTATTGGTTTTGTGGAGCAAGATAACAGCAAAGACAATACCGATGCAATGAAAAAAGCCTTCTCACCTGAATTCCGTAACCGTTTAGATAGCGTGATTCAATTCCAAGCGCTACCAACCTCTGTGATTGAAAGTGTGGTAGATAAATTCTTGACTGAACTACAAGCGCAGCTAGATGAAAAACGTGTGGTGCTTGAAGTCGATCAAGATGCACGTGAATGGATGGTTGAACATGGTTATGATCGCCTGATGGGTGCACGACCAATGCAACGACTTATTCAAGAACATTTGAAAAAACCACTTGCCGAAATGATCCTATTTGGTGAGTTGGCAGATCATGGCGGTAATGTTGCAGTATCAGTGAAAAAAGAAAATGGCAAAGCAGTCGGTCTGAAACTTGAAGTGTTTGAAGACCAAACAGCTGAACCAGCTTAACTTTTTCGCATATTATAAAACCCATGTACGCATGGGTTTTTTTTATTGTCATTTCATTGAGCATGTATGGATATTCAAATCACTAAAATCTTGACTACAGTGGGACTGTTTTTTGTTACCGCATTGATGGAAATTTTAGGCTGTTATTTTCCTTATTTAATTTTAAATCAAAATAAATCGCATTGGTTATGGTTGCCGACTGCTCTAGCTTTAATCGTATTTGTCTGGTTGTTAAGCTTACATCCTGCGGCATCAGGGCGGATTTATGCAGCCTATGGCGGGATTTATATTGCCACTGCTTTGTTATGGTTGAAGTATGTTGATGGATTGGCTTTAAGCCGTTGGGATCTACTGGGTGGTTTTATTGTGATGACTGGAGCCTTGGTGATTATTTTACAACCCCAAGGCTTGCTTCGTTAAAACGCACAGTCTTTTTGTTTTAATTCCACCGTATATTGATGTTGAGCAGAGCTTAAATTTAACACCACACGATAAGGATTGGCACGTTGATACTCATGCTCAAAGAAAATTTCGCAATTTTGACTCAAATTCTTTTTGATTAAAGCTTGTACTTCTTGATGACCTAAATCACGCTCAAATTGCTCAAAATCGGGTGTCACAATTAAACCTGTTAATTGTGTTTTACTGCTGGATAATTGCAGCTTTTCAATTACAGTATTTTGATCAATTTGTAAGGGCAAGGTGCGTGAATCCTCGGCACTGAGTACAGTTAATAAAGCATTAAGTTCCTTTGCGTTTTTAATTTTAAACTTCTGATCAATGATTTTCTGTTGTTGTAAATATTGATCAAATTCGGTTGCAAGTACAGGTGCCGACAACATCAGACCTAAACTAAACAGCACTGTTTTTTTGAATAATTGCATAACATCACCTAGCATGGGGCTAATTTCATTATGCCGTAAAAATAAAAAAAAGCACCCTTATGGATGCTTGTTTTTGTGAGCTTTATCAAAGCAAAGTTAATCTTTTTTTAAATTTTCATTGATTAAGAATTCAACCAGTGCTTTTTGCGCATGTAAACGATTTTCTGCTTCATCCCAAACCACCGCATTTTTATGATCGAGCATATTTTCAGAAATTTCTTCACCGCGATGTGCAGGTAAGCAATGCATAAATAAGCAATCAGGATGTGCTAAATCCATTAAGCGTTCATTGACTTGGTAGTCAGCAAAGGCTTGTTCACGGATCTTTTGCTCTTCTTCTTGACCCATGCTCGCCCAAACATCAGTCACAATTAAATCTGCATTCACAGCAGCATCTTCTGCTGAATTAACTAACTCAACACAATGCGCAAATTCGCTTAAGAATTTTTCTTGTGGTTCATAGCCTTTTGGTGCAGCAATTTTGAGTTTAAAGCCCCACATATGCGCCGCTTCAATATATGAATTACACATATTGTTGCCATCGCCAATCCATGCTACGGTTTTTCCTTCAATAGAACCACGATGTTCTACAAAAGTTTGCATGTCTGCTAACAATTGACATGGATGATGATCATCAGTTAAGGCATTAATTACAGGCACTTTAGAATAAGATGCAAAGCGTTCTACGATGTCATGTCCAAAAGTACGGATCATCACGATATCTAGCATGCTTGAAATCACGCGTGCAGAATCTTCAATTGGTTCACCACGGCCCAATTGCGTATCGCGTGGAGATAAGAAAATCGCGCTACCACCAAATTGACTCATGCCTGCTTCAAACGAAACGCGAGTACGTGTGCTCGATTTTTCAAAAATCATGCCCATGACTTTGCCAGTAAATGGTTGGAACACTTGGTTATTATGCTGCATACGCTTAAGTTCAATACCACGTTGCACAATTTGGTTCAGTTCTAAAGTCGATAAGTCGCGTAGGGTTAAAAAGTGACGTAGAGCCATTCGTTACTCCACAATAATTGCTAAGTTTCAAAGGAAACAACAATTAGTTGTTGGTTGGTTAAACAAAAATAGGGAATCAATTAATATACTATATGCAGATCAAATTGCAAAAAAACTAGACCTTTTGGTGACCGTCTAAGAACACATCTACACAATAATGAATGTATTTGAGTGTTTCTTGATCAATTTCTTCTGCGGGTTGTGGCAAAGGTAAACCTAACAGGACGCGCCACTCCAAATTACGCAAAATACCAAAGTACATGTGTGCCGAATACACTGGATTTTTACACACAATATACTGTTTGTCATGTGCCAGTTGTAAGGCATGTGCCAAACTTTGCTGAATTTCTTTTGGACCTTGCTCATGAATATATATGGCAAGTTCAGTATTGCGTTGACTTTGTTCTAAGATCAAACGTAAAAATGCCGCATTCTCAGGCTGGATAATATGTAAGTAAAAACGAATTAAGGTGTCAATTAAATATGTTCTTAAATCTTGACCCGCTTGGGTAAAGGGCAAACTAATGTCTTTAAAAAACTGTTCACGGCGATAATCACAAATTGCCGTAAACAAGCCTTCTTTATTGCCAAAATATTTATAAATTGACGCTTTAGAACCGCCTGCATGATTCACAATGTCATCTAATGACACCGCATCGTAGCCTTTTTCTAAAAATAGACGACTGGCACTGAGTAATAGGGCAACACAACGCTCATGCCCACGTTTGGTTTGGGGCATATCACGTAGCGGTTCAATGTGCTCAAAATCAGGCATAGAAGTCAACAACACCAAAATAAATCATGGATAAACGCATCACAGTGATCATAGCAAAAAAACCGCCTAATTACTGCAATTGCCTAGCTTTAGCTGCTTGACTTCAAGCATACTTTACCTACATTAAAGGAATCAGGGGTATTATTTCAAAATTACGGCATCTTCTACACTATAGCCGCCCTCCATCGCAATACCTTGATATTTAACCACAGCTAAAATTTTGTTGTGTTTAGGAATGCTATAACTTTGACTGAGCTGAATTTTAGGCTGATAGCTGATGGCATTTTGTATTGGGCTACGTAGCGCAGACTTTTGTACTTGGTAACGATATTGGTATTCTAGCAAGCTGCAAGAGGGATCCATGGCCGCTTTAACTCGTCGTTGTTTACGCTGTAAAACCTTTAATTTAAGTTGGTTGGTGTTTACTTTGGTCAGTGGCTGTAGTCGGCGCTGAATTTTGGCGAGGGCTTGATTGAAGGCTGCTGGATCTTGATCAAAATCGACTTTTTGAGTTTTATGATGAATATACAGTGAGCTGACATCAATTTGTTTTTGTGGTTGTTTACTGCCTAGAAGATAATAGGATAACTGCGGTAAACGACCTCGACCATCATGGAAATGTCGCAATATATACACTTTTTGATCTGGTGCATCATAACCCAGCACTTCAATGCTTTGTGGGCCACCTACAGTTGCTAAGGCAAGACTGGGGAGGGCGGCTAGACTACATAGTGCAATTTTAATATTCATGTTGAGCTTCCTTGAAATCAGTCAACATCTGTCAAATATGGGTTTTATCGGGTGGTGACATCCTGTGGTAATGTGTTAAGTAAAAGCTGACAAACTGCTGAAATCAGCGCATTTAAACGTAAACTGGGTGCGTGTTTAAAATAATAACGCTGATTAATGACCTTACCTTGATAAGCTAAACTAATAAAAAATGTCCCTTCTGGCTTATCTGAGTAAGCAGAACCGCCCGGTTTTAATAAACCTGTACAGGCCACAATAATATCCGCGCAACTAAATAAATTCTGTCCAGCAAGTGCCATGGCTTGCGTGACTTCAAGCGACTCTGCACTATAGTCTTCGATCAATTGCGCAGGAATATTTAAAAGATGTTGTTTTACCCATGGATCATAGCAAACTAAGCCACCGAGCAAAATGTTTGCACCCGTATTTTTATATAAAGCAAATTGGCTGGCTAAATAACCTGCGCTTGCACTTTCAATAAAGGCAATTTTTAAGCCATGCTGTTCTAAATAATCACAACAAATTTTTAGCATTTTCTTTTAATTAATCGTATGAGTACGTACTAGAATAAAACAAAAATGCTGAATAAATAACTGATTTTATCGCTTACAAATATCAAAAAAATTGAAATAATTGTACAAATGCTCAACTTCAGTTCAATTGAGTGCAAAAACGGCAAACTTCAAAAAAATAAGTATCATCTCAGCTTAAAAGCTGTTAAAAATAAAAATAAAGTGCTTAGTGAAAGTAGGTTTATAAAATGAAAACGATCGTAAAATATGTGGTGTTAAAAAGCAGTGACTACCAACTTGGAACCCCACTTTTTCAACAAGAATTGCAGGCTGATGCATTATATTTTGATCAAATTCCCGCGATTATCCAGCATCAAAATTTAGAATTTAAAGTGAAAAGTAAAGAGTTAAACCGTAAACAAACAGCTGAAGAACAAGACCCGACACAGCATATTTTGGTGAAGGTCATAGCAATTTAAAAAAAACCACGCGTTAAGCGTGGTTTTTTCATCAAATCATGTTAATGATTTTCAGAGGCATGGTTGATAGTGTATTTAGGAATTTCAACTTCTAAATCTTCATCCACAATGCGCACTTGACAGCATAGGCGTGAATCAGGTTCTAAGCCCCAAGCACGGTCAAGTAGATCTGCTTCTACATCATCCATTTCTTCAAGGCTATCAAAACCTTTGCGTACCACAACGTGGCACGTCGTACATGCACATGACATATCGCAAGCATGTTCAATTTTGACACCATTTTGCAGTAGGCTTTCGCATAAATTGGCATTGGTCTCAACATCAAATTCTTTGCCTTCTGGGCAAATCGTTGCATGTGGCAATACTTTAATACGTGGCATAGTCGTTACCTATAAATTAATTTGAGTTAGACCAGTCATCTAATTTGGTGCCTTTTAAAGCAGCATCAATATGTTGGTTCATTCGTAGCGCAGCAAAAGCGTCGGTATGGACTTTTAATGCTGCCACCGCCTGTTCAATGGCTGGAAGATCTGTGCCATTTAATGTGCTTTCAAGAGCTGCTTGTGCCGCTTCAATTGCTGTACGTTGCGCTTGATCTAATAAATGTGCATCGGCTTGTAGGGCAGGTGCTAGCGCTTCAAGTTCACGTTTTGCTTCAACTTTAGTTTCATTGAGCTGACGCAGTTCTTTATCCACTTCGGCAAACTTAAAACCATCGAGTAATAAACGCTCCATATCTTGATCAGATAGACCATAAGACGGTTTGATATCAATATGTGCATTTACACCAGAAGTCGTTTCTTTGGCTGCAACACTGAGTAGACCATCTGCATCGACTTGGAAAGTCACTTCAATACGTGCTTGACCCGCCGTCATTGGTGGAATACCACGCAATACAAAACGACCTAAGCTACGGCAGTGTTCAACTAAATCACGTTCACCTTGCACTACGTGGATTAACATCGCAGTTTGACCATCTTGATAGGTGGTAAACTCTTGACGACGTGCCACAGGAATTGCAGTGTTACGTGAAATCAGACGCTCAACCAAGCCCCCCATGGTTTCTAAACCTAAAGACAACGGTGTGACATCAAGCAGTAAAGAACCATCGGTACTGTTACCAATGAGTTGATTGGCAGTAATTGAGGCACCAATCGCAACCACTTCATCTGGGTTAATGGTACACAGTGGTTCTTGCGCAAAGACTTCACGCACAGCTTTTTTCACAGCATAAGAACGTGTTGAGCCACCGACTAACACCACGTTTTGAATGTCGCTCAGTTCGAGTTTGGCATCACGTAATACACGTTTACATACACTGATGGTTTTATCTAAAGCAACTTTAATAATCGCTTCAAAGCTAGCACGATCTAAGGTCAATGTTACGTCTAAAACTTGCAGGGCAACGCTGTCTTGTTCGGTAAGTGCTTCTTTGGCTTGACGTGCAGCAACTAAAACTTGCGAATATTGATGATCATCGAGGATATCAATATTGAGCTGTTTTTTAGCCCATTTCACGATTAAGCGATCGAGGTCGTCACCACCTAATGCAGTGTGACCACCAGTTGCTAATACTTCAAATACGCCTTGAGAGAAACGTAAGATGGAAACGTCAAATGTACCACCGCCTAAGTCGTAAATCACGTAGTTACGGTCAGTAGCTAAATTCGCATCTTGATCGAGACCATACGCCACCGCAGCAGCAGTTGGTTCATTCAGTAAACGTAATACATTTAAGCCAGCAAGCTCCGCAGCATCACGTGTCGCTTGGCGCTGCGCTTCATCAAAATAAGCCGGTACAGTAATCACCGCACCATTAATTGGATTTTTTAGGCTATCTTCAGCACGCAGTTTAAGCTGGTTTAAAATTTCAGCCGAAATCTCTACCGGTGTCTTTGGACCTTGCGCTGTAGCAAAAGCAGGCATTTGATTGTCTTCACCCATTAATTCATAAGGGTGCTGAAACTTAATGTCGGCTTTTGAACGACCCATAAAACGCTTCACTGAAACAATGGTGTTTTTAGGGTCTTGAGTAATAAATGCTTTGGCTTCATCACCATAAACCGCACGTTGTTCATTATAGTGAGCAATCGAAGGGAGTAACACTCGACCTTGTTGATCATGCAGGACTTTGGCTTGACCCGAAAGTACCGTCGCAACTAATGAATGTGTAGTGCCTAAATCGATGCCAATCGCAATACGGTGTTCATGCGGTGCACTTGATTGACCAGGTTCTGCAATTTGCAAGAGCGCCATGCGTTACATCCTTTGAACTAAAAATAAATACATCAATTAAAAATCATCATCTAAATCAAAGTCTTCATCATCTAAGATGCGATCTTCAGCTTTTTCAATGTCGGCCATGACTTTGACAAAGAAACGTAGTTTACGCACTGTATCGCGCGCTTCCCCCCAATCTTCATCATCATAATCAATTTTAAATTCACGAACTAAGCCGTCAATCCATTGTTGTACTTCAACTTTTAACGATTGTAATTCTTCACTTGAACGCGCGTCATCAAGCTGTTCACGAATTTCAAGGGCATCTTGCAAAAATTCAAAATCACTAATCGATTGATCGAGATGATAATCTTGTTTCTTTAAGCCTAATAAATATCCCGCACGGCTATCAACCTGAGATAACACTTTATAGGCCTGATTGATCTCGCTAGATTTGATCAGGGCTTGATCTTTATCACTGGCTTTATCAGGATGATATTGTTGCTGCAACTTTAAAAATTCGGCTTTTAAAGTAGCTAAATCAATATCGAGTGCTACAGGAAGATTGAACAGCTCAAAATGATTCATGGGAGATTCCGGCTAATTTTACTGAGGTTAAATGCAATTAAAACAGTGTAAGTGACACTGTTTTAATGCAAAATAAGACAACGAGGAGGGCTTAAACTGTAAAAGATTCGCCGCAGCCACATTCGCCTTTTTTATTTGGATTATTAAATTCGAAGCCTTCGTTAAGCCCATTTTTTACGTAATCCATCTCCATACCTTCGAGATAAACTAAGCTTTTTGGGTCAACAAAGACTTTTACACCAAATTGTTCAAACATTTGGTCATGTGTATCAACTTCGTCAACGAACTCAAGCACATATGCTAAGCCTGAACAGCCTGAAGTTTTCACACCAACGCGAATGCCTTCACCCTTACCACGATTTTTCAGGTAATTGCTGATATGAGCTGCAGCATTTTCAGTTAAATTGATCATGAAAACTCCGTTAAATTCAATCTAAAACTCAGAACAATTAAGCTTTGTCAGTTTGCTTGGCACGGTAGTCTTCTACCGCTGCTTTAATTGCATCTTCAGCAAGTACAGAGCAGTGTACTTTTACTGGTGGTAATGCCAGTTCAGTTGCAATGTCAATATTTTTAATTGCTTGAGCTTGATCTAAAGTTTTACCTTTTAACCATTCAGTTACCAGTGAACTTGATGCAATTGCAGAACCGCAACCATAAGTTTTAAAACGTGCTTCTTCAATCACGCCTTCGTCATTCACTTGAATTTGTAAACGCATAACGTCGCCACATGCAGGTGCACCCACCATACCTGTACCTACGTTTTCAGCATTTTTATCTAATACACCAACATTACGAGGATTTTCGTAATGATCGATCACTTTTTCGCTATAAGCCATGTTGCTTCTCCAAACCTCGGGGTCAGCGTTAATATTTAATATGAGGGTTAAAACATGAAATTCAATGAGATTGTGACACTAAAGCCACAATCTCAAACTCAAATTAGTGTTCAGTCCACTCAACTTTAGAGAGGTCAATACCTTCTTTATACATATCCCAAAGCGGAGAAAGTTCACGTAACTTCTCAACAGCAGCTTGGGTGATGCTCAACACGTGATCAATATCTTCTTCAGTGGTGTATTTACCAAAGCTGAAGCGGATAGAGCTGTGTGCAAGCTCATCAGACAGACCAAGCGCACGTAGTACATACGAAGGCTCAAGCGTTGCTGATGTACATGCAGAACCAGATGATACGGCAGCATCTTTAAGCGCCATCATCAATGATTCACCTTCAACAAAGTTGAAGCTTACATTTAAGTAGTTTGCTACGTTATAGGTTGGGTGACCGTTTAAGAACACTTGTTCTAAACCTTGCAAACCGTTCCATAATTTGTCACGTAATACACGAATACGCGCTTGTTCTGCAGCTAGGTTTTTACCTGCAAGTTCAAATGCTTCACCCATACCCACGATTTGGTGAGTCGCAATTGTACCTGAACGCATACCACGCTCATGACCACCACCATGCATTTGCGCTTTTAGACGTACACGTGGTTGACGGCGAACGTAAAGTGCACCAATACCTTTAGGACCATAGATTTTATGCGCTGAGAAGCTCATTAAATCAATTTTCATGGTTGAAAGGTCGATTTCAACTTTACCTGCTGCTTGAGCTGCATCAACGTGGAAGAAAATTTTCTTCGCGCGAGTGATCTCACCAATTGCAGCAACGTCAGTAATGGTACCGATTTCGTTATTGACCATCATCAGTGATACTAAAATTGTATCTGGACGAATCGCAGCTTCCACCATCTCAGGAGTAATTAAACCTGTTTGTGGTTGAGGCTCAAGATAAGTGATCTCAAAACCTTCAGATTCAAGCTCACGGCATGTATCTAAAATTGCTTTATGTTCAATTTTAGAGGTAATAATGTGCTTACCTTTTGAACCGTAGAACTGTGCTATGCCTTTAAGCGCTAAGTTATCTGATTCTGTTGCACCAGAAGTCCACACAATCTCACGTGGATCAGCTTTGATTAGGTTCGCCACTTGTTCACGGGCATATTCTACTTTTTCTTCTGCTTGCCAGCCATAAGCATGTGAGCGAGATGCTGCATTACCAAAAGTACCTTCAAACGTAAGGCACTCTACCATGCGTTCTGCAACTTGAGGGTCAACAGGAGTTGTTGCTGCGTAATCAAGATAAATCGGACGTTTCATGTCAAATACCTGTAACCGATAAAAGGGCTGAATCAAAAGATGCTGAATTTTGGCGAATGGCAACGGTTTGTACGTTGTCACGGGCGATTAAGTCAGCAAGTGAGATTTTTGCAAGATAATCGGCGATGTGATGGGAGAGTTCCTGCCATAAATCGTGAGTTAAGCACATTGCACCATTTTGGCAATTACCTTTATGGTCACAACGTGTCGCGTCTACGGTTTCATTTACAGCCTCAATGATTTCTAACACGGTAATATCATCTGCACTACGCGCTAAATGGTAACCACCATTGGCACCTCGCACACTAGACACTAGGCCGTGACGCTTGAGCTTCGCAAATAACTGCTCTAAATAAGCAACAGAAATCGTTTGGCGTGCTGCAATTTCAGCAAGCGTGATCGTTTGTTCAGTTGGCTGCAAAGCTAAGTCAAGGAGTGCAGTCACTGCGTAGCGACCGCGAGTTGTTAAGCGCATGATTCGATACACATGTTAAGACTAGATAAGGTGATTTTAAGAATCCTGACTAAAATAGTCAAGTTTTTTTATTGGGCGAAAATTGCTTTTAATTTTTTAGAAAATGAATACTTTATGCGAAGAAAATAGTATACAACAATATTACAATTAAAAGCAGTATCAGGCTTGAAAATATAAAATTTAAGCGTTTTTGCTTGCTTTGTAAGTGACGAACACGGTTTTTATATTGTTTAAGTTCAACTTGTAAACGATTAATTTGCGTGCGTTGATCATCAATTTTTTCTAATAAAGGATGAATGCGCTGTTTAGAAGAGACTAAATCCGTACTCTCTGAAGGCTCTTTAAGCCATTGTTTCCAGTCAGACAATACTTTAGGTAAACTAAACATTAAAGCTAAGTCGCGAAATTCATCTTTTAAGGTTACATCGCCTTGGATACGCATTGCACGAATACTGCGCTTATTACCCATAACAAAGATTTTGACTAAATCCATTAACGTGGTACGGATGTCTAGATCGACAGCTTGGCTTGGTGCTTGGGTATCAAACAAAATACCATTTTGGTTGAATTCAACATAAAAGTCGAAGTAGGGCACATAACTGTTAATTTTTAGGCGAATATTTTGGTCTACGAATTTTTGAGCTTGGTGAGCAATAACAGGGTCGTGTTGTAATACAAAAGTAAATAAAGTTTCAAGCGCGACCATGCTCATCTCTAGAATCACGGGTGCTTGTTGCTTCTTATTACGTTGACTCATAAACCATCCTTGCCCAATAAATAGAAATTCGCCACAGCTTTGTAGAACAGTTTTACAAAACGTTCAAGTGTTAGCTTTGCTATTATAAGATAAATCCACTTTTTGATGTTAAAACCGTACACAAAATAAGCAAGGAGGCAACGTATGCCAACACAACAGCAGGATAAAAACACACAAAATAGCCTAAGTAATATAGACTCACATGAGAAACCTAAACGTCTAGAAAATACACGCAAAAATATGCTGGATTTTCGTAAATATACTCAGCAAATTTGGCTAGCAGGTTTAGGTGCATTTTCACGTGCTGAAGAAGAGGGTTCTAAACTCTTTGAAAATTTAGTAAAGATGGGTGAAGAACTTGAATCAAATATTGCTGAAAGTGCAAAAACAGCGCTAGAGACAGTAAAAAATACCCCAAAAGCAAGCGATGAGCCGCCAGAAAAGCTTGATAAAGGTTGGGATCAGCGCGTGCAGCAATCTCTAAATAAAGTTGGCCTTGCGACACATAAGGATATTCAATATTTAGAACAACTTATTTTACAGTTACATCATAAGGTTGATGCCTTGGCACAAGAAAATCAACAACTCAAGCAGCAATTGCATCCTAAACCTTAAGCTTTAGTCGCACAGGATTTCTTTATTTTTATTATTTTTAATAAAAGCAGCAAGATAGTATTGCGTTTTGCACTAAAGCATTGCTATAAAGGCGTTATACAGGTTTTTAGTTATAGTTTAGATCTTGAATAAAGAGATTAAGAGGACGTAATTTTCATGAATAAATCAGAATTAATCGATGCAATTGCAGAGAATGGTGGACTGTCAAAAACTGATGCGGGTAAAGCATTGGATGCAACAATTGCGTCAATTACAACTGCACTAAAAGCAGGTGATACAGTTACTTTAGTCGGTTTTGGTACTTTTGCAGTAAAAGAACGCGCTGCACGCACAGGTCGTAACCCACAAACTGGCGAAACTTTAGAAATTAAAGCCAGCAAAGTTCCAGGTTTTAAAGCAGGTAAAGGCTTAAAAGATGCAATCGCGTAAGCCCTGTTGTGTTTAAGGACGCGCTCAGGCGCGTTTTTTTATGAAATCACGGTTTTTGTACCGTACGACGATTCATTCAATAGGGGTTTTCGGTTAAAATTCCCCGCAAATAAAATATTGGAATACTTATGGAAGCTTTTCGCAAAGTTATTAAGGGTTGGCTAGGTAAAGTCCTGCTGGTGTTGTTTTTAACCCCTTTAGCGCTTGTAGGTATTGAAGGATATTTTAGCGGTGGCAAATCTGAAGACACGGCTCAATTGGTCAATGGCGATGAAATTTCTAAAAAAGAATTAGAAGCACTTACCAAGTCGTTTAAACAGCAATATCTATCTTATGTGAATGGTGATGAGACTTTGCTCAATGAGCGTTTTATTGAAAATAAAGCCTTAGATAGCTTAGTAGCCCGTACCTTACTATTACAGCAAGCACAAAAACTAGGTATTTCTTTAAGCGATGCGCAAATTGAACAAATGATCGCGCAACAACCGAGCTTTCAAGAAAATGGTCAATTTTCAGAAACTTTGTATGCCAATTACTTGCGTTCTGTAGGGATGACGAGCCAAAGCTTAATTGCGAATTTACGCCAAGATCACGCCTTAAAAATGTTGAGTAATTCATTTTTAGAACATGCGTTGGTGAGCAAAAATGATATTCAGCAAATTGTAAACTTACAAACTGAACAGCGTACTTTACATTTGGCTAGCATTAAACTTGATGACTATAAAAAAGCAGTTCAAGTTTCTGAACAAGACATCACCAATTACTATAACCAACATAAAAATACCTTTAAGCAAGTAGCCAGTGTGGATGTGGACTATATTGTGTTCACACCAAGCAGTATGAGTACAGCACAACCCACTGTAACTGCAGCAGAGCTACAAGCAGCATATGATAAGTTTGTGGCATCTCAACAAAGCAATGCTCCAGCACAAGTGAAACATATCTTAGTGACTTTAGATGGGCGTTCTGAAGCTGAAGCTAAACAGCGTGCAACAGCGGCACAAGCAGAAATTGCCAAAGGGGCAACATTTGCAGCCACTGCACAAAAATATTCAGAAGATCCAGATTCTAAAGCCAAAGGCGGTGTGATTGAAGGGTATGCCAAAGGTGTATTTGGCGATGATTTTGATCAAGCGGTAGCAGCCAGCAAAGCAGGCCAAGTTGATGTTGTGAAAACTCAATATGGTTTCCATGTTATTCAAGCGCAAGCAGCAGCTATCAATGTGCCAAGCTTGGCGCAAGAAAAGCCACGTTTAGAGGCGGAAATCTTAAAAACAAAACAAGCGAATGCTTTCTCTGACCGTGTCAATGCTTTAAATGAATTGGTAATTAGCAGCGATGCCTTAGATGTTGTGTCGCAAGAAGTGAAAGGCACTCAAGTACAAAGCTTAAAAGGCATGACTTTAAGTACACAGCATCCTGTATTAAGTGATCCAAATGTAAAAACTAAGCTGTTTAATAGTGATGTACAAAATGGTGACCGCAATGCCTCAAGCAGTATTCAGTTAGCCAATGGTGATGTGGCTTGGGTTAAAGTCCGTGATTACCATGCGGCTGGTGTGCAAAGCTTAGTGGAAGCTATGCCACGCGTAAAAGCCACATTAATTGAGAAAAAAGCCGCTGCTGCTGCAACTGCTAAAATTCAAGCTGCATTAAATGACTTTAAAACTCAGCCCGCAGCCCAAGTTCGCGCTAAGCATGCTATCGACTTTGTAGATGCAGGTACATTTGCACGCTCACAAGGCTTATTAAAGCGTGATGTAGAGCGCGCTGCATTTAGTGTCTTGCCACCAAAAGAAGGTCATTGGTCAGTGACCACGGCGACTTTACCCAATGAATTGATTGTCGTAGGTGTTTCTAAGGTACAAAAGACTACCGATGCTTTAGCACCAGAGGCAGTACAAGAGCTCGCGAGTTTGTATCAAAAGTTGCGTGCTGAACAAGAATTAGATGATTACACCCGTTATCTAAAATCTAAAGCCAAAATTAAATAATAAAAAAACCAGCCCTCGGGCTGGTTTTTTTATTCGCTACGAATACAGAGCTCATAACCGGTATATTTACGAATGTTAATGACACCGTTATCTAAAATTAAATACTGACCTTTAATGCCTTGTAACTTGCCACGAATTTTCGGGGTTTTATCCAAATTATGTGATTTAATTTTTTCAGGATAGGCTGCCACAGGATAGATAAACTCTCGTGGACGCTCATGCTCTAGAATCTCTAAGCCTTCGTTAAAATCCAGACTCATACTAAATTCATCACGAATCATGGCAATTTGTGGGGCAAAATCATCTAAGAGTTGATCGCGAACTGTAATGAGATCAAGTGGAGGCGCTTCACCTTTCAGTAATTTACGCCAATCGGTTTTATCAGCCACTTCGGCCCCAAACATCACCTCTAATTGCCCTGATAAACGACGTGAGCCGACTTGCATAATTGGTAATGCTTGCGTCGCGCCTTGATCGAGCCAACGGGTTGGCATTTGTCCTAAACGGGTAATCCCGACTTTTAATGCACTAGAATTGGCTAAATACACAATATGCGGTTGGAAACACACCTCTTGGGCAAATTGCTCTTCACGGCAGGTGCCTAAATGATAATGACAGGTCTCAGGCTTCATAATGCACATATCGCAAGACGCTTTGGTTTTAAAACATTTAAAGCAATGTCCTTGAGAATAAGACTTCGGCGTTTTTTGACCGCAAGACACACAATAAATATTGCCACTCCATTCCAGTTCAATTTCTTGACCTAAAACGAAAGGTAGATCAATTTTTGTGCGATCTAGAATAAATTTGTACTCAACATTTGCCTTGTGTGTTTGTTGATCAGTTACACTAACGTCTTGCAAACCGGCATGCATTTTATGGCAAATGCCTTGATATTCCATATAAATACTCACTGAATGAAAAAGAGGATGTGCTCATGGCTGAGGAAAGTGTCATCACGTTAATGCTAGACGATTTATCCAAGGTGCAGCCGATCACCACAGCCTTATGTCTAGGGCAGGACTTAAGCGAGATTGCCCCTAAACTTGCTTGGCAATATTTTAACGTATCCGAGTTTTTAAATCTGCCTTTTCAGCAGCGTCATGATGTGGCGCTAGTGATCTTAACCAGCCCAGAGATGCAGCAATATACTGTTCAGCAAAAATCACAACTGTTGGTTAAACTGCGTGATTTAATGGCGAAGCGTATTGTGGTGGTTGCTGCATTAAGCGATGAAAAACTCCTACGAGCACTAGGCTTTACCCAACTGATTGATAAAACGAGCCATGCACATGATTTTGCTTTATGGCAATTTAATATTTTAACCTATAAGCATGTGCCAGATTGGTTGAATGCTAAGTTTTGGGCCAATCCTGAAAATTGGGATAAATTTCGTTGGTAAGCTTGCAAATCTTAACAAAGCAGTCAAGGAAAAACTTTACAAAATACGTATGCTGAAAGAGAGGGATTTGACAAAAATTAGGCAGTTGAAATGACAAATTTAAGCAATATTGTAGAGATTTTGGCTAAACAAGCCCTAGGTGGCAATCAACAGCAAAGCCAGCAAAATGGCTTGGGTGGTATCTTGGGCAGTGTTTTGGGTCAGCTTGGTGGACAATCCAGTCAGAACAGTGCACAAGGCGGCTTAGGGGGGATTTTAGGCAGTGTTTTAGGTCAATTAGGTGGACAGCAGCAACCTCAAGCACAGCCGCGCAGTAATGCTGGCTTCTCAGGTGGTGGAAAAACCCTATTAATTGCTGTGTTGCCTTTGGTATTGGCTTGGATTCAAAAACAAGGCGGTTTACAAGGGGCTTTAGATAAGTTACGTGGCCAAGGTCTAAGCTCACAAGTGGAAGATTGGGTATCCACGGGTGAGGGTGCCAATGCGAGTGTGGATCGGCAGGCTGTACAAAGCTTGTTTGATGATCAGGATGTCGAGCAAGTCGCGCAACAAGCACATACCGATAAACAAGATGTGTATGGCGCAATTTCAAAAGTCTTACCTGAGATTATTGACTCTTTAACCCCACAAGGTGAAAAGACCAGTAAGCAAGAAGCTAATGATGATATTCAACACGTATTAAATTTGGTGTCAGGTTTTTTAAAACGTTAAGCTTAAATAATAAAAAAGACCAGATTGAAATCTGGTCTTTTTTATAAGAAGTTGTGCCGAGCTTAGAAGTCGTAACGCATACCTACAGACAAACCAAGTGCGGTTTCGCCCGCAGCATTTACGCCTTGATCTTTGGCAGGCTTGTTACTGCGTGCTTGTGACCATGGTGTTAACGTGGCATTGTCATCATTCATCACAGCAGCTACGTTGCTATAGATACGTAACTGACTATCTAAACGATGTTCTAGACCTAAAGCCAATAAAGTTGAGTTGGCATCGTCGCTATCAACTTCACGATGGAAGACTTGACCACGTAATGAGGTTTTTGCTGCTAATTTATAGTCGGCCGCTACACCAAGCACATGCGCATCGGCATTCACGCCTACATCATTGTCACTGCTGGTAAACTGATATAAACCACCTAAGTTAAAGGCAGGTGTAATTTTATAACTTGCTGCTAAACGGAAACCATCACGCTCACCGCGGCTAACATCTTCTTCATAATGCTCATAAGCTGCGGCTAAATCTAAATCACCCGCTTTGTAGTTTAAGCCCAAATCATAGGCTTTAGATTTTTCGTTGCTTGCTTCGGTAGATTCATCGGCGATCATGGTGCCATTGTGTAAAGACAATGCCGCTTTAGCGGTAAAACCACCCCCAAATTTTGGCGATTGGTATTCGATGGTATTTGGATTACGTTCGTCAAAACGATGATCATAAGCACGGGTGATATTACGTAAATCACCGACTTGGTCACCAAAGAAATTCACTGGGTTACGTGCGGCTTTAAATGGTGAGTCAAAACGGCCCACTTTGACCTGACCAAAGTCACCTTTTAAGCCAACGTAGGTGTCACGCGTGGAAAAATCAACAGAATCTTTACTGTCATCTGCGCCGCTGGCGAAGTTAATTTGTTGTTCGATTTGTGCAAATGCGGTTAAATTTGGGTTGACTTGATGTTCAACTTTAAAGCCTAAGCGTGAAGCATTCGACGATAAAGCCACTTCATTATAATCTTTGCCGTCATCTAAATAATCTAAAGAAACGTGTGCACGACCATAAAGTTTAATATCTGCTGCCATTGCTAAGGCTGGTGTAAAAAGTGTTGCCCCAATTGCCAGTGCACAAAGTGTTTTGTTCATTGTTTGCTCCAGTAAAGAACTGAGCAGTAAGAAATATTTACTGCGCTTTATTGGCGCTCAGTATTGTCAATAAATAAGACAGTTCAATGAACAAATGATTGCAGTTTGATGACGATTCACAAGAATAAGCACAAAAAACGGAGCCAAATAGCTCCGTTTGTGAAGAAGTGTTTAAAGTGCGGCTTTAATTTTTTCTGCTAATGCTTGAATTTGTACTTGATCACCCATTACGGCGCCGTGTTTACCTAACTCATGAATAGAGCTTGGAATGAGATGAAAATGCACATGCGGTACAGTTTGACCCGCAGCAGCACCAGAGAGTTGCATCAGGACAATGCCTTGAACGTCTAAGGCTTTTTCCATAGCTTTGGCAACTTTTTGCACGACTTGAATGGTATAAGCCGCCGCTTCAGGTGCTAAATCAAGCAATGTTACCGCAGGGGACTTTGGAATCACCAAAGTATGGCCATCTGCTTGCGGCATGATATCCATAAAAGCTAAGACCTGTTCGTCTTCGTAGACTTTAATGGCTGGTAACTCACCACGTAAAATACGAGCAAAAATGTTTTGATCATCGTAAGCCATGATTTTTCCTTAAAAATCGCTGTAATTATTTACAGTTCAATTCTTTCTGTTTTTGCTTGATTTGGTCAAGACGTTGTTGCTCTTTTTCTGAGAACTTTGGTTCTTTACTCAAATGACAGTTTTTGCCATCAAAACGAGCTTGTTTGGCTGGGTCTTTAAAGCAAAAGCCCTTAGAAGCATAAATCACATCATGATCATCTTGCAGCTTCTGGCATTGCTGCTCATTGGCCGTGGCGTGGGTTGCAGCCAACAGGGTCATTAAGCTTGCTATCGCTGCAATGGTGAATTTCATCATGTTGATATTCCTTCATGAATTAAATGATGTATGCCTCTAATATTGGGGTGCTGGATGCAAAATACAATGACTAAAGCTTACTCAATTGTAATTTTATTCCAAGTTTCATACAGGTGGGCAAGGGTAGAAAAATCACTGCTCTGATCAGTTTGGTTGCTGGCTGCTTGCACTAAACTTTGAGTTTGGGCAATGACAGGTGCTGCTAATTTAGCCTGACGGACTAAGTCTAGCGCAATGCCAGTATCTTTGGCTAATAATGGAAGCGCAAAGGTCAATGGGAATTCACGATTAAGAATGCGTTGCGGTAATACGCTTTCGGTGACGCCACTTTTGCCACTTGAGGCATTAATACAAGCTAAAGCGCCATTTAAATCTACGCCGTGCGCTTTTAATGTGCCAAAACCCTCTAAAGCCGCACATAGATTCACTGCCATCAGCATATTATTGACCGCTTTTACTGCAAAGCCTGCACCGGGTTCACCCACATGTTGAATCAGTTCAGCAAAACATTCAATTGCAGGTAAAGCGCGTTCAACATCTTGAGCAGCACCGCCAATCATCACAGTTAGGGTGCCTTTTTCAGCACCAATGGTTTGACCTGAAACTGGCGCATCTAAAAAGCCAATCTGTTGGGCCTTGAGGCGGCTATGTAACAGACGCGCGCTGTCTGGCACACCGCTGGTGCAATCGACCCAAATTGAACCAGGTTTTAATTGCACAGTTTCTATTAAATCAATGACATCTTGACTGGTGGGTAAGCATGAAAAAATCACATCGGCTTGTACGGCTTGCGCCAGTTCTACAGCTTGTGAGCCATATTCAGCAGCATGTTGTTCGGCTTTAACAAAATTACGGTTCCATACCCACACCTGTGCAAAATTATTTACCAAGTGTGCTGCCATACGGTAGCCCATTGCGCCTAAACCAATGAATGCAACGGATTGAATCATGCGGATACCCTTTTTTATATCTGTGTCGATCGTTGTGTCAGCCAAGCCGCCATCTGTGGCCAAAATTCCTTGGCTGTATTTTGGTTAGACATAATCCCCATATGCCCACCTGGGATCAGAGTAAACGTGACATCCGTACTACTTGTCAATTCACATAAAGGCGCTACCGCTTTGGCTGAGACCAATTGATCGCGCAAACCCGCGCCCACCAAGAGATTGCAGTGAATATTTTTTAAATCGATAAGTTTATTATTTAAGTGAATATGACCGTTTTTGAGTGGGTTTTGCAGCCAAATATTGAGCATCATGTCTTGATTGATACCACCCGGGTAATCAATCATGTCGTTTAAATAAGCGCCCATGGTGGCATGTTCTTGCACAATTTGTGGATCATCTAAATTTTGCAAAAAGCGTTTATGACCATTGAACCAACCTTTTGGATCTAACAACTTAAATACAAAAGCATTGAGTTTGCCGGGGGTTTGAATCATTTTCTTGGGAAGTTTGCCTTGATACAGTGTCTCGGCAAGGCGTGGATAGCGTTGTAAAATCTTTTGCGTGTGTTTGAGTAATTCGCCGTGCCAACCGGTTAAGAAAGTATCAATTGGCGCACCTAAGGTAATTAAGTTTTTAATATGCTTGGAGTGATGATGCGCGGTATACAGCGTAGCGAATAAGCCCCCCATGCTCCATCCGTGTAGAGAGACCTCCTCACTATCGGCATGCTTACGGATATAGCTTAAACACGCTGGAATCGTGTCTTCTAAGAAGCTCATAAAATTAAGTTGGTGATGGCTATAGTTCAAGCGTCCCCAATCGAGTAAATACACTTCAAAGCCTTGTTGCTGGAAGTAATTGACTAAAGAACGATAAGGATACAAATCGTAAATCGAAACAGTCACAGCAAGTGGTGGAATAAACACCAAAGGCTGTAAAAATTTACGTTCTACCGCAGGATAATGACGTACTTTGGCATGTTCATACTCAAAAATCACCTGATACGGTGTGCTTTGCGAGACCACCAGTGAGGTACTACGAAACACCCGAGTAGATAAGTTTTTCAATTTATCTGTTTGATTTTTCAGGTTGAATTTGCCTAACTTTCTCATAAATAGCACATCTTTAGCAGTAGATTTGGACGAAGTCTAAACGATCATTGTATATTTTACCTTGACCGATAAGATACTAGGCGCTCAAAATGTTGGCAATTCTTCACACAGGCAGTCATGGACTGAAAATATAATGAGCCAATACGACGATCTTGAATACCAATTAGATACTTTAGCACTACGTACCGGCCACACACGTAGCTTTGAGGGTGAACACGGCGAGCCAATCTTCTTAACCTCATCTTTTGTGTATGCCAATGCCGCAGAAGCTGCAGCGAAGTTCTCAGGTCAAGAGCCGGGTAATATCTATTCACGTTTTACTAATCCTACCGTTGCAATGTTTGAAAAACGTCTTGCAGCGTTAGAAGGTGCAGAACGTGCCGTGGCAACAAGTTCGGGTATGGCTGCCATTATGGCTGTAGCAATGTCGTATTTAAAACAAGGCGATCATGTGATTTGTTCACGCGCCGTGTTTGGTTCGACTGTGGCGATGTTTGAAAAATATGTGGCGAAGTTTGGTGTTGCAGTTGATTTTGTCGATTTAACCGATCTAGATGCATGGAAAAATGCAGTTCAACCAACGACTAAACTTTTATTTGTAGAATCACCATCTAACCCACTTGCTGAAGTGGCTGATATTCAAGCTTTAGCGGATATTGCCCATGCAAATGGCGCTTTACTTGCTATTGATAACAGCTTCTGTACGCCGGTATTACAGCAACCGCTAAAATTTGGTGCTGACTTGGTGGTGTATTCAGCAACTAAATACTTAGATGGTCAAGGTCGTGCTTTAGGTGGTGCAGTGGTGGGTAATCATGCCTTACTTGAAGATGTATTTGGTTATGTACGTACTACCGGCCCATCAATGAGCCCATTTAACGCTTGGGTATTCTTAAAAGGTTTAGAAACACTGCGTTTACGTATGCGTGAACATTCAGCGAGTGCACAAAAATTAGCAGAATTTTTAGATGCACATGATAAAGTTGAAAAAGTGTACTACGCAGGTCTACCGGCACACGTGGGTCATGAATTAGCAGCAAAACAACAAACTGGTTTTGGTGGCATTGTTTCCTTTGAAGTGAAAGGCGAACGTGAAGGCGCTTGGAAAGTCATCGACAATACCCAATTTATTTCAATTACTGGTAATTTGGGTGATGCAAAATCAACCATTACTCATCCTGCCACCACCACACATGGCAAATTATCAGCAGATGCCAAAGCTGCAGCTGGTATTCGTGAAGGTTTGATCCGCGTGTCTGTTGGTTTAGAAGATATTGATGATATTATTCGCGATCTTTCTCGCGGATTAGATCTGATCTAATTATTACGTTTTTTCGGAGATTTTTATGAACATTAATATGTTGATGCAGCAAGCACAGCGCATGCAAAAAGACATGGAAGCCAACGTGAAGAAGGCTAAAGAACAGCTGGCGCAAACTGAAGTGCACGCAGAAGCGGGTGGCGGTTTAGTCAAAGTAACCATGACTTGCCGCAATGTGGTGAAACGTATTCAAATCGATCCTGAATTATTACAAGACGATGCAGATATGATTGAAGACCTAATTGCAGCAGCAATGAATGATGCAGCGCGTCAAGCAGAAGCGATTTCTGAAGAAACCATGAAATCTGCGAATCAAGGCATGGGCCTACCGCCTGGTCTTGCGGGTATGTTCTAAGGAATTAAGGTAATGTTTAGTGATCGTTTTGATCAACTGGTACAAGCATTACGTGTTCTACCTAGCGTTGGGCCGAAATCGGCTCAGCGCATGGCATTACATTTAATGTTAAAAAACCGTGAAGGTGCTTATCAACTTGCACATGCTTTAACTGAAGCGGGTAATAGCTTACATGCATGCAGCATTTGTCATTCTTTAACCGAAGATGATGTGTGTGAAATTTGTGCAGCTCATGACCGTGATGCTGAGTTGCTGTGTGTAGTGGAATCACCCGCCGATGTCATGGCGATTGAGCAAAGTGGTAGCTTTCGTGGTAAATATCATGTCTTAGGTGGGCATTTATCACCACTCGATGGTATTGGCCCTGAAGAAATTGGTATTCCATACTTGTTGCAGCGTTTAACCCAAGGCGAGATTAAAGAAGTCATTTTAGCCACCAATGCGACAGTAGAAGGTCAAGCCACGGCGCACTACTTATTAGAAGCCAGTAAGCATTTACCGATTACCATGACCCGTATTGCCCAAGGCGTGCCACAAGGGGGCGAACTTGAATATGTGGATAGTCATACTTTAAGCCAAGCTGTGTATAATCGAATGCGCATGAAATAAATTTTTATGCGTTTTAACTTTTATATAAAAAAAATATAAGTATCTTTATATATCCTCGAGAAAATTTAAATAAAATGTGAAATAAAGCACATAAAATTATATTTTTTTATATCTAAATTATATAGATGTAGCTAAAATAATGGGGTTAAAAAACTATCCAACGACAATCTAAGATATGTTTCAGTTTATCCAACAGCAAAAAGACTTGGAGCCAATTTTAGGGCAAATGGAACAGTGTTCGACTTACGGTTTAGACACCGAATTTATTAAAGTGGACACTCTTTGGCCAAAACTTGGTGTTTTTCAAATTAATGTTGCCAATCAAGTCTATTTACTCGATGGAACTACATTAGATTTAAGCGCCTTTTGGCAAAAAATATTTGCTGCTAAGCAAAATATTTTTCATGCCTGTGGGGAAGATATTGATCTGATCTACCATTACGCACAGCAAAATAACCTCAATAATGTGTTTGATACGCAAGTGGCTTTATCCTTTTTAGGTTATGGTCTGCAAGTCAGTTATCAGAATGCGCTGAAAACCTTGCTCAATATTGAGATTGATAAAGACCAAACCCGTTCCGACTGGTTAGCGCGTCCTTTAAGTCAAGAGCAGCTCAATTATGCAGCCAATGATGTACTGTATATTATGCAGTTGTCAGAAAAAATTCAGACTGAGCTACGTGCTAAAGGCATGCTAGAGTGGGTATTAGAAGATTGCCGTCATCTCACCTATGAGATTGGTCAACACACAGCGACTCAAGATTTATATCAGGATGTGGGTAATTACCGTCATTCACGCCGTCAGTTAATGCAATTGCAGCGTCTAGCAGTGTGGCGTGACGAACTCGCCAAAGCCTTAAATATTCCCAAAAGCTTTATTCTTAAAAATTCAAGTTTATTGGATGTGGTTGAGAAAAATCCGCGCAATCCGTTTGTATTGGCCACAGTAAAAGATATTCGGGCCAATATTGTACGTGAATACGGCAAAACGATTTTGGCTTTGCTTAAAGATTTACCTGAGCCAGAGCAGTGGCCAGAGCGCTTACCACGACCATTACGTGCTTCGCAACAACTCAGCGAACAGATTGAGCAGATTTTAGCAAACGCCGTGGCAGAAACAGGTATTCCTAAAGAAGTCTTGATGCGTAAAAAGTGGTTGAATGCCTTGCATCAGCATGCGCTGTTGCAACGCACAGAACAGGATCTACCTGCTTATCTATTGGGTTGGCGTTATCCTTTGCTGACGCGGCCATTATTAGATGTTTTTTGCCAAGTCAGTGATTTGGCTTAAAACTTTACATTTCTTCACTGAAAGCATTAATATTTCAGTATTATAAAAAGACAGGTCCACGAAAAGCTGCGGTATCTGTCTTTTTTATTGTATGCTGTTGTAAGTTGTTTTATGAGTTCTAATATGTACTGTTCTATTTATAAATCGAGCAAAAAAGACGAAATGTATTTATACGTGATTCGTCCAAATGAAAGTGAAGCTGAGGGTTTTGACCCGCTGTTGGTATTGCCAGAAGCGGTACGTGGTGCCTTTGGCCGTGCAACGTTTGTTATGGATTTAGAATTACATGCAGAACGCAAATTGGCGCGTGTGAATGTCTTACATGTGTTGGATTCACTAGAAACTAAAGGTTTCTTCTTACAAATGCCGCCAGAAGGTTTAATTAATCCAAATGCAGTGGAACCTGAAGGTTTGCGCGGCGCATAATCATCAATCAGGAGAGAAGAGATGGATTTGACATTTTTGGACGCCATTCCTGAAGACCTGATTGCGATCACGGTTTATTTAGGCGGAAGTGCCATTGTTTTATGGTGCTGGTATGAAATTGCCAAACGCCTACCTAAACTGTTAGGTGGCATGACTTGGATTCTAGGTTTTGCCATCTTACTGACCCCAACGGTGTCAGAAGGCAGTAATGCTGCACTTGCACCTGCGATTTTTGGTTTAATCTTTGGCGTACTCACTAAAGATATGCCATTGGTCTGGGCAAACCTCGCCAGTATTTTATTAGTGACAGGCGTGGGTGCGATTCTCGGCTATTGTTGGTCTAAATATAGCGCCAATAAAGCACAACAACACAAGTCTCCATTATAATAAACACAGGGATGAAATATGGTTGTGGATCAGACACAATTTAGCGGTAGCGACAGTTATATTGCCACCGAGAGTCTTCAACTGGCAGTGAAAGCCGCACGTCAATTACAAAAGCCATTGTTAATTAAAGGTGAGCCAGGTACAGGCAAGACTTTACTTGCTGAGCAAGTGGCACATCGTTTGAATTTACCTTTACTCACTTGGCATATTAAATCGACCACTAAAGCGCAACAAGGCCTATATGAATATGACGCCGTGTCACGCTTACGTGATAGCCAATTGGGCGATGACCGTGTTTATGACATCAAAAATTATATTAAACCTGGTAAATTGTGGCAGGCTTTTGCGCATGAGCAGCGCTGTGTCCTACTTATTGATGAAATTGATAAAGCTGATATCGAGTTTCCGAATGACTTACTACACGAACTCGATAAAATGTCGTTCTTTGTCTATGAAACTGGCGAAACGATTACAGCCAAGCAGCGACCGATTGTGATTATTACCTCTAACAACGAAAAAGAATTGCCAGATGCTTTTTTACGTCGTTGTTTCTTCCATTATATCGACTTCCCTGATGAAGACACCATGCGTCAAATCATTGCTGTGCATTTTCCAAAAATCTCGACACAATTGGTTAATGAAGCGCTACAAGTCTTCTTTAAATTACGTCAATTGCCGGGTTTAAAGAAACCACCATCGACTTCAGAACTCATTGATTGGCTTAGTCTACTTATGGCTGATGATATGCCTGCAGATATCTTAAGCAATCATGATAAGAGCAACGCGATTCCACCTTTATATGGTGCTTTACTGAAAAATGAGCAAGATGTACAGCTGCTAGAACGCTTGGCGTTTATGTCACGTCGTTAATCAACTCATTTAATATCAGCTGGTTTATCCGGCTTTTATTTTATCTTGGTATTATAGACAAGGCTTTTTTGCGCTTAAACCCAGTGTATTGCGTATAGACTATGGTCAGCATAAGATGAAATGAGGTCAGCGGGGATTTACCGTTTAAAGATACAACTTGAAATGGACTGGATGTATTTATGTTTGTGCGCTTGTTTTATACCTTACGCAAATACGGCATTCCCGTCTCGACGCGTGAGTTAATTGATCTGAATCACGCTGTGGCAGCAGGGCTTGTCTTTGCCGATCAAGAGCAATTTTATCAGCTCAGTCGGACTATTATGGTTAAAGATGAGCGCTTTTTTGATAAGTTTGATCGCGCTATGCAAGACTACTTTAAAGGTATTGCCAGCTTTGATTTGGATCAGTTGCTGGAGCAAATACATAAAATCCCGAAAAGTTGGCTTGATTTAGAATTACTGGAAAAACATCTCACCCCAGAACAACGTCAACAATTACAAAAAGCTGGTTCATTAGAAGAACTGATGAAAATGTTAGAAGAACGCCTACGTGAACAGCATAAAAAACACCAAGGCGGCAATAAAATGATCGGCACGGGAGGGACATCTCCATTTGGTGCCTATGGAGATCATCCTGAAGGAGTTCGTATTGGTGGGCCAAGCCGTAAACGTTCGGCTGTCAAAGTTTGGGAAAAGCGTCAATATCGCAATTTAGATGATGATCAATTGCTCGCGAGCCGACAAATGCATATGGCATTACGCCGCTTGCGTAAATTTGCCCGTCAAGGTGCAGCTGAAGAACTCGATATCGACGGCACCATTCAAGCCACCGCTAAACAAGGCATTTTGGATGTACAATTGATGCCAGAGAGGCGTAATCGTGTCAAAGTATTAATGCTATTTGATGTGGGTGGTTCTATGGATGCCCATATTAGTCAATGCGAGAAACTTTTTAGTGCAGCCAAAACCGAATTTAAGAGCCTAGAATATTTCTATTTTCATAATTGCTTATATGATTATGTTTGGAAAGATAATGCGCGTCGTTCCAGTAGTCGATTAAACACATTTGATTTATTCAACACCTATGGGCGTGATTATCGAGTGATTGTCGTGGGTGATGCCAGTATGGCACCTTACGAAGTCACCTCGATCGGCGGCTCAGTCGAATATATGAATGATGAGGCTGGACAAGTTTGGTTACAGCGATTACAACAGCATTTTGATAAAACCGCATGGCTGAATCCTGAAGCGCAACACTATTGGCAATATACCCATACTATTGGCCTCATCAAACAGATTTTTGCTGATCATATGTATCCAATGACATTAAATGGCATTGAAGATATGACACGTTATTTAGCTCGCTAGAGCCCCCCTACACTTAGAGAACCTTTATGCAACATCAAATCAATGGCATTGCCTTACCTAACGAAGATGGTTTCTTTGGCAACTATGGTGGTCAATTTATTTCAGATGACTTAAAAGCGGCGATGGATGAAATTAATGTGGCTTATGAAGAAATTCGCCATACAGAGGCCTTTCAAAATGAGCTTAAAGACTTATTTGCCCATTATGTTGGTCGTCCAAGTCCATTGTTTTATGCAAAGCGTTTATCTGAGCAGCTAGGTGGTGCACAAATTTATTTAAAACGTGAAGACTTAAACCATACGGGTGCGCATAAAATTAACCATTGTTTAGGTGAAGCCTTGTTGGCTAAATATATGGGTAAAGCCAAAGTCATTGCCGAAACTGGCGCAGGTCAGCATGGTGTAGCCTTAGCCACGGCGTGTGCTTTAGTGGGTATTCCGTGTGAAATTCATATGGGGCAAGTGGATATCGAAAAAGAACATCCAAATGTCGTAAAAATGAAAATTTTAGGTGCTGATCTTATTGCAGTGACGCGCGGTACAGCGACCTTAAAAGATGCTGTGGATAGTGCTTTTGAAGAATACTTAAAAGACCCTAAAAACTTTATCTATGCCATTGGTTCGGTGGTTGGTCCTCATCCATTTCCAAAAATGGTGCGTGATTTTCAAGCGATTATTGGTGATGAAATTAAAATGCAAAGCCAAGCGCGTTTTGGTTTGAATCCCGATTATGTAGTGGCGTGTGTGGGGGGTGGTTCTAACGCCGTGGGTTCATTTAGTGCATTTTTAAATGATCCAGAAGTTAAATTGGTTGGGGTTGAACCTGCTGGACATGGCTTAGATACTGATATGCATTCAGCTACTTTAACTTTAGGTAAACCGAGTCAACTACACGGAATGGCTTGTTATGTATTGGAGGATGAACAAGGTGAGCCACTACCTGTTCATTCCATTGCATCTGGTTTGGATTATCCAGGGGTAGGGCCACAGCACAGCTTACTTAAAGATTTAGGCAGAGTCGAATATACTTCGGCCACTGACCAAGAATGCTTAGATGCCTTTATGACATTGTCTCGTGTCGAAGGGATTGTGCCAGCACTTGAGAGCGCACATGCGGTTGCATGGGCCATTCGTGAAGCCCCACACTTAAGTCCTGAGACTAAAATTGTTGTGACGGTTTCAGGTCGTGGTGATAAAGACTCAGACTATGTGGCAGCAAAATTAGGCTTGTAAGATAGCCTAAAAAAACCGCTCAATTGAGCGGTTTTTTTAACCTGAAATATAATGTTGTAACTGTTGGATTAATAAGCGCTGGTCTTCCATGGCAGCTTTGACTAAATCACCAATAGCGACCATACCAAGTAGTTTTTCATCTTCTACTACAGGTAGATGACGTAAGTGGCCATCTGTCATCATTTGTAAACATTCTTCGACTTTCATGCTACGGGTCACGGTAAGCACATTGCTGGTCATAATTTGATCTACATTGGTGGTTAAAGACGAACGATCTTTTAATACGACTTTATGGGTATAGTCGCGTTCTGAAATAATCCCAACGACTTTATTTTGTTCATTAATTACGATTAAAGCACCAATATTTTTTTCTGCCATTAATTTAATTGCACTTCGTACACTGGCATTGGGTGCAATGGTATAGACATGAGCCTCTTTGGTTTTTAGTACTTGGGCAACTGTGGTCATCTTAAATTCTGGTCCTTATTGTTGTTGTTAAGTGATAGACGCTTCATGCTAAATGCATGGGAAAAATAGACGTCTTTATGTATATATAGCAGCTTAAACGAGATTTTTACACATTTTTTGGGCTTAAATCTTGAAAAAACCAACTTTGCATTTGTGCTGCGCTCAGTTTTAAACGATGTCGATCTGTCTTATACAATGTCGGACGCACATTTAAACGTTGTAAGGTTGGTAGCAAGGCGCTATTAAAATTCTCTGAGGTAATTTTACGCGCTTTGTACTGTGGCCAATGTTTTCGGGCATAGCGTTCAGCTTGCGTCGCACTGAGCCAAAAGGGAAAAATAAAATCATCTTGATCTTGACTCATTGCCCAACCTTGATGATAAAGACCCCACAACACACCACAGTACATCATCGATTTTAAAATGGTCACTTTTAAAAATAAATCCTGTGTCACAGGTTGAAGTAAGTGCATAACTGTATCGAGCTTAACGAGATAGATGTGCTCATTGTAAAAATATCATATGAAAGATCAGTGTAAGCTTTGCGAAAAATCGTAATAAAATATGTCGATGCTGATGATAGGAATAAAAAAAACGCCACCTAGGTGACGTTTCTTTATGCTTGCATGGTGGCCATGTTTTGCCAGTACTGCGCTTTCAGCGAATCACGTTCGACACGGAAACCTTGATAATATAATTCAGCTAAAAATAAAGCTGCTTTACCATGACCTGCACGCGCTGCTTGTTCCAATTCTACCACCGCATCAGAAAAATTCATTTGCGATTGAATGGTGTTCACTGCATTGGCATAGACATGTTCTAAATCATGTTGAGAGATAGGCTGATTCATAGAAAACTCCTTATTGTAATTATGATCAAATTATCAGACTGTTAAGTCAGTCTTTAAATTAGTTTACACTAAACATATTAAACTAATATTACAAAGTGATACTCACTGTCAATGCTTATATGGGGTAATTTTCACATTATTCAAGATTACATGATTAAACAGTGATCTTTTTTATTATTGATTAAGATAATGGATGAATAAATAAACAAAAACAAGGAGAAAAGCATGAGCACTCGTACTTTAGATGGATTTAACATGGATTTGCCACCTAGCCATGAGCAAATCATTGCTTTAGCTCGTCAGCATCGCTTAAATTTAGAAGAAGCGATCTTCCATCATGAGATTCATTTAGGTGATTTTTGTTTGGCGCAGCGTAAAAGGGTGTATGACTTTACCCGCGAATTGAGTCCAGAACAGCGCTTAGCCTTTTATAATACTTATAATGGTGAATTAGAACGTATTGCCGATGAAGATCAATTGCATCCTGCGGACGCTGAAGGAGGCGTTAGTGTTTTTGCCATTGCCTTAGTGTTGGCAATTATTGCCTTAATTTTATATTTTGGTGTGGTACGTAATATGGTGGGCTAGATAGACCTTGTACTTCTAATTGCTGCGTTTTACACTACTCGGCAATTCGAGGATATTTATGCCGTTGTATTCTAAAACTTTTCAGATTCCATTGACACTGCAACAGTTTTATCATGTTGCAGTGTTGTTTTTAGTGCTTGCGATTGTGGTCACAGCTTATCGTAGTTTGCAGCATCCCGTAGGCGCCGTGCACATTCAACAACTGCACGACTTGGCTCATCAGCAGGAATATCCACATACGCAATCTTTAGCACTCAACCTGTTACGTGACTATGATTACATCTCTTATGGGCAATATTTAAAAGTAATGCATGCCCAACAAGATGAACAGCGTCAGGCCAAGCAGCTGCCCGCATTAAAATTCAAATAGTAAGATGAGAGAGTGGCGACTCAGCCAGATTGTATTTTATCCAATACTAAAAAAAGCACCATCACGGATCACTGTTAAACCAGTGGAATCATAGCAATGCATTGATCTTGCTGAAACTTAGCTCAACAGTTGATTAAATAGCCTAAGTAAACTAAAGAGTTTTATTTTTACAAGCAAAAAACCATCATAAATAAGAAAAACACAGTAAAAACAATTTAAATAGAGCAAACTATAAAAAAGCCTCATCATTAACCTCAATCATATCGCACAGCCATTGCTGAAAAAAAGCCAACTGAACACAACTCTAGGATGAGTTCAAGACGCTCAATGTTCTCTGTAATTAAACTATGTTAGACTCTTTGTTTTTTAACGCGATGCTTTTTAAGGATTCGGCATGCAACAGCAAAATCTGCAAAATAAATTTTTGATTGATGCTGATATCGGGGATGACGATGTCACGCTACCGAGCTTACCTGCGGTAGATGTACCGATTGTGGCTACACAACCCGCTCAAGCAGTTGCCACACCTGAACTTACTCCAGAAGAAGCACCTGCAACATCGGGTGGTTTCTTTAGCCGTATGAAAGAGGGTTTAACCAAAACCCGTAAAAACCTTGCAGATGGCATGGTGAATATCTTAATCGGTGGTAAAGAAATCGATGATGAACTATTAGAAGAAGTCGAAGAACAACTTTTAGTCGCAGATATTGGTGTTGAAGCAACTAAAACCATTATTGCCAATTTAACCGAACGTACTGCGCGTGGTGATTTGATTTATTCACATTCACTTTATAAAGCCTTGCAAGAAGAATTAGTGGCACTCTTAGCACCGCGTGTTAAACCTTTGCATATAGATAGCAATAAAGCACCTTTTGTGATTTTAGTTGTAGGTGTCAATGGTGTCGGTAAAACCACAACCATTGGTAAACTAGCAAAACGCTTACAAGGCGAAGGTAAAAAAGTCATGTTGGCTGCGGGCGATACCTTCCGTGCTGCGGCAACGGAACAGCTACAAATTTGGGGTGAACGTAACAACATCCAAGTCGTCGCTCAAGGTCATGGTGCAGACTCTGCATCGGTCATATTTGACGCTTTTGAAAGTGCACGCGCCAAAGGTGTAGATGTTTTGATTGCAGATACTGCGGGGCGGTTGCATAACAAAGGTCACTTAATGCAAGAGCTGACCAAAGTTAAACGCGTGATGCAAAAAATCGATGCCACTGCACCGCATGAAATTATGTTGGTGGTAGATGCAGGTACAGGACAAAATGCCATTAACCAAGTCGAAATGTTTGATGAGGCAGTGGGCTTAACAGGTTTAACCATTACCAAACTCGATGGCACAGCCAAAGGTGGGGTATTGTTTAATATTGCCAGTCGTACCCATGTGCCTATTCGTTTTATTGGTGTAGGTGAGAAAATTGACGACTTGCGTCCATTCTCAGCTAAATCATTTGTGGCAGCATTATTTGAAACTGAAAAAAAATAAAATGCTAGATTAATCACGAAAGCTCCGAATTTTGCGGAGCTTTTGTCTTTTTATGGATGTGATCGTTTAAAATATACACATCAAAATAAATAAAAAAATGCCTAAATCTACTTATAACGCTTAGAATTCTATAAAACCATAAAATATTTAGGGGATTTTCTTGTGGCATTATTCAGTAAAATTGGACAAGTGTTCACCACGGATCTGAGAAAAGAATTTCAGCTAAAAAAAACTAACACACATAGCGAAAAAGCCTTTATCGAATATCTTCAAGCCTGTCAGCCAATGGCAAAGTTAGGTAAAAAAGTCCATTTAAGTCAAAATTATTTAAGTGCCTTGATTATTGAAGCCATTAAACGTTGTCCATCTATACAAGGTGTACAAGGTTTAAAGTTTGTGGTGCTGTATCATGAAGCTCACCAAAATTTTTGGCAATTGGTTGAAGCACAGCAGCGTCAAGAAATTCCTGTGCATGTTTTTGCTGCAACTGCATATAAAATGCAAGCCTGTCAAAATGCTTTGGGCACTATTCTATTTTTTGAAGATCAGCAGGCGCTACAACACTTAGCCAAAAAACAACCGTTGCTTGCCGAGCAGCATCCGAATTGGTTAGCACAATATTTAGGTGCGATTAGCCTTGCGGCATGGGGGGCTTTAGCTGATGTTGGTTTAGGCGCAGAGTTACTCCATTATCAAGGCTTTGATCATAGTTTACAGAAAAAATTTCAGCTAGAGCCAAGTTGGCAACTTAAAGCACAGTTATTGTTTGGTTCGATTGAAGATAAAAAAACCACAGTAAGCTCAACATTTTCCGCCAAGGATTATCAGGTTTTAACGGAATGTTCTAAATCTGAAACGATGTGTTACGAAATAGCATCTAGGTGAATTAGATGAGATCTTTTAGGATAAGAGCTATCTTTTAAGTGGTGCAGAGAATAATAATGTCATTTTTGCAACATATACAAAAACGTCGCAGTATCTATCATCTTGGGAACAATCTATCGCAGGATGTCGATCAAGTTGATAGTTTAATTCGTGAAACAGTGCGTTTGAGTCCATCTTCATTCAACTCGCAAAGCTCTCGTGTTGTCACGTTGTATGGCGCATCACATCGCAAGTTTTGGCAGATCGTGCTAGAAACCTTAGCTAAGATTGTCCCTGCGGAAGCATTTGCCAACACGCAAACAAAAATTGAAAGTTTTGCTGCTGGTTTTGGTACAGCACTATTTTATGAAGATCAACAAGTTGTAAAAGATCTGCAAGAAAAATTCCCTTTATATGCGGATAATTTCCCTGTTTGGTCAGAACATTCAACAGGTATTGCCCAATTTGCAGTATGGACAGCATTGGCTGAACAAAATATTGGTGCATCCTTACAACACTATAATCCGATTATTGATCAGCAAGTAGCAGATGAGTTTAATCTACCAAGTACTTGGACATTACGTGCCCAATTGGTGTTTGGCTCGATTGAAACGCCTGCGGGTGATAAAGATTTTATGCCAGATGAGCAGCGTTTTAAACGCTTTGATTAATTTTGTGGCCGAAGTGTTTTTAAGTATGATCTGTCATGAAACTGACATTTAAAGCCTGCATAGTGCGGGCTTTAATTTTACTTAGATTGAGATTATGAAATTAAAGATGCTGATTGCGAGTTTGGCTATTATTGCATGCAGCAGCAACTTGTTTGCTGCAGTAATCCTGACTGTGCCAGAAGAAATCAAATTGTTAGCGGTCAATGAGCAATACGTCAATCAAGGTATATCAAGGTATATTGAATAAGCAAAAGCAATATCAGCTTAGCCCTGGTGTACAGCACATCAGCTTACGTTATCAGGAATTTTTCCAACATACAGATAATTCTCATGATATTGTAAAATCAGAAGCCTTTAATTTCGTGACTCCTGCGCTGAATGCAGGTGAATATAGTTTGAGGTTACTTCAAGCACCCAAAGATTTTGACAGTGCCAAACAATATCAAAGACAACCTATTATAGGTTTGTATGATAATCAACAACAGCTCATTTCAAAACAAAGTGCAGATCAATTACCCTTAACACCACCTTTGCAAGCGCTCATCCAAAATAAAACAACCTCAAGTCATGCTATACCTGCATTTAAGACGCCTACAAAGATAAATCCAGCAGCATTTGATCAGCAGCTTATACAACTTTGGCAACAAGCATCGATCTCTGAGAGACAAAGATTTATGAATTGGATTGCAGAACAAGCCAAGTAAAATAAGCTTCTTATTAATTTCACAAGCGATAACCTTCCTTCAGGTTGATTTTCTCTCACTTAGTGGTTTTCCCAACTTGTTTTGCTTGCTATTTATATAAATTCATATAAAATGATTATCCTGAATAAGAGATGTGGAATAAAATTCTCCACTCTGCTTACTTCTGACGAAGAAGTAAGAAAATCATTAAGAGATTATGAAGAACAACTTGTGTGGATTTTTACTGGTTGATCAATCGAATATATTTTCATTGATAATTGGTAAGAATTTCTCGAAGTTTATTTGAGCAAATTTTTTGTCAGTAATTG
>NZ_PJRJ01000021.1 GCF_003711395.1 Acinetobacter sp. B51(2017)
AGAACTGGCTATTTGCAGGTTCGCTGCGCAGTGGCCAACGAGCTGCCAATATCATGACTTTAATCCAGTCAGCAAAGCTCAATGGGCTGGATCCGTATGCCTATTTAAGTGATGTGCTGAAAAGGCTGCCGACACACAAAGTGACCCAAATTGAAGAATTACTGCCACACCGGTGGCAACCCGACCAAAATTAAAAAATAGGTATGGGGTTCAGCGGATGCTTACGATAGCCCGGCATACTTTCTAAATTACTTAATAACATCTATTTTTTCCCTTGTGCTATGCCTTGACCATAGGAAAAAAGTACTCAAAAAGCAATAAAAAAGCCCACACAAGGTGAGCTTTTTGAATGGCTTAAATTATGGGTTGTTACGCAGTTCTGCTTGTTCAGCTGAGGAAGCAGGATTCACCACTGTATCGCTGGCGTAGGTTTTTAAACCACCACCTAATGCTTTATACAATTCAACTTGGTTGTTTAAGTTGGCTTGTTCGAGCAGTAATAAACCTTGCTGGGCACTGTAGTTGGTACGCTGTGCATCAAGTACGGTTAAATAACCATCAATGCCGGCACGGAAACGCGCTTGCGACAGCTCATACGTTTTATTCGTCGCTTCAACCAAACGGCGCTGTGCTGTTAAACGATCACCAATATTTTGACGTACCGCCAAGGCATCATTGACTTCACGGAAGGCATTTTGAATGGCTTTTTCATAGTCTGACACTGCAATTTGCTGGTCAGTTTCTGAAATTTGGATATTGGCTTTGCGTGTGCCCCAATCCCAAAGCGGAATATCAAGGCTTGGGCCTAAAGACCAAACAAAGGAACCTGATTTGAATAAATCAGTGAGTTCACGCGAACCTAACCCTGCAGAACCTGTCAAACTAATCGTTGGGAACATAAGTGCTTTGGCGGCGCCAATGTTGGCACCTGCCGCAGATAAACGATACTCTGCCGCACGAATATCTGGACGATTGTTAAGTAAATCACTTGGCAAGCCAGGGCGAATGCTGTTATTGCCAGTAATACGGGTAATACGTTGTTTAGGCAGTAACGTGCTTGGGACTTGTTCACCCACCAATAAGTTCAGTAGGTTTTGCGCTTGGGTGATTTGGGTTTTGTAGTTGGCCACATCACTCTTTGCAGTTTCTACTGAAATTTGCGCTTGACGTACTGGAACTTCGCTATCAATCCCCACCTCAAAACGTTTTCTATTTAAGTTGTAGGCTTCTTGCTGCGCTTTTAAAGTTTGCTCAGCCAAGTTTAAATTGGCAGAGGCAAAGGAATAGCTCAGCCATGCTTGCGCGACTTGACCCACTAAGGCAATTTGCGTGGCATCACGCGCACTTGCAGTAGCAAGGTAAGTGTCTAAAGCATTGTCCTTTAAGCTACGTACTCGACCCCAAAAATCAAGCTCATAGGCAGTTACCCCTAGACCTACATTATAGCTGGTCATAGGTTTGCTATTGACCGTATCTTGACGTAATACGCTACCGCTGACCCCAATACTTGGTAATTGGTTATTTTCGGTGATTTGGTAAGTTTGCTGCGCACGTTGAATATTGAGTGCAGCAATACGTAAGTCACGGTTATTGGTTAAGGCAAGGTCAATCACTTGTGCCAAACGTTGATCGGCAAAGAAATCTTTATAGCCTTGCTCTGCCACTGAAGGACCTGTTGCAGGCGCAACATAAGCCACAGGTAAAGTGGTCGCTTGCACTTGAGGTTCTGGGCCACGCATGCTTTGACAGGCTGTCAAAGCAAGCGTAAGCGCAGAAAGTGCAAGACCACGGCCAGTTTTAGACCATAGGGTTTGCATTAGGACATATTCTCCGTACGTGGTGGCTTTGGTTTGTATTTAAAGATGCTACGAATCCATACATAAAACACAGGAATAAAGAAAATGCCCAGTAATGTTGAACTAATTACACCACCTAATACACCATAGCCAACCGAGTGTTGACTACCCGCACCCGCGCCAGAAGAAAGGGCAAGTGGCAGTACACCAAAACCAAAAGCTAAAGTGGTCATAATAATTGGACGTAAACGCATTTTGGCTGCATGTAAAGTTGCATCAAATAGCTCTTCGCCTTTTTCTTGCAACTCTTTGGCAAACTCTACAATTAAGATCGCATTTTTTGCCGACAAACCAATCACGGCAATAATCGCGACTTGGAAGTAAATGTTGTTAGACAGGTTTGGATTTTGGAATAACAGCATACCGCCAAAGGTTAAGCCTAATGCACCAATAATCCCTAATGGCACCACCAACAAGACTGAAAATGGAATTGACCAACTTTCATATAAGGCCGCTAAACATAAGAATACAATGAGTAACGATAGTGCATATAAGAAGGGTGCTTGATCGCCTGACTCACGTTCTTCGAGTGATAAACCTGTCCATTCAAAGTCATAACCAGTTGCGCCCATTTGTGGTAGCTTGGCCACGATTTCTTCCATGGCCAGCATCGCATCACCTGAGCTGACGCCTGGTGCTGGTGTACCTTGAATGTTGACTGATGATAAGCCGTTATAACGTTCTAGACGTGGTGAACCATAGGTCCATTCGCCTGTTGCAAATGCTGAGAATGGAATCATCTCGCCTTTGTTATTTCGTACATACCACTTATCTAAGTCTTCTGGCATCATGCGTGAATCAGATTGACCTTGGACATAGACTTTCTTAACACGACCACGGTCGATAAAGTCGTTGACGTATGAACCACCCCAAGCGATACCCATGGTGCTGTTAATTTCAGCAATGCTGACGCCCATAGCACCAGCTTGTGCATGGTCAACAATCACTTTGTACTGAGGTGTATCTTCTTGACCGTTTGGACGTACCCCTGCAAGACGTGAGTCTTGTGCGGCCATGCCTAGGATCATGTTACGTGCTTCGATTAATTTAGCATGACCATTACCAGCAGCATCTTTAAGCTGTAAGTTAAAGCCTGAGCTAGTACCCAGTTCTGGCATAGCAGGCAGCTGTAAAGGCATAATATAAGTCGCGTCTTTCACGATCATATTAAGTGCCATCCCACGGCCAATAATTGCACCCACTTGCGATTCAGGTGTGGTACGTTCTGACCAGTCTTTGAGTTTAATAAACGCCATACCTGCGTTTTGACCCACACCGGCAAAGGAGAAACCTGCCACACTAAACACAGATTCAACGTGGTCTTTTTCATTCTCCAAGAAGAAGCCTGTCATGGCATCCATAGTTTCACCAGTACGTTCCAAACTTGCGTTTGGTGGCAGTTGTACCAGTGTCATCACCACACCTTGGTCTTCATCGGGTAAGAACGAAGACGGCAGTTTTTGGAATAAGAACACAATACCAACCAACACCACCGCATAGATCACGCCAGAGAAAATCTTGTTGTGGGTCATGCGGTTAACACCGCCTTGGTATTTCTCTGACATTTTGTCAAAGCTAGTATTAAACCAACGGAAGAAGCGAGCAAAGATATTGTTGCTTGGGACTTTGTTTGGATCGTGCTGTTTTAAAATGGTGGCACATAGTGCTGGAGTAAAGGTTAGCGCAACAATCAGTGATAACACCATTGCGGTCACAAGGGTAATCGAGAACTGACGATAAATGACCCCTGTCGTACCACCAAAGAATGCCATCGGTACGAATACCGCAGACAATACAGAGGTAATCCCGATTAAAGCGCCTGAGATTTGCTTCATCGAGATTTCTGTTGCGGTCACAGGATCTAGATGTTCCTCGACCATAACGCGTTCCACGTTTTCCACCACGACAATGGCATCATCGACCAGAAGACCAATCGCCAGCACCATCGCAAACATGGTTAAGGTGTTAATCGAGAAGCCAAACATGTTGATGACTGCGAAAGTTCCCAGTACCACCACAGGCACTGCCATGGTTGGAATAATCGTGGCGCGCCAGTTCTGTAAGAACAAGAACATCACGATGAAAACTAGGATAATCGCTTCGATTAGGGTTTTGACTACACTTTTAATCGAGAGTTCAATAAAAGGTGTGGTATCAAAAGCCAGTTCGTCTTTTAAGCCCGCAGGATAGTTAGGACGTAATTCTTTTAAACGGGCTTCAACCGCTTGCGCAGTGTCTAAGGCATTGGCACCGGTGGCAAGTTTAATGGCGACACCGCCCGATGGTTGACCATTATATTTAGAATCAAACTGATAGTTGTCTGCACCGAGTTCAACTTTTGCCACATCACCTAAACGGACTTGCGCACCGTTAGAGGTATTTTTTAAGAAGATGTTGGCAAACTGTTCAGGCGTTTGCAGTAAGCTTTGCGCGGTGACGGTCGCGTTTAAAACCGTACCTTCAATTGCAGGTGCACCACCTAATTGACCCACGGCAACTTGCGCGTTTTGGGTACGAATCGCAGCAGATACATCACTTGGCGTCACTTGTAGACTGGCCATTTTAGCCGGATCTAACCAAATACGCATCGCGTATGAGCCACCAAAGACTTGTACCTCACCTACACCTGCCACACGACTTAATGGTTCAGAGATGTTGGAGTTAACATAGTCTTTAATGTCGTTACCAGTCAGTGAACCATCTGGTGAGTAGAAGCTTAATACTTGTAAGAAGCTGGCACCTGACTTGGTGACACGTACACCTTGACGTTGTACATCTTCTGGTAATAAAGCAGTTGCCGATTGCAGTTTGTTCTGGACTTGAACCTGTGCAATGTCGGGATCAATGCCTTGTTCAAAGTTTAAGGTAATCGATGCTTGACCATTACCCGCACTGTTGGAAGAAATATAGCGTAGACCATCGAGACCATTCATTTGTTGCTCGATCAGCTGCGTCACGGTATTTTCTACTGTATCAGCAGAAGCACCAGGATAAGTCGCAGAAATCGTCACTGTCGGTGGTGCGATGGTTGGGTACTGCGCAATGGGCATTTTGCTTAAGGTGAGTACACCCGCCAGCATAATCACCAATGCGATCACCCAAGCAAAGATTGGGCGATGAATAAAAAATTGAGCCATCCTTACCTCTTAAGCTTGCGCTTTTTGTTCAGGTGCTGATTTTGCTTCGCTGGCAGGCTGTTGATCCGCACTTGGGGTTTGAGCTTGAGGCACTGCCGCTTTAGGTTGATACGGTTTAGCAACGACCTGCTGTTCAGGTTTCACTTTAGCAACACCATCAACGATCACTTTATCACCTGGGTTTAAACCTTCGGTCACAATCCAATCGGTACCTTGTGTACCACTGGTTGTTACTGGACGCGCTGCAACTTTACCGTTGGCATCAACCAACATCGCCATGGCTTGACCCGTTGGGGTACGGCTAATGGCCGCTTGTGGAATTAGGTAAGCATTTGGCACTTCACCCTGTACAATTTTTGCAGTGGCAAACATACCAGGCAGCAATAAATAGTTTGGATTTGGGAACACAGCACGCAAGGTCACTGTACCTGTATCAGGGTTGACGCTCGCATCAGAAAATGCCAAACGACCTTCCACAGGATAGTAGCTACCATCTTCAAGCTTTAACTTCACCGTGGTGTTGTTTGAGCTATTTAAGCTACCTTGAGATAGACGCTGACGTAAACGCAATAGCTCGGCACTTGATTGGTTGATATCAACATAAATCGGGTCAAGACGTTGAATGGTCACTAAAGGCTCAGCTTGATTAGCGGTGACTAAAGCACCCGCAGTCACGGTTGAGCGATTTGACTGACCTGAAATTGGTGCACGTACAATAGAATAACCTAAGTTAATTTCTGCATTACGTAGTTCCGCTTGAGTGGCAGCCAAATCTGCTTCGGCAAGTTTTACTTGCGCTAGCGCATCATCATATTCTTGTTTAGAAACAGCATTCGAATTGACCAATTGACGATAACGACCTTCTTTAACGCGTAGCACGTTTAAGTTGGCTTGTTGACGAGCTAAATTGGCACGTACGCTATCCAAATTGGCACGATTGGTACGTGAGTCAATTTCATATAGGGCTTGGCCTTCACGCACATAGCTGCCTTCAGCGAACAGACGTTTTAAGATCACGCCATTGGTTTGAGGACGTACTTCAGACACTTCAAAGGCTGTGGTACGACCAGAAAGTTCTACTGATTGCTCGACACTTTGTGGCTGAGCCACCAAAACACCAACTTCCGTTGGCGGCATTTGCTGCTGAGCAGCTGCCGGTTGGTCTTGGTCTTTGCTACAACCAACAAGCACCAGACTTGTTGCTAATGCGCAAGCAGTCAGGGCAGGTGCCCAAAGCTTTGCAGACATCATTATTCCACCTCAATTAAGATGTTTATTTAAAATTTGTTTTTAGGATGACACTGAGATTTGCCAAGCAAATACAGCAAGCTGATCCATATAAAACTAATGCCCCAACCGGAGATCACATCAGAAGGGTAATGGACGCCTAAATATACTCGCGATATGCCCATGCCTAACAGCCAAAGCCATGCCATTACAGCCAACAGGCGATGTAAACGATGCTGTTGACTAACCAAAATCACTAAAGCAGCAAGTGTTGCTGCATAGAAACTGTGCGCACTTGGAAACGATGATCCGTAGCTTTCTACAAGATGATAGATTTCAGGTGGGCGTGGTCTGGCAATCCAATATTTAAGTAGCCAAGCACAGGCGATACTTCCAATGAGTCCTAGACTAATCAAAAGTATTTTTGAATATTTTTTATACCAAGCTAAGGCAAAACACCATAGTGTGGTGAAAAATAATACAAAAGGCATGCCGCCAAGCAAGGATAAACTGCTTGAGAGTTGATTGAGCGTTTCATTACGTTGCTGACTTAAATACAGCACTGCAGCTAAATCGAGGTGATTTAACGCGGTGATATTTAGAATCAATATACTGAAAAATAACAACAAACAACCTAAGAGCAGCAGGCGATAAGGCATCAATGACCCCTATATATGACAACCGATTACAGCGCGGTTAATCCTTAGTGTTAAAGTGTACTTGTCAGTACACTTCTTTTCAAGCGTGTGTAAATTATGCAAATTTATAGGTTTTCATTTAATTTTTCTGTATAGAAATTATGAGGTACCTGATTTTTTCTGCAATTCTTGTTCTATAGCAATAGCTTGCTTTGGTGGCCAAAAAAAGTCGCTTGGCCGCGTTAAAAAGTGAGTTAATACCAGCTTCGCCAAAGGTTGCCACTGTTCAAAGCGTACCCGACGAGCGCGTAGTGCCACAATAATCGTTAAAGTAAAACTGACAAAAAGGTTGGTTAAACCAATCAGTAATACCCCTAAGAAGGACACAATCACTAAACCCACATCAGGTTGGTTAATATTCATGAGACCTTGAATAAAGTTGGCTGAGGCAAAGGCAATATGACGGATATCCAGCGGAAGACCTAATAAAAAGCCAATGGTGCCCATACTACCGAGCATAATACCAAATAAGAAATTACCCGCTAACGCTCCAAAGTTACGTTCGATATAGTCAGCAAAACGCTGCAAACGCTCTGTGCCTAACCATTGTGTTAAGCGTTGATGGGCTTTTAGGCGCGGGCCTATTTTGCGATAGACTGCCATGTTGTCAAAATAACCGGCCAATAAACCCGAGAAAAACAGACACACGCCAGCGATAGCGGCATGTGGCACTGCTAATGAGGTAAATGGATTTAAATCATGCAGCGTTTTTGCAGCTTTGGCATGGGTCATTAAGGGTTCATGCAGCGCTGCATCCCAGAAAAAAGCAATACATGCAGCAGTTGGAATAGCAATCGAGATATTACCCAAAATCGCAATAAATTGAGTGCGGATAATATTAACAATTAAGGCAGCGACCTCCGCCAGTTGCGCCATTTTTGAGCCTTTGCCGCGTTGTACGGTAGAGGCAAGGGCAGCGGCAGTCATGGCGGGCTGTTTGGTGGCAACGGTAAAATGCAGCACATGAATCAGCATAAAACCAAGCGCATAATTCATGCTATAAGCAAAAGCTTGCATGAGGGGCGCCATAGACACGCGTGCCATTAAAGTTTTGAAGGTGGCCATAACGGCAATAATTAATCCCGCACCTGCTGCGGACTTATACATACCAAAAAAGCCTTTTTTGTCACTACTGACATAATGCTCACCAGTTTTACTGGCATTTTCGGTCACTTGTAAGGCAATCAATTCACTGTTGGTGGTCAACAGGGAGCGGACACTGAGTTCATCATAACTGGTAGCAGTAACATCAATTAACAATTCTTTGAGAATGTTAAAGCGGCTATTGTCTTCTTGAATCATTAAATTCAGCAGCAGTTCCAACCGCTCTAAACATTGCTCAAGCAAAGTCAACAGATAGGTCAGACTAACGCTTACACCAATACGTTTAGTTGAACGCCGAATTTTTTGTACCACGTCATGACATTGCTCAATCATAACTAAGGCTTGCGCTGCATCAGGTGGTGCGACCACCATCATGTGCTCGCTATTGCGATGTAATTCTTTGTAATTTCGTATAAAGTCAATAATTTCGCGGTTTTGAACTAAAAAAGGTGACTCGTATTCAGTCAGTTCAGGATAGGCATTAATAAATTCAGGATATAAACCAATCCCACTAATCCGATAAGACAACACGGTAATGGCTTTAATCAGCTCGCTTTTGATTTGCAATTTATGGTTTTGGTTACTGTGACCTTGTGACAGTAAAATAAACAGTTGTTGCCAATCTTGATCGCTAATGTTTTCTAGCCAATCTTTGTCGCTACGTTGATTAAATACACGGCGTAGTAATTGTTGCAGTTGGCTTTCATCTGGAATTAAAGGTAAAAAATGCGCGCCTAAACGTTTAAATAGCTGATTCCAAAAGCCATCTTGCGACAAAATACCAGTATCGGCGTACAAACTACTTTGTTTGTATTGGCTAATCAGCCTTAAGATAAAGCTTTGTAGGGTGCTGACGGCATAAGGCACTCGAATTAAACATTCGATCAAAGCTTGTAAATTATCATGAATTTCTTGTTGTAGCTGCGGGTCACTTGGTCGTAAACGCTCGACCAGTTGCACAAGGGTTTGATCATGCAGCGGCGCTCTTGATTCGAGCTGCTGCTGCATTTGAAGTAGAAGGTCGTTAAATTTTATTTGCATACGCAACTTATTGAATACGATGTAAGGCTAAATGCGCAAGGTTCATTAAGGCTTGGCGTGATTCAGATTCAGGTAATTCGAGTAAAGCGGCAATGGCAGCTTCGGTTTCTTCGGTGGCACGTTTACGGCAATAGTCTAAAGCACCAGATTGCTGCACAATCGCAATCACTTGTTCTAAATGTTCTGTGCCGCCTGTGGCAATGCTTTTACGAATAATATCGTGCTCGTCGCCTTGGGTATTTTTGAGCGCGGCAATCAGTGGCAATGTGGGTTTACCTTCCATTAAATCATCACCAATGTTTTTACCTAAAGTTTCGGCATCTGAGGTGTAATCTAAAATATCGTCAATAATTTGAAAGGCATTACCAAAGTGACCCGCAAATTTTTTCAGTGGCAAAGCAAACTCAGGCTTTTTGGCTAAAATGGCTGCACCTTCTGTTGCCATTTCAAATAGGCGTGAGGTTTTGCCATGAATAATGGCGAGATAAGTTTGTTCGCTGGTGTCAGGTTGATGCTGTGACTGTAACTGTAACACTTCGCCTTCGGCAATTTCACAGGTACCTGTGGAAAAGTTTTTGAGTAATTTTAAATCGTCTAAGTCAACCAATAAGTCAAAAGCGCGAGAAATTAAAAAATCACCGACTAAAACAGCGGTAGGGTTGTTCCAAGTGGCATTGGCAGTTGGACGACCACGACGCAAGCCTGACTCATCGACCACATCATCATGGACTAAAGTGGCGGTATGTAGCATTTCGATAATGGCAGCCAAACGACGATGTGCCTCTAAATCGGTCACGCCGCACGCTTTTGCAGCTAATAAACACATAATTGGGCGCATACGTTTGCCGCCAGCTTCCACAACATGCTTGCTTACAGCCATCACTAAGGCGACTTTGGAGGTAATGCCTTCATTGATAAATGTGTCCATCGCAGCAAAGTCTTGAGCAACAGGAGCGAGAATATCTTGCTTAAAGTCGATGGCCATGAAAGACAAACCTCTATAAAAGTAAAATTGCAAAGAGAGTGTAACAATTTATCGCAAGCTTAGGCATATCCAAATGCCTTGTTGTTTTTAGCAATTTGCGAAAAGTAGGCTTTTTGTGCAATTAAAACCCAGTTTGATGCTAGGACTAAGCCTAGTAGCTTCAGCCTTAGTATCAAATATCGAGTGCATTTTTTAAAAGTTACACAAAATTAGTCATACAGGTCAAATATTAACAGTAATTTTAATATTTGCTGCTTTTTTCTACCGACAATATTTTATGTAAAATGGCTTGTTGTTTAGCCGAGAATCACTTAAAATTCCTCGCTTCGTATAACCCCCAGTGGCGTTCGTTTGAAGTTCAATATGTTGTTGTATTGGCACGAACACACGGGTATTTTGGAGTACACTATGTACGCAGTAATCCAAACCGGTGGTAAACAACACCGTGTTGTTGAGGGTGAAACCCTTAAAGTTGAATTATTGAAAGCTGAAGTTGGCGCATCTATTACGTTTGATGACGTATTAATGCTTGTTAACGGCGAAAGCATTCAAATCGGTGCTCCAGTTGTAGCTGGCGCTACTGTAACTGCTGAAGTAGTTAGCCACGGTCGCCACGACAAAATCCGCATCATCAAAATGCGTCGTCGTAAGCACTATCGTAAACAACAAGGTCACCGTCAATGGTTTACTGAGTTGAAAATTACTGCGATCGCAGGCTAATTCTAGGAGAATATAGAGATGGCATCTAAAAAAGCCGGTGGTTCGACTAAAAACGGTCGCGACTCGAATCCTAAAATGTTAGGCGTAAAAATCTACGGTGGTCAATCAGTTACAGCTGGTAACATCATCGTTCGTCAACGTGGTACTGAGTTCCACGCTGGTGTAAACGTAGGTATGGGCCGTGACCATACTTTATTTGCTACTGCTGATGGCGTAGTAAAATTCGAAGTGAAAGGTCAATTTGGCCGTCGCTACGTATCTGTTGAAGCGTAAGTTTTAATAGAAAAAAGCCCGCACTTGTTGCGGGTTTTTTTATGGGCTTGATAAAGTCTGAGCTTCATAATGATGGATAAAATTCTACATTTATTTGAAATAAAACAACAAAACTGCCAATTTTCTCCCATATTTGCGCTTCGATTTGGTTTAACATAAATTCAATCAATAACTCATAACTTAGGTGATCACATGAATATGTTAGGTAAAACACTTAGTGCAATGGCAATCGGTGCAGCAAGCCTGACACCGCTGATGGTCACAAGTACCTATGCCGCGCCTGCAACAGAGCAAGTTGCAACTCAAAACTTAGTCAAGCAACTGAGTGGTATTCAAAGCCTAACAGCAAATTTTGAACAGACCACCAAAGCTACATCTAAAGCTAAAAACAATAAAGCTTTAACTGCACAGCATATGAACCAAAGTTTTAAAGGGGTGATGCATGTGCAGCGTCCGGGTAAATTCCATTGGCAGATTAATAGCCCTGTCAAACAAACTATTGTGAGTACTGGACGTACGGTATGGATTTATGATCCAGATTTACAACAAGCAGTACGTCAAAACTTAGATGAACAGGTCGCCAATACTCCAGCTCTATTGTTATCTGGTAATACGGCACAAATTCAGCAGGCATACCGTATTTCACAGCCCGACAAAACCAAAACTTATTACACTTTGTACCCAAAAAATAAAGAGGGTGCATTTCAGAGTTTAACCATTAGCTTTGGTGCCAAAAATGCACCTACTCTAATGATTCTAGAAGACTCATTAGGTCAAACCACGCATGTACGTTTTAGCAATACCAAAGTGAATGCCAAGATTCCAGCATCGACTTTTAACTTTACCCCGCCTAAAGGCACAGATATTATTGACCAATAATACATACCGCCACTCAAGCAGCCTAAGGGCTGCTTTTTATTTGTTTAAAAAACATACTTTTTGTTAAATTTTTAACATGCAGAATTTTTTGGTAGCGCTATAGTGTGGCTTCATTTTGGCTTGAGGTAAAAGGTGTCATGCAACAGTCTGCCGTGTGGATCGTATTGGCTTTAACATTTGGACTTATAGCTTGCCAACCACAACATGCACCGCGTTCCAGTGAGCCGCAAACACCTCAGCCAAAAGTGGTGTTACTAGACAGCCAAGCCATGGAAGTGAAATTAGCACGTAACGAAGTGTGCACCGAAAAAGGCTGTACCTTATATGACATGCAAAGTGTACAAACCAATTTACCGTGGATTGATGATTATTTCTTAACGCGGTTGGCAGAATTAGAGCCAGACGCTTTTGCAAGCAGTACCGATGTGGTGGTGCCTGATGTTGAGAGTGAAAAAGTCGTTTTAGAACAGAACAATCAATTTGTGCATTATATTGGCCAGCGTAACAATATCGCCATGTTTGCGATACAAAGCTATAGCTATGGCGGGCAATTGCCGCAAAGTATGTCGCATCACGAATATGTCAATTTTGATTTAACCTTAGAAAAGCGGTTAAGTCTGCAAGATATTGTCATCAAAGGCCAAGAAGTTGCTTTGTTAAAATTGTTATATGACAAAAACTATGCTTGGTTAAAGCAGCGTAATATTGAGCTTGAGCAACTCAAACTCAGCGACAACTTTTATTTTTCTGCCAAAGGTCTGACCTTGGTGTATCCAGTTTATGAGCTGGGCAGCTATGTCGATGGAATGACTGAACTGACGGTGTCCTATACCTTGTTGGCGAAAATCTTAAAGCCAGAATACTTACCAAGTTTGCCAAATTACGCCAAAGCGCAAAAATAGGGTAATTGCTGTAATAAGACACAGCAAGCAAGGGCGATTACTGTATTTTTTGCTTTGAACAGCTTACACTATAGCCAGTTTTTTTCTTCAAAAAGATTGGCTATGATCGACCCGAAATTACTCAGAAATAATATTGAGGCTGTAAATTTAGCCTTGGCAAAACGTGGTGTACAGCTTGATGCTGCAGAATGGGCAGACTTAGAAGCACGCCGTAAAGACATTCAATCCAAAACAGAAAGTCTACAAGCAGAGCGTAACGCGGGTGCCAAACAAGTCGGTCAAATTAAAAAAGCAGGCGGCGATGCCTCAGAAATTATGGCACGTATGTCGGCGATTGGCGATGAAATCAAAGCAGCAGAAGTCGCACTTGCCGAACTGCAAGCTGAACTTGAAGCAAAATCACTGACGATTCCAAACTTACCGCATGAATCTGTACCCGAAGGTCGTGACGAAAACGACAATGTGGAAGTATTAAAATGGGGCACACCACGTCAATTTGATTTTGAAATTAAAGATCATACTGACCTTGGCGAGTGGATGGGCGGTTTAGAATTTGAAACGGCAACCAAATTGACAGGTTCACGCTTTAGCGTTTTAAAAGGTCCATTAGCGCGTCTGCAACGTGCTTTAACCCAGTTTATGTTAGATACGCACACGCTTAAAAATGGTTATACCGAAGCCTATGTGCCGTATCTAGTGAATGCAGATTCATTACGTGGTACAGGTCAGTTACCTAAATTTGAAGAAGACTTATTCAAATTACAAGGCGAAAAAGAATTCTATTTAATTCCAACCGCTGAAGTTCCTGTGACTAACTTTGTCCGTGACGAGATCATCGATCCTGAACGTTTACCTCTCAAATATGCAGCACATACGCCATGTTTCCGTAGTGAAGCAGGTTCTTACGGTCGTGACACGCGTGGTTTAATCCGTCAGCACCAATTTGACAAAGTTGAGATGGTGCAAATCGTTAAACCTGAAACTTCAATGGAAGCATTAGAAGAATTAACCGGTCATGCAGAAGGCATCTTACAAGCACTTGGCTTACCGTACCGTAAAGTGGTGCTGTGTGGTGGTGATATGGGCTTTGGTGCAATCAAAACTTACGATTTAGAAGTGTGGGTACCAAGCCAAAATACCTACCGTGAAATTTCTTCATGTTCATGCATGGGTGACTTCCAAGCACGTCGTATGAAAGCGCGTTACCGTGCCGACCAAAAGAAAACAGAATTTGTACATACCCTAAATGGTTCAGGTTTAGCTGTAGGGCGTACCTTATTGGCGGTGATGGAAAACTATCAACGTGCCGATGGTTCAATTGAAATTCCAGCAGTATTACGTCCATATATGGGCGGCTTAGAATTTATTGACTAAATTTTGAGATATGACAATTGCGGTGCTGCTATGGCATCGCAATTGCTTTAAACAGTCTAAGACCAATCTATAGAGGTCAACCGTGGAAATCTTTCCCATCTCTTTAAAGTTGCAGCAGCAACCTTGTCTTCTTGTGGGTGGTGGACACATCGCGTATCGCAAAGCACTACTCCTTGCCAAAGCAGGTGCAATTGTTGATGTACTTGCCCCTGAAATCGACGCCAATTTGCTTAAACTGGTTCAGACCAGCCAAGGGCAATATGTGGCTGCAGCTTTTTCTACAGATTTTCCACTTAAACATTATCGTTTAGTCATTGCTGCAACCGATCAAGCACAGGTCAATCAAGCAGTATTTGAAACCTGTGAAGCGCAGAATATTTTAGTCAATAGTGTAGATGATCCGCCGCACTGCCGCTTTATGGTACCTGCGATGATTGACCGCTCACCCTTGGTGATTTCTGTGGCCAGCAATGGTACGTCACCAGTGTTGTCACGCCAAATTCGTACGCAGTTAGAAAGCACAATTCCTCATGGTATGGGTAAATTGGCTGCATTTTCGGGCAAATGGCGAAGTACCGTCAAAGCGAAAATTGTCAATCCAGATGAGCGCCGTATTTTTTGGGAAGACTTATATGCAAGTCCATTCAAAGAACAGGTGTTTAATGACAATTTGGCTGAAGCGGAGCGTCTTATTGAGCTAGCCTTAAGCGAGTGGAAAACGCCAAAAGGCGAAGTGTATTTGGTGGGCGCAGGGCCGGGTGATCCTGAACTACTGACGTTAAAAGCATTGCGTTTAATGCAACAAGCCGATGTGGTGATTTACGACCGTTTGGTGTCTGAGCCAATTATGGACTTATGCCGCCGTGATGCCGAAAAAATCTATGTGGGTAAAGCGCGCTCGAATCATGCCGTACCGCAAGAGGGCATTAATGCGTTATTGGTTAACTATGCCAAGCAAGGTAAACGCGTGTGCCGCTTAAAAGGTGGTGATCCATTTATCTTTGGTCGTGGTGGCGAAGAAATCGAAGAGCTATTTGCGGCGGGCGTACCGTTTCAGGTGGTGCCGGGTATTACGGCAGCTTCGGGCTGTTCAGCTTATGCAGGTATTCCGCTGACTCATCGTGATTATGCGCAAAGTGTTCGTTTTTTAACGGGACATTTAAAAGAAGGTTCACCTGAGCTGCCATGGCAAGAGTTGGTCTATGAAAACCAAACTTTAGTGCTGTATATGGGCTTGGTTGGCTTAGAGAAAATCTGTCAGCGTTTGATAGAACATGGTCAACGTGCAGATATGCCAGTGGCATTAGTTTCTAAAGGTACGACACCTGAGCAAAAGGTGGTGGTGGGCACTTTAGCGGATATCGCTAGTCAAGTCAGTGAACATCATATTCAAGCGCCAACTTTAACCATTATTGGTGAAGTGGTGCGTTTACGTGAACAATTACAGTGGCAAGGCTAAGGTCTTGCTCGTGAAATAGGTAGAAAACCCCGTGATTCATGTTGTGTTATACGAACCTGAAATTCCTGCAAACACAGGCAATATCATTCGTTTATGTGCCAATACAGGCGCACAGCTGCATTTAGTAAAACCACTTGGCTTTGAGTTAGATGACAAAAAGCTTAAGCGTGCTGGTTTGGATTATCACGAATATGCCAATATGCAAATTTGGGACAATATCGAAGCATGTTTAGCGGATTTGGCCCGTCAAGGTATTGGTTTAGATGCGGTGTATCCACTGACCACCAAAGGTTTTGAAACACCGCATACTTCGAATTTAAACCGTCCTGTGGCGTTGTTAATGGGCCCTGAAACGCGTGGTTTACCAGAAAACGTGCGTATGATGTTCCCAGAGCAGCAGTGGATTCGTTTGCCAATGGCCGAAAACTCACGCAGCTTAAACCTGTCTAATGCCACGGCCGTGATTGTCTATGAAGCATGGCGTCAGCAAGGCTTTAAAGCACTATAAAAAATACCACCTTCGGGTGGTTTTTTTAGCTTAAGACTGTTTAACGAGGGCAATTTTGGGTATAACCACAACCGAGTGATAACAACAGAGTAGCAATCTTGAAAAAAAATTATAGTGTAAAATTTTTGATTTCATTGGCATGCGGTTTAGGGCTCATGACAAATTTAAGCATTGCACAGGCTTCAGAACTGAGCAGTAGTGCGCCAGTAGCGCTCGATTTAGAGACCAGTGCGATACAACCCTTTAGCCAAGCAGAAATTAAACAAGCCTTGCAAGATATGCAGCTTAAAATGCAGCAGCGTATTGAAACATGGGGCAAAAGCTTAAGCCCAAATGATTTTGAGCGGACTTGGCACGGGCGTCAGCTTAAAAAAGCTAAACGCCAAGAGGTGTGTGGCATTTACCAAAGTGTGGTCAATGATACTTATCGACTGGCATATGACAACAAGGCGCGTTTGACTGCAGATGCACAGCAGTTATTAGAAGATCGTAACCAGTTTATCCAAAGTTTAGGCTTTAAAAATAATCTTGTAGATACCCAATTGGGCTTTAACTGTCGCTTACGTTAAGGCATAAAAAAAGGCGCTTGAAGCGCCTTTTTTATGGGTCTCAATTAACGATCATCAAATTCGTTATGTTGAGGGGCTGGCTGTTTAAAGCCTTTGGTTTTATAACCTAAGTATAAAATACCAATCATGGCCCACCATAGACCATATTTTAAAGAGTCTTCTTCAATTTCAAGCCATAGTGCAAATACGCTGATAAAACCGAATAAAGGGACAAGGACAAAATTCACAATGTCTTTGAAATTCTTGGTTCGACCATCACGTAAAGCATAGCGTGAAATGACTGATAAGTTCACGAAAGTAAAGGCGGTCAAAGCACCAAAACTAATCAGTGAAATCACCATGTCTAAGTCCATAAAGCCAGCCGTTAACGCCACCGCACCTACAATTAAGATGTTGTATGAAGGAGTGAAGTTTTTCGGGCTAATATGACCAAAGATTTTTTTGTTAATGACACCATCACGACCCATCACATACATTAAACGTGACACACCTGCATGTGCTGAAATACCTGATGCCATCACGGTAATAATCGCAAAACCAAGAACATAGGCTTGGAATAGCGAACCACCAACCAATAGCAGAATTTCTGGTTGTGTTTCCGCAATATTTTCAAAATAACTACCCGGTGTATTTGGGAAGTAAATTTGCATAAAGTAGGTGCTGACAATAAAGATCACACCTGCAAACAGTGCAGTTAAGAAAATGGCTTTAGGGAGCGTTTTTTCCGTGTCTTTGGTTTCTTCTGCTAGGGAGCTGAGAGAGTCAAAGCCTGTAAATGAGAAACACAGTAAGGTTGCACCGGTAATCAATGCACCAACAGAGGTCAGCTCGTTCCAAAATGGTTCAAGGCTCCATAGTTGATAACGTGCATCTGCTGCAATTGGGCCATCTGCATTAAAGCCAGCTTGTAATTTGCTGTAGACCAAATAGGTAAATACCGCAATGACAATCAACTGTACAAAGACAATTAAGCTGTTAAAGTTGGCCACAAAACGCGCACCGCGTAAGTTGATCCCCGTCATAAATGCAGTGAGGACCACGACCCACACCCAATGATTGACCGATGGGAACAGCGCCTCTAAATAGATCACTGCCAAGATGATATTCACCATTGGCGACAACAGGTAATCTAGCCAAGACGACCAGCCCACCATAAAGCCAACATTGGGGTGAATTGATTTTTGTGCATAGGTATAAGCCGAACCCGATGATGGGTAACGACGGATCATATGCCCATAACTTAGAGAGGTTAATAAAATTGCCACTAAGGCAAAAATATACGAGGTCGGAACATGAAAGTTACTTTCTTCGGATACCAAACCAAAGGTATCAAACAAAGTCATGGGTTGGATGTAGGCCAAACCAATAATAATGATGTGCCAGAGTCCTAGCGTTTTTTGCAGTTTCGCTGCCGATTGAGTCCCAGAAACATTAGTCAACGGCGTTATCCTCTTAATCGTTGATCAAGGATCAGTCATTGTGTATAAGGATCGTTTGAGACGAACGATCCCCCCAGAGATAAAATAAAAGTGCGCCAATCTACTTGAAATGTCCGCACTTGTCAGCAACTTTCTTTGCTATTAGCAGAAAATGTGCCATGTTGATCACTTAGCATGTATTCATAATAAAAGCCTGATGCTTAAAAAAGCATCAGGCCTATTTGAGGTTATATTGGCTTAAAACGCACAAATTACCAAGCTTTTTCTAAGATCTGTTTTAAATCTTTTAAGCTGGCTTCTTTAGGATTATAAATGATAGAGCCATCATTTAAGGCTTTTTCGGCAATTTCATCGAGCTGTGCCTCACTCACTTTATGCGTTTCACGTAGGGTACGTGGCAATTTAGTCAAGCTATACAGGCGGTCACGCATGGTCATAATGCTACTAATGGTTTTGTCAGCGCGTAAATGCGCTGGGGTTTGCGCATAAATTTCAGCGCCTGCTAAAGGCAGCAATAACTCAGCGATTTTGTCAGCATTGACCTCTTTGTTGTATTCAAGTACGTAAGGCAAGAACAAGTTCATGCACAGCCCATGTGGTAAGTGTGCCACTGCACCCAGCGCATGCCCTAATGAGTGCACTAAAGCCACCATAGAGTTAGAAAAGGCAATGCCAGCCATTGTGGAGGCCTGTGCCAATTCTAAACGGGCATGCTGATCTTCAGGGTCATCTAAGACTTTAAATAAGTTTTCGCTGACTTTTTTAATCGCTGCAGTGGCATAGGCATCCGAGATCGGATTGGCTGCCAAACCTGTATACGCTTCAATGGCATGGGTCATGGCATCCATAGCGGTCATGGCGGTTAAATGCGCTGGCAAGGTCTTGGTCATACGTGGATCTAAAATCGCAGCATGTGGCATTAGATAATACGAAGCAAAGGCCATTTTGACATTTTTTTCGAGATCCGAAACCACCGCCACCATGGTCACTTCTGAACCTGTACCAGAGGTGGTTGGAATCACAAAAAATGGTTTTAACGCTTTTGGTAGGTTATGAGCGCCTGAGTATTTGAGTAAGTCATCACCGCCCTCAGAAACTAAAATATTGGTGGCTTTTGAGGTGTCAATGACCGAACCGCCACCAACAGCAATAATAGCATCACAGTGTTGTTCACGGTAGAGTTTGGCGGCTTGACGCACAGTGTCTAAGCTTGAATCTGGGGGTACATCGTCAAAAATAGCTGCAATTACCGTGTCTGTGCTGGCAAATGCAGCTTCAATTGGAGCCAATAATTTATTGCCACGTACGCCTTTATCGGTGATGATGAGCACACGTTTGGCACCTAAAGTGGCGAGTTCAAACGGAATATGTTCAAGGGCTGCATGACCCGCAATGACTTTTACTGGACAGAAAAATTCATAATAAGGTTTAGCCATGTGTTTTACTCCGTTTTAAATAAGATTGCGCAACTTTTAAGTAAATATGCGCGGCACCAGAAAGTTTTTGTTTTAAAGATAACGATTGTGGGTATTGCTTAACGGCCAGTTCCGCCAGTAATTTAGGCAAAATCAGTGCTTCCATTTTATTTAAACAACGCACCAAACGAATTGCATAGCTTAAATCACCATCTGCCACCATACGATCATTCGCAAAGGCTTGCGCTGTACTTTCTTGAAAAGAAAACACTAAAAAGGCATGGCTTAAATGTTTAAATTGAATGGTCAAATCAGGCTTTGCGGCATAATCTGTTAATAGCTCAAGCTCAGTGCTTTGGGTTACGCGGGCAACAAAAGCCGGACCTTGTGGAAAGACACTCATTGACAGGACAAAACCTGATGGAAATTTGCTTATCTCAGACTGAATTTCTTGATCGACTTGGCTGGCCATAACCAGACCACGGCCAATGACATCCATCATCAATTTAACGTAGATCTGCTGTAATGCCGGTTTGACGGCGCTTGCTGCAATCACAGGTGAATCCTTTTTTATAAAGATATATTTTTTAGTTGGAGGCCGAAGCCTCCGATTTTTTTAATTTAGGCTTCAATCACTTGAATGTCACTAAAGTAACCGCTGGCGCGTAAACTTGCAATCATATCCAGGCATAAGTCGTCAAAACGTGGATAGTTTGGCACCAAGTCCATGACTCGTACCATTTCTAAGCCTGCATAACCACAAGGATTAATGGTATGAAAACCAAATAAGTCGCAGTCAATATTTAACGCTAAGCCGTGATAACTACGCCCTTTACGAATTTTAAAACCCAGTGAACCAATTTTACGCTCGGAAACATAAACCCCTGGTGCATCTGGTTTGGCATAGGCTTGAATCCCATATTGATTGAGCAGTTCAATCATCAAGTTTTCTGCGTAGGTCACTAAAGTGCGCACATTCCAACCCAAACGGTTTAAGTCAAACATAAAATACGCCACCAATTGACCAGGGCCATGCCAAGTCACTTGACCACCACGGTCACTTTGCACCAAAGGAATATGGCTAGGCATTAACACATGCTCAGGCTTACCCGCCTGACCCTGCGTCAATACATCATGATGCTGTAAGATCCACAGTTCATCGGGCGTGTTTGCATCACGTTGTTCGGTCAAGCTTTTCATTTCTAAAAAGCGATCTTGGTAAGGGGTTAACTCACGATAATGACGAATAATTAAAACAGGTTTGGCAGCAACATCTGTCACAGCGTGTGTCCTATACAGCTAACAAGTGTTGCTGATTATAAGACGAATTGACTTAAAAAGGTGAGGGTAGAAAAGCGCATAAAAGAACACGCCCGTAGGCGTGTTCTTTAGGGGTTATAGCGCTGTTTTAATCAGTGGGCAAGCTGCAAGGTCTGCATAGACCGCATGTACTTGTTCTAGCTCTTCAAAACGCAGCTGGGCAGTTAGAGAATGATACTTACCTGTGCGTGAAGGCGTTATGGTCATGCTGCTGCCATCAAAATCTGGAAAATGTTTTACGAAAATCTCAGTTACAGCTACGTGTAACTCGGCACCTGCAAGACCAATCAATTTAATTGGATAGTCCATAGGGAAGACCCATAGATCTTCTTGCAGTTCGCGTGATGGAGTACGATTGGTCATGTCAATCATGGGATACCTCTAGATTAAAAATACCTGCACTAAGCAGGTATTTTGATGTATGCGCTAATACTCATATTATGGGGCAGTTTGCCCCATATTCAAGAGCGTATTGTCTTAGCGATAGATTAGTCATTCTCAAGGAATGAACGCAGATGTTCTGAGCGTGAAGGATGACGTAATTTACGTAATGCTTTCGCTTCAATCTGACGGATACGTTCACGCGTCACGTCAAACTGTTTACCCACTTCTTCTAATGTATGGTCAGTTGGCATATCAATACCAAAACGCATTTTTAAGACTTTCGCTTCACGTTCAGTTAAGTTTTCTAACACTTCACGAGTTGCTTCTTTTAAGCCTTCAGACGTTGCCGCATCAATTGGAGAAGTAATGTTGCTGTCTTCAATGAAGTCACCTAAATGTGAATCTTCATCATCACCAATTGGGGTTTCCATCGAAATCGGCTCTTTGGCGATTTTCAGTACTTTACGTACTTTCACTTCGTCCATTTCTAAACGTTCACCGAGTTCTTCAGGTGTTGGTTCACGACCCATTTCTTGTAACAATTGACGCGAAACACGGTTAATTTTGTTAATGGTTTCGATCATATGCACTGGAATACGGATAGTACGCGCTTGGTCAGCAATCGAGCGGGTAATTGCCTGACGAATCCACCATGTTGCATAAGTTGAGAACTTATAACCACGGCGGTATTCAAACTTATCTACCGCTTTCATCAAGCCGATGTTACCTTCTTGAATTAAATCCAAGAATTGAAGACCACGGTTGGTATATTTCTTGGCAATCGAAATCACCAAACGTAAGTTGGCTTCGACCATTTCTTTTTTGGCACGGCGCGCTTTGGCTTCGCCAACCGCCATACGTTTGGAAATGTCTTTGATGTCTTTAACGCTTAAGCCCAGTTCTTTTTCGATATCCGCAATCTTTTGTTGGAACGCTAAAATATCAGGGCGAACTTTTTCAAGATAGCCTTTTTGATCTGGGCTGGCTTTGGCAATTTGCTCATCTAACCATGCAAAGTTTGACTCTTGACCTGGGAAAGAGGTACGGAACTGAGTACGGTCCATACGACCACGGCGGATCGCATAACGCATCACTTCACGTTCAGAGGCACGGATTGAATCATGCGTACCACGAATCATTTCTGAAATTAAATCAAAAAGACGCGGGGTAAATTTAAACATCATAAACACAGTTGCAAGTGCTTCTAAAGCTTCATTAGCTTCAGCGCTGTTACGACCATGTTTTTCAATCACGCTCTTGGTGTTTTTCCACGCGTCAGACAACTCAGCAAAACGTGCTTTAGCAATCTCAGGATCAGGACCTGAATCGGCTTCAGAATCATCATCGCTTTCAGATTCTTCTTCTTCGTCATCATCGTCAAGTTTGACATCTTTGGTTGGCTTAGTCGTAGATGTTTCTTCATCATCGTCTAAGTCCGCATCGTCTTCTAAAACTTCAGGAATATCTTCATCAGTTTCTGGGTCTAAATAACCAGATAAAATGTCAGCAAGACGACGTTCGCCTGCAACATAGTCATTATATTCTTGGAGTACAACTTCAACTGCATTTGGCCAATAAGCAATTGAATTGAGAACGTCGCGAATCCCTTCTTCAATACGTTTGGCAATGCTGATCTCGCCTTCACGCGTTAAAAGCTCAACTGTACCCATTTCACGCATATACATACGTACAGGGTCAGTGGTACGGCCGGGCTCATTTTCTACCGAGGCGAGTACCGCAGCCGCTTCTTCTTCAGCCACTTCATCGGCTGCATCAGCATTGTTCGAATCGAACATGGTGTCATCAGATTCAGGCGCACGTTCATGCACTGGAATACCGACGTCTTGAAGCATTTGAATAATGTCTTCAATCTGTTCACTTTCCGTGATTGAGTCTGGGAGATGATCGTTAACCTCAGCGTACGTTAAGTAACCTTGCTCTTTGCCTCGGCTAATCAGCGCCGCTACTTGAGAAGTAGGGGAAGTCATATCGCTCATCTTTGCTTACTCTTCATTGAATCTGTGGCAGTAAAAAACCGTGCATGATAGCACAATTCTCAAAAATAGTTTTTGAATTGATCGCTCAGGCATGATTTATAAATATATAGTTACAGTACAATATGGGGATGCTTGTTTAAATTACAAGCTTAAAATGCTGTATGACTGTAAATCTATATGTATATTAGCATGTTTAGCACGGATGCATTCTGTGTGCAAAAAATACACAAAAAAATAGCCTAAAAACAAGTGTAAAATGGTAAATTTAAATTAGGTTGTATAATAAAACTTGACAATATAAAAAAAGGCAGATAAATAGCGCCTAGACCCATTACATTTTTTCATTAGAGGTAGTTTTAGTGTCTTCGACAGATTTTGAACTAGATGATAGCTACGGTGATGATGATGTTAGTTTTGAAGAGGCCTCAACTAAGCTGAGTGCTAAAGAGTCGTTGGAAAAACGCCGCCTCATCGATGAATTACTCGCGCAACGTCGTTTAGAACGTGAACTTAAAGAATTTGATTACGACATCGACGATGATGATGACTTTGACGATGAAGATTAATCAATTTCAATGTGGCATGGCTTAAATAAATGCTATGCTAAACCTTTCGATATTTCTAAGTTTGGATATTAGATGAGTGCTTTTGATTTAGACCAGTTAAGTGAATATCTAGATGGTGACCAAAATGAATACGGTCTAGATTTTGCTGCAACACATGGTTTTTTATGTGCCATTGCAGTTGGCCCTCAGTTTGACAAATGGTTAGATGAGCTGTTTGAAGGCAATCAGAAAAAGGTTCCAGCAGAAATCATCGCACAGGTTAAGGCATGGTTAGAGTCAATTCGCCAAAGCTTGGCCAATGAAGAAGGCATTGAGTTTCCTTTTGAAATTGAAGAAGCAGATACTGAATCAAGTTTAGGTGACTGGAGCGTTGGCTTTGTTGACGCAATGTTCTTAAATGAAGAAGCATGGTTTACCGATGAGTTTGAAGAACAATTGGTTGACTTAACTTTACCGATTATGGTGTTCAGTGGCATTGATGAAGAAGATCCACAAATGGAATCATTCCGCCGTAATGGCCAGTTGATGGATGAGTTAGCGGAAGAAATTCCAGATAACTTAAATGAAATTTATTTGATGTATCACACACCAAACTAAGTTTGAGCCTAAAAAAAGCACCTCAGGGTGCTTTTTTTATTGCCTATTTAAGCCGTTGCCAAGCATCTTGGCTGGCGTGTTTGGCTTGTTGCCAAGTTAAACGTGATTCGCCTTTAACTTGTTGCCATTTGTGCTCTAGCTGCGCTTCTACTTGACTAAATGAAGTATCCGCAGGGTGCAAGCGCCTTTCTTCATAACCTAAACGATAGGCCTGTTGATAATCACGTTGGTAGCTTATATCTGGATATTGATTTAAGGTCTGTTGGTAATAAGGCATATTTACGCTTTGCTCGCGCCAATAATGGTCTTCTTCGGTCGGATTGATGGCTTCAGCGGCACCTTTGCCCGCCAGTCCACCGACCACTGCACCGACCACACCGCCAACCACTGCGCCTACAGGACCACCGACTGCACCGATAGCCGCCCCAGCAGCAGCACCACCTGCTGCACCCACGCCTGTACCAATGGGATGAGCTCCAGGTTCACCACTGAGCGGGTCGGCATTTAAATGCTGGCTTTGTTGATCATTTAAATTATTTTCAATGCCTTGATCGACATTAGCATGCAGAGGATGGGTTTCTACAATACCATCTCCTGTAGGTATATCTGTGTTTAGCGACTGCGCTTGGATGGCATCAGCGGCCAATTTCTGGCGTTGTTCTGGGCTTAAATTTTGGTTGATTTCATTCACATCTGGACGGTGTTGGTCTGTCATGAGGGTTACCTACCTTGGTTATTTTGTATGCTTTACACTAAAGCAATTTGTAGCAATAGATGAAGGTAGAAAGGTAGCAACTGGTTACAGCAGGTATATTGTGTTGGTTTTTTGGCTCAAGTTTTATGTTTACGTTGCCAACGACGATAAAAAATCACTGCAATAATCAGTAGCACAATGCCGAGGATGACATAACCGACTTGATTAAAAATTTGCTGCATCAGTGCTTGGTTTTCGCCAAAGTAAAATCCGACACAGGCTAAAAAAGTCGTCCAAATAATCGTACCTAAGCTGCTAAATAGCATGAATTTCCAAAATGGCATGCGACTCATACCCGCAGGAACACTAATTAAAGAGCGTACCGCGGGCACCATACGTCCAAAAAATACAATGCGATGACCGTATTGTTCAAACCATGCTAATGATTTTTTAACATCATCAGATTTAATAAATAAATATTTACCATAACGATCAACAAAACGGAAAATTGCAGCATGACTAAATTGATAGCCGATCCAATATAAAAGTGCTGCTGCCAGCATAGAACCTAAGCTACCTGCCAAAATTACCCCAATCAGTGTCAGGCTACCTTGTGATGCTGAGTAACCCGCAGAAGGCATAATAATTTCAGAAGGAATGGGGGGGAAGACATTGTCTAGGAACATCAAAAGGGCAATGCCCAAATAGCCCAAGCGTTCCATAATGCCAATAATCCAAGCAGTCAAATTCATAAAATATAGAGAGAAATAGACAGTCGATCTATATTAGGCAGCTTTTGCGCTGAGATAAAGCCTGATTAAGTAAATAAAAAAGCCCGCAAGATGCGGGCTTTTTTTAAATACCACTTAGAGGCGTTTACGTTTTGCTGCGGCAATTTGTGATTGACGCATACGGAAACCTTCTTTTTGCTTCTCAGAGGTTTTGTCGATGCAATACACGCAAGAAACACCGTGTTCATAGCTTGGTAATGCCACTTCTTCAGGCAGTAACGGCCAACCACACGCGTGACACTTGGTATTTTGACCTTCTTCGACACCGTGTGTAACTGCGGTACGACCGTCAAATACGAAGCATTCGCCTTCCCACATACTTTCTTCAGGTGGGGTTTCTTCTAAGTATTTTAAAATACCGCCTTTAAGGTGATAAACCTCAGTGAAGCCTTCTTGTAACAGCAATGAAGTTGATTTTTCACAGCGAATACCACCTGTACAGAACATGGCAATTTTCTTGTCTTTGTGCTGTTCAAGGTTGTTTTTTACATATTCTGGGAATTCACGGAATGATTCAGTTTTTGGATCAATCGCGCCTTTAAAGGTACCCGCTTTATATTCATAATCGTTACGTGTATCGACCAAAATAACGTCGTCACGGGCAATTAATTCGTTCCATTCTTTTGGATCAAGATAATGACCGACCAAGTCACGCGGCTTAACCGGCACACCCAAGGTCACGATTTCTTTTTTCAATTTAATTTTCATTTTACGGAATGGTTTTTCAGAGCTGTCAGACTCTTTGTATTCCATTTCGTTAAAACCTTCGTTTAAAAGGAATTGATGAATCGTGTCAATGGCTGCGCGATCACCGGCAACTGTACCGTTGATGCCTTCGCTAGCTACAATCAGAGTACCGCAAAGATTGATGGTTTTTACCAAGTCTAAAAGACGTTGTTGCAGATCAGCCGGATCTTGAACTTCTTTAAATTGGTAAAGTGCTGCAACAACCCAATTAACGGTCGCTTGCTGTTCTACAGGTGCAAGCTGTTCTACAGTAGCGTTCATGGAGACTCCAAATGTAGCTAGTAAATTCTAAAGCGCGCATTTTAACTGAAATTTGGCCTAGATTCAAAATTTCCATACAAAAAATATGCCTTTTTAAAGTTGCTCGCTCAGGCTATGCTAGGCGCGCTAAATCTTAAGGCAAAATGTGGAGTTTTTATTTTGAGCAATGAGCGTCGAATTGCCTCTTTAACCCCGTGTGCAGGACGTTGTTCTACGGTATTTGGTGATTTAGTTTGTCGCGGATGCCGACGTTTTAGCCATGAAGTGATTCATTGGAATCAATATAGTGCTGAGCAGCATGCTGCTGTTTGGAATCGCTTAGATGCGCAATTAGACCAGATTTTAGTGCCGATGTTGCCGCATGCAAATTTAGTGCACGTTGAGGGCTTTATACAGTCGAAACGGGTGCGTTTACGCCCTAATGCGAGCCGTGGACGTAAGTTATATCATGCGCTAAAGCTGTGTGAGAAAAACCGCCATTTTACCGATGATAGCGGTTTAGGTATTCATTATAAGCAGGTACGTCCGTTGTGGGATGAGTTTGAGCGCCGCGTTTTGGCACTGGCCAATGCCTCTTATGATCTGGCTTTTGTACGTGCTAAGGGCATTCGTTATCATTTGTTGCAAGGCAAAATCGAAATTGAAAAGATTTAAACCCGTTGCCCACAAAAAAAGCTCGCCAATTGCGAGCTTTTTTTAGTGCTTAAAAAATTTAAGCCACTTGTACCGGAATACAATTTGCGGTGTGATTCACAGTATTGTCTGGGTTAGCATAAACCAAACGTGGTTGATGTAGAGCCGCTTCGACTTCGTTAAAGTCACCAAAAGTGGCAATAATCACTAAGTCACCCACATCTGCTTGATGCGCAGCGCCGCCATTGACAGAAATCATACCTGAATCATTTTCACCACGAATCGCATAGGTGGTGAAGCGTTTGCCATTGGTAACATTCCAGACGTGAATTTCTTCGTATTCACGAATGCCGGCCAAATCCATTAACGTGCCGTCAATCGCACATGAGCCTTCGTAATGTAGTTCTGCATGAGTCACCACTGCACGGTGAATTTTGCATTTGAGTAAACGAGACAGCATATCAGCTCCCAATTCATCCATTAATTTTGATGCGCACCAGCGCACCGCATTGTGCTTGTAAAATACACAATGCGCAACAGGATAAATTTAAGGCTTATAAGCGTTAATTTGATTCATGGCTGGCTGAATATCGCCATTCACCAATAATTTGATTTGCGCGAGGGCATGATGAATCGCATCGTCCATTAAGTTTTGTTCACTGCTTGGGGCTTTACCCAAGACATGACCAGACACTTTATCTTTGGCACCAGGATGACCGATCCCAATACGTAGACGATGGAAATTTGGACCTGTATGCGGCACGATATCGCGTAAACCGTTATGACCGCCATGACCACCACCTGTTTTCAGGCGAATAATACCGGGGTTCATATCCAGTTCATCATGGGCGATGAGCATACTTTCAGGCGCAATATTATAGAATTTAGCGTAAGGCACGACACTTTTACCAGATAGGTTCATAAAAGTCGTCGGCAATAGCAATCGAACGTCTTGACCTTCGATCGTACCACGGCCGCTAATGCCGTTAAATTTGGGGTCGTTTTTTAAATTGATACCATAACGTTCTGCAAGGCGTTCCACAAACCAGAAGCCTGCATTATGGCGGGTTTGGGCGTATTCCCGACCGGGATTGCCCAAACCAACAATTAGCGAAAGATTAGCCACTAATTACACCAATAAACACTTATGCGCGTTTGAAGTCAGCGTGCATAGGTGTGTTTTTCGCTGGGTGACGTTGAAGCGCTTGGATTTTAACGCTTTCAGTTTTACCGTCGATGTTGATTTCAACAACTTCAGCGAAGAATTCGTTGCTTTCTAAAGCTTTAACAAGCTCACGAAGTTCTAAAGTAACAGCTACAGGAGCAGCTTCGCCACCGTAGATGATTGCAGGAACTTGGTTTTGAAGACGAAGGCGGCGGCTCGCACCTTTCCCTTGAACTGCTTCTTCACGTGCTACTGCATTTAATACGAAGTTTGCCATGATAGACATCCTATTTAAGTTAATGGACTAGACTTGCGACCAGTCTAGTTGATAGAAAGCCCCGCCAAAAGGCAGGGCTTTGAAATTCGAATGGACGATTATAAATAAGAATCGAACATTGCGCTAATAGATTCTTCGTTGTTAATACGACGAATTGTTTCAGCAACCATGCTTGCTACTGAAACTTGGCGAATCTTACCAAGCGCTAAAGCTTCTTCTGAAAGCGGAATCGTGTCTGTAACAACCAATTCATCGATCACTGAATTTTTCAAGTTTTCGATTGCTTTACCAGATAAAACTGGATGCGTTGCATAAGCAACAACACGGCGAGCACCAAAGTTTTTCAGTGCATCAGCAGCTTTACATAAGGTACCTGCTGTATCCACCATATCATCGACAATCACACAATCACGATCTTTAACATCACCAATCAAATGCATCACTTGTGATTCATTCGCTTTTTGACGACGTTTATCGATGATCGCAAGATCAATATCACCCATTTGTTTTGCAACAGCGCGGGCACGTACGACACCACCAACGTCAGGAGAAACAACCATTAAGTTGTCATGTGACTGTTGACGAAGATCAGCAAGGAGTGCTGGCGTACCGTAGATGTTGTCTACAGGGATATCGAAGAAACCTTGGATTTGGTCAGCGTGTAAGTCGATCATCACCACACGGTCAATCCCTACAGTTGTTAGCATATCTGCAACAACTTTAGCAGTAATTGGCACACGGCTTGAACGAGGACGACGGTCTTGACGAGCATAACCGAAGTAAGGGATAACGGCAGTAATACGACCAGCACTTGCACGGCGAAGCGCGTCCGCCATAACCAAAATTTCCATGAGGTTATTGTTGGTTGGGGCACAAGTAGGTTGTACGATAAATACGTCTTTACCACGCACGTTCTCAGTGATTTCTACAGCAATTTCACCATCAGAGAAGGTAGAAACAGATGCAGCACCTAGAGGAATGTGTAAATGGCTTACGACTTTTTGAGCGAATTGTGGATGCGCAGTTCCACTAAAAACGACAAGATTGGGCATGAAGCACCCTTGGCGGTTAGAATATATGGGAATAGATGGCAGGGGTAGCTGGATTCGAACCAACGGATGCCGAGATCAAAACCCGGTGCCTTACCACTTGGCGATACCCCTAATGCGGCAGAACTTTAATATTTTTATTGCTTAATGTCAAGCAGTTTTAACTGTTAAGCAATAAAGACTGTTCTGTCTTTTTCGAGAAAATGGCAGGGGTAGCTGGATTCGAACCAACGGATGCCGAGATCAAAACCCGGTGCCTTACCACTTGGCGATACCCCTAATTTGATGACTGTAAGATGGCAGGGGTAGCTGGATTCGAACCAACGGATGCCGAGATCAAAACCCGGTGCCTTACCACTTGGCGATACCCCTAATACAGTACATCTATGTTACAGGTGAAAATGGCAGGGGTAGCTGGATTCGAACCAACGGATGCCGAGATCAAAACCCGGTGCCTTACCACTTGGCGATACCCCTAATCTACTTTAAAATCAATCAATGGCGATTCGTTTAAGCTATTCACCAAGTAAGCTTTACATGGTGCGTTCGCTAGAATGTCATCAATTGGCATGTCTAAAGTCGCTTCAACAAAAACACAAGCACCTGTACCTGTAAGTTTTGCAACACCGAACTGATCTAAGTATTGCATCGCTTCATCGACTTCTTTGTATAAGCTTCGTGCCAGAGGCTCAAAGTTATTCTTAAAATCAGATAGCGTTTGCTGATAGGCGCAGAATTTAAAGGCCTTTTCGTTTCTTGTCAACGTTTTTTGTGAAAAAAGTAATTGGGTGCTGATAAAACAATCAGGTTTGAGCACAATGTACTGTTTTTGAGCTAAATTTACCCAAGTTAAGCGTTCTCCAATCCCTTCGGCCCATGCATTTTTACCATGCACAAAGACAGGCACATCGGCACCCAGTTTGAGTCCAAGCTCTGCTAATTGTTCAATTGTTAATCCACATTGCCATAATTGATTGAGCACGATCAGCGTTGTGGCGGCATTGGATGAGCCACCCCCCAAGCCTGCACCCATCGGAATATGTTTTTCGATGCTGATTTTTAAACCAGTTGGCGTTTTTGCAAAGGGCTTGAGGATTTGCGTGGCTTTAAAAATTAAGTTTTGCTCAAGATCAACATTGTTTAAACCCTCAATGCGAATGTCTAAATGTTCTGTTTGCTCGAAAGTGAGCCAATCATATAAATCAATCAGCTGAAAAATGGTTTGCAGTTCGTGATAGCCATCAGCACGACGACCAGTAATATGTAAAAACAAATTCAGTTTGGCAGGAGAAGGAACACGTAACATAACTTTCACTTAACGATCTTGAATCAGCATAGTAATACGGTTTTCCTGACCATTTTCAAGCGCTTGCTTTAAAATTAACCGATTTGGTAGCTGACTTTGGTTATAACTTAAATCGACAACCCAGCCCACTTCACTAATTTGGCGAATTCGTTGCTGATCATCTCTACTAATTTGTGCGTTTTGCGTGGCGGGTTTAGCCTGAATCCAATCCATTAAATAAGTGATAGGCGCATCCCAACCTGTAGCACGTTTGAGTAATTCTTCTGGACTTGATGCGCTAATTAAACCTGTTTGGTTGCTATTTAAGCTGACTGGACCGTGTTTTTGTCCACTAATTTGGGTTTTACCGATACCTAAAATACCGCTGAGTTCAATCTCAAACTGATTATGTTGCTGTACCCACGTATAAAAAGCACTGCCTGATTGCTGTGGGGTGCGTACGCCAATTTTGCCTTGCAAACTAAAATTTTGGCTATCTTGTAATTGTGGGGTGGGCTTAAGTTGAGGTTGGCTAAAAGGCTGACAAGCTGTGAGCGCTAAACTGGCAGCTAAACTGCTTATTAAAGCAAAATGTGGGAGCTGTAACATAAATTAAGAACTCTTTGGCATGGGTGGGGGGATTAATAATGAATTTAAAGGCGCTAACTGCGGATCGTTAGGATGCTTTTGTTGTAATTGTTTTAAAATTTGAGCAAAACGCCCTAAATCGCCTTGCATATAGAGGGCACGGGCATAACGTACTCCAATACTGACGCTGTCATTGAGTAGATAAGCCTGTTCGAGCACTTTGGCTGCTGTGCTAAAATCATTTTGTAAATAAGCCACAAAGCCCAAGGTATCCATAATTGAGGCTTGGTCAGGTGCCATTTCTAAGGCTCGCTCTGCATAGTCACGCGCTTCATCTAAACGACGATTTTGCAGTGCTAGGGTATAGGCATAAGCATTTAAATAAGCAGGATGATTAGGCTCTAAATCCAGCAATAGGGTAAGTAATTGATCTAAACGGTCGCGTTGTACAAAAGGATCTAACAGCAAAACTTCGGCATAAATCAGCTCAGGGTCGTCGCTTAAATGTTGAATGGCTTCTTCAAGTAAACCAATTGCCGCGCGCTTATTGCCCATTTTTTTAAGAATTTCCGCCTGTGCTTGATATAAAAAACTCGCATGTTGCGGGTAATTGACTCTTTCTTGAGTTAAAAAACGCAGTGCATCGTTCAGGCGTTGTTGCTCAGTGTAAATATTAATTAAATTTTGTCGTGATACAGCATATAGGCTGCCATCAACCAAACGATAATAGGCTTTAGCCGTTTCATAATGACCTTTACGTTCGGCATTTAAAGCCAAATAGTAATAGGCATCGTTTTGATATTGACTGGAGTTACGCAGCTCCACCAAATAGCGTTCGGCACGTTCATATTGTTTTAAGTCAATACTGGTTAAGCCAGCAATAAACAAGGCTTCTTCGGCTTTGGGCCATTTTTGTAGGATTTTTTCTAATTTTTCTAAGGCTAACATTGAATCGTTGACCTTAATCAGATATTTCACTTCTGCTAAACGTATTTCTAAATTGGACTTGTGTTGGCGTGACGCTTTACTATACCACTTGCGGGTTTGCTCCTCATCGCCTAAGGCGCTGAGTAAATTAGCTTTCATTAAGATGAAATTGCTGGCATTGGGACGTTTTTTTAAAGCACGGTTAATGGTGGCAAGCGCTTGCTCAAATTGTCCAGTTTGCGCTTCTAAAGCGGCAATAATCACTAAAATCGATGGATTGTCTTTGGCTTGGCTGTTTTGCAGGGCATCGACCAATACCGTTTGATCTTCTTTAGATTCTGGGGCAATACCCGCCAAAATTTTCTCAAGGTCGGCACTTGGGTCATGGCTTAAAATTTTATCAATGCTTTCTGCGGCAAGTTCATACTCATGCGCTTGTAAGGCAATATGCGCCAGATAAAATAAAGCGGGTACATCGCTTGGCTCTTGTACCACCCAATGCGTGGCAATATCCAGCGCGGCCTTGAAATCATGTTGTTCGAGTGCCACATTGAGTGCGCGTTGCTTAACGGTGGTGGAATTGCTCTTAATGGCTAAAACGGTATAGTTATGTAGGGCGGTGGCAGTGTCAGCATAGGCCAAAGCAAATTCAGCGAGCATTGTTTGTTGGATTGCATTGTAATTGTTGGCATTATAGGCTGTAGCTGTAGTAGTCGCCAAAAGATGGGTGCTGCATAGCATGCTACCCATGAGTAACAATGTGCTAGAATATTGCTTTATTGTCGAAGTGCTGTTTTGGCCATTTATTTGACGCAATTTTTCTTAATCCAAGTAATGCTTTTTATGACACCGATGTTGCACAATAGCATAAATTTAGCGAAATGATGATCTGATATGTCTTTCTTTGCATTGGGTGTCAACCATCAAACCGCCTCTGTAGAACTGCGTGAGCAAATTGCGTTTAACCCTGAAAAGTTAAGCCAGCTCTTGGCAGGGCAAAGTCACGACCCGCATTTAAACGATCTGGTGGTGGTGTCGACCTGTAACCGTACCGAAGTGTATGCCATGTCTGAAAATGCAGACGTGGTACTCAATTGGTTGGCACAAGTGAATGGTTTAGAGGTCAAACAGCTACAAAACCACGTTTATCGCCATGAAAATGCGCAAGCGGTAACGCATTTAATGCGTGTCGCGAGCGGTCTTGATTCCTTAATGTTGGGTGAGCCACAGATTTTAGGTCAGGTTAAAACTGCGCTATCTTTAGCCAAAGACTGCGCGACTGTATCTAAAAATTTAAACCGTATTTTTGAATATGCGTTTTACGCAGCCAAACGGGTACGCTCAGAAACTGCGGTGGGTAGTCATGCCGTGTCGATGGGCTATGCTGTGGCGCAGCTTGCATTACAGGTGTTTAGTCACCCTGAAAAACTCACCGTGATGGTGGTGGCTGCTGGTGAAATGAATAGCCTAGTCGCGAAGCATTTGGCTGAAATGGGCGTGGGTAAAATCATCATTTGTAACCGTACTCGCAGCCGTGCTGAAACCCTTGCCCAAGAAATTGCACATCGCGTTGAAGTTGAAATTATTGATTTTGCAGATTTAGCCGAACATTTACATCGTGCTGATGTGATTTCAAGCTGTACTGGCAGTTTGCATCAAGTGATTCAGTTTGCTGAAGTCAAAGCTGCTTTAAAGAAGCGTCGTTATCAACCGCTGTTATTGGTGGATTTAGCCGTACCGCGTGATATTGACCCGAAAGTAGAAAGCTTAGATGGCGTATATTTGTATGGTGTTGATGACCTACAAACAGTGATTGATGAAAACTTAGCGCAGCGTCGTCAAGCGGCAGTTGAAGCGGAAGTGATGGTCAATCAGCTGGCAACAGAGTTAATGACCCAGCAAAAAGTCAAAGAAGCCGGCAGTAGTATTCATGCTTATCGTGAACATGGCGAAAGTTTGCGTCAGCAAGAATTAGATTTGGCTTTAGCGCGGATTGCCAAAGGTGAAGATGCTGCCACGGTGATGCAGGATTTCTCGCATCGTTTGGCGCAAAAATTACTGCATCCCACCTCAATTTTATTGCGTGATGCAGCCAAAGCGGATGATCCTGCGCATTTTAGTTTTATTCGCGACAGCTTGGATGACAGCATACAGCATCTACGTAAGCCCAAGCGTTAACATGATCAGCTTAAGACACTAATCTTAAGCTGATTTTTTTGGTCAGTTCATTCAGTTGCTGACGTAAATTGCTTGATTCCACCAAAGATTTTGGTGATTTCAATTTTTGCTTTAAATACTTTTCTTGCAGTGATAATGCATATTCTGCCGCTAATTTATCGGCCATCTCGGGTGCTTCGGTTAAAGCTTCAATATTGGTGCGTTGCATAATATCGGCAATTTCATGGGCATAGCTGCTACACGCACCTAACACATAATAGGTTGCGAGTTCTTGATCATCGGGCAGCTGATCAAAAATGGCATCTAAGCGATCTAAAATTCGTGATAATAATTCATCTTGCTGCATGAAGGCACGTAAGGTTTCAAAATGAATATATAAAAACGGATGATGCATTAATATTGCAACGGCAAAGTCTTCATCACGGGTATGAATATTAAATGACAAGGAAGCATCATTATTGAGCTTAGGTGTCCATTTACGCCCAAAACCAAGCTTTTCTTTAAAGGATTGACTGAGCAAATAACGGAATGAGCCATGTTTTGGCAAAAGGTCTGTCAGTTGACGTAATTCTGCCATCACCTGACTTTTACCTTCCGGCGTATTAACGTCATGATTTTGCGTCAGATGCGCAAAGACAAAATCAGATAATAGGGGCGCTTGTTTCAGTAAGCGCTGAAAATTCTCAATCCCTTCACGACGAATGAGCGAGTCAGGGTCATGGTTATTAGGCAACACAAAGAACTTAAGTTCACGCCCATCATTGAGCAGCGGTAAAGCAATTTCAAGGGTGCGCCGTGCGGCTTTTTGTCCAGCAGCATCACCATCAAAGGCAATGGTAATACACGAGTTTTGCTTAAATAAAATATTCAGGTGTTCAGTATTACTTGCCGTACCTAAGGTCGCCACAGCGCCATAGATGCCATATTGCTGTAGCGCAATGACATCCATATAGCCTTCCACCATCAGCCAATCATGGGCTTTTTGCTTACGACCTTCATATAAGCCGTAAAGCAATTGGTTTTTATGGAACACTTCAGAATCTGGCGAGTTGATATATTTCGGCTTGATCTCGTCATTTAAGGCACGGCCACCAAAACCTACCACCCGACCTTTGGCATCGCGAATGGGGAAAATTACCCGATCACGCAGTAAATCAAAATCACGACCTTTGTCACTGGTACGAATTAAACCGAGTAAACGTAAGCCTTCAACATCTTGGGGAAAGGCTTTTTCAAGATGTTGCCAATCTTCAGGGGCATACCCCAAACGCCAATAGGCGATGGTCTCTTGGCTTAATCCACGTTGTTTAAAGTAGTTTTGCGCAGTTTGACTATGCGGTAATTGGGCTTGATAAAACTGGGCAATATTTTCAAGTAGGGTGTATAAGTCGCCTTCTTGTTCTACTTGTGCTTGGGCACTAAAGGGGTCAAAGTCCGCAAATTGCGCTGAATAATCAATCTCATCATCTGAGGGTGGATAGTCAAAATAACTGGCTTCTTCAGACGCTGCTGCCGCCACATTTGCCGCTGGCGTAGCTGCCTTGGCAATCGGTGCTGGTGCTTTAATTTCACGTTTATAGGCAATGCGTTTTTTATTGTCGATATCGTCTTTAGGCAGCTCAATACCGGCTTGTGAGGCTAAATCTTTCATCACATCAACAAAATTACGATTGTCGATGTCCATTAAAAAGCGAATGGCATTGCCGTTGGCCTGACAGCCAAAGCAGTGGAAATACTGTTTGTCACGATAAACGTGAAAAGATGGGCTTTTTTCTTGGTGGAATGGACAACAGCCCGAATAAGTACGGCCAGTTTTTTTCAGTTTTACCCGTTGACTAATTAAATCGACAATGTCAGTGCGATCCACGACTTGATCAATAATATGCTGAGGAATTGCCATCGTGTGTCAGTGCCATTTAACCAAACAAGAAAAAAGATGCGTTTAAAAACTAAACCAATTTGTGCGTCCAATCAATGTCGATTCAGACGAAAAGGGCAAGTATGATAACTTGCCCTAGACAAAAATGCGAACCTTAAGATTAGTCTTGGCTTGGGCGATCAAGTAAACCAAAGCTTAAACGATTGCTTAAGCTACGTTTTGGCGCCTCTTGCGTTGCTGTATCTTGGTCTAAATTGGTTTTGGCTTCACGACCAAAAATCCCCAATGTGGCACGATTTAAGAAGCTTTCTTCAGAACGTGCCGCACGTAAATTCACCTCACCATTGGCCTTAACCAAATGTGGGTAATTCAGCTTTAACACCTCAATATATTGCTGTGCCGAAGCTTGATCACCTAATTTGCCATAGCTATAAGCAATGGTCGCCAGCGCTTCAGGAATTTGCGGGGTTTTTGGATAGTGCTCAACCACCCATTGACCGCGCTCTAATGCTGCAACCCATGCTTTACGTTTTAAGTTAAAACGTGCCGCATTCATTTCCGCTTCTGCTAGCTCTTGCCCAATAAACTGCATGCGCTGCGCTGCATCGACTGCATACGTGCTCGATGGATAGCGACGAATAAAATCAACAAAGTTCTGATAGGCCACTTTTAAATAGCTGACATCACGATGCGCTTGTTTAAGTGAGGTATAACGCAACATGGTGTGATAATTTTGTTCCATGTTGGCCACGCCACGCACATAGTACGCATATTCTGCTTGTGGATGCTCAGGGTTACTGCGAATAAAACGCTCTGAAAGTGCCACAACGCCTTCATAGTCTTTTTGCTGGAACTTGACATACATCAACTCAAGCTGCGCCTGAGTGGCATAATCGCCCGTCGGGAAGTATGTATCAATCGCTTCTAAATTTTTTGCAGCTTCGACATATTGACCGCGTTCAAGTGCTTTTTCAGCTTTTTGAATATAAACTTGTTCACTCGATTGTGGCCCAGTATCGACCACTTGTTTTTTTGGATTACTGCTACAACCCACGATTGCAGATGCAGCGCCAAGCGTAAGCGCAAGCATTGTAATTTTATAACGTGGCAGCGACATAAAAATTCCTCTGTTAATACGGGCAATAAGCTACAATTGCACTATTAAATCACTTTTGTCTGAATGAGCAAATGACCCAAGTACAATCTTCCGATTCTAATATCCCTGAAACTGATTTCAATTTGCTTGAAGATTCAGAGGATGCAGATAACCATACTTCAGAAACAACTGCAACACGTTTAACGTTGCAAGTTCAACTAGATGAGAGCTATTTGGGTCAGCGTATTGATCAAGTAGCCGCTTTAGTTTGGAACGATTTCTCCCGCGAAAAACTGAAACAATGGCTCAAAGAAGGCCATTTATTGGTCAATGGCCAAGTAGTTAAACCAAAATACAAATGTGAAGGCAATGAAGTTTTAAGCTTAGATGTTGAGCTTGAAGCGCAAACACGTAGCCTACCAGAAGATATTCCACTCGATATCGTCTATGAAGATGATGATATTTTAGTCGTGAATAAACCAGTGGGTATGGTGGTACACCCGGGTGCTGGTAATAGTTCAGGTACGTTAGTCAATGCCTTATTGCATCACTATCCAAAATCTGCCGAACTCACCCGTGCCGGTTTAGTGCATCGTATTGATAAAGATACCTCTGGTTTGTTGGTCGTGGCGAAAAACTTAGAAGCGCAATTTGCGTTAAGTAAACAGCTTGCCAAAAAGTCAGTGTACCGTGTTTATGATTTGATTGTGTATGGCAACATGATTGCAGGCGGTACGGTAGATGAGCCAATTAAACGCCATCCTGTAGATCGTGTCAAAATGACCGTATTACCGGGCGGTAAAGATGCAGTCACGCACTATAACGTGAAAGAACGCTTCCAACACTTTACCCGTGTACAAGCGCGCTTAGAAACAGGTCGTACCCATCAAATCCGTGTGCACTTTAGCTACATCGGTTTTGGTTTAGTCGGTGATCAAGTCTATATGCCGCGTGTACGTGTCCCTGCCGGTGCATCTGAATTACTCAATGCGACTTTACGTGGTTTTAGACGTCAAGCACTACACGCAGCGAAATTGGGTCTAATTCACCCACGTAGCGGTGAAGAAATGATGTTTGAAGCGCCGTGGCCAGAAGACTTCAATGCTTTGGTTGAAGTGTTGCGTAGCGAAAATAAAGCATATTAATAAAAAGTTGGCTATCTTCGGATAGCCATTTTTGTCGCAAGGATTAAAAACATGCAATTTGTATCGGGTTTGCCTCAGGGCGTTTATGTAGCACAAACGCGCATTGCGCATGCAGCGGTTATACCTACAGATAATCCAAGCCTAAGTGGCTTTAACTTAGCCCTTCATGTCGGTGATGATGCCAAGCGTGTGCAACAGCACCGTATGCAATTGCTGAATCAACTGCATCCTTTTGGCGTGACCAAAATTACGTGGATGAATCAAACCCATAGTACTTTGTGTCATCGTGTTGAAGATGAAGCCACATTAGTGGCACAAGAGGGCGATGCTTTAGTCACCAACACCCAAGGCCATGCTTTGATGATGATGACGGCCGATTGCCTACCCGTAGTGTTAGGTAATGCTGCGGGTACAGAAGTGGCGAATTTACATGCCGGCTGGAAAGGTTTAGCCCATGGAATTGTAGAAAACACCATTGCTGCTATGCACACTAAACCGACTTGGGCATGGCTCGGGGCTGCAATTAGCCAAGCCAATTTTGAAATTGGTGCGGAAGTAAAAGCGGCATTTTGCGATAAATATCCCGCTTTGGAAACAGCGTTTATGCCTGGCAAACAAGCAGATAAGTTCTATGCGGACTTATATGCCATTGCGCGCTATATTTTAGCCAAGCATGGTGTAACTCAGGTTTATGGCGGTGATCAATGTACCTATCGTCAGGCGGATGAGTATTTTTCTTATCGCCGTGAAGCCAAAACTGGCCGTATGGCAACATTCGTGTTTATGGCTAAAAACTGTTAAACTTGAGCAAAATAATCTGCATTGATGGCTATGTCTTTATCTAATAAATCACTCGCAATTGTCTATCACAGTCCCTATGGACATACCGCTAAAGTGGCGAGCTATATTGCTAAAGGGGCTGCAGAAACGGGTATTCATGTCGTTAGTATGTCAATTGAGCATTTAGATTGGGATGCTTTAGATGCAGCCGATGCCATTATCTTTGGTTGCCCAACTTATATGGGCAGTGCACCTGCTGCATTTAAAGCCTTTATGGATGGTTCATCAAAACGTTGGCAAAAACGTAGTTGGCAGGGCAAACTCGCGGCAGGTTTTACCAATTCAGGTGGCTTAAGTGGCGATAAATTGATGGTATTACAGCAAATCAACTTATTTGCCATGCAGCATGGCATGTTGTGGTGTGGTTTACCTTTAATGGCAACCGGTTCAAGTGAAACCGATTTAAACCGCCTATCGAGCTGTTTAGGTTTAATGACTCAATCCGACAATGCACCTGTAGAAATCACACCACCACAAGGCGATTTAGACACTGCGATTTGGTTTGGTGAATATATTGCCTTAACATTAGCGCGTTTAGCCTCTAAAACTTAAGCTTTTAATGCGCTTAAAACTAAAAAACCTCCAAAATGGAGGTTTTTTATTATTTATGCATAATGCGGGCTTTATCACGTTGCCAATCACGGTCTTTTTCCGTGGCACGTTTATCATGTAATTGCTTACCTTTCACCAAAGCAATTTCTAGCTTAGCTAAAGGGCCTTTCCAATAACAGGCTAAAGGTACACAGGAGTAACCTTTTTGATTGACTGCACCTAACAGCTTATCTAATTCACGACGACTAAGTAACAGCTTACGGGTACGCGTCGCTTCAGGCACTACATGCGTCGATGCAGATAATAGTGGCTGAATTTGTGCACCAAACAGATAAGCTTCGCCATTTTTAAAGGTCACATAGCTTTCGCTCAAGGTCATACGGCCTGCACGTAAAGATTTCACTTCCCAACCTTGTAGCGACAAACCTGCTTCAAATTTTTCTTCAATAAAATAGTCGTGACGTGCACGTTTATTCTGTGCAATGGTCCCGCCATTATTTTTTTTCACTACCGATACTTTTGCCATAATAAGACACTTCCCAACTTAAAGACTATTGTGCCCCAAGCGCGCCATGCTGACAATTCATAAATGTTTGAAAAAAATTATGTGGCTTAACTTTTGGTTCACTAAAAAAGCCGCTTTTTGCTAGAATAAGGCTCGAACAAAATAAACTAGAGTACAATGGATGTCTAAAACTCGCGTGATTTACCCAGGCACATTTGATCCGATTACCAATGGGCATATCGATCTTGTGACTCGTGCAGCAAGAATGTTTGATGAGGTAGTGGTGGCGATTGCAATTGGTCATCATAAAAACCCAGTGTTTACCTTAGACGAGCGTGTAGCTTTAGCACAGGCATCTTTAAGTCATTTATCTAACGTAGAATTTGTTGGTTTTGATGGTTTATTGGTAAATTTTTTCCGTGAGCAACAGGCAACTGCGGTACTGCGTGGTTTACGTGCTGTTTCCGATTTTGAATATGAGTTTCAATTGGCCAATATGAATCGCCAGTTGGACTCTAAATTTGAAGCAGTGTTTTTAACCCCGTCGGAGCAATATTCATTTATTTCTTCGACGTTGGTGCGTGAAATTGCGCGTTTACAAGGTGATGTGACCAGATTTGTACCGCCAGTGGTGGTCGAGGCCTTTGAACGCAAACTACAACAAGGTTGGTAGCGTGTCCCTATATATTACCGATGAATGCATTAACTGCGACGTGTGTGAGCCTGTATGTCCCAATGAGGCGATTTTTATGGGTGAGGTGATCTATGAGATTCACCCTGACCTATGTACCGAATGTGTTGGACATCATGATAAACCGCAGTGTCAATTATTTTGTCCAGTGGATTGTATTCCGCATGATCCCAATCATGTAGAAAGCAATGATGAGCTCATGGATAAATATAAACGACTAACTGCTCAAAAAAGCGCAAGCAATTAATTGCAAAGTTTGTTAGAATGCCGCTCGAAGTGAGCCAGACGATCGCTGCTGTGGAAATCTCCGTGATTGAAGCAGGGGAGGAAAGTCCGGGCTTCATAGGGCAAGGTGCCAGGTAACGCCTGGGCGGTGTAAACCGACGGCAAGTGCAGCAGAGAGAAGACCGCCTTCAATATGTTTCTAAGCAATTAGAATCGAAGGTAAGGGTGAAAGGGTGCGGTAAGAGCGCACCGCATGGCTGGTAACAGTTCATGGCGAGGTAAACCCCACCGGAAGCAAGACCAAATAGGAATCCATTAGGCATGGCCCATGCTGGATTCGGGTAGGTCGCTTGAGCGCATGAGTGATTGTGCGCCTAGAGGAATGATCGTTCACGACAGAACCCGGCTTATCGGCTCACTTCAAAAATTTTTTACAAAATTGTGAAAAAAGTACTTGACGAATATTTTAATCAGGTACATAATACGCCCACAGTTTACGGCTATGTAGCTCAGTTGGTTAGAGCACCGCACTCATAATGCGGGGGTCACAAGTTCAAGTCTCGTCATAGCCACCATTTTTAAGACCACATTCACTAATGTGGTCTTTTTTTATTTAAAATTTAGCTTCACAATTTAAGCTGCTGTAATCGAGCTGTATGTGTTGTTGTCGTGCATACATCGCCTGTAATTTTGTCTGTAGCTCGATTGTTGAAAAAATTTGTTGATCGATTAAGTCGAGTTTTTTAGCACTGATTTTTTGCTCTGCACAGTAGCGTCCTATCAAACGATGCTCTGCTAAGCTGTGTTGTTTAGCGCTATTCAAATTGTGCCAGCTGCTAATTTTTTGCTGCTGCTTGGCATAAGCGACTAAGACCTCACGCTCTTTTAAGCTAAAGCGCCATGCGTGATTAATATAAGATGCGACATCCATACGGACGCCATTGTAATTGGTTAAAATCGGTGAGATCAATTGGCAACCTGTTAGTAAAATTAAACACACGTTCGTCAAGATTAAAAATTTCATATCCCAATAGCATCCATTTTTATTCAATGATTTAAATGAAATAGCATCCTTTTACGAGTTTTTGCACAAAAACATCACAAATTCTATCGATTTGTTTGAATTGTGAACATTTGTAAGTAAAACTGCTTGACGTAGAGGTAAAATATTTACATAATGCGCTCACAGTTTACGGCTATGTAGCTCAGTTGGTTAGAGCACCGCACTCATAATGCGGGGGTCACAAGTTCAAGTCTCGTCATAGCCACCATTTTAAAGACCAAGCTCTCAGCTTGGTCTCTTTTTTTTGTGTATTAGAAAAATTAAACAATTGAGCATACACAGATATAAAAAAACCCAAACCGAAGTTTGGGTTTTTTTAGGCCTGCAAGCGCTTAAATACCAGGCTTCCAACCATTCACAATTGGATAACGACGTTCACGGCTATAAGCACGCGATGAAATACGTGGGCCTATCGCGCCTTGACGACGCTTATATTCGCTACGGTCAGTAAGTCGAATCACTTTTTCGACCACATCTTTGTCAAAGCCTTTCGCAATAATATCGTCTTGGCTTAAATCTTCTTCAATGTAAGCATACAAAATTGCATCAAGTACTTCATAAGGAGGTAATGAGTCTTGGTCTTTTTGATCAGGACTAAGTTCTGCTGAAGGTGGACGAGTAATCACACGCTCAGGAATCACAGGTGTCTCGCTGAGTGTATTACGGTATTTGGCCAGTTCAAAGACAATGGTTTTATACACGTCTTTGAGTACTGCATAACCACCGACCATGTCACCATAAAGCGTACAGTAGCCAACAGACAATTCAGATTTATTGCCTGTAGACAGCACTAAATTACCAAACTTATTCGACAGTGCCATTAATAAGGTACCGCGTGAACGCGCTTGTAAGTTCTCTTCTGTGGTATCCGCTTTTGCTTCACCAAAGAATGGGAATAGGGTTTGCATAAAGCTATTCACGATTGGGTTGATTTCGGCAATACCAAAGGTAACACCCATGGTTTTGGCTTGTGCTGCGGCATCTTCGACGCTGATTTGCGCAGTATAGGTATAAGGCATCATCACCGCTTGGACTTTATCTGCACCAATGGCATCTACAGCAATGGCTAAGGTTAAAGCTGAGTCAATCCCACCTGATAAACCTAAGATCACACCTGGAAAACCTGAGCGTTGTACATAGTCACGCGTAGCCATCACCAGACCTTGATAGATCTCTGCCATAGTGTCTAATGGGGCAACAATTTCACCTTGGTTATAGCGCTGCTGATTGGCATCGTATCCAGCGATATAAAGCTTTTCTTGGTAAGTTGCTGCTTGTAGCGCAACCGAGCCATCTTTATTAATGACGAAGCTGGTACCGTCAAAGATAATGTCATCTTGACCACCGACTTGGTTGACATACACCAGATTAAGCTGCAATTGCTTGGCTAACTCTTGCATGGTGATCACGCGATGTTGCGGTTTACCCACTTCATACGGTGACGCATTGAGTACCAAGACAGTTTCAACATTGAGCTGAGCGATTTGTTGTACGGTTGGCAATGCCCACACGTCTTCACAAATCAGTACGCCAAACTTGTGACCTAAATATTCAAACACTAAATGTTGATGACCTTCGTTAAAATAACGTTTTTCATCAAATACGCTGTAGTTAGGTAGATTCTGTTTGTTGTAGATGCCAAGCACTTGACCATCTTTCATCACCGCTGCGGAGTTATAGCGTTGACCATCTTCTGCTTGATGGACAAAACCAAACACCAACACGATGTCTTTAACTGCGCTTAAGGCAGCAAAAGCTTGCTCGGTACGCTTACTTAAGCTTGGACGTAATAATAAGTCTTCGGCTGAATAACCAATAATTGCTAACTCAGGAAAAACAATGAGATCAGCTTGTTGTTGTTTCGCAGCATGAATTTGTTCCAGCATTTTTTGAGTATTGGCTTCGATATTGCCAATATGCGGAGAGAACTGTGCAAGGGCAATGTTAAAATTTTTCATTCCAATAAAATCCTATACCTATCAGGATATGTACATAACTTGAGTTTGTTATTGCTATAAGTCCAAGGTTATGTAGAAGTGTTGAACAGCAAAATAAAGTCTTAAAATAAGTAATTTGCGGGTTCTACTATATACGAATTGCTGCACGCTGCGTAATGAAATCGTAAAAAAAAGCCCAATCCCACAAAAAAAGCGCGTCTTTCTTTGCATAATAGGTATTGTTAGTCAGAGTTAATAATGTGTAGGTGCAATATGACACAGGCCAAATTGGGACAGTGGTTGATTCTCAAACGTCGAGGTTAAACTTTAGGTGAGAAAGTGTTGGCACAGTCGGTATTTGGCGAGAGTCTTAATTTAGAGCGCGTAGAAATTATCGCACATCGCCTAGTGCTTAAAAATTATGCTGTGAGTCCCAATGGTAAGATTTATTTTAATGTTGCCAATTGGTGTGCAGATTTTTCCAGCCAATCACTGGCGCAGCAAAGCTGGTTAATCCATGAATTAACCCATGTATGGCAAGTGCAACAGGGGATGCAAGTATTATTGCGCGCCCTGTTTAATCGTAAATACAGTTATGTACTGCAAGAAGGCAAACTATTTTTTAAATACGGCATTGAACAACAAGCGCAAATGGTGCAAGACTATTTTTTAAGACGTGCCAAAGGACAAGAATGTGCTGCTTATGAAGCCTGTATTCCTTTTTTAACACGCGCAAAGTTGGCATAAAAAAAACCGCCCGAAGGGGCGGTTTTTCAGAATCTTTAATTCTTAAAGAATTAACGACCTTGGATGTCGCGTTGAGTTTCGCCAGTGTAAAGCTGACGAGGACGACCGATTTTGTAAGGTGCGCTGTGCATTTCTAACCAGTGGCTGATCCAACCTACTGTACGTGCAAGAGCGAAGATTACCGTAAACATTTCTGTTGGGATACCAATCGCTTTAAGGATGATACCTGAGTAGAAATCTACGTTAGGGTATAAGTTACGTTTGATGAAGTATTCGTCAGATAACGCAATACGTTCAAGTTCCATCGCAAGCTCAAGTTGTGGATCGTTGATACCAAGTGCAGTTAACACTTCGTCACAAGTCTCTTTCATTACTTTCGCGCGTGGATCGAAGTTTTTGTAAACACGGTGACCGAAGCCCATGAGTTTAACTTCTTTAGTCTTCACTTTTTCCATGAAGCCAGCCACGTTTTCTACAGAGCCGATTTCGTCAAGCATTGTAAGAACCGCTTCGTTTGCACCACCGTGCGCAGGGCCCCAAAGTGCAGCGATACCAGCAGCGATACATGCATACGGGTTAGCACCAGTAGAACCAGCTAAACGTACTGTAGACGTAGACGCATTTTGTTCGTGGTCAGCATGAAGTGTGAAGATACGGTCCATTGCTTTAGCAAGGATAGGATCAACTTTGTAGTCACGGTCTGCAGGAGTAGCAAACATCATGTACAAGAAGTTTTCCGCGTAGCTTAAGTCGTTACGTGGGTAAACGAATGGCTGACCCACAGTGTACTTGTAAGTCCAAGCAGCAAGTGTTGGTACTTTTGCAATTAAGCGAATTGCAGTGATTTCACGGTGGTCGATATTTTCGATATCAAGGCTGTTGTGATAGAACGCAGAAAGCGCACCAACAACACCACACATGATCGCCATAGGGTGCGCGTCACGACGGAAACCGTTGAAGAAGCGACCTACTTGATCGTGAACCATTGTGTGGTTACGAACTTTAGCGTCGAATTCAGCTTTTTGTTCAGCAGTTGGAAGCTCACCATTTAAAAGTAAGTAGCAAGTTTCTAAGTAGTCAGCTTTAGTTGCCAATTGGTCAATTGGGTAACCACGGTGTAAAAGTACGCCTTTACCACCATCAATGAACGTGATTTTAGACTCACAAGCAGCTGTAGAGACAAAACCAGGATCAAAAGTAAAATGACCTGCAGCCAATACATCTTTAACGTCGATTACGTCAGGGCCTAAAGTGCCGCTGTAAATCGGTAATTCAATTTCTTTGCCATCAAGCTGTAATACGGCTTTCTTGCCAGTTACTTCAGACATTCAATTGATCTCCTGTCCTGGTGAATGTTAGGTCTGATTCATCAACATTTTTAATTAATAGTAGAATCAGACCGGTCAAAAAATTGCTATAAGATTAGAGGGTGTGCAAGTTTTGTCAATTATACTTATGGATAAAAATGACTTCTCTATAGTTGATTGAGTCAAAAATTATGCATATGACAAAACAGGCGATTTACACCGACGCGATATAATAAGTCAAAAACTATGCTTGTGCAGAAAAAAATAAGTCTAATGGCTTAAATTTGGACGATTTTTAATTGTCAAAAGCTCTAGCTATCACAGCATAGGTGAAATGAATAATGCGGTAAAATAGTAGAGTTTTCATAACTTAGGTTGAATGTGCCACTCAATCATTGGCAAATTTTCTCATCACAAAAAGCACTAAGCCAATTTTGAAAATTAAATCGTTTGGCTAAAAAGTAGCTGATCAGTATTTAAAAAAAGATTAAAAAATGCACGAAATATCGCGCTTTGGTTGGCTGATGTATAACTTTTAATCTAAAATAGAAGTACTTTTTTTTATATAAAATAGCATAAGTATTTATTTAATTTGATGATATTGATTGGCTGTTTTTTTAATAAATAACCCGAATCATGGATAAGCCTGATTTTACATCTTTATAAATTGAGGCTTATTTTCATGACAGATTTGATAAGCACAGAGTGATGCATAAATCCCTGCGAAATAACCTGAAATAGAACGATG
>NZ_PJRJ01000022.1 GCF_003711395.1 Acinetobacter sp. B51(2017)
GATTGGCTTCACGAATCCATTTGTCTAAAGTTGAATAACCCACACCTAATTTCTGGGCGATTGCAGCTATAGGTTCGTGGGAGTTTGAAAGTGCATAATCAATCGCTTGCTGTTTAAATTCAGGACTAAAACGTTTAGCCATTTCTTGAATCTCCAAAGATTAAAGTTACGTTATCTTTAGAGGGACGTGCTGTCCATTATTTTGGCTAGGATCATAACAACCTATCCATGAAGTGGACATATATATAAGAAAAGTGGACACCATGAATGACGACTTTACTGATGTCCACCTTGTCCACTTGATGTCCACCTTTATAAAATGAAAGATTTGCAAAAAGTGGACATCATATTTTTATTAAAAAACAATTACTTAATTTAATAAAATACTTTTACGTCCACCTTATCCACTTAATTGTTTAGAAAATTAAAGATCTAACTGCTGCATGGCCTCAATATTAAAATGCATCATCCGTGGTCGTGTGCCATCAGGTAAACAACTGCTACTCTTTTTAACATAGAGTGTTTTTCCTGCTTCACTAAAGCTTTGAATCCAGCCATGTTTAATCAGTACCTTTTTGGCATAAGCTTCATTAAAGCCAATACACATTTCTTGTTTAAACATGGTTGGTGAAATCAAATAGCTTTTAGCCTCTGGATCATAGTAGCCAACACGATTATGAATCCTTGGCTGTATGATTTCCCCATCCGCATGACGCCGCACCAGCAAAGATTCAAAGCGGCTTGTACCATGTGCCTCAAAAAAGCCTTTGATATGCTCTAACACTTTACGCTCTTCAAAATTCGAGCTATTTCCTAAGCTGTTTAACCATAAGCTAAAGCATTGGCTAAGAGCTGCTGAGGCACGACCTTGTTGCCAAGCGGTAATCCCTGCCTGTGTTGCAAGTTCTCCAGCAGCAGCAACCAAAGCAAAACGCCTTAATACACGTTGAGCTTGCCCATTTTTACAATGGGCATGCTGAGTAATAAACTGCTCAAATACAGCTTGTGCCTCTTCTACAACGCCCGCTTTATCTTGAGTCAAAAACTCTAACCATCTTGTACCTGCATGCCCGTAATGCTGATTGGCTAAGCTATTCATCGTATTGGCTAACGCTTGTGGCTCTTGGCCATCACTCAGTTGCTCAAATACACCATGGCCGTAACCTGCATCACTCGGCAAATGAGCAAAACGTAATAAAAGACCCGCATCTAATTCGATATTGCCACGTCTTAAATGCTCCTCTAAAGTGACTTCACCTGTTGAGCTATAAATCAAATTAAACTGCTTTAAATCGCGGTTTTTGCCGACTTTGTTACTCCGTGCCTTACCCTGCCCACCTGTCAGCATATAGATGATGTCTGATACTGCTTTAGGTGCTGCTTGACGTAATTCATCAAGATTTAAGAAATGGTCATTTCTGAGTTCAGCTTCGTTTTCTAAAGCATTGTCTGTGGTACGCCATGATTTAGAAATATCTTTAGGGTTTCCCCAAATACTACATGCCGCTTTAGTAATGGTACTTTTGCCATCAGTCGATGAACCGTAAATATGAAAACCACCACTTTCTACGCCTAAAGGTTCAACCAACTGCCCAGCAAAAGCACAGGAAAAGGCTAAAACCGCTAAAGCATGCGGCTCAATTAAACGACTTAGGCTCTGCCACTCTGTAAAGCTCCCTTGAATACTGTAGGGGTTTTTACCTTCATGGTGAAAGAGTAATTCTTCAGCTTGAGTATCGCCATAAGTTTGCGTTGGCGTGACATAGCGATCTGTATGCCAACCTGTGCGTTCTACACATCGAAAACGCCTTTGTATTGGGTAAGCCTGAAGATATTGGATAAAAGTCTGCTTTTTAGCATGCTGGCGTGGCGGCATAAGTCCATGGTTAGCAATTAGCTTTAACGCATCTGTCGCTTCCCCCATAAAATACTCATAGGGAATCAATAAGGTATGCTCTTGCTGATCCTTATCCTTAAACTGAATGACTCTCTTCCAGTTATCATTGCTGACGCTACGGGCCTCACCTAAAATAATCAGTAGTGGAGAAATGAAGATAGGTTTCTTTTGTACTTCCCCATCCTCCAACTGTTGCTCTTTGATTTGTACTAAGCCATTTTGCAAAACATGCAAATAGCTACCATCGTCAAGTTTGTATGGCTTGGCCAAATGTCCTTCAGGCAGGTGACTTATCTGAGGTAAACGCTGAATAGCCTCATCTAAGAAAATTTGCACATCTTCCACAGGATCTTCTTTATACAACTCCACCAGATATTCTGTCTGGATTCCATCATCATCAATAATCAAATATTGGTTTAGAAGGCGTAACGCCGTGTTTTTTTCCAAACTCTGAAAATCATCTCGTTTTATTTCTTCAGGTCTAACTGGCATATATAAATGACTATATCCAGCTTCCTGCAATTGCTCGACAACAATGCGAATTTTTTCAACATCAGCAGCCTTTAATTTTGCTAAAGGTGCACTGCATAACGTAGGCAGTACAACAAGCACCACGGCGTACTCTGTCTGTGCAACTTTAAAAAATGTTTCTAAATGATGCGTAATAATCACAGGCCGACTAGGCTGTAATTCCCCATAATATGCAAAACCTTTGGCATAAACATCGGGTATCACTTGCGCACGCTTTTAATCAGCCAATACAGCACATTGAATCAGCTCTAGTTGAGCATTGTAGATCGGTAAGATAAAAGGTCTGTCGTATTTAACGCCTTCAATATCAACGCAGGCTTGATCAATATGGATGGCTTGCTGTGGATTGCCAAAACGCTGAATAATTTCATGCTTGGTATATTCTAGGTGCTGTGGATTAAGTTGCTTAGAGTTTGCTAAAATAGATTTCGGATCAAAGGTGGTGACATTGCTCATAATGTCACCGCCTTTTTATTTGCGTAATCGCTAGAAATAGGCACGATGAATTGTGCTCCTTGTAGTTTATAAGAAGCTTTGCCAATCACGACCAAATGATGGTGGCAAAGCTGAAAAGGGTTGGTCGACAGGACTACAAGGTTTCCCGCACACGCAAGCATGTCCCTCTCCAGCTTCACCATAAAATGCGAACGCATAGAGATATTACGCACAATAACTCTGTTGAGTTGTACGCCTTGTAAGTTATAGCCGACCAAAGCTAATTCATCTGCTTTTTGATGAACGCCATAAGCATAAGCAGGAACATTGCAGCTTGCAATAAAAACCAAAAGAATTAAGCCAATTAAGCCCTTTAATAACCATTCAAAAGGTAAATTTTTCATCTCAATTTACCTCTTAAAGATCTAAGCTGAGTTGTATTTCTTTCTTAATAGCCTCCATTTCTTTGAATAATTTAGGTTTTACGTTTTGCCCTAAATACTGAAGTTTTTTTGCTGCTTGACTGGTTTCACTTTCGACTATGCTGTAATCAAGACATATAGCATCAAATCTAGCTTTTAAAGATGGTTGCTCTATTGATTGCTGTAGCTGTTGCATACTTAAGCATCCTCATATGAGTTAGCTTTTTGCTGCTTATGCCATTGCATTAAATCAGCATAGTCAAAATACACAGGAGCTTGTTTTGCTGTACCCATCTTGATTGGGCGTGGGAAAGTGTTATCGCTATTTATCAATTGACGTAGTGAGTCTCGACTAATATCTAGAAGCTCACAGACTGTTTTAAATTGGACTCTAAGTGGCTGAATATGCATAGATAACCCCATATATGGAAAAATATAGTAGGGATATAAAACCAAAAAGGACTTGGCATAGGGAATAAGAAAAGGAGTAATAGCAAGATAAAAAAATATGCTATCACCCCAAATTAAACCATTGATTTTAAAAAATATAAAATATTTTAAACTTTACTTAACACTTTCGTATTACCACCTTTCTTTGCCTTGGGGTGACGGCAAATTTTATCTATATATTTACATATATCACTTGCTTGAATGTCAGGATAGTTTTCTCTAATCCAACTTTCTACAACACTTTGCTTTGGGGGTGGTTGGTTATTCTCAGGATCATACCTAGACCAAAACTCTTCAATAACCCCTTTTAAAGCATTTAACGCAGGCGTGGTGTAAGTGCTATGCAAAATTGAGGATAATGGAGACTCTTGCCAAGAAGTTAATTGTTCAACTCCTTCCTCTCGATATTGCTTTATCGGATTTTCAAGATAACCATTCTTTTTCAACCATACTGTAGATTCAGCCCTAGAGATTTTAGTTTCATATATATTTATAAGATCATAATCATCTGGTTTTAGGTCTATCTGATTAACTCTTTTGAAGGATAAACCTATACATTCGTAATAAGAGTGAATATTTACCATCTGACAATTAATATTCCCTACACAAATATCTTGCTGTAAACATCTAAAAATCATGATCGCATTTTTCCAATTTACAGGTTGATCATGTTTAAGAATAGTTATTAGATCAGCACCCTCTAAATCTTCATACAACAGTGGATCAATACCTACTGTTAATAAACCTAATTGAGCAATACTGAACATAGGCATATCTTTCCAATGTGTCAAATCTGGATATTCTGCTCTAGCGTATAACTCACTAATTGTTACCATATAACCCCTCGTATGGCTCATTATCAGAAAAATTCTGTTAATAGTTCTTTATCTATTAAATTTCATCAAATATATCTAAATATATAGTCAATTTGCTTTTTTGAACTTTACAATCTTTTGATCAGCAAGCTCTTCTAAGTAATTTGCGTACCATTGCATCATATTTTTTCGATCTTCTAGATATTGGGCTTTATTATATACCCCTGCCACGCCATCCTTTACATGGGCAAGTGCAGCCTCAATATGGCGTTCATCAAAACCACGATTGTTTAGTAAGGTACTGGCAATATGTCTAAAACCGTGTGGGGTCTGTCTGCCTTGAAAGCCCATACGGCGTAAAGCCATGATAAAAACAGTATCTGATTTAGGCTTATCCTTATCCGATCTACTCGGAAATAAATACTCAGAGTTGGTTTCAAACGTTTTAAGTTCGTTAAGAATGGCAATCGCTTGCTTAGATAGTGGTACGACATGCTCACGGCGTTTCTTCATTCGTTCTTCGGGAATATTCCATAGACCTTGATCTAGGTCGAACTCAAGCCACTTTGCTTTCCTTAACTCACTAGGACGACAAAACAGCATAGCTAGAAGCTGCAAGCCTATTCTTGTATCCACTTTTGGATAGTTATTAATCGCTCTAAGCAGTACAGGCAATTCATTTTCAGAAACATGAGCCATGTTTTCTTTTTTGCCTTGTTGTAAATACTTTTGCAGTCCCTCTAATGGGTTGTAGTCAATTCGCCCTGTCACCTTGGCATAGTCGTAAATATCACGACACATGGCTCGAACTCGATTCACTTGCTCGTAAATACCATGCTGCTGCTGAATCCCTTTTAAATGGTTCATCCATTCAATCGGTTTAATCGTGGTGTACAAGCGTTTACCAAACACAGGAAAGATATGTTTTTCTAATGCGCCTTTATTTCGGGTCATAGTGTCATGTACCCAAGCATTTAGCTTTGTATCTAACCATTCTCTAGCCAATACTTCAAACGTAGCATTATTAAGCTCAAGCTCTTGGCGTTTTCGTTCTTGCTTGGTAATGATGGGATTATCGCCTCTAGAAACATCTTCTAAAAGCTCATTGGCTTTTTTGCGTGCCAATTGCCCGCTTACTTCTGGATAGCCACCTAACCCTAGCCATGACCATTTGCCATCTGCTTTCTTGTAACGTAATTGCCAAGACTTATTACCGTCAGGCTTAACTCTAAAATATAGACCACTACTATCTAACTCACGATATTCCTTAGTTTCAGGTTCAAGAGTAGCCAATACTGTATCGGCTAGTGGGCGGCGTTTAATATCTAATCTTTTCATCTTTGTATCCCTTCCAGTTCAATAAAATACAGGGGATACAGACTAGGATACATGCCATGTATCCCTATGCCTAGTTATATTCAGTTATGTTTAGGCATAAAAAAAGGCTTGAACCCTTTAGATTCAAGCCTTTCCGCCTTATATAACGCTATATTTGGTTATATTCAGCTAGGTATTTGGTGGAGGTGGCGGGAGTTGAACCCGCGTCCGCCAGCATTACGCCCCAGAATACTACATGCTTAGATATCGTCTATTATTTTAGCGCCTTGTGACCCGACGAACAGGGTACAAGTTGCGATCCTCTTAATTTAGTACGAAACCCCGAGGCTTGATTTCATACGGACTTGTGTGCGTTCGCTTCAGTCGGGACCCCTAACCACAAGTATTCAGGGATGCGGACAAGCTGCCCTTAGGCAGCTAGAGCGTAAGATTCGTCGTTTGCGACTATAAAATTGCAAATTTGATTTACGAGAGAAAATGCGCTCTCGGCATGCATCTATGAGTTTCATCACCAGCGTCGAAGCCAGAAACACCCCCAAAGTACGGCTTAATCATAGCATAATTATCAGCAATTACGAGTACATTTGCCTACAAATTACGCCTAGTGACTGCGTTTGCTTAAATAATTGGGTTAATATTTTGCCTTTCAAGCCTAATATTAGAAAAAATATGAGTTATCTATTGGCCCTAGACCAAGGCACTACCTCAAGCCGCGCGATTATCTTTAATGAAACAGGCGAAATTCAAGCCACAGCGCAACGCGAAACCCAAATTCAAACCCCACATTCTGGTTGGGTCGAACAAGATGCCCATGAAATTTGGAGTAATCAACTTGGCGTGGTGCAACAAGCCATTGCTGCAGCAGGCTTATTGGCCAAAGATATTCATGCGATTGGCGTGACCAACCAACGCGAAACCACGGTGGTGTGGGATAAACGCACGGGACGTGCCCTCGCCCCTGCGATTATTTGGCAAGATCGTCGTGCAAATCCGTGGTGCAATCAACTCATCGCGCAAGGCTTGAGCGCAAAAATTTTAGCAACCACTGGCTTAAGAATTGATCCGTATTTTAGTGCAGGAAAACTGGTTTGGTTACTGGAAAATATACAAGGTTTGCGTCAACTTGCCGAGCAAGGTCATGTCGCATTTGGCACCATTGACAGTTGGCTGATTTGGAACTTAACCCAAGGCGCAGAGCATGTCATTGAAGCCAGTAATGCTTCGCGTACCATGCTCATGAATCTCAATAGCCAAACGTGGGATCAAGAATTACTTGATCAGTTTAATATTCCAAGCAGCGTATTACCTCAAATTATCAGCTCTGATAGTTATGTGGCCGATACTGCCCAAGGCCTATTGGGTGCCTGTATTCCGATTACCGGCGTCTTAGGTGATCAACAAGCCGCTATGTTTGGTCAAGCTTGTTTTCAACCCGGTACAGCTAAAAATACCTATGGCACAGGCTGTTTTATGCTGTTTAATACCGGTCATGAGGTCAAAGTCAGTCAAAATCAACTGCTATCTACCCTTGCATGGCAAGCGCAAGATCAAGCGACTTATGCTTTAGAAGGCAGTGTCTTTATGGCAGGTGCCATTGTGCAATGGTTGCGCGACGGTTTAGGCATCTTACAAAAGAGCAGTGATGTCGAGAAGCTAGCCAGCAAAGTGAACGATACTGATGGCGTAGTGTTAGTGCCTGCCTTTACGGGACTGGGTGCGCCGCATTGGGATGCACAGGCGCGTGCCTTACTCTGTGGGATGTCGCGCGGCAGCAATAAACATCATATTGCCCGTGCTGCCTTAGAAGCGATTGCCTTTCAAGTTTCAGATGTTTTAAATGCCATGCAATCTGATTTAGGTCAACAGCTCACTCAACTGCGTGTCGACGGTGGCGCCAGTCATAATAATATGTTGATGCAATTTCAGGCCGATCTGTTAAATGTACCTGTGCTGCGCCCCAAAATGTTGGAATCAACTGCTTGGGGTGCAGCTGCTATGGCCGGTTTAAAATCAGGTGTATTTAGTCACTTAGATGATATTGCAGCTTGCTGGCAATTGGAGCGCGCTTTTGAACCGAAAATGCCCCAACTAGAACGCGAGCGTCATTTAGCCAAATGGCAAGATGCGCTGCAACGCGCCAAGTCTCATCTGCATTAAGCACTGTGACTCAAGTGCTTTTTTAAGCGCTTGAGTCTCGTACTTAGACGCTCGTGTATTATTTAGCTTAATTGATGGAAAAATCATCTTTGCTCGAGAAATGCGCCTAAAAAAACTATACTCAAATTTCACAATAATAAATAAGATGGAGTTCTGCGATGTCTCATCCATCCACATTACAACAGCAGGTCTTAGACGACCGTGAAATTCGGCATTGTATCCATAACATCACCAGCAAAATTCAACAGCACCCCATTTCCGACATTGTCGATGATCAAGGACATCAATATGTCGATCTTGTTTTAGAAGGTGGCGGGGTTTTAGGTATTGCCTTAGCAGGCTATACCTATGCCCTAGAACAAGCAGGCATTCGTTTTCTAAATATTGCGGGGACATCCGCAGGCGCGATCAATGCCGTGTTTTTAGCCACGCTTGCCAAACCTAACCAAATGTGCAGCGATAAACTGCTTGAACTGCTGAGTCGCATGCCGATGCAAGAGTTTATTGATGGCGGCAAATTAGCAAACTATGTAGTCGAGGCACTACAAAGCCAACAATCCGACATATGGAAGAAAAAATTTAGTTTAAGCTTACTCAAAGATCTGCGCCGTTTCTTGTCCAAAGAGCGCATTGCGCTCAACTCAGGCCAACGCTTTGAACAGTGGCTGACAGAAAACCTAAGCATTAACCATATTGCTGACTTAGAGCAGCATCTAAAGTTAGCCCCCAACACGCTTAAACTGCGCCCCCAACGGGAATCTGAAGGCGCTTGCCCTATGCGTGCAGCCCATGCTGCACCACTGAGCGACCAACAACGGATAGAAAAAATTGCAGCCAATGTTCAGCTATGTATAGTCAGTGCCGACATTAGTGCCCAAAGTAAAATTGTATTTCCGCGTATGGCCGAACTCTATCAGCAGCAACAACTAACACTGGCCAAATGTGTACGTGCCTCAATGGCGATTCCGATTTTTTTTGAGCCTGTCCTGTTACAAGTCAATCCTCAAGCCGATTGGGGCAAATGGGTGGGTTACGAAGGTCAATTGCCTGAGCAATCTGCTTTGGTCGATGGTGGGATCATGTCCAACTTCCCAATTGATATTTTTCATCAACGCCAATATGTACCGTTGTGTCCAACCTTTGGTGCTAAGTTAGATACCGATCGTGAGCATCCACAAAATACTCAAGGCTTGTTGGCATTTTTAAGCGCTTTGTTTGATACCGCAAGACACACCTCAGACTTTAATTTTTTGCACCAAAATCAGGATTATCGCCATTTAATTAGTTATATCGAGATTGCACGACATAAAGTGCCTGCCCCTGCGCTATGGTATCATTTTAAAGCCGATCAAGCGCGTGAGATTCATGAATTTCATTAGCTTGATTTTCAGATGCCACTCGAAAAACAATTAAAATTATTTAAGCTTGGTGTAGCTGCCGCTGCCGACTTTATTTTAGGGAATCAAGATAAATTACAGCATCAAAACCATGTGGCCAATTTTAAACAGCGTTTTCATCTTGAAGCCCAGCAGCCGACCTATATCCCTAAACCCATCGCGCCTTTTGATTGGCAGGCCTATAAACACATCCGTGCCCAATTGTTATAAAAAAAGACCCTCGCTCGGGTCTTTTTAGCTATTTAAGTCTAACACCGATCAATAAGCATAAGAGGCAATTGCCGTTGCAATCAGCTCATGTTGATCATTGACCATATTCATACGCATGGTACAGCCCTTACGTCCCATGCGTAGCGCCTCAGCGGTGGCAATAAAATATTCACCACGCCCCGGTTTTAAATAATCGACACGAATATCCAAGGTCGCCAAACGTGCAGCTTGTAAACTCACTTGTTCAAAGGTCTCTTTGGTGGCTTTTTTATAGAGCTCTGCCATGGCAATAATCCCGCCCACACTATCGAGCAGCGTTGCCGTTGAACCACCATGCAAAATTTGGTATTGCAGATTACCAATCAGGTGTGGCTGCATTTGAATATAAGCTTGGATTTGACCATCGACCACACGCATTTGCATGGCATTATGTTGAAAAAATGGCGAACTATTAAAGGCTTGGCACAACTTTTCAAATACAGCATTGATTTCAATTTTTTCGCCGAGATTTAACTCACCCGTCCACTTTTTCACAACATCATTCATTTTTTCAAATTACCTTAACAACAATTTACAATGACCATTGTGTCATTATAGAGCTACAATAAACTAAATTTTAATACGAAACATAGAGATTGTTATGACCTATACGTTTAATCGTCCGGCTTTTCCTGCGACTCGCATGCGTCGTATTCGTAAAAATGATCACTTACGTGCCATGGTACGTGAAACACAACTGACAACAGATCATTTGATTTATCCTGTATTTGTATTGCCGGGACAAAATCAAACTCAAGATATTCCGAGCATGCCCAACGTACAGCGTTTATCGGCTGATTTATTATTAAAAAAAGCTGAACGTTTATTAGCGCTAGGGGTGTCTAAATTGGCACTGTTTCCTGTCACACCACAAGAAGATAAAAGCTTGCTCGCAGAAGCCGCTTGGCGTGACGATGGTTTAGTACAAAGCACAGTCCGTTTACTGAAAAAAGAATTACCCGAAATGGTGCTCATTACCGATGGCGCACTTGACCCTTATACCACCCATGGTCAAGACGGCATTATTGATGACACGGGTTATGTGTTAAATGATGAAACCGTGGATGCTTTAATCAAACAGGCTTTAAGCCATGCCGAAGCGGGTGCCGATGTGGTTGCACCAAGTGATATGATGGATGGTCGTATCGGTGCAATCCGCCAAGCCTTAGAAAGCAATGGTCATATCTATACCAATATTATGGCCTATTCTGCCAAATATGCCTCAAGCTTCTATGGCCCATTCCGTGATGCTGTTGGTTCTGCGAGCAACCTAAAAGGTGGCAATAAATATAATTACCAAATGGACATTGGCAACCGTGCCGAAGCCCTGCATGAAATTGCTCTTGATATTCAAGAAGGCGCAGATATGGTAATTGTGAAACCGGGTATGCCTTATCTCGATATTGTGCGTGAAGTCAAAGACACCTTTGGCGTGCCGACTTTTGTTTATCAAGTTAGCGGTGAATACGCGATGCTCGCAGGAGCAATTCAAAATGGCTGGTTATCAGATAGCGTGATTATTGAATCGTTAATGAGCTGCCGCCGCGCAGGGGCTGATGGCATTTGGACATATTTTGCTGAAGAAGCTGCGCTGAAATTAAAAGCCATGCAATAAAGCGGTGCACCAGCATCCAAGGTCAGCTTAGGCTGGCCTTTTGCTGTGCTTTAAATTACTTAACGCATGTTGCAAGCTTTGAAAATGAAAAAGAAATCCTGCATCATGTAAGTTTTTCGGTGTGACAAACTGCCCATTTAGAATCAATTGTGCTTGTTCACCCATCAGCATATGAAACGGCCATGCAGGTGCATTAAAATACGGACGCTTATTGAACAACTGTGCTGCGTGTTGTGCAAATTGGGCTTGGCTGGTCAGTTCTGGCGCAACCACATTAAACAAACGTTTTTGGGTGGGCGTGCGCATTAAAAACTCAATCGCTCTTAATACATCATGAATATGTACCCATGCCACAGGCTGCTGCCCGCTAGCAATTTTAGCTGCCAAACTCAATTTAATTGGCAATAGCATTTGCGGCAAAATTCCACCTTGTTTAGCAAAAACCACACCTAAACGGATAATCTTAGTATTAAATTGGCTAAATTTAAGCGCGCTATATTCCCATTTTTGGCATAACTGCGACATAAAGATATCTTGACTTGGACTATCTTCGGCACAGACATGCTGCCACTGCTGCTGGCTATCAATGCCGTAATACCCCACTGCAGAACCTGAAATAATGCTGTGCGGATGAAGCTTATGTGCAATTAAATATTCATACAAACGTTCGGTCGTTTCGACTCGACTTTGAATGAGTTTTTGCTTACGCGCTGCAGTCCAGCGCCCTTTACCAATACTTTCTCCAGCCAAATTCACCACATAGTCAATGTAGCGCTCACCAATTTGCTGAAAATCGCGAATTCATGTCACGGCGTAGCTGTCAATTTGCGCTTGACGGCTCAAGGCAATCACCTCATAACCACGCGCCACCAAAAAAGGGATTAAATGTGAACCAATAAAACCACTTGCACCGGTAATTAAAACTGACGGTTTAGACATGCATGACCTATATCATTAATATTTATTTTTGTGTACAGCGCATACCATATCGCACTATTGCGGATCAGGAAACATTTTGGCTGCCATGCGTTTGGCTTGTGGCCCATAAAACCAAAATACAACCAGATAAAACGGAATCATAAAAATCAACAAGCGCGAAATCAGCATGAGCTGAAATTCTACATTTAGGGCTTCTTTTAACCATAGTGCCCCAATGTTAGGAATGTTTAGATTAAACAGCAATGGCCCAAGCACGGCAAATATATAATTATAGAAAAAGAAAATCAGTACATAGATCAGGCTAAAACGATTACGTTCAAGACGCGTTGGGGCACGGCGTTCTTTTTTAAGAAAATGAAATAACAATAAAATACTACTGATTAAAAATGGCAAAGCAGTTAACACTTGTCCTACCCCGCGAGGTAATAAAGCTGCTATTACACCCATCAACATAGTAAATAAGACTAAGTAAATGAAAAATCTTAAAAAATATTTAAACATATGCTGCTTTTATCATCCAATAGCGAGAGTTCTGATCACAGTATAAAAAAAAAAATTATTTTTTTAAGTTTTATTGTCAACCAATTGCAAAACAAACACGTTATAAAGGGTACAGGTCTGTAGCAGCCGAGCGTTTGTACTGGCATCCACAAATTTCGGTGACCTTCTATAGCAATAATAATGCATTTTGTTTTGACTGGCGTGTAGCAGCCACAACGGTCAGCACAAAATATTTTTTGACCGACGATTTCCTATCACTCGAATCGTCGGTCTTTTATTTTCTGGCTCTAGCATTTTAAGCGCGCTTTTCCTTATAGTAGACAGCGGCATTTTTTGGGGCAACAACATGAGCGTGCGATTTTTTCATACTTCGGACTGGCATTTAGGGCAATTCTTTCATAATCATGATCGTGATTATGAACATCAGCATTTTTTGGCTTGGCTATTACAACAAATTAAAGCTAAACAACCGCATGCTCTACTGATTGCTGGTGATATTTTTGATGTAGTCAATCCCGCTTCAAGTGCTCAAAAGCAACTCTATCAATTTTTAACCGATGCCCATGCTATCGCGCCGCACATGCAAACCCTGATGATTGCAGGTAATCATGATTCAGGTTATCGGATTGAGCAAGTCGAGCCATTTTTAGCCAAATTTAATGCCAAAGCCGTGGGTGTGATTCGGCGTAATGCACAGCATGAGTTTGATTTAGGACGCTTATTGGTGCCGATTCATGATGCACAAGGACAAATTATTGCTTGGTGTTTAACACTACCTTATTTACGTAGTGCCGAAATCACGGGGTTAAATGAACACACCAGCAACAGCCAAAGTGCCATTTCCTATTTACATCAACAATTAATTGCCGAAGCCAAAGCACGAAAACAGCCACATCAAGCTTTAATTTTAATGTCACACGCCCATATGCAAGGCGCTCAAACTTCAGATTCCGAGCGCCCGATTGTGATTGGCAATGAAGAAGCACTATCAACGGCACTTTTTGACGATGTGATTGATTATGTTGCCCTTGGACATTTGCACAAGCCGCAAAAAGTGACCGAGGAGCATATTCGTTATAGTGGCTCACCAATTCCACTGTCGTTTAGCGAACGCCATTACCCGCATCAAGTGCTCGATATTCAACTCGATATCAGTGCACCAGCCAAACAACGCTTATGTATTGAAGCTATGCCAGTGCCACGTACTGTGGATTTAATTCGGATTCGACAAGATTTAAGCACGCTGATCGATGCAGTCAAAGCCCTACCGCAAGGCAAAATTGACAATCTCAATGCACGGCATTTTCTAGAAATTGAATATACAAGCGACGCCCCGCCGCCTGTGGATTTACGCCAGCAAATTGAAATGGCATTGCCCAAAGATCGCTATCGCTTATTAAGAATCAGTCGGATTTATCAAGCCACTGCCAGCCATGATACACCTCAAAGCAGGATTGATTTAGCCCCGCCCACACCAGAGGACTTATTTCATCGCATTTGGCAAAACATGGGCTATCAATTAGATGCCGAAGTACAACGTGATTTTCAGCAACTTTTGGCTGAAGCGCAGCATGATCTTGATGAAAAACAAGGATAAATCTTTGCCATGAAAATTTTACGTTTAAGTTTAAGCAATTTGGCATCGATTGCAGAGCCGCAGCATATTCATTTTGAACACGCCCCGTTGGCACATGCGGGCTTAATTGCCATTACAGGTAAAACTGGCGCAGGTAAATCGACGCTACTCGATGCCATGTGTTTGGCCTTATATGATCGTATTCCACGTTTAACTGGCGCTGCGGGTAGCATCAAAGATATTGCGGGCAATGATTTATCCATTAAAGACCCCAAACAGATTTTACGTCGCGGTTGCACCTCAGGTTTTGCTGAACTGGAATTTATTGCCTTAGATGGCCAACGCTATCAAGCACGTTGGGAAGTATGGCGCGCGCATAAAAAAGCCGATGGTAACTTAAAATATAACCGTGCGATTACCTGTTTAGATGATCAACGCCTGCTGAATCATAAGGTTTCCGAGGCCACGCCTTTAATTGAAAAACTCATAGGTTTAAGTTTTGAACAATTTACCCGTGCAGTATTATTGGCGCAATCTGAAGTCGGGGCGTTTTTAAAAGCCAAAGACCATGAACGTGCTGATTTACTTGAATATCTTACCAATTCGCAAATCTTTAGCGAGGTAAGTAAAAAGTCTGCGGAAAAATATAGCCAAATCAAACAACAGCGTAGTGAGCTAGAAAATGTGATGGGTCATTTAAGCCTGTTGTCGGAACAAGAGCTGTTGGAGTTAAAACAACAGCAACATGCTCTAGATTTACAGCTTAAAAACCTGCACCAATCTGAAAAAATTCTCGACAATGAACGTAAATGGTATCTAGAGCACGATCAACTCTATGCCGAAGTACAGGGCAAAAAAGAAGTCTATAGCGTACAACTTGATGCGCTCAAGCAATCTGCCGCGCAACAACAACTATTACAACAACTTGATGATTTTCAAGCTATTCGGGCGCAATTTGTACAACGGGCACGTTTGCAACCTTTGCAGCATGCCACCTTAAAACAACACGCTGAATTTATGCAGTCCTTTGCAGCATTGCAACTCGAAGTTGAGCAGCAACAAGCCGCGCTACAACAGCAGTTAGACCGCCAACAGCAGTTTGAACAACACTGCCTTGCTGTTAAGCCTCAGCTAGAACGCGGACTACAACTAGATCACGACATCAAAACGGTATCTGATCAATATAAAAAACTCAGCGCAGAACAACAGCAATTACGCCAGTCTCAGCTTGAACCCTTACAGACGAGCTTAAACCAGCAGCAAAGCGAGTTAGACGCATGGCAAAACAAGCAACAACAGCTCGACTTAGCACTGAGCAAGAGCCAATTTTTAGCGTGCTTTGATCAAGAGCCGCAAAGTGTGGTCAATGCCCTGCAGCGCTATGCACAGCAATATCACTTACTTGAGCAGCAGGCTGCGCAAATTTTAGCTCAGCCTTTGGCTGTGCTACAACAGCAACAACAGGATTTAAGTCAGCAATTACAAGCCTATACTGCGCAATATCCAAGCCTTGAACACTTAAGCCAAAGCTTGAGCAATACCCAGAAGCACAAGCAAGGTCAGCAAACTGCTGTGCTGCAATTGCAACATCAACAGCAGCAACTTGAACAACTGTTGGCCAGTGAACAAGAAGCAGACACCCTACAGCACAGCATACAAGTGCAACAAGCTGAGTTAGTTAAACTTGAGTACAGCATTACAAAGCTTAGCAGCGAACACTACGAACAAGAAACCGCTTATAGCCAACTTCAATATATCTTAGAACAACAACGACAATTACACAGTAATCATGTACAGCAACTACGGGCACAACTCAAACCCAATGAAGCATGTCTGGTCTGTGGTAGCCATCAACATCCTTTTATAGAGGATCACAGCGCACTAGAAAAAGGGTTATTGCAGCTGCACGAACAGCAGCGCCAACACGCCCAGCAAGCATTGCAGCAGCTGCATGTTCAGCTGCAACAACAGCAGATTGAACAATCTAAATTACACACTCTCGTACAGCAACAACAATTGCGCTTACAACACATCGCCAGCCAACGTGCAGAGCAACTTCACAACATACTGCACAATTTGCAGCAACTCGGCTATGAATTCCCAGAAGCACAGGTTCAAGCTGTACAAGCGTTTATCACGGCGCAAATCAACCATCTGCAACAGCACATTCAAGCCTTAACCTCACAAGAAGATCAACAATACCAGCTACTCGAAGAGTGGCGTAGCGCCCTCAACCAACAGCAACAACTCGAACTCAATATTCAGCGCCGCTTACAGCTAGAACAAGGTATTCAAACGATTGTATGTATGCTGCCTGAACGCTATCAGCAGCAGATGCCTATCGCTTGGCTGGACGATGTACAGCAACAACTTAAACAGCGCATTGCCCAACTGCACAGCCAAAAGCAACTTGCAACTGCCTTTAATCAAACACAGCAGCAGCTTGAAAAAATGAACCTGCAATATCAAAGTGCCGAGCAACGCGAGCAAGCGCTTGGTCTAGAGATTACGCAGCTGATTGAGCAAGGTAAACAATTGCGGCAACAATTGGCGGCACTCACCGAGCAGTATGCGGGACAATGCTATCGTTTAGCCTCGGAATGGCAACAAGCCTTAGACAGCCAAGCCCAGCAACAACGCCAACAGCTTGAACAACAACGGCTGCTCACAACACAAGCTGAGCAAAATCTACATGCGGCACATCTCAAGCAACAAAGTTTTATTAGTCAGTTACAGCAAATTGAAAATGAGCTGGCGCAAGTGCAAAGCGCAATTAGCGCGTGGCAAGCCAGCCACCCAAGCGCTAGCCCTGAGCACATTGAAACGTGGCTTGCGATTGACCTTGCTCAGCATCAACAGATTCGCCATAGTCTGCATCATCAACAACAACTGTTGGAAAATGCCAAAACAGCATGGCAAGTGCTCGAAGAGCGTTATCACGCGCATTTACAACAACAACCTGAACATACACTGGCTGAACTTGAGCAGCAATTGGCACAGTTAGTCGTGCAAAAAAGCCAACAACAAGAGACTTTAAATGAGCTAGATGCCAAATTACGCATTCATGCCAATAATCAACGTACCTATCAGCAGTATCACAGCCAAATTGAACAGATTAAAGCTGAAGAATATCGTTGGGGGCGGATTTACGAGTTAATTGGACATCGTGAAGGGACTAAATTCCAAAAAATTGCCCAAGAACATCATTTAGATATTTTAGTGGAATATGCTAATCAGCAATTACAACCACTGGCACCACGTTATCAACTACATCGTATTGCTGACAGTTTAAGTCTGGCAATTATTGACTTAGATATGAACAGTGAAATCCGCCCTGTGTTATCCCTTTCGGGGGGCGAAAGCTTTTTGGTGTCTTTGGCTTTAGCGCTGGCGATTGCCAATATGGCAGCAGGTTCCATGAAACTCGAATCGTTATTTATTGATGAAGGTTTTGGCAGCCTTGATCCTGCATCACTGCATATGGTGATGAATGCTTTAGATCATTTACAAAGCCAAGGCCGTAAAGTGGTGCTGATCTCGCATGTTCAAGAAATGCATGAACGTATTCCCGTACAGATTCAAGTCAAAGCTGTCGGGGGTGGTGCAAGCCAAATTAAAATTGTCAGCTAATTTCAAATGGATGTAACTATGTCAAAGCAAATTCTTCCCCTACAGGGTAAAACGGCCTTAGTCACTGGTGGTTCTCGCTCGATTGGCGCAGCAATCGCCCAGCGTCTTGCTCAAGATGGTGCACGCGTTGCCATCACCTATCAACATTCAGCCCTACAAGCGCAGCAGGTGGTCGACAATATTGTTGCCATGGGAGGTCAAGCCATCGCGATTCAAGCCGATGCCGCTCAACCCGAAGCAGTACGCCAAGCTGTAACCACCACAGTACAGACCTTTGCGGGTTTAGATATTTTAGTTAATAACGCTGGGATTAGCGTGTTTGGTGCAATTGATGAGGTGAGTCTCGAAGATTTAGAGAAAAGCATGGCAACCAATGTTACAGGTGTGTTTGTAGCGACTCAAGAAGCACTGCGTCATATGCAAGCAGGTGGGCGTATCATTCATATTGGCTCTGCCATGACCCGCTATGCCGCTTTTGCAGGTATCTGTTTATATACCATGAGTAAAGCCGCTATTGCAGGTTTTAACCGCAGCTTAGTCCGTGATTTAGGCCCACGAGGTATTACCAGCAATATTGTGCATCCAGGCTCTACCGATACCGATATGAATCCTGCCAATAGTGACATGAGTCAGATGATTGTACCTGGCATTGCGCTTGGGCGTTATGCACAATCCAATGAGATTGCCAATGTGGTGGCCTTTTTAGCCAGTCCAGAAGCGTCTTATGTCACTGGTGCAGAAATTATTGCCGACGGTGGCTATACCGCTTAAAGACAGCTTTTTAAACGATGCAGCGCTGCCCTCATCTATGCTGCATCGTGGTGTAAATTGATTATTTGGAATAATCCCGCGCACCAAACAAGGCAGTGCCTATACGTAGCATGGTTGACCCTGCTGCAACGGCAGCTTCTAAATCGCCTGACATGCCCATACTTAAGGTATCCCAGTGTTGGGGCTGTGCATGCTGGGCTTTGACTTGATCAAACAACGCTTTAGCATCACGAAAAGCTGGCGTATTGTTGGGTGCAGGAATGACCATTAAACCGCGCAAACATAAATGCGGCAGTTGACTGATCTGTGCCACTAAATCCGCAACTTCATGCGGCTGACAGCCATCCTTAGTGTCTTGGCTATCAATATTGACTTGTAGACAAATATTCAATGGCGCTTGTGTCGCTTCACGTTGATTGGACAAACGCTCTGCGATAATAAGACGATCTACCCCATGCACCCAGTCAAATTTGTCCGCCAAGTGTTTGGTTTTATTGCGCTGTACATGCCCTATAAAATGCCACTCAATGTCTAAATCTGCTAAGGCTTCAATTTTATCAAGTGCTTCTTGCAAATAGTTTTCACCAAAGGCACGTTGCCCTGCTGCATACATTGCCGCTAAAGCGGTGCTCGGCTGGGTTTTAGACACAGCCAATAAGCTTACATCTTGCACATCACGCCCTGCATGTTGGCAAGCTTCTGCAATCTGTTGTAAAACTTGATTTCGTGTCGCGTCTAGAGGATTCATAGCAGCATTTCTCATTTGATAGCGGTTTTTTCACATTCCCTGCGACTCAACTGTTGGTTCAGCCTCGAGAAAGCCTTATTATTCTAGCAAAATAATTAAGATTAATTCGCTCGGGGATTTACATGGATATTACAGAACTTTTAGCGTTCTCTGCTAAAAATGGGGCTTCAGATTTACATCTTTCGGCAGGTATGCCACCAATGATTCGTGTCGATGGTGAAGTACGCCGTATTAACTTACCTGCTTTAGAACATAAAGAAGTACACAAATTGGTGTATGACATTATGAATGATAAACAGCGCCGTGATTATGAAGAAAATCTAGAAACCGACTTTTCTTTTGAAGTGCCAGGTGTGGCACGTTTTCGTGTCAACGCCTTTAACCAAAACCGTGGTGCGGGCGCGGTATTTCGTACTATTCCATCTAAAGTCTTAACCATGGAAGACTTAGGTATGGGACAAATCTTTAAAGATATCTGTGAATATCCACGCGGTATTGTGTTAGTCACAGGTCCAACAGGTTCGGGTAAATCGACCACCTTAGCCGCCATGCTCGACTATATTAACGACAACCGCTACGACCATATTTTAACCGTTGAAGATCCAATTGAATTTGTGCATCAATCCAAAAAATGCTTGATTAACCAACGTGAAGTACATCGTGATACGCATGGTTTTAACAACGCGCTACGTTCTGCGCTACGTGAAGACCCAGATATTATCTTGGTGGGTGAGATGCGTGACTTAGAAACCATTCGCTTGGCTTTAACCGCAGCCGAAACTGGTCACTTGGTGTTTGGTACCCTGCATACCACCTCTGCAGCTAAAACTATTGACCGTGTGATTGACGTTTTCCCTGCCGAAGAAAAAGACATGGTACGTGCCATGTTATCAGAGTCTCTTCAAGCGGTAATTTCACAAACCCTACTCAAAAAAGTTGGGGGCGGTCGTGTAGCAGCACATGAAATCATGATTGGTATTCCCGCCATTCGTAACTTGATTCGTGAAAATAAAGTGGCACAAATGTATTCTTCCATTCAAACCGGTGCCAACTACGGTATGACAACGCTCGATCAAAGCTTAAAGACCTTAGTTTCTAAAGGCATTATTAATAATCAAACAGCACGCGCTGCAGCCAAACAACCTGAAAGCTTTTTATAATTAAAAAAATAATAATGAGGACTTTATAATGAAATTTAATGACCTGCTCAACATGATGATTGAGCAAAAAGCCTCGGATATGTTTATTACTGCCGATATCGAACCGTCGATGAAGATTAACGGTGAGATCGTACCTGTAGCGAAAACCAAGCTCACTGGGGAAATTATCGAGCAATTGGTGCTGTCCATCATGTCGCCTAAACAGCGCGAAGAATTTAACCGCACGCGTGAATGTAACTTTGCCATTACCAACCAAGAACGCACAGCGCGCTTTCGTGTCAGCGCATTTCAACAGCGTGATGAACCAGGCATGGTGTTGCGTCGTATTGAAACCGTCATTCCCACCATTGATGAATTGAACCTGCCCCCCATCATGAAAGAATTAGCCATGGTTAAACGTGGCATTGTGATTTTTGTGGGAGCAACAGGTACGGGTAAATCGACGTCGCTGGCATCTCTGATTGGCTATCGCAATAAAAACTCCAAAGGTCATATCATTACCATTGAAGACCCAATCGAGTTTGTGCATCAACATCAAGGCTGTATTATTACCCAGCGTGAAGTGGGGATTGATACCGAAAGCTTTGAAGTGGCGCTTAAAAACACCTTACGTCAAGCACCAGATGTGATCCTCATTGGTGAGATTCGTTCCCGCGAAACCATGGACTATGCCATTGCCTTTGCCGAAACGGGTCACTTGGTCTTTGCCACACTGCATGCTAACAACGCCAACCAAGCCTTAGATCGTATTGTGCATTTCTTTGATGGTGACCGTCAAAATCAAGTCTTTATGGATTTATCACTGAACTTAAAGGCCATTGTGGCACAACAACTTATACCAACTGTGGATGGACAACGCCGCCGCGCCGCAATTGAAGTCTTGATTAATACCCCATTGGTAGCAGATCTTATTCGTGAAGGGCATGTACATAAAATCAAAGATTTAATGAAACGCTCAACCGAACTCGGCATGCAAACCTTTGACCAAGCCTTGTTTGAGTTATATCAAGCTAAAATCATTAGCTATAAAGAGGCTCTCAAACATGCTGACTCTGCCAACGATCTACGCTTACAAATCAAACTCTCAGAGGAAGGTACAGGTGGCTTAATGCATGCTGCCAATAACATCACCTTTGATGCGCACTAAAATTTGCCCATAAAAAAAGGCTTAACACCAGTTAAGCCTTTTTTATATGTATTGGATTATTTCTTACGAAATGCTTCTTGGCATTCTACGGCATCGCAGTAACCGTATAAATTTAGTGAGTGACCTGTGAGTTCGAAACCAAATTTCTTTGCCACTTCATGCTGTTCATTTTCAATAAGGTCGTTATGAAACTCGACCACTTTATTGCAGTTTTGGCAGACCAAATGATCATGGTGATCATCTTGCATAATTTCAAATACAGAGTGATTATTTTCAAAATGATGACGCTGAATAATCCCCGCCGCTTCAAACTGAGTTAACACACGATATACGGTTGCTAAACCCACGTCTTCACCTTGTTCAAGTAAAGTTTTATAAATATCTTCCGCACTTAAATGATGTTGTTTTGAATTTTCTAATAGTTCTAAAATTTTAATTCGTGGAAGGGTAACTTTCAGTCCAGCTTTACGTAAATCTTGGTTTGAAATAGGCATGAAAAAAGGTCTCTCAACAAAATCAAAGTTGGAATAGGCAATAAAGTTAAGATGCAGTATGATCTATGACCAGATCAAATGCATCATAAATAATTTGGGATAGTGTAGCAAAATGCAAAAAATTATGTTGACGTTGTTCGTCACTTCCGTACTGGCCGGGTGTTCAACTTTGGGCGTATATAAAGTGGATATTCCACAAGGAACACCATTGACCCAAGCACAAGCCGCTAAAATCCAAGTCGGTATGAGTCATCAACAAGTGCGTTTTTTACTGGGCAGCCCAACCGTTACTGATCCCATGAACCCACTACGTTGGGACTATATTTACAATTACATTCCAGGTACCAATGCCAAAAAAGCCAAGATTCCAGCTGCCTCTGGTCAGCATCTGAAAGTGTATTTTAATGGCAACGGTATTGTTGAAAAAATTGAAGGTCTAGAGACCATTCCGGCTACACAACCCGGTTTACCTGCCTCTAAAGAGGCGATTTTAACAGCCCCACCACTATAGTCGCTTTAGGATAAAAAGAAACCCCTCAGTGAGGGGTTTTTTTTATGATTCTGATTGTTTAAAGCGATTTCCGCGCCCATAAATTCCGACTGGATTTTTTGCCGCACGTTTACGACGAATATCTTTAGGATTAATGGTTAAGGCGCGATAAATCTCCACACGATCACCCGCTTGTAGCACATGACTCGCGTCTACCTTCACCCCAAAAATGCCTAAATGAAGTGGCTCAGGTAAAGCGGTTTTCTCGGCAATTTTACTGTTAAAAATAGCCTCTGCTGCCGTCATGCCTTGCACAAAATCTAAAGCTATATGAAACTGTGCATCAGGGGCAGCATAAGCTATCCAAACCTGCGGATGACTCATGACAACACTTTTCCAATTAAGGCAATCATGGCTGTCACAATCGATAATGGCAATACAATACGCATCGCTATACGCCATAAGTTATACAACGCTTCACTGCTAAAATTCAGCGCTTTACGCAGATGGCTGATCTTCATTAACCAACCTGCAAAAATGGCATAAATTAAGCAAATACTTAAGCCCCACAGCAATAATACAACGTTAAACACCCCTGACAGCATTGGCAATGCCCAAATCAATACAGCAATCACCACGACCACCCATTGAATGACGGCTGCCATTTGACGCTCAGCCAACTGCTGACGTGCAAGATTAAGTAACAAGGCTGAACCTGTCACCACACTCACCACAAAGGCCAGCGCTGGAATTTGGCTATTGGCAATAAAGAAGCCAAATGCCACCACTGCCAACAATTGTGCAATCCACACTGGCAATACGGTTGCTGTTGCTGCATCGCTTTGTTTCACTTGGTTTAAGCTGACTTGCGAATATACACCTAGACCTAAACCACTGGCCACCAATGCCAATACAGTCGCTGCGCCCCACTCACTAAATTCAAGTGCGGTAAATTGCCATGTCGGTTGTTGTTCGCCCATCACCATCGACAGTGCTAAAGCAGCCAACACACCAACCAACGTCAGTAACACAATGATTTGACGTGGTGCTAAAGACAGTGCCAAGGCAGCCAACGCTAAACCTGCAAATACAGGTAAGTGACCAATTTGACTCAATTGGGTCAGCATATTCGAGGCATTAAACAACATACCTCCAGCTAAAAATGGCATAAACACGACAGCGAGCCAGCCAACCAAACGCCACTGTGCGGATGCATCCGCATCACGAGTTAAACTCGATAAGGCATTTAAAGCTGTGGTTTTACTGCGCTTTGCCAGTGCCACTTCCATATAAGTAATGGGTAATGCTAAAACCAACATCGTCCCTAACCACAACAACCAGAAATCCAGTTGACGCTCAGCACCAATGCCTAGAATTGGTGCTAAGGTAGCAATAATGATAAACGATAAACAAAATGCCATCAGCGGTGATAGCCATCGAGACATCGCGTTGTCCTGCATGATGCTTTCCTAATAAAAATCTAGCGCTATTTTGCCGTTGTCATGCTCAAAAAGCAAAACCCAAACAAAGAAAAAGCAAAGCATCTATTGAGGCTTTGCTTGGCTGAAAGACTTATAATTTTGCTTTATTTTTATTGTGCTGCACTGTTATGAAAAGAACCGAGCAAACCAATTTTTGCCTTTTTTCTTCTCTTTTTCTTTAATAATGCCCATCATATTTTCTTTGACTGCACCCACATAGTCGGCATCATCATGTTGAATATGGTTAATTAACCATTTTGACAAAATATCATGCAACTCCGCTTCAATCGCATGCCCTTGTTCATAACGATCACGATAGCTTTCAATTTTTTTAATAAATAGATCATGCACGCGTTTATGTGGCACACGATACTTATAGCCTGCTTCTTCTTGTAGAGACTCTTCAAAGGTAAAATGTGACTGAGTATAATCAATAATATTATTTAAAATAGAACGAATACGCGCACGATCAGTATTTACCCCAATACTATCTATCTCGTTAATATAGTCGAGAATGCGGCGATGCTGCTCATCAATAACATCAATACCGGTATTATATTCTGGAATCCATCTCATTTTCATACGACTACCTGTTCGGCATCCCCAAATTCGTTAAAATTGATCATATATTGATTTAAATAGAATAAAAATAAACTGGTTTACTAGGGATTATCCAAAAAACACACAATATTTTATTAAATAATTGAATTATATTAATTTAATGTTTTAAGTTGAGTAAAAAACTAAGATATTTTTTAACCAATTTTCATTTTAAATAAAATATTTTTTATTTTAATAAAATCAAGTTGCTATTTTAAAATAGCAACTTGATCGCAGTTATTAATATTGATCTGCCCGTGTGACACGTTTTAGGCTTGGATTTAGTTTTTCACGCTCTAAACGCTCAATAACTGTGACTTTGTTTTTGATTGGTTTACCATCTTTGAATAAAATCATCTCACCTGATTTAAATGCAGACCACGTCTCATTTTGTGTTAAGGGTTCAGTGGTAATGACAGCGACACGATCTTCAGGCGTCGTCACCTGACTAAAATCAACTTCGACATCCAAATCAATTAACTGTGCTGGTTTAAACGGATATTCTCGTACCAACCAATGCAATTTGGTAATGTTATAGGCAAACAAGGCCTGACCATTGGAAAGACAAAAATTAAATGTGCCATGTTCTGCAATACTTGGTGAAATCTCTACCAACAAGTCAAAAATTTGCTCTAAAGATGGCTCATCATAACCAAAGCGCAATACCAATTGCTCGAGTAAATAGCAAAAAGCCAATTCGCTATCGGTATTGCCTACAGGGGTAAAACGACCACTTAAACGCGGCTGAAAATCGTGTAAATCACCATTATGGGCAAAAATCCACTGTCTACCCCAAAGCTCACGACTAAACGGATGCGAGTTTTCGAGGTTAATTTTCCCTTGCGTCGCTTTACGAATATGCGCAATCACATTACGTGATTTAATTGGGTAGTTACGAATCAGCTCTGCGATGGGCGATTCAACTGCCGATTGATTGTCGACAAATAAACGGCAGGCTTTATCTTCAAAAAAGGCGATACCAAAGCCATCACAATGGTCTGAGGTAATCCCTGCACGCTGTGAAAAGCCACGAAATGAGAAGGTAATGTCCGTAGGAGTGGCACAGTTCATTCCAAGTAATTGGCACATAATATCTTCTCATTGATCTTGCTAATAACTGCTATTGTGCATGACTCTATAGTGCATTTCAAATCACTATTTCTAATTTTTATCAATCACTTTGGCTATAAAAAAGCCTTCCATGTGGAAGGCTTTTTTGCTTACTCAGCCGCTTTTTTTTGCTGACGGTTGGTAATTAAAGTCCCTACACCATGGTCAGTAAAGATTTCAAGCAAGGTGGCATGTGGTACACGACCATCCACAATATGTGCACTTACTACACCACCTTTGACTGCGTCTAGCGCACAGCCCACTTTTGGAATCATCCCGCCATAAATCACGCCAGTTTCAATCAAATGATCAACTTCTTGGGTGCTTAAGCCTGTGAGTAGATTTTTATTTTCGTCTAATACGCCGCTAATATTGGTGAGTAAAATCAGTTTTTCTGCACCTAAGGCTTCAGCCACTTTACCTGCCACTAAATCGGCATTGATGTTATAGGTATTGCCTTCTTCATCTACACCAAGCGGTGCAATTACTGGAATAAAGTCGCCTTGGCTAAACATCTCTAACACATCGGTTTTTACACCAACCACTTCACCCACTAAACCTAAGTCAATGTGCTTGATTGAACCGTCTTCTTGAGTTTTTTGCATCAGTAATTTTTGCGCACGCAATAAATTACCGTCTTTACCCGTTAAACCAATGGCACGACCACCGTGTTGGTTAATCAAATTCACAATTGATTTATTGACGCTACCGCCTAATACCATTTCAACCACTTCCATGGTTGCAGGGTCAGTCACGCGCATGCCATCAATACGGTCTGATTCACGACCAAGTTGTTTTAAGAATGAATCGACTTGTGGGCCACCCCCGTGTACCACGATCGGATTTAAACCTACTGTTTTAAGTAATACGATGTCACGCGCAAATGAGCTTTCCAGCTCAGGGTCAGTCATTGCATTGCCACCATATTTTACCACCAGCGTTTTACCTGAAAAACGTTGAATATACGGCAAAGCTTCGGTTAAAACTTGCGCTTTGTCGAGGCCAGTATGTTGATGTGGCATGTGCCGCTCCTTATTTGGCGTTTAAAATATCTTGTGCAATTTGCGGATAATGAGGTTGAAGCATGTTGGCAAAGGTATCACGGATTGCGTCTAGACGCTCAAGATTCTCTGCATCAAAGCGTACCGTAAAGTATTCACCTGTATTTGATGCGCGAATAATGCCAAAACCATCTGTAAAATCAAGCCTTACCCCATCAATTTGGCTTAAATTGGCTGGGCAATCTTGACTTAAATCCGCAACACAGTCTAACACCTGTTGAGGGTCTTGCTGATGGGTGCTGATATAAGTGTCTTCGGTGCTGCAACGGTCTGGATAATCTGCCAATGCCTGTGAGATGCTCATGTTTTGCTGAGCAATGTATTCTAAGATACGTAGCGCTGCATATAAACCATCATCATAGCCAAACCCTCGCCCATCATTAAATACATAATGCCCTGCATATTCGCCACCAAATACCGCTTGCCCTTGCGATTGGGCTAGATATTGGCGCAAAAAGGTACTGCCAGTGCGAATCATTTTGGCTGTACCACCCGCATCACGTACACTGTTGGCAACCAAGTTAGAGCATTTCACATCAAATACTACTTCATGCTGTGGATGATCTAATAAACAGATTTTGGCAAATAACACCATTAAGCGATCTGGCGAGATAATATTGGCTTGTTCATCCACAATGACCACACGGTCGCCATCGCCATCTAAGGCAATGCCTATATCTGCCTGCTCGGCTAAAACGCTTTGTTGCAATAGGCGCAAATGTGCCGCTTGCGATGGGTCAGGTGCATGATCAGGAAATTCACCATTGGCTTTACAACGCAGTTGAATCACCTCACAGCCTAGCTTTTCAAGCACCAATGCCGCACAGCGCCCTGCTGCACCATGTAAACCATCTAAGACCACCTTAAAGCGAGCCTTTAATTGAATATCATCCAAAATACCTTGTTGATAATCTAAGCAATACTTCACCACCACGGTATGCGGTTCGTGCTCTAAAGTAATTTTTTGCTCAGGCTTAAAATGTGGTTTGGCCCATGTGGCCACTTGCTGAATCATCTCAGGAGTTGGCGGCTCACCTTGAATAATCCATTTAATACCGTTGTCGGATTTTGGATTATGGCTGGCGGTCACCATAATACCATTGCCATTAAAATGCCTTGCCGCATAGTATAAGGCTGGACTGGCACAGCAGCCCATCAACTCTACGTGTAAACCATGTTGCTGACAAATCTGTTGAATCAATTTGGCATAGCTTGGACTAGTTAAGCGTGCATCATAACCAATCACCAGTTCTGTTTGCCCTGCTGCTTGATACTGACGTGCCAAAGCCTGAGCAATGGCAAAGACCAACTCAGGCGATAACAGGCTTAATTTACCGCGAATATCGTAAGCACGAAAAATATGTGCAGGAAATGCAACAGGTCTATTCATAAGGTCATTTGGGCAATAAAAGTTAAATATTAGATGTATTTAATAGAAATAAAATGTGCATCTTTTTTCATTGTTGTTTTTAATCTATTTCTCATCACTTTTCAATTGAAATGCGATGAGGCTCAACAAAATGAGCCTCATCGCTTACAGAATTAGTTTTGACCTGTGTGACCAAAACCTCCTGCACCACGTTCAGTGGCCACAAACTCATCCACCATTTCAAACTGTGCTTGTACTACAGGTACTAACACATATTGTGCTAAACGCTCGCCTGGTTCTAAGCTAAACGCAGTTTGGCTACGGTTCCAAACCGACACCATCAACTCACCTTGGTAGTCTGAATCAATCAGGCCAACCAGGTTACCCAAAACGATGCCGTGTTTATGACCTAAACCTGAACGTGGCAAGATTAAACCCGCAAAGTTCACGTCTTCGATGTAAATGGATAAACCTGTTTTCACCAATACGGTTTGACCTGGTTCAATCACCGTGGTTTCATTCACGCAAGCACGTAAATCTAAACCTGCTGAACCTTGAGTGGCATAGCTTGGCATTGGCCACTCGCTACCTAAACGTGAATCTAAAACTTTAACTTGAACTTTCATCATGGTTCCTAATACATGGGAGTTAGCGCTTAATCAGCGCACGTAAGTTTTCTAAATAATGTTGCGCTTGTAATTTAGGATCAACATTGCTGATCTTTTTCTTACGACCAAGCCAATCCAAATCATCTTGCGGTAATTCATCCAAGAAACGGCTTGGCATCATTTGTTTCATTTGGCCGCCGGCTTTACGTTGCTCGGCTAAAGTCATGGTTAAACCTTGACGGGCACGGGTAATCCCCACATACATTAAACGACGTTCTTCTTCAACCGTTTCTGCGGCAATTGAGTTTTTATGGGGCAGGATTTCTTCTTCCAGACCAATCATATATACATAAGGGAACTCAAGACCTTTGGCCGCATGCAAGGTCATCAAATTAACTTTATCGGTGTCTTGCTCTTCTTGCTGCTGTTCCAGCATATCCAACAGCACCATTTTACGAATCACGCTTTCAATGTTCTTGTCATCTACATCTTCAGCACGATTAATCAAACTTTGAATACTGCTATATAGTACTTCAATGTTATCCAGCTTGGTTTTTTCTTGTGCCGGTGTAGCTGCTTGCTCTTTGATGTAATCGATATAACCCGCTTCATTCATCATCTGACGAATAATCGGCACGGGTTCATCATCTTCCAGCAAATTACGGGTAAAGCCATCTAAAAATTCATAAAACTCAAGCAGCTGCGATGTGGCTTTTTTCGGTAAAGATAAACTTAAACGTTGATCCCCTGCTGCTGCCAATAACGATTGATGGGTTTCTTGGGCAAATAAACCGAGTTTTTCTAAAGTCACAGGGCCAATGGCACGTTTAGGCGTGTTAATAATACGTAAAAAGGCACTGTCATCTTCAGGGTTAATGATTAAGCGTAGATAGCTCATCACGTCTTTAATTTCCGCGCGGGCGAAGAAAGATTGACCACCGGATAATTTATACGGAATTTGCATTTGACGCAGCTGCGTTTCTAAGACACGCGCTTGGAAGTTACCACGATATAAAATCGCATAATCTTTCCAAGATTTGCCTTGCATCAATTTATGCGTCAGTAAATCTTTGACTACGCGTTCCGCTTCATCATCGTCATTACGGCAAGTAATCACCCGAATCGCTTCGCCATGCCCTTTATCTGACCACAGCTTTTTATCAAAAATATGCGGGTTATTTTCAATCACCGAGTTGGCTGCTTTTAAAATACGACTGGTCGAGCGGTAATTTTGTTCAAGTTTAATGACTTTTAAATTATGAAAGTCTTCTTTAAGCTGCGCCATGTTTTCAGGCTTCGCCCCACGCCACGCGTAAATCGATTGGTCATCATCACCTACAGCGGTGAATTGCCCCATCACGCCAACCAGTAATTTGACTAAAATATACTGCGCGGTGTTGGTATCTTGATATTCATCCACCAATAAATAACGCACGCGATTTTGCCATTTATCGCGCACTTCAGCATTTTCTTGTAGCAAGCGTGTTGGCATGACAATCAAGTCATCAAAATCCACGGCATTATAAGCACGCAAATTACGCTCATACAGTTGGTATAAATGAGCAAACTGGACATCTTCTGGGGTTTCGCAAGTGCTGTGGGCTTGCTCAGGCGCGATCAGATCATTTTTCCAATCCGAAATTTTCTTCATGGCTTTGGCAATTAAATCTTTGCTTTCGGCACCGGATAAATTATCGCGATGCATAAGATCCATCAAAATGCGCTTACAGTCGTCGGCATCTAAAATAGAAAAATTATTTTTCAGCGGGGTATGTTTGAGTTCTAAACGCAATAAATTGAGCCCAAAAGTATGGAAAGTCGATACCGAGAGTCCTTTGGCTTCTTCACGCGATAACAATTTGGCCACACGTTCTTTCATTTCACGCGCAGCTTTATTGGTAAAGGTCATGGCGGTAATTTTATAGGCAGGAATACCACAGTTTTGCACCAAATGCGCAATCTTACGGGTAATTACTGAGGTTTTGCCTGAACCTGCCCCTGCAAGTACTAACAAGGGTCCTTGAGTGTATTTCATGGCTTCAAGTTGCTTGTCATTGAGTTGACTTGCGGTCGACATATTCAATCCTCTTTGCGTTTAGGCGCTGATTATAGTCAGCAAACTCATAATTGCCTAATCAAAAAAACCCAGAAATTGACATAAAAAAACCACCCGAAGGTGGTTTCTTTTTAGTTTTCGGAAACTTAGTTCGCTGTTTCAAAAACTGTAATTTCTACACGGCGGTTTTGTTCACGGCCAGCAGCAGTCGTGTTGTCTGCTACAGGTGAAGTTGAACCATAACCTTTTGCTGTCATACGGCTTGCAGAGATGCCTTGACCCGCAAGATAGTTTTTAACAGCGTTGGCACGGCTTTGTGATAACGGATTGTTGATTGCATCTGTACCTGTGTTATCGGTATGACCATGGATGACAAGCGCTAATTTGTTTGATGTACCATCTTCACGCAACACACGCGCTACGTCATTTAACGCATTTTGGAATTGCGGTTGAACCGTAGATGAGTTTGTTGCAAATGTTACAGATGGCATAACAAGGTTGATTGAACCGTCTTGGTTACGATCAACATCAATACCTGTACCTGCTAACTCTTCTTTTAAGCGTTTTTCTTTACGATCAAGAAGAAGACCTGCACCTGCGCCAACCACTGCACCAATTGCAGCTGCTTGACCCATTTTATCTTTATCTGCATTACTTTTTGCAATCAGAGCGCCTGCGCCTGCACCAATTAATGTACCTAGTGCTGCTTTATCATATTCCATGTTTTGGCAACCTGAAAGTGCCAATGCCCCTGCTACTGCTGTAATGAATAGTGCACGCATCGCATGCCTCCTTTTTTGATGTTTTTACTCTGGGTGAATCATGTAATAAAAATCAAATTTGTAACATTGATTTTTTGTTAATAATAAAGCTTTCACTTACATTTTGTAATATATATCACGCTTCTTAACGGTTTTTCCTCATATTTTCTTCATAGTTACTGATCAGTTATTTGCATTTTTGCCAACTGCCTTTATATTGAGCAGCATATTTTCTTCTTGGTCAGCAACAATAGGTCAGCGTATGTCCACAGATCAGCCACGCGCTTCTTTATTAAAGAAAGTCAAAAAAGCACTCACCGTGACATCCGTAATGGCCACCAATACGGTTGTACATGGCCCACCCGTACTTGGCTTAGGGCTCACCAAGCTATTAAAAAAATCAGCAAAAATTGATGAAACCAATATTAAATTGGCCAACAGCTGGATTAACGTTAATAACCATTTGATTGAAAAAGTCCTGCCTGAATTAAAATGGGATATACAAATCGACCCAAATTTAACCCTAAGTTTAGAGGGTCGTTACTTGATGATCTGTAACCATCAAAGTTGGGTCGATACCACAGTCAATCAATACGTAGGTTTAAAGCGCATGCCTTTAACACGCTTTTTTACCAAATGGGAACTGATCTTTATTCCTTTTGTTGGGCAAGCCTTTAAAATTTTGGGCTTCCCGATGATGAAACGACATAGCAAAGCCCAAATTGCTAAAAATCCAGCCCTCAAAAATCGTGATATTCAAGAAGCACGTAAAGCCTGTGAGCAGCTGTTAAGTCAGCCTTTTACCCTGCTCAATTATTTAGAAGGGACGCGTTTTAGCTCAGAAAAGCATGCTGCACAAAAATCACCCTATACCCACTTACTCAAACCTAAAGCAGGTGGCCTCGCCTTAGCCTTAAAAATCTTAGGTCAAGAAATCGATGCTTTGGTGGATATGAGCATTGTTTATGACGAACATGTACCTGAATATAGTGAGTTCTGGTTAGGCGGTGTCAAGCAAATTGCGGTCAATTTACGCAAAATTGACATTCCAGCTTGGGTACTTGAAGGTGATTACGAAACCGACCGTGAATATCGCGTGCGCTTTCATAAATGGATTCAACAGATTTGGACTGAAAAAGACCAACTGATTGGACAAATGAAACAACAGTTGCGTGAACAGCACAATTAAAGGAATACGATGAAACCACCGCAGCACAAAGTCTTAAAGTCGTCTTTTCACTTTGTTCAGCATGGCTCATGGGGCTGGAAGGTCGCGCTGATCTATGACTTTTTTATGTTGGGGCTGATCACCTTTAACTTATTTTGTTTAAGTGCCAATGCCTTTTTAATGAGTGATTATGCCGATTGGCTGTTTAACTTTATTCAATTACCGCAAGTGCTTAACTTTTACGAAGCCAGCTTGCATCCTTGGGTGAAAACCACCGAAGGTTGGTTTACCTCATTTTTAGTGTTTGAACTTGCGGTACGTTGGTTGATTGCCATCGCCTTTAAGCATCATCAACGTTGGTGGTTTTTCCCCTTTATTCATTGGTATGAAATTATTTCGATTTTGCCAATGTTCCGTTTTTTACGTTTAGGGCGTGCTTTTGCGATTGCCTATAACTTACATAGTCATGGTTATACCGTCATTCCACAAAAATGGTACGCACGCGGTAATTTTTACTATCGTTTATTAATGGAAGAGCTGACCAGTCGTATTGTCCTGACCATTATTGGTGCGATTAAACACGAATTGCAAACCAGCACCATGCATAAAAAATATATTGAAGATCTCGTCAATCATCATCGCGAGTTATTGGCCACAGCATTGGCTGATGTCTTGCAAGAATCTTTAGGCAAAGAATTACAAGCCCAGCGCCATGATATTGCTAAAAATGTGGGTTTAGTGGTCAATAAAGCCATTGAAGATACCCCAGAACTGTCGCAAATGCTGCGCCTAATTCCATTGGTTGGCGGACGTATTGAACAGCAAATTCAAAGTATTGGACAACGTTTAGGGGAAAATATTAGCCAAGGCTTGCTTGAGCCCTTTACCCATACAGAACAGGCACGCGATAATGCCACCTATAAACTGATTGCAGAAAAAATCAGTCAGGTTGCCATTGAAAACAACCCAGAAATTGACCGTTTGGTTGAATCTGCCGTGTTTGAAAGTTTGGATGCTTTACGTGAACAAGTAAAGACCAAACAATGGCAACACATGCTTGCCGAAAAACAAGCAGACAAAGAATAAGCAAGTATGAAAATATTTGGCCAAGATGCTAGAGAAATCGTGCAAATTGTTCTAGCATTTGCTCTATTTTATAACATTAGTTCGGCATAAATAATAAGTCGTGAACAAGTCTTAAGGAACAGGTATGGCTGATATCCGGATTACCGGCAGAATGGTTAATTTTACCCGATTAACCCTGGATACAAATGATCATGATGCTATCCGTGAACAACTGACGCAAATGCTACAGGGGACCTCTTCACAAGGTACATTGGTCATTCTTGATTCGACTGTAGAACAAGAACTCATTGGTCTGATTCAACTCTTAATCAGCTTAGATTTACAACCGATGGCAGTGGTCGATGGCCTACTGGGTGAAGCAGCCCGTCTAATTCAGTTCCCAGTATTACCTGTAGATCGCCCCCTACAACGCATTAAAGCAACCAAAGAACAAGTAGTTAAAGCTGAGCCAGAGAATCACGAAACAGCCGACACGACTGAACAACCCGCAGCATCTGCAACTCGCATCAGCCATGCAACCTCATACCATGATGAAATGCTGCGTACAGGACAATGCTTAGTGCAAGATCACGGCGATATTATTCTAAGCGCAGGGGTTAACAGTGGTGCTGAAGTCATCGCTTCAGGAAATATACATATCTATGGCAGCGTTCGTGGTAGAGTAATTGCAGGCGCAGGCGGAAATCATGCGGCGCGCATCTTCTGCCATTCCTTAGAAGCAGAGTTGGTGTCTATTGCAGGAACCTATTGTGTCGCGGATGATATTCCGGCAGATATGACAAAAAAACCTGTACATATTTACTTAAATGATAGTCAAGAGCTTGTATTTCAAGCACTTGAGTTTTAACGTATAAATAATCACCAAAATACCCTACATGAACATCGGGTATTTGAACCATAACAGGAGTGGATTCGGTGGCGAAAATTGTTGTCGTAACATCAGGCAAAGGTGGCGTAGGTAAAACTACAACGAGTGCATCGTTTGCAACAGGTTTAGCCCTACGTGGCCACAAAACTGTTGTGATCGATTTTGACGTAGGCTTACGTAACCTAGATCTTATTATGGGGTGTGAGCGCCGCGTGGTGTACGATTTTGTTAACGTATTAAACAACGAAGCACGCTTACAACAAGCGCTGATTCGTGATAAAGATATTGAAAACTTATATATTTTACCTGCTTCACAAACCCGTGATAAAGATGCCTTAACCGACGAAGGCGTGGCACGCGTGATGGATGAGCTATCACAAGAGTTTGATTACATTATTTGTGACTCACCCGCAGGGATCGAGCGTGGGGCGATTTTAGCCATGTATCATGCCGATGAAGCGATCATTGTTACCAACCCTGAAATCTCTTCAGTACGTGACTCAGATCGTATTATTGGTATGCTCGATAGCAAAACTAAAAAAGTAGAAAGCAACGAAGGTCGCATTCGTAAGCATTTATGTATTACACGTTTCAACCCTGAACGTGCCGAAAAACAAGAAATGTTAACCATTGACGATATCTCAAAAGATATCTTAAAAGTGCCAACCTTAGGTGTAATCCCTGAATGTAAGAGTATCTTACAAGCGTCAAACGAAGGTAAACCGGCGATTTTATATACCGACACCCCTGCAGGCCAAGCTTATGATGACTTAGTCGCACGTTTCTTAGGTGAAGATCGTCCTTACCGTCATTTAGAAGTCAAACAAAAAGGCTGGTTAGCACGATTATTTGGAGCTTAAGATGGCAGGATTTTGGAGTAAACTTTTTAGCGGCGAGGACAAACCCTCTAGCGCACAAACCGCAAAAGATCGATTAAAAGTCATTGTGGCCTCAGAAAAGGGATTAAGCAAACGCTTAACCCCTGAAAAAATTGAGCAAATGAAAAAAGAAATCATGCAAGTGGTCAGCCGCTACGTGCGTGGTGTGGATGAACAGCATATTCAAATGGCAGTACGTTCTGAAGCAAATTTAGAAATGCTAGAAATGAATATCAATTTGCCTGAAGAGCGATAATCTGAATTCTGATTAGTCAAGCAAATTGAATCAAGGCAAAATATGAGGCTGGATCAGTAAGGCAACGCCTTACCCAGCCGCAAGACGAGAAGCTGTGCTTCGAGTAGCTGGATCAACAAAGTATAGGCTTTGTCCAGCCGCAAGACGAGAAGCTGTGCTTCGAGTAGCTGGATCAACAAAGTATAGGCTTTGTCCAGCCGCAAGACGAGAAGCTGTGCTTCGAGTAGCTGGATCAACAAAGTATAGGCTTTGTCCAGCCGCAAGACGAGAAGCTGTGCTTCGAGTAGCTGGATCAACAAAGTATAGGCTTTGTCCAGCCGCAAGACTTGTAACCTGCGGACTCATATTTTTGCCTTTTTAATTTTTGACAATAAGCCAAGGAGATTGCGATGGCATTATCTCAACCAGCAACGTTTAACGAAGAATGGTCAGATGAACGTGTATTTGCCTATTTAACTCAGCTGCCTCCTGCAGGAGTAAATGCAGATTTTCACGTGCTTTATCACGCATACAAACATATGCGTCCAAGCGATTATGAACGTTTATTGACTCAGTTTGTTGCAGATGGTCGTGATATTAATGCCACCAACCCTGAAGGTCAGCGTATTCATGATGTGATTGCTAAATTCCCACGTCATAGCAGTGAATTTTTAAACGTACTGGCAAAGTTTGCTTAACCCTAAAAGCCTGCAACAGCAGGCTTTTTTTATATCTTAAAAAAATACATCAGCAGTGGAAAACTCAACACAAATAAAACAGTCTGCAAGCTAATTACCCCTGCCATTAACTGATGATTGCCTTTTAAATAGCGGGTTAAAATATAAGCAGCCGAAGCCGTAGGCAATGCAAAGAAAGTCAGCACGATTAAACTTTCTAAAGTGGGTAAAGCCAACACTTGCGTCACACCATAAGCCAGCAAAGGCACCACCAGCAAACGCCCTAAACTATTTAAACTTAAACGCCAAATATCCAATTTTAATGCTTGAAACTGTAAAGCTGCACCTACAGCAAGCAAGCCCAATGGCAAACTCACACTAGCCAACAAGCTGATCAAATCATGTAGACCTGTCGCTAAATCTAAGCCTGTCAAGTTAAATAAAAGTCCCACTATACAGCCAATGATTAACGGATTTTTCACAATAGCCAATAGGGTGTTTTGAATAGAATGATTTTGCTGCGCAAACGCCAATAAAGAAATAATATTGACTGTGGGAATTGCAATGGCGATCATCATGGCAAATATTTTCAGGCCATAAGCACCAAATAAGCTACTCACTAAAGCTAAGCCCATATAGGTGTTAAAACGAATATGACTTTGTACATAAACACCAAATTGTGCAGGCTTAATATGAAAATAAAATTTTGCTAACCATAAAGCGCAGCTCACCAGCAAAATTGTCATGAGCATCGCCCCAATGACCCACACTAAATTGGTTAACTCTAAACTGACAAACGCTAAGTTTTTAAACAGCAGTATAGGAAATAGAATAAAGTAATTAAGTCGTTCTGCCCCACGCCAAAACTCTTCAGACAAAAAATGAAAATGCTTAAATGCATAACCTAAAGCAATCAGACTAATTAATGGTACTAAAGCCATAATAATAACAAGCATATTGTAAGTATCTTGAGGGGTTATTACCTACTATAAACCTGACTAGAATTTAAACAGCTATTTTTTTGCTTTCAGCAGGCATAAAAAAAGCCTGCGCTTGGCAGGCATAAAAAAAGCCTGCGCTTGGCAGGCTGTTTTGACTTAAACTAAAATTTCACGTTTACCGTTCGCACCCATAGCGCTCACAATACCGCCTTCTTCCATTTGGTCAATAATCCGCGCAGCACGGTTATAACCTAAACTGAACTTACGTTGTAAGGATGAGGTGGTGGCTTTACGGGTTTCAAGTACAAAAGCCACACATTGATCATATAAGGCATCGCGATCTGAACCGCCCTCACCTTCTTCAAAACCGCGTGAGCTAGGTTCTTCATCGTATGGCGTTAAGATTTCGTCTACGTAATTTGGTGCGCCACGTTCACGCCATGCGTCACAAATACGATTGACTTCATCATCACTAATAAAGGCACCATGTACACGTTCAGGTTCGATTTTACCCGGCCCTAAAAACAGCATATCGCCATGACCCAGCAAGTCTTCGGCACCACTGGCATCTAAAATCGTGCGTGAGTCAATTTTTGAGTTGACACGTAAGGCCGCACGGGTTGGAATATTGGCTTTAATTAAGCCTGTAATCACATCCACCGATGGACGCTGGGTGGCTAATAATAAATGAATGCCCGCAGCACGGGATTTTTGCGCCAAACGGGTAATCATTTCTTCAGCTTTTTTACCCACTTGCATAATCATGTCAGCAAATTCGTCCGCTACAATCACAATGGAGGGTAAAGGCTGTAAACGTGGTGCAAATTCACCTGCTACAGATTCGCTGGCTTTCCAAGTTGGGTCAATTAAGTCTTCACCATTGGCCAATGCTTCTTCAACTTTACGGTTATAGTCGGCAAGCTTACGAATTTTTAAGAACGACATCAGTTTATAACGTCGTTCCATTTCATTGACACACCAATTTAAGGCATTGACCGCATCTTTCATATCGGTAACAACAGGCGTTAACAAATGCGGAATATCGCTATAGTTGGCAAGTTCTAATTGTTTTGGATCAATTAAAATTAAGCGCAGTTGGTCTGGGTTGTATTTGAGTAACATCGATAAAATCATCGAGTTCACTGCTACAGACTTACCTGAACCTGTGGTCCCTGCCACCAACATATGGGGTGCTTTACCTAAATCCGCAATCACTGGATGGCCTGAAATGTCTTTACCCATCGCCATCGACAATAAACCGTTTGGATCAGTAAAGGCTGGCGTTTGGATGAGTTCAATCAAACGTACCATTTCACGGGTACTATTTGGCACTTCAATGCCAATATACGGTTTACCGGGAATTACTTCCACGACACGTACCGATGCCATCGACATCGAACGCGCTAAATCACGCGAAATATTAGTCACTTTAGAGGCTTTAACCCCCGGGGCTAAATCCAGTTCAAAACGTGTGACCACAGGACCTGGCTGTGCCTCAACCACTTTGGCTTTAACGTTAAACTCTTGTAGTTTGATTTCCAGTAGTTCAGATAATCGTGACAACTGCTCTTGGGTAAAGTTGACTTTTTTGTTTGGATCTACTTTATCGAGCAAATCAATGCTAGGTAAAGGCGATAAATCCAAACGTTTTTGTGCCACCTGCATGGCGCGTGACATCGGACGACCATAAGCATCGGTTAATGGGGCATCAAACTCATCTTCTAGCGCTTGTGGCTCCCCTGCGGTTTGTTGCCATGCTTCAATAAATTCTTGCTTAGAGAGTTCTTTTTTAACTTCTACAGCCTCTACTGGCTGAGCTTGAGCAGCGTGTTCGAATTCGCTGGCTGGTTCAAGTTCATTCACTGGTGCAATTTCAGGCTGTGCTGCAACAGTTGTGTTGTGTGGCTTAGGCACTGCAACTGTCTCACTCGCTTGACTGCTCGGTGTTACAGGAACAATTGTTTCTGGCGTAGGCGATGTTGTAGCTGCAATAACTGGCGCAGTGACCACCGTTTGAATTGGTGCTTGTACACATGCCGAAGACTGTGCATAGCTGCTTGCCACGCGCGGTTGATCTTTTAAAATTTCATCAATCGCAGCCAGTTCAGCTTCAATCGCAGCATCTGCTACTGGTTGTAGTTTGCTGTCTTCAGTAATTTTGACCCGTACAGGTGCGACCACAACATCGCTTTCTTCTTTTAAGGCAGTTTTTTGCGGAACACTCGCCATGAGCTCATCAAAGACTTGGTCATCATCCCAATCTATGTCTGTGTCTGGTGCTTGTGCAAGCTGTTGTGGTTGTTTAGGCTGTGACGTTGCTGTAAGGGCAGCATCTTCATCAGCAGCTTTTAATAAAGCATCAATCTCTTGTTTTTGCGCTTCTTGACTATGTAAAGCACGCCAAACTTCGTTGCTGGCAGCTGCACGGCTTTGCTCTTCTTGGACACGGCGCGCTTCAGCAAAGCTATGTTGCATGTCTTGTTCGGCTTGCATTTTGGCTTGTTGTTCAGCTACAAGACGTTCTTGCTCAGCTTGCTTGGCAAGTTCAGCTTCGCGTGCTTGATCTAACAGACGTTGTTCGGCCTGCCGCTCTTTATTGAGCATTTCATTAAACAGACGTTCTGCCGCTGCATCACGTACTGGCGCATGTTGTACTGGTTGATGTTCGGCAGCAGGCGTTACCACAATTTGAGGCTTAACCTCATCAACCCTATTTTTTTGATTGGCTTCTGGTGTGGTACGGTCAAAGGCAGACTCACTTTCTGGCACATTTTTATAAAATAAATCTTGGAGCTGCGCAGGCAGTGCTTTTAAGGTAATTAAGGTTTTATTCCATTTGACCCCAAAAGCTAAGGTAAATAGCACACCTAAAAACACAATTAAAAATGCAGCAGCACCATAAATGGTGAGTAAACCCGTTAGACTTTGTCCCAATTCGTAACCAATAATACCACCTGAAGCATTGGCTAAAGTATCGGCAGGGACTTCCCAAAATAAGTACAATAAACTTGAGGTCGCCAGCAAAATAAAAAATTGTGCCGCATAACGAAACGGACGAGTCAGAAAACTACGTGGCCACCATACCTGTACTGCTTCAATAAAAAAATATAGGGGAATGAGTAAACTTGCCCAACCCAAAAAGCCAAACATCAAGTCAGCTAACCACGCGCCTGCCACGCCGCTGGCATTAGACACTTGCTGGGTATCACTAGAGATATGCATCCAACCTGGGTCAAACGGCGTATAGGTTACTGTTGCAAGGAACAAATATGTTCCAAATGAGAGCAAAAATAATGTCTGTAATAAGCGCCGTGCATAAGCACTCGACATTGCAGTCATATACGGTCCTATGGCTAAGTGGGTCAAAATTTATGGCAGGCGAAGTGCCAACTCAAGAGCAATATTATGCACCTGTTGCACAAAAAAAGATGCAGCAGAATGCGTGGATATTGTTAACTCGATCAGTAATGCTAGTTTTGTTGTCTATATAGTTTAAATCAATTTCCATGATCAAAAATATCCACATCTAAGCGCTAAGACGGCTCGCGCTTTTACCTGTATAATTCCATAAATTACTCAATAAAAAAAGGATGCCCTCCATGAGCGCTCGTCACTCACGCTTAATTATTTTAGGTTCAGGCCCTGCAGGCTATAGCGCAGCAGTTTATGCAGCGCGTGCTAACTTAAAACCCACTCTCATTGCAGGCTTACAATTAGGCGGTCAGCTCACCACAACCACTGAAGTAGATAACTGGCCGGGTGACCCTGAAGGTTTAACCGGTCCTGCACTGATGGAACGTATGCAAGCTCATGCAGAACGTTTTGGCACAGAAATCGTTTATGACCATATTAACGAAGTTGATTTAAGCCAACGCCCATTTATCTTAAAAGGCGATATGGAAGAGTTTAGCTGTGATGCTTTAATCATTTGTACCGGTGCAACCGCACAATACTTAGGTTTAGAATCTGAAGCTGCATTCATGGGTCAAGGTGTGAGTGCTTGTGCGACCTGTGACGGTTTCTTCTATAAAGAACAAAAAGTCATGGTGGTTGGTGGTGGTAACACAGCAGTTGAAGAAGCCCTGTATCTTTCTAATATTGCTTCTCACGTAACTCTAGTGCATCGCCGTGACTCTTTACGTTCTGAAAAAATCTTGCAAGATCACCTTTTTGCCAAAGAAAAAGAAGGCAAAATCAGCATCATTTGGAATCATCAAGTTGATGAAGTCTTAGGTGATGCCAAGTCAGGCGTAACCTCGGTACGTTTAAAGTCAACTCAAGATGATTCAACGCAAGAAGTTGCAGTATCAGGTATGTTTGTTGCCATTGGTCATAAGCCAAACAGCAGCATGTTTGAAGGTCAGTTACAACTGCGTGATGGTTATATCCAAGTACAAAGCGGTACCTCAGGTAATGCCACTCAAACCTCTGTACCAGGTGTGTTTGCCGCAGGTGATATTGCCGATTCAATCTACCGTCAAGCCATCACCTCAGCAGGCTCTGGCTGTATGGCAGCCCTTGATGCTGAGAAGTATTTAGATGCTTTAGGCGAATAAGTATTTTTACCCATCATTAAATAATAAAACCACCCTCTGCGGTGGTTTTATTTTGTCTAACAATCAGTTATAAAGTGCCGACCGTTTCTCAAGACTTACGAATAAGAGTTTATCATGACAACAAATTGGACGGACGGCTATCATACGGATGTGAATTATACCTATGGCTATTACCGTGATTTAAGCCCAAACTTTCAAAAATTTTGCTTATTGCTCAATGGCATTGAGTGTAGCGACAGCTTGACCGATCATCACCATTGTGAACTTGGCTTTGGACAAGGCGTGAGTATTAATATCCATGCTGCATCCAATTTAGCTCATTTTTATGGCACCGATTTCAATCCAGCGCATGCTGCACATGCCAATTTAATGGCTGAACAAAGTGGTGCGCTGCATCATTTTTATGATGCCAGTTTTGAAGAGTTGCTCAACACAGATTTACCTCAGTTTGATTCCATCAGCTTACATGGCATTTGGAGTTGGATTAGTCATAGCAACCAGACAGTACTGCTTAAATTTATTCGTAAGTTTCTTAAGCCACAAGGCATTGTCTATATTAGCTATAACTGCCTCACGGGTTGGGCAGCCAATATGCCTATCCGTGAGCTATTGCATAGTCATTTTAACTTTAATAGCACCAGCATTCAGCCCATCCAAAAAGTGCAACAAGCGCTCGCGTTTAGTCAAAGTTTAATTGAACAACAACCCAAGTTTAGTCAATCCAACCCGCATGCCTTGGATAAAATACAGGACTTACAACAACAAGACCCCAATTATCTGATTCATGAATATTTAAACCAAGATTGGCAATGTTTTTCTTTTCAACAGATTGTACGTACTTTAGAGGAAATTAAACTCTCTTTTGCAGGCAGCACTAATTTGGATGTGCATTTAGATGACATCCATTTAAGTCAGCAACATCAAGCCTTTTTAAAGCAAATCGAACATCCTGTGTTTAAAGAGCAATGTCGTGACTACTTTTTAAATACTCAATTTAGAAAGGATTTATTTATTCGCGGTAAAAATATCTTGCCTGCTCTACAAGTACAACAACGTCTACGCCAAACGCGCTTTGTGTTACTGTGTGCCGCAGAAGCATTGCCTACCACCATTACTGGGCATCTAGGCGAATTTAATTTGCTACAACAAATTTATAAGCCACTCGCTGAGCACTTTAAATGTATTCAATATAAAAGCCAAAGCCTGTTTGAATTAGAGCATGCCCTGCCTCACTTAAATTATGCACAGCTCCTCAATGCACTGGTCATTTTATGTCATTTGAATCTGGCTCAGCCTTGTCAAAAGAAAGTATCTAGCAGCACCTTAGCGACCAGCCAAGCCTTAAACCGCTATATTTTAGAGCAAGCCAGTTATCATCAAAATTATCAGGTGCTCGCCAATCCAATGACTGGCATTGGTTTACCCATCTCACAAATAGAAGCCCTGTTTTATCGTGCACATTTTGTTGAACAATTACAAAGTAGTGCCCAACTAGCAGAGTATGCGCAGCAACACTTTGACCATTTAAGTTGGCACTTACTCGATGCCGAGAAACAACCTTTATTAGAACGCAGTGCCAGCTTAAACTATCTGACTCAACAGGCAGAGCAGTTTATTCAGCAAGCCAAATTATTGATCGCCAAACAATTGAGTTTATTTGGCTAAAACTGCTCAGGATCGGCTAAGATAAAGTCGATCCTTTTTTAACTGTGTCAATTATGCCACTGCAATCTGAGTTTATTTTCCCCGATCCAATTCAAGCTGATCCTGAAGGACAAGGTTTAATTTGTATGGGTGCTAATCTTGCACCGAGTACCTTATTTGAAGCTTATACGCATGGTTTGTTCCCTTGGTTTTCCGAGGGAGAACCGATTTGCTGGTGGTCTCCAGAACCGCGTTGCATTATTCAACCTTTGCATTACAAACCGAGTAAATCTTTACTACGTAATATGAAAAAGTTTGATTATACAATTACAGTGAATCGAGCTTTTGAACAGGTGATTCGTGCTTGTAGCATGCCCCGCAGCTATGCCGCTGAGACATGGATTTCTGAGGAGATTATTCAAGGTTATTGTCAGCTTTTTCAGCTCGGTTATGGCTATAGTATTGAAGTTTGGCAACAGCAACAGTTGGTTGGCGGCTTATATGGTGTCACTATTGGCAAAGGCTGTTTTGGTGAGTCTATGTTTAGTCGTCAAACAGATGTTTCCAAGATGGCTTTCTATAGCCTCATGTTAATTGGACAACAGCAACAACTGCCTTGGATTGATTGCCAATTGGTCAATGATCATTTATTAAGTTTAGGTGCTAGTACACTTTCTCGCCAAGCCTATCTTAATTCGTTACAAGATGTGATAAATGCGCCTGCTATCGATTGGAAAAAATATCAGGACAGTGTATTTTCAAGTAAAACAATAGCGCAAAACATGTGCCTAAATGAATGAAAAATAGCTAGAGGGAACTTGTTATGAATTCTTATCACCCGCAGTCCCTGTTAAACGATTTACAGTATTACATTACGCCACCGCACAATTGTAGTTATTTGGAGAATAAATCCGCGCGGATGGTCTTTTTAGATCCCGCTCATCGTATTGATGTGGTCACGCTATCTGAATTGTCGCGTTTAGGTTTTCGTCGCAGTGGTGACTTTGTCTATCGCCCTGAATGTCATCTCTGTCGGCAATGTCTATCTTGTCGTGTGCCAGTCAATGATTTTCACATGAATAGCCAACAAAAAAAGGCATGGAAACGCAATCAAGATTTAAACATTAAAATCACGCGTACCCAAGATGCCACCTCAATTCATTATGACCTATATGAACGTTACATCAATGAGCGTCATGCTGATGGTGATATGTATCCACCTAGCGAAGATCAATTTGAAAAGTTCTTGATGAATACCTGTACCGAAAGTTTCTTTTTGGAACTGTGGCAAGGCGAACGTCTCATCTGTGTATCAACCTGTGATCCACTCGATGATGGTATTTCTGCGGTATATACTTTTTTTGATCCCGACGAAAGTCGCCGTTCTTTAGGGGTATATGCGATTTTAAAACAAATTGAGTATGCCAAAGCTCAAAGCTTAGCCTTCGTATATTTAGGCTATTGGGTACCGCATTCAGACAAAATGAATTATAAATCGCAATATGTACCGCTTGAACTACTCATAGATGGGCAATGGCGTCGTCTCAATCGCATTTTAAATGCCGATGAAATCCAACAGCTCGGGCGCTCAATGATGACCACCCTGCCCTCGGGTTGGAATAACTCAATTATTAAATGACTTATTTAAATAATTGCGCAAAGTCATCGCTACATGATTTGACCATAATAATGGCATGTTCACGCGTGCCATCAGGTTTTGGATAATAATTTTTGCGCAAATCAATTTGATGAAAATCTGCTTTTTCATACAATTTAATCGCAGCGCTATTACTTTCACGCACTTCTAAAAAGATTTGAAGCGGCTGATTACTTAACATTGCCATAGACTGATCAAGCAACTCAAAGCCTAAACCCTGCCCCTGCCGACTTGGATCAATTGCCATTAATAGCAAATTAGCTTCATCAAGCACGGGTTGCAAAATACAAAAACCCACCACCTGACCATTTTTTTCAATCACAGTGCTTTGGTACTGCTCGACTGCTTCTAAAAATTGCTTTTCAGTCCAAGGATGACTCTGAACTTTTTTCTCAATTTGAGTAACGCTGGCAACATCAGTTGCTTGCATAAAACGAATCATGTTCGTTATCTACATTGGTTAAATAGAATGGGCATTATAAAAACATTATGGCAAAAAGCCAGCGATAAAAAAAAGCGTCCCAAAGGGACGCTTTTTTCACACAATTAATACTTATGCAGTTACTTTAGCAACAACACCAGCACCAACTGTACGACCACCTTCACGAATCGCAAAACGTAGACCTGGGTCCATTGCGATTGGGTGGATTAACTCTACTGACATTTCTACGTTGTCACCAGGCATAACCATTTCAACGCCGTCTTGAAGAGAGATTGCGCCAGTTACGTCAGTTGTACGGAAGTAGAACTGTGGACGGTAACCGTTAAGGAATGGAGTGT
>NZ_PJRJ01000023.1 GCF_003711395.1 Acinetobacter sp. B51(2017)
CAATTACTGACAAAAAATTTGCTCAAATAAACTTCGAGAAATTCTTACCAATTATCAATGAAAATATATTCGATTGATCAACCAGTAAAAATCCACACAAGTTGTTCTTCATAATCTCTTAATGATTAACTTTATAGCTCGTCGCTAAAAAGTTAAAACACATTAAAACTCAATAATTTAACACTTGATGCTAAATCTATTTCGCTTTACTGCGTCGGTATGCAGGCCATTATAGGGCGTTTTTTTACCTTGGCAAGCTTTTTACCAAGCAAAAACAATCAAGTGTTTGTTTTTTATACACCAATAAAAGCACAATACTCTCAAAATAGTGCATAAAATTATAATTTCAAAAGTTTTTTTTAAAATTATTTCGTCTTTGTCTTAATTTGCATCGTAATAATTTTAACTGGATTTTTTGGCATATCTGGATGTGAACCATAACCTGTAATAGGCAGCTTAACAATTTGATCCACCACTTCCATGCCTTTAATCACCTGTCCAAACACAGCATAACCTGCATTTTCTGTGCTTTTATCTAACAAGCCATTATCTGCCACATTAATAAAAAATTGACTTTTGGCAGAGTTAGGATCGTTAGTACGCGCCATTGCAACACTACCACGGGTATTTTTAATGCCATTACTGGCCTCATTGATAATTGCTTTCCCCGTTGGTTTTTCTTGCATCTCTGCTGTCATGCCACCACCTTGCAGCATAAAGCCTGGAATAGCACGATGAAAAATCGTCCCATTATAAAATTTCTTTTTCACATAACTTTCAAAGTTTTTTGTCGTGATTGGCGCTTGCTCATTAAAGAGTTCGATTTCAATTTTACCCATTGTGGTTTTCATTTCAATCACACTATTTGCAGCATAACTATTTATACTTGCAACAACCAATACACTAGCAGCTAAAGTTTTCTTTAACATTTGTTTACTAATCCCAATCTTTTCTACTTTAATTTCTTGATATTAGTCGTTCACTATAAATAAAACAGTCGTAATCATCAAAAAGGGAATTGATATGACACAACGACAACACTTAGCTGAGCTGAAACACTATCCACCTTGGCAATGCCATGGTGAAGCCTATATTTTAAATTACTGGGCCAGTCCACAGTTTTTACAGCATGCCAAAGCCTTTAATTTACAGGCTTCTCGTACTGGGCATATGCTGCATGTAGTTTTACTACGTTATCAATCTACCCCAATTGGCGTTTATGATGCGTTATTTATTGTCGATCATCCTACACAACAAAGACAGCGTTATTCCTCCATCGTTAAAATTTTAGTTTCTCATCCAGAATCCATCTTATCTGGACAGACCTTTTGGGGTCTGCCTAAAGAGTTAGCAGAGTTTAATTGGATCCAGACCAATACAGCCATGTATTGCGAAATTAAGACAGCAGAGCACAGTATGATGATTCAACTAAATCATGCGAAAAATAATGCGAGCTTTTATATTAATAGTCACCAATTGCCCGACAGTATTTTAAACGTACAGCAACATTGGCAAGGCCAGCGCTATGTGTTTACACCTCAATTTCGCGGTAAGTTATGTAAATTAAAATCGGTGCAATGGCACAATACCGATGGATTATTTCCAAATTTTAATCACGCACGCTATATCCATAGTTTTTATATGCCAGAAGTACAACTGATCTTACCCGAAGCTAAGGTGCAGCAGCTCAAGCATGTTTCACGTGAAACACCTTAAGCATGCGCCCACCAAAACTTTTTAAATTGCTTAGCAATGTCTAAGCAGCATTTTTTTGCCTGTTTGGAAATAGCTGTTAAGTGGATAAATCCATGTGCTTGCTCTATATAAGTTTGATATTGGACTTTACAGCCATGAGCAGCCAACTTTTCTGCGTAAAATTCCGCCTCATCACGCAATACATCATGCCCTGCTGTCACAATAAAGCTTGCAGCTAAAGATGGATTTGGCTCGGCATACACAGGCGAGATCAGCGGATCATCAAATTCTACATGATGTTGTTCAGCATACAGTTGTTTCACGCGTTTCACATCAGTTGCAGTTAAGCTTAAACCATAAGCAAAGCGTTGTTGCGAAGGATAGCTATATTGCAAATCAATACAAGGATAAATCAGTAATTGTGCCTTGACCGCATAAGCTTGTTGAATACTGCGCTGTGCCACGACTGCACAAATATTGCCGCCAGCACTATCACCAGCAATCGCAATGCGACCTTTATAAATATTTAGTTGACGACGATTTTGATAAACCCATTCTAGTGCTTGCTGACTCGCCTCAATGACCTGCTGTGGATTGGCCTCAGGTGCTAAAGGATACTGCACACTTAATACTTGCACTTGCATGGTTTTGGCCAGTAAGCGACAAATTTCATCATGCGTGTCTAGACTACCTGCTACAAAACCACCTCCATGATAAAACACTAACATAGCTAATTTTTTATTTGGCTGCGGATGATAATGGCGTGCTTTGAGCGTGCCACTGGCTAAGGGCAAACGTAAATCTTGAATCTGTCGAATCTTAGTTTTATAAGTAGATAACAGCTTTATTTTTTGTTCATAATACTGACGTGTGCGGGATAAATCTTGCGCTAGAAAACCTGCACGACCTTGCTTGTGTTGCATTGCCATTAAACATGCTGTTAATGGATCGAGTTGTGGATAGTCATAAGGATAACCCAACAGTTTTACCAAGGCACGTTGGCTAAATTGCGGCAAATGATCAATCAGCCGCACGGCAGGAACTCGGCTACGCTGCACTATTTGTTTTATTGTTATCATTTATTGTGATTCCTAAATTAAGCTCAATATCTTCATAATTTCTACATGATCAAAGTCTTTTGCCACTATATCGTTATATAAGTCATCTAATCTATAACACAGCGCGCTTGATCTATCCGTTATGCTATTTATAGTTTAGATTTTGGCATAAGGATCAGCAGCATGGCTAAAAAACTTATATTATTGTCGCTGGCGACCACATTTTTAGCTGTGGGTTGTGTGGCTTTTCCAGAAGATGGTTATTACGATGGTCGTTATGATCGTAGTTACGACCGCAACTACGACAATCGTTATGACTTGCAACAACGTCAACGCTTAGAGCTAGAGCGTCGTCGTTTAGCTGAACAAAACCGTAACCGCCAATTACAACTTCAGCGTCAAAAAAATGAATTAGAGCGTCAGCGTTTACAACAACAACGCGAACGTAGTCAATTGGAACAAAAACGACGTGAACAGCAATTACAGCAACAACGTGATCGTCATCAAAATTTAGACCGTAAACGTCGTGAGCAACTTGAACAGCAACGTAAACGTGAACAACAGCTTCAACAACGTCAGCGTGAACAAAATGCGCAAAAACAACGCCAAGAACAGTTAAAAAGAGATCGACAAGCTGATCAGCAAAAACGTGCTGCTGAACAACGTCGCAGCAATGAAGAAAAGCGTCAACAAGCCATTAAATATTTTGAACAGCAACGACAGCGCTAAGTCCAAAATCAGAAGCGTCTCAAGCGCTTCTTTTTTGGGCAAAAAAAAGACTCATCCAGAGGTTGGATAAGTCCTGAAAAACACATTTCAAAATATCGAAAAGGAAACTACAGCCATAGAATCTGAATAAATAGTATGCAAAAACCACTCATTTGAGAAATACTTATTTAGTCAAATATTGATCGTTTTTAAATATAAATCCTCCCCCTACAAGTGTTCATAATTATAATAAAATATTAAATTTCATAATCTTAAACTAAATTTTTTATCATATAAATGATTTATTCCGTAAGCTTTTAGAGTCAAATCAGCTGATTTTGCTGATAATTTTAAATATGCTGCTTGTTATTCAAGCCTTAATTCAGCGCATGTTAAAAATCATGCAACACAGATTATTTCTAGATTTAATGGGTTTAATGCTTGAATTTCCAATCCCCGCCCCGATTTCTATTAGCAATCATGAAATTTATCAAACTCATGGCAGTTCAGAGTTAACAGAGTTAGAGCTGATGCCAAAGGACTGTACATGTTTAAGAACCCATTCAAACGGAGTAAAGCAATGGCGACTGAGCAAAATGAGCAAGCTCAAGACTTAGAGCAAGCGGAACCAACAACAGCGCAAACTCAAGCCGAAACTGAGCAGGCTGAAGTTACCGTTGAATCTTTACAAGAGCAAATTGCCCAGCTCGAAGGTGACCTAAAGCTAGAAAAAGCACGTACTGCGAATGCAGTTTACGAAGCGCAAAAAAGTGTAGAGCGTATTCAACGCGAATCTGACAAACATAAAGAAGCTGTTTTAGAAAAGTTCGCTAAAGAATTGCTTGATACAGTGGATAACCTAGAGCGTGCGATTGCTGCTGTTGGTGAAGAAAAAACGCCTTTATCTGAAGGTGTTGAACTTACCCTTAAAGGTCTGCTGACTACTTTAGAAAAATTTGGTGTTGTCGTTGTAGATACCGCAAATGGCTTTAATGCAGATTTGCATCAGGCTGTGGGTATTGCTCCAGATGCGAAAGCCAACGAAATTGGCACAGTATTACAAAAAGGCTATAGCCTAAATGGTCGTTTATTACGTCCTGCTATGGTTATGGTTGGTGCTTAAAAGCAAAAAATTCGAGAGCTTAGAAAATATTTTCAAAAAATTTACTTGAAAAATCTTCAATGGCTCTCATATCGAATAACAAGTGAAACATCACAACAGAATTATTGAGGAAACACCCAAATGGCTAAAATCATTGGTATTGACTTAGGTACTACAAACTCTTGCGTAGCAGTACTTGAAGGCGACAACGTTAAAGTAATCGAAAACGCTGAAGGCGCACGTACAACTCCATCGATTATTGCGTATAAAGATGGCGAGATCCTTGTAGGTCAATCTGCAAAACGTCAAGCAGTAACCAACCCTAAAAACACTTTATTCGCGATCAAACGTTTGATCGGTCGTAAGTACCAAGACCAAGCCGTACAAAAAGATATCGGTCTTGTACCATACAAAATCATCAAAGCAGACAATGGCGATGCTTGGGTTGATGTAAACGACAAGAAACTTGCTCCACAGCAAATCTCTGCTGAAATCTTGAAAAAGATGAAGAAAACAGCTGAAGATTACTTAGGTGAAACAGTAACTGAAGCAGTTATTACTGTTCCTGCTTACTTCAACGATGCACAGCGTCAAGCGACGAAAGATGCAGGTAAAATTGCAGGTTTAGAAGTTAAACGTATCATCAACGAACCAACTGCAGCTGCACTTGCGTTCGGTATGGACAAAAAAGAAGGCGACCGTAAAATCGCGGTTTACGACTTAGGTGGTGGTACTTTTGACGTATCAATCATTGAAATCGCTGACCTTGATGGCGACCAACAAATTGAAGTGTTGTCTACAAACGGTGATACATTCTTAGGTGGTGAAGACTTCGATAACGCTTTAATTGAATTCCTTGTTGAAGAATTCAAGAAAGAGCAAAACGTAAACTTGAAACAAGATCCGCTTGCGCTGCAACGTTTAAAAGAAGCTGCTGAAAAAGCCAAGATCGAACTTTCATCTTCTAACGCAACTGAAATCAACCTACCATACATCACTGCCGATGCAACTGGTCCTAAACACTTAGTGATCAACGTAACGCGTGCAAAACTTGAAGGTTTAGTTGCTGACTTAGTTGCGCGTACCATTGAGCCATGTAAGATTGCACTTAAAGATGCTGGTCTTTCAACAAGCGACATCTCTGACGTAATTTTAGTTGGTGGTCAATCACGTATGCCACTTGTACAACAAAAAGTACAAGAGTTCTTTGGTCGTGAGCCACGTAAAGACGTGAACCCAGACGAAGCTGTAGCAATGGGTGCTGCGATTCAAGGTGCGGTACTTTCAGGTGACAAAACTGACGTACTTTTACTTGACGTGACTCCACTTACCCTTGGTATCGAAACAATGGGCGGCGTGTTAACAGCAATCATCGAGAAAAACACCACGATTCCTGCGAAGAAATCTCAAGTGTTCTCAACTGCTGCTGACAACCAACCTGCTGTAGACATTTCTGTTTACCAAGGTGAACGTAAAATGGCTCAGCAAAACAAATTGTTAGGTAACTTCCAATTAGGCGACATCCCACCTGCTCCACGCGGTGTGCCACAAATTGAAGTATCTTTCGATATCAACGCTGATGGTATCTTGAAAGTATCTGCAAAAGATAAGAGCACTGGTAAAGAGCAATCAATCCAGATTAAAGCAAACTCAGGTTTGTCTGATGCTGAAATCGAAGCAATGATCCGTGACGCTGAAGCGAATGCTGAAGAAGATCGTAAATTTGAAGAGCTTGCAAAAGCACGTAACGAAGCAGATGCTTTAGTTGCTTCTTCTCAAAAAGCAGTAAAAGATCTTGGCGAACAAGTAACAGCTGACGAAAAAACTGCGGTTGAAACTGCTGTTTCTGAATTAGAAGCTGCGACTAAAGAAAATGATGTTGAAGAAATTAAAGCGAAAACTGAAGCGCTGCAAAACATCATTATGCCAATCACTCAACGTGCTTATGAAGCTGCTCAACAAGCGGGTGGCGCGCAAGGTTTTGACCCTAACGCGTTCCAAGGTGATGCAAGTCAGGCACAAAAAGCAGATGACGGCGTTGTAGATGCTGAATTCAAAGAAGTAAAAGACGACAAAAAATAATTTGTCATCTACAAAAGACCGCGCGTAAGCGCGGTTTTTTTATAGGCCTAAGCCTTATTAATTAATATTTGATCACACATAAAGCTATTTTTTCTGCGAAAAATTTGCGCTAAATTAGTTAAAAAATATAAAGATAAAGTTTATGCTGCGTTTTTTGTTGTTATTGCTGTTGCTTGGATTTGGTTTTTGTCTGCTGTATCAAAACATTCACTATCCGCATCTGAGGCAAAATCCAATCAGTGAAAGGATTTTAGCGCCTTTTGATCAGCGCATTCGCTATCGTATTGGGGAAATTGATCCACGTTTTGGCATTAGCCCTTCTGAAGTAGAAAAACTGGCAGTAGAAGCGACGCACATTTGGCAACAAGCCGGCGGTAAAGATTACTTTGTGTATGACCCAAAGGCCAAACTCACCATTGATTTAATTTATGATGAAAGGCAGTTAGAAAGTAATTCTCGTCAACAACAACTCGAGTATATTGAATCTAGACAAGCGCTCTGGCAGCAACGCCATTTACAAGCTGAACAACTCAAGCAGCACATTCAAGCGTTGCAACAACAGCTCAGTCAAAAACGCGATGATCTGAATCAAGCGACCCACTTATATAATCAGCAAGTCCAACATTTGAATGCGCGTGGTGGTGCATCTGCCGAACAACGTTTTGCCCTACAAGATCAAAAATTACATTTACAGCAACAACAGCAGCGCTTAACGGATCAAATTGCGACGCATAATCAAAAAATTCAGATCCTAAATCAGGAAGTCAGCGAATTAAATACCTTAAACGCGGAACTTTCCCAAGAAGTTTCTGGCTTTAATGCGCGCTTTTCTGGTAAAAAATTTGATAAAGGCTTATTTAATGGTAGGCAGATTGCGATTTATGAGTTTAGTTCTAAAGATGATTTACGCTTAACTTTGGCACATGAATTTGGTCATGCTTTGGGCTTACCACATCATGATGACCCTTATGGTTTAATGCATCCTATTTTACAAAAGCAAGATGCAACAAATTTTCAGTTAAGCCCAGCTGATTTAAAACTTTTACTTAAACAATAGTTTAAATTGATTTTATAGTGTAAAAATCCCTTACTTTTTATAGGCGTATTTTCTTTAATCTCCAACACATCCAAGTTTTTCATGCTATTGTGAAGCTTCTATGAGAACAAAACATCTTTGGAGAGGCTTGTGAGTTACTACCATATTCTGATTGAAGCAAATGACCATATCAGCACTGTTGAAGAAACTCGCGATATTGAAATCTTTGATATTGTTGAAATTGGCCCTTACTTACATTCAATTTTATTGCCTTATTTTAATGAGAAAATGATTGAGCTCGAAGAGGATAATATTAACTTTGAAGATGTTTTGCATTTACAAGTAAAACAAACTTTATTGCCAATTAATGACTTAATTGAAGAAGAACAACGTCAATTACCAAGCGATACAGATATTACTATTAGCGCTTATGAAATTTTTAATAACCGTAATTTAAGCCAAGATGTGACCACCATTGTTTTTGATTTGTTAGATGCAGTTAAACTATGTGACTAATCTTAAAAATAAAAAAGGTCTGTAACTACAGACCTTTTTTTGTTGCAATTTAACGCATGAGCTGACGAGCACGATCTTGGCGTAAGGCTTGCAGGATTTTCTGCCCTGCCCGCCCCGTTGCCACCAGACCTAAACGGGTTTGCTCAGCCATAATCGCTTTGCGAGTTTTATCGCCAATTAAACCATCTGCTGTACCAATATCATGACCACGTTCTAATAACATATTTTGAATTTCACGACGTTCTGCACGCGAAGTCCCTGCATCATCGGTTGGCCATGACTGCATGAATGGGCCTTGACCACGAATTCGATCAGATAAATGTGCAATGGCTAAAGCATAACTTTCTGCTGCATTGTAAGCATAAATCGCATCAAAGTTTTTAAAGACTAAAAATGCTGGACCATTAGCACCTGCTGGTGCCATCAAACCAGCTTGCGAAGAATAGCTTAAATTGCCTTGTATCAAGGGCGCACCATCAGCACGTACTACACCACGATCTAGCCAATGCTGCAAAGATTTTTTATTACGGCGGCTTTCACCATTTAGGGACATACCCGCTGGCAGCTTCACTTCAAAGCCCCATGGTTGACCAGTTTGCCAACCGCGTTTTTTTAAGAAATTTGCGGTGGATGCTAAAGCATCTGTAGTACTTGAGACTAAATTACGACGTCCGTCACCATCAAAATCAACGGCTAACTCTTCGTAAGTAGTTGGCATAAACTGGGTATGACCAAATGCCCCAGCCCATGAACCTTTAAGTTGCTCTTGACTCACATCACCGCGTTGCAAAATACGCATCGCGGCAAAAAACTCACCACGGAAATAACTTTGGCGACGCCCTTCACAACTTAAAGTACCCAAAGCTTGTAATAAGGGATATTTACCAGAAATATCGCCAAAATTGCTTTCTACGCCCCAAACTGCAACCACTACATGGGCAGGTACACCATAAGCGGCTTCTACACGATTTAATACTGAACGATGTTCAGCAAGTTTTTGACGCCCTAATTGCACGCGTTCTTCATCCACCAAACCTGATAAATAATCCCAAATTGGTGTAGAAAACTCTGGTTGGTAGTTTAATCGTTCAATTACAGAATAATCTGGACTGAGATTTTGGGTATAACGCACGTAACTGGCAGCTGATACCCCTTTAGCAATCGCCTGACTACGCAAATTATTTAAGCAACTTTGAAAATTATTATGTGTACTATAGTGAGCTGACGAAATAGCGCCTGATGTCACTGAAACTGGCTTACCATTGATCAGCAATTCTGCCTGAGCCGTCATGGCTAAAGTCAATGACCCTAAAAGCAAAGCAATGCGTTGCATAACATCCCTTTTTAAATTTAAATTTTCTTTACCTTAGCATTCTGCACTAAAAATTAAAGTCATATTCGGTAAATTTAAATTCATAACTGCGATTTAAATTTAAAATCTTCGCCAGGCAATATAGTTTTAAATTTAAAAAGTAAGCTAATTAAATAAGCTTGTTGAAATAATGAGGATTTTTTTAAATTTAAAGAAAAATATTTAAATTTAAACTATCTAAAAACTGGATAATTCTGTTGATAAGTCTATGGATTATTAAGTGGATAAGTTGTGATTGTGGACAAATTTTAGATTTTTTAGCGTTAAAAAAATCGTCATGCTTATTTTGAATTTAAATTTTAGCGCAGCATTTTAAGTATTGGTTAAGACCGTGCTGTATCACAAAGGTGGGAGAATATTGTGATTGACGATCAAAACCAATATGCATGCGAATGCGAAGGAGGCGAATTCTGCCTGAATTTACACAATAAAAAAAGCGACCCACTCGGTGATCGCTTTTTTATTGGCCAATTGACTGCTTAGATGTTCATATCTTCGCTGAGTGCCAATGGATTAGGTAAGATTTTTGCCAACTGACGACACAAGGTGGTCAACTGTGCTGAATCATTAGGCATCAAGGTAATATGACCAATCTTACGACCTGTACGTTCAGATTTATTATACAGATGTAAATGCGCACCTTCTAAAGCCAAAACGTCTTCAGTTTTAGGATGTTGACCAATAATATTCACCAACACGCTTGGATGAATAATCTCAGTTGAACCGAGTGGTAAACCTGCTACTGCACGTACATGGTTTTCAAATTGTGAGCACACCGCACCTTCAATCGACCAATGCCCTGAGTTATGCACACGCGGTGCCATCTCGTTGGCATATAAACCTTTGTCGGTGACAAATAACTCTAAAGTTAACACACCCACATAGTTTAAGTGATTGAGTAAACGCGTGATGTAGTCTTCTGCTACAGGTTGTAGGTCTGCACTATTTGGCGCAGGTACAATCGAGTGCGACAAGATACCATTGTGATGATGGTTTTCAGCCAATGGCCAAGTTTTTACTTCACCATTTTGACCACGTACTGCAATAATTGAAACTTCACGCGAGAATGTGACAAAACTTTCTGCAATCAGTTCGCCGGCAGGGCCAAGTTCTGCCCATGCTTGCTCAATTTGATCTGCACTACGCAATACAAATTGACCTTTACCGTCGTAACCACCACGCGAAGTTTTAAGTACGATCGGTAAACCGAGTTCAGCCACGGCAGCAGTTAAGCTTTCAATAGATGTCACAGCTTTATACGGTGCTACAGGAATAGCCAATTCATCAAACAAAGCTTTTTCTGAAAGACGATGCTGTGCAATGGCTAAAGCTTGGCGTGGTGGATGCAAATCTTTTTGCTGGGTCAACACATCCACATCAGCCAATGGCGTATTTTCAAACTCTAAGCTAAACACATCAGCACTTTGAATAAAGTCCTGTAAACCGTGAGGCGCTTGAGTTGAATAAACTTGACCGAGTGCTGCAGATGGACAATCTGTACTGGCTTCAAAGAAGGTACATTGAATATTTAGAGGTAATGCCGCTTGCGCCATCATACGACCGAGCTGACCGCCACCAAAAATACCGATGGTTTTTTTCATAACCTATGTCCCGTTTTATGCCTGACCCGGAATATTTTTACTTGCCACTTTTTCAGTTTGTGCTGCACGGAAATCTGCTACATTTTTAGCAATTTCAGGACGTGTTAAGCCTAAAATTTGTGCTGCCATAATTGCCGCATTGGTTGCACCCGCAGGGCCAATCGCTAAAGTACCTACCGCAATACCTGCTGGCATTTGTACAATAGAAAGTAATGAATCCACACCATTTAAGATTGAAGATTTCACAGGCACACCCAAAACAGGTAAATCAGTTTTTGCAGCACACATACCCGGTAAATGTGCTGCGCCACCTGCGCCCGCAATAATCACTTGAATACCACGGTCACGCGCTTGTTCTGCGTATTCAAATAGACGGTCTGGGGTACGGTGTGCAGAAACGACTTCGGCTTCGAAAGGTACACCAAGCTGCTTAAGCATATTGGCAGTGTGTTCTAAAGTTGCCCAATCTGATTGAGAACCCATGATAATTCCAACTAAAGGAGCATCTTGTGTAGCAGCCGCGTTCATTGCAAATATTCCAACTGAAGTAAGGAAAGACAGACCTTGGACGAGCGTCCAAGCTCTCATGAATCAAGGCCCATTATAGCCTTAAAATAGCAATGACCAAAATTTAACGGTCAAAGCAACGCACGATTTTTATTATTTTTTTATTTAAATTTGCATTTTATCTATAGAATGAATTGCTTATTGACCACGGAATACAAAATAAATACAACCGCATAAACACAAAGCTGCCCAAATATAATCTAACTTAAATGGCTGTTTAAATAGAAAAATCATAAATGGTACAAAAACCAACAAGGTGACCACTTCTTGGGTAATTTTCATTTGCCCCACAGCCCAACCCTGCTGTGCCAATAATTTTGTCGCAGGAATCATTAAACTATATTCAAATAAAGCAATCACCCAACTGAATAAAATCGCCTGCCACATGGGTGCATCATGCGGTAAAAACTTTAAATGACCATACCATGCAAGGGTCATAAAACAGTTGGCAATAATCAATAACAGCAAAGGAAATAGCATGAGCGTGTCTAAAAGTTTATAGAAGCGTTAGTGTAAGTTTTTTGCTGTAAATACTAAATCGTTCTGCAATTTTTTTGCATCATCTAGCATAAGAAAAACTATCTTTTCACAGATAGCCTTGCTATGGTTTGCTTCATTCTATTATTCAACACAGCACTAAGCTTGTGATAAAACGCAGTGGAGTTAAGCGTATGCATCTGCATATTTTGGGTATTTGCGGCACCTTTATGGGCTCATTGGCATTGTTAGCACGCGATCTTGGACATACGGTTACAGGTTCAGATCAGAATGTGTATCCACCGATGTCGACCCAACTTGAAAATGCAGGCATTACCTTAATGCAAGGCTATGACCGTAGTCACTTGCAACCACACCCAGATTTGGTGATTGTGGGCAATGCCATGAAGCGCGGCATTGATGCAGTAGAATATATGTTAAATGAAGGCTTAGCATATATTTCAGGTCCACAGTTTTTAGCCGATCATGTACTACAAGGTAAACATGTATTAGGTGTTGCTGGTACACATGGTAAAACCACAACTACAACCATGCTAGCTTGGGTACTCGATCAAGCTGGCTTAGAACCGGGTTTCTTAATTGGTGGTGTACCACTTGGCTTTAAAGAGAGTGCGCGTTTAGGTGTCGGTAAATACTTCTGTGTCGAAGCCGATGAATATGATTCTGCATTCTTTGATAAGCGTTCTAAATTCGTGCATTACCACCCAAAAACTGCCATTTTGAATAACTTAGAATTTGACCATGCGGATATTTTTGATGATCTTGCCGCTATTCAAAAACAGTTCCATCATTTAGTACGTACTATTCCATCAGAAGGTCGGATTATTGCACCAATGACTGAAAGCAATATTGATGAAGTACTAGAACAAGGCTGCTGGACGCCTGTGGTACGTACCTCATTAGATGCCAATGCGAAAGCTGAATTATATGCTGAGCAATTATCTGCTGATGGTTCACATTTTAAAGTGTTGCAACACGGCGTAGTGAAAGGTGAAGTTCGCTGGAATATGACGGGGCAGCATAGTGTTGCCAATGCCTTAGCCACGATTGCCGCAGCTGAACATGTTGGGGTTGCAATTGACACAGCATGTGAAGCTTTGTCTAATTTTGGCGGTGTAAAACGTCGTATGGAGCTTTTAGGCACTGTACGTGGCATCGAAGTCTATGATGACTTTGCCCATCACCCAACTGCCATTGATACCACCCTTGAAGGCGCACGTAAGCGTTTAGGTGAACGTAAGCTGTGGGCAGTTATTGAACCACGTTCCAATACCATGCGTATGGGTAGTCATAAAGATGGTTTAGCACATTCAGCACGTCTAGCTGATGAAGTGATTTGGTATCAACCCGAAGGTTTAGATTGGGATCTACAACCTGTGATTGATGCTGCGTCCAACCAAGCGATGGTTGCTCGTAGCTTAGATGAAATTATTGCTAAAGTTAGCCAACAAGCAGGTGAGGGCGATGCTGTGGTGATTATGTCTAACGGTGGTTTTGATGGTTTACATCAAAAACTAATTGCGGCACTCAAAGCTTAAATCTTGCATATTAAAAGGCCCGCAATCGCGGGCTTTTTGATTTAAGCCGCAACATCAGCAAAAGCTTTGGAGTCACGTTTAAACATCACCAGCACATAAGAACAGGTTGCAATAATCTTTAATGATTTTTCACGGGCAAATTCCGCTAAATGATCTAACAATTGACGTGCCATACCTTGACCTCGTAGAGAATCATCAACCCATGTATGGTCGGCAATAATAGTATACTCATTGCTCCAAACATAACTAATTTCAGCAATACGCTGACCTTGCTCATTATTTAGAAAAAACTCACCTTTACGTCCATTATCTTGATGTTGAAAATTCATTGTTGTTCCTTATTGGGCATGATTCATAGCTTAGTATAAAACATCAGCAATGCTCGGATCTTTATCAAATACAGACTTAGCAAAAGGGCAGAGTGGCATAATTTTGATTTTTTTGTCTCGTGCAAAAGCTACAGCACGATCCAGTAATTTGCGTCCTACGCCTTGACCTTTCAGCTCATCACTCACCATGGTATGTTCAATGATAAATTTATCATCACCTGCCCATGTATATTCCATCTCTGCTAAACGTTGCTCGTTTTCAAAAATAAAAAATGCACCTTTGGTTGGGCTATCTAGATGCTCAATATCCATATTTTATGACCTTCTTTTCTGTTCCATCCATTAATCATTACAGATTCTGCGGCTTACACTGTTGTGTTTATTTTGGCAAATTGTCGCTTAACAGCAGTGAAGGATCAGCCTAAACTCAGCACATATTTTTTAGCGACTTTTCTTATGTCTGCGCACTCACTCCCAAACACCACACGACAATGGATTTGTGTGATTGGTTTAGCCTTTGCGGCTTTTATTTTTAATACCACGGAATTTATCCCTGTTGCATTGCTAAGTGATATTGGTCGCAGCTTTCATATGCCTGCTACAGATGTGGGTATTATGCTCACCATTTACGCATGGGTAGTGGCCTTATTGTCATTACCCATCATGTTACTCACTCAAAATATTGAGCGGCGTTTACTATTAATCTTGGTGTTTATCACCTTTATTGTCAGTCATGTTGGCTCTTATTTTGCCTCAAGTTTTGGCATGTTAATGCTTAGTCGGATTGGCATTGCAATTGCGCATGCTTTATTTTGGTCAATTACAGCATCTTTGGCGGTGCGAGTTGCACCACAAGGTAAAGCGTTTCAGGCACTCGGTTTATTAGCCACAGGGACTGCCTTAGCTATGGTCTTAGGCATTCCACTTGGGCGCATGATTGGCGAGGCTTATGGGTGGCGCAATAGCTTTGCTTTAATTGGTCTTGGCGCCAGCTTGGTTTGTCTTATCTTAGCTAAAACCTTACCACGCTTACCAAGCATTAATGCTGGCTCTGCGCAAAGCTTAAAATTATTTGTACGTCGTCCTAGTCTACTGCTGGTTTTTGCGTTAACTATTATCATCATCACGGCGCAATTTACTGCCTATAGCTATATTGAACCATTTAGTTTGATAGTAGCGAAATTGAGTTCTTACCAAACTACGTGTTTCCTTTTAGCATTTGGCGCTGCAGGTTTTGTTGGCTCTTATCTATTTGGTAAATTTGCAGTGAAATTAACCCGTACTGCAATTCCATTAAGCTGCTTGTTATTATCGATTTCCTTATTGTTACTGCTACCCATGAGCCAAAGTTTTATAGCGCTTAGCTGTTTAAGTTTATTTTGGGGTATTGGTATTATTTGTTTTGGTCTAGCTCAACAAGCGAAAACCTTAAATCTAGCACATGATGCCACCGATGTCGCGATGGCAATTTTTTCAGGCCTATATAACGTAGGCATTGGGACTGGGGCCCTGTTGGGCAGTTTAGTGATTGAACATTTAGGCTTAGCCTATATTGGTATAGTGGGCGGGAGTCTTGCCCTGATTGGTAGCATGTTGGCTCTTTATTTAGTGCAACGCAGGGATTTTTTACCTAATTAGCACAGTATAGAAATTGCCCTTTACCATAAATTGTGCCATGCTTAAGCCATATTTGAGCTTCGCTCAAAACAAAATTTATTTTGAACAAGGGGAGTAGCCTCCTCCAAGCCTAAGCTACATCGTCGCTTAGGTGTCAGACTATCGTCATTACACTTTGCAAAAAGTCGGTATCTGAGCATGATGATCACGTTTTAGGATCACCATGTAGGCAAGACCTTGATCATGTTGTTATAGACAAATTGTGTCTAGCAACTGGTCAAGGTTTTTTTATGGCCAGTTGCTTGATGTGGAGCACACACATGGAAACTATTGGCAATCTTTGGCTGTACTTGGCGTTTTTTGGCCTAGTGACTGTCATGTTAGTCATCGACTTTTTAGGCTTTCGCCAAAACCAAGGTCAAGACGTTAAAATTAAAACTGCTGCCTATTGGAGCATCGCATGGGTGACTGTTGCGGCTTTATTTGGTGGCGGACTGTGGCTGTATTTACAACAGACTGCGGGCGTGACCATCGCCAATGCCAAAGTGATGGAATACTTTGCCGGTTACTTACTCGAAAAATCTTTGGCAGTGGATAACGTCTTCGTTTGGCTAATGATTTTTGCAGCCTTTGCAATTCCACCCGCATTACAGCGCCAATTGTTACTCTATGGAGTACTTGGTGCAATTATTTTACGTACCATCTTTATTTTTATTGGCGCTTGGTTTGTTCAAGAATTCTCTTGGGTCTTGTATATCTTTGGTGCATTCTTGGTATATACCGGCTTCAAATTCTTAAAAGGTCAGGACGAAGAAGATACCAATATCGAAGATATGGCGATCTTAAAATTCCTACGTAAGCACATGCGCATTACACCGCAAATGCACGGCAATAAATTCTTTGTCCGTGAAAATGGTATGTTATGGGCCACACCTTTATTTTTAGTGTTGTTATTAGTAGAAGCATCGGACGTAATTTTTGCAGTCGACTCTATTCCTGCGATCTTTGCAGTCACCTCTGATCCATTCATTGTATTGACCGCTAACTTAATGGCAATTTTAGGCCTCCGCGCAATGTTCTTTTTACTGTCAGGCGCTGCATCTAAAATGCATTATTTACCGTATGGCTTAGGTATTATCTTATTGTTTATCGGCTTTAAGATGCTAATGCTAGATGTGTTCCATATGCCAATTTGGATTTCACTGAGCTTTATTGTCGTGGTGTTAGGTATTACAGCATGGTTATCTATTCGACATAGTAAACGTCAAGAAATGCTATAAAACAAAATATTTAAGCCCGACTTAGGTCGGGCTTTTTTTATGGAAATTTACTATATTTTGGTCGCAAAAATGCTGTACTTTAATTCATCAGCTGCCTATGCTTAAAGTTCATTTTATATTAAGAAATAGCCTTAAAGGTCTGATACATGCGCAGCAAAAAACTGAGTTTGGTCGTAGTTCCAGTATTATTGGCTGCGTGTAGTAATTCTGGTCGCTTGCAACAAGATATCTATAACAGCCAATATTATTGTAGCCAAGATTGGGACCAAAACCTGTGTGAGCCTTATAACAGCACCAGCTCTTATCGCACTGCCTCAAGCAACTATCAAATTTTCTATATTGGTCCGCAGTACTATAGCAATAACCGTAAAGTCAAATACCTAGGTCGTACTTTAACTGCTCAAGGCACACGTCATATCAATCAACCTGTTATGTCGCAACATGTTTTTAAAGATGCTAAATCTAAACCTATTCGCCGTGGCGGTTTTGGACGTGCAACCGGTGGAACATCTTTCGGAGGCTAAAATATGAAACGGGTGTTACTGCCACCGCGTCAAGATTGGCAACAGCAGCAGCGTGACATTGGCTTCGATTATTTTGATTTGGCTTCACGCGACGGCTCCATGTATTGGTCTGAGGGTGTCGCCTATGAGTTTAGTCTGCAACAGATTGAACAGCTTGAAGATGCCAGCAATGAATTACATGCGATGTGCTTAGACCTTGTCGCAGACATGGTACAACAGGGCAATTATCCTGATTATTTTAAACTTGCACCTGCTGCCATTGCTTGTATTGAAGACTCATGGCGCAAACAAAGTCCCATGCTCTATGGGCGTTTTGACTTTGCTTATGATGGTCAGAATATTAAAATGCTCGAATACAACGCTGACACGCCAACTGGTTTACTCGAAGCTTCGGTGGCGCAGTGGCATTGGCTAGAGCAAGTACAACATATTGCCAATCGTGATCAATTTAATAGTATTCACGAAGCACTCATTGCACGTTGGCAACACATGTACAGCGCAGGTCAACATATACATTTCGCTGCCTGCCAAGAAGCAGGTCGTGAAGATTGGGGCAATTTAGAATATCTCATGGATACTGCTTTCCAAGCGGGACTGAATGTTCATGAATTATCTATGGAAAACATTGGTTGGGATGAAACCGACTTTGTTGATCTAGCCGAACAACCAATTCGGCATCTATTTAAGTTGTACCCTTGGGAATGGTTATGGCAAGAACAATTTAGCCAGTTTCTTCGACCTGAAGTAAACATAGATTGGATCGAACCGTGTTGGAAAATGCTTTTATCTAATAAAGCCCTCTTAGTTGAGCTATGGCAACGTTATCCAAATCATCCCTTACTGGCTGAAACGCATATTTATGATCCACAGCATAATTATCAAGGCAAATGGGCACGTAAACCAGTATTGTCACGCGAAGGCGCCAATATCAACATCGTTCAAAATAATCTAGATTATGGCGCTGCTTCGGGCAGTTTTCATTTTGATGAATATGATCAATCTGGTTATGTGATGCAAAGATGGGTTAAAACGCCATTATATGATGGCATGCTACCGACCTTAGGTTTATGGATGGTAGGTGATCAATGTCATGGCATGTCCTTGCGTGAAGATGTCTTTGAGGTGATTGGTAACGATGCGCATTTTGCTGCACATTATTTTGTCGAATAAAAAAGTGGCTTTCGCCACTTTCTTATTATTTAGATACTATGTGCTGCTACACGGCGCATATAAAACACTAAACGACTAAAAAATAAAATTTGTAAAAATAGGGTAAAAGCAGAGATTGTCCATTCGTACCATTCGTCAAAGGCGGTGCCTTCTAAATTCAAGGCAAAATATAAACCCAATAAAATGCCCCCAAATACCACACCTGCTAGCGTAGTTTGCACCAAAATTGGAAAAGATAAGGCAGTAATACGGCTAATAAAGTGTTCACCATCATCCCCACCATTGGCACGATAAGCAGCTTGAATTCCGATCGCCATAATTGCTAAGGTCATTAAACCTTCAACTGCAATAATATTTAAATTAAAGTAAGGTGAATACATGCCATAGTAGTACACCAAAGAAACCAACAAAGCTGTCATTAGATAATAATTTTTATAATGTTTTTTTTCTAAAGTATTGGCAGACAACTCATGGGCAAGGGCTTTGCTATTCCAAAAATACATACAAATCTTGGCTCTAAATTGATTAATTTTCACACTTTACGCATTTAAGCCCTAAAGATAAAGGGCAAAAGTTGTCTTTTATCTTGGCAAAGAATTTGCATTGTAGTTGTGTTCAGCCACATCTTTAAGGAACACAGCATGAATGCCATTATCCCGACGCTACAGCCGTTTGATCAACCCTGTCATAGTCAATTTGATGCCAGCGATTGGCAAATTCTCGCACAACATTGGTATCCCGTAGCACGGGTGCAAGATGTGTCGATGCAGCCACAACGTGTGACTTTATTAGATGTGAATATGGCGCTATATCAAACGCAAAGTGGTGCAATTCATTTGGTTCGGGACATTTGCCCACATCGAGGTGTCCCACTCACAAAAGGTTGGGTCGAAGATGAAAATATTATCTGTCCTTATCATGGGCTGCATTATGGTGCTGATGGTCAATGTAATAAAATTCCTGCTCAGCCTGATTTAAAAAAAATCTCTGAGCGCTTTCGTTTAATTAAATTTCCTGTGCTCGAGCGATATGGACTGATTTGGACGAGCATTTTTGGTCGTGATGTTGATAGCGCCAATATTCCAGTATTAGACACATGGGATCAACCCGAGCATCAAGCAATCTTGCCGCCATTTGTGGATATTGCAGGTTCAAGTGGTCGTCAACTAGAAGGCTTTATTGATGTAGCACATTTTGCTTGGGTGCATCACCAAGCCTTTGCCCGTCGTGACAACCCTGTGGTACCTAAATACCAAAGTGAACGCACAGATTATGGTTTAAAGAGCGTTTATACCAGCGATATCAGTAACTATCCGCATGACTTACAACATCTAGCCCCACAAGATTTTGAATGGAAACGTACCTTTGAAGTATATCCACCGTTTAGTGCAATTTTAACCGTAGATTTCCCTGAGGATGGTGTACTCAAAATCTTAAATGCCTGTTGTCCTATCTCACACAACAAAACTCGTTTATTTGTGCCTTTAACACGTAATTTTGACCAAACTGGCGACTTAGAAGCTGTTTATGCTTTTAACGCGCAAATCTTTGCCGAAGACCAAGAGATGGTCGAATCGCAAAAACCAGAAGAATTACCGCTAGATTTAATGATGGAAGCACATTTTGAAGCAGATCGTTCCTCAACTTTGTATCGCCGTATTTTAGCCGAATGGGGACTGAGTAAACATTATACAGTTTGAGTCAGCAATATTAGGTACAATCAATTGAAAAAACACAACTCGCAGGTTAAAAATGTCTTCTGTAATTGCAACGACGGCGATCCGCGGTCGCTTCCTCGATATTCAGAATACAGTTGCCCAAGCGCGTGAAATTCACGACCAAGTGCGATATGTAGAAGATGGTTTACTCATCAGTCAAAATGGCAAAATTACCTATTTTGGTGCATGGCAAGATGGTCAACATTTGTTAGATGCCAACATTCCAGTCGAGCATTATCCTCAACAATTGATTGTCCCTGGTTTTATTGATACGCATATTCATTTCCCACAAACTGAGATGATCGGTGCGTATGGCGAACAACTATTAGAGTGGCTTAATACTTATACCTTCCCGACAGAATTACAATTTAAAGAGCCTGAATACGCCACGAAAATTGCCGAATTCTTTATTCAAGAACTACTCAAAAACGGTACGACGACAGCTTTGGTCTTTGCCACAGTGCATCCTGAATCAGTTGATGCCTTGTTTGAAGCTGCAACTCGCAAAAATATGCGCGTGATTGCAGGTAAAGTTTTAATGGATCGTCATGCGCCTGAAGACCTCTGTGACACAGCAGACAGCGCTTATACCGATTCAAAAGCGCTTATTGAGAAGTGGCATGGTCAAGGACGTAACCTCTACGCCATTACGCCACGCTTTGCACCCACTTCTACTGAAGCACAACTGACAAAAGCAGGGCAGCTTAAAGCTGAGTATCCAGATGTTTATGTACATACCCATTTAAGCGAAAACAAGAACGAAATCGCATGGGTCAAAGAACTTTTTCCTTCACAAAATGGCTATTTAGATGTCTACCATCATTATGGCTTAACTGGTTCTAAATCAGTATTCGCGCATTGTGTTCATTTAGAAGAACACGAATGGCAATGTATGCATGATACAGATTCAGCAATTGCCTTTTGCCCAACCTCAAACCTATTTTTAGGTAGCGGTTTATTCCCATTGCACAAAGCTTGGGAAAAACAAGTTAAAGTCGGTTTAGGCACAGATATTGGCGCAGGTACTTCCTTTAACCAACTACAAACCCTCAATGAAGCTTATAAAGTGCAGCAGTTACAAGGCAATAAATTGTCTGCCTTTGAGGCGCTGTATCATGCGACTTTAGGTAGTGCTAAAGCCTTAAGCTTAGACGATAAGTTGGGTAACTTTAAGCAAGGTAAAGAGGCTGATTTTGTCGTGCTGGATTTAAACGCCACTGCCTTACAAGCTCTACGCCAAAGCCGTGCTAAAAATCTAGAAGATAGTTTATTTGCATTGGTCACCATGGGAGATGATCGTAATATTGTGGCGACTTACGTATTTGGGCAATGTGTCTATCAGGCTTAAAATAAAGACGCTTAGCCGCTTGCGGTTACATTTTCAACACTAAAACGGGTGCAACACCAGGCAAGATGCTTTAAAATTAAAACATTGTTTAGGGGTGTTGCAGGTCAACACCTTTTTTATTTTTGATTTTGCTTTTTAGGTATCTACCCATGTCTGTTGAAATGAAGGTGATGATTTCTGCTGAAGAAATTCAAGCGAAAGTTCAAGAACTTGGCGCCAAAATTAATGCACATTATGCAAATAGCGACAAAGAACTAGTGCTGATTGGCTTACTTCGCGGTTCAGTAATCTTTATGGCTGATCTTTGTCGTACTATTACTAAACCTCATGAACTGGATTTTATGACTGTATCAAGTTATGGTGGTGGTACAGTTTCAACACGCGATGTCAAAATCTTAAAAGATTTAGATGGCGAAATCCGCGGTAAAGACGTACTTGTGGTTGAAGATATTATCGATTCAGGCAATACCTTAAGTAAAGTATTAGAGATTTTAAAAACGCGTGAACCAAACTCAATTGAGTTGTGTACTTTGGTGAGTAAACCTTCACGCCGTGAAATCGAACTTGAAGTGAAGTTTTTAGGTTTTGAAGTGGAAGATAAGTTTATTGTCGGTTATGGCTTAGATTACGATCAAAAATATCGTCATATTCCATTTATTGGTGAAATTGGTCTTTAAGACTCATGCATTAGAAAGTGGCCGAAGGCCACTTTTTTATTTTTTAAATGAGATTTTTGCACAAAAAATCAACATTTTTTAGCGTAATTTGGCTTTAGTGATGAGCACTAATGTTGAATCATAGAATAGATCGATAAAATTGAAACAACAATCATCAATTCTAGAGGAGACAACTTATGTGGTCACTCATCGTTGCAATTGTCGTGGGTTTTGTTGCAGGTTTAATTGCCAGAGCGCTACATCCAGGTGACGATAAAGCCGGTTTCTTAATGACAACCGTACTTGGGATTGCAGGTTCCTTGCTTGCGACCTATGCTGGGCGCTTACTTGGTCTATATGGTGAAAACTCAGCCGCAGGTTTTATTGCTTCCATTATCGGTGCAATTATCATTTTATTTATTTACAACATGTTAAGTAAAAAATCTTAAAAATATCTATAAAAAAGCCCTAAAATTTAGGGCTTTTTTAGCATTTTACTGAATCAACTATAAACCTAATTCACGCCACATTGCTTCAATTTCACTGGCAGGATGGGCACCTAAAACACGGTAACCATTAGAAAAAATAATTGCAGGTGTACCTGAAACACCTAATTTTTTAGCTAATTCCAAATTGGCATTAATTGGATTACTACAGCTTTTATTGGATTTTGGTGCAATACCTTTGCCAATCAATTGCTGCCATGCAAAATCAGGATTCGCTTCACAATAGACTTGTTTTGATGGCGCAACCGACTGTGGTTTTAACGGCAAAACAAAAGTATATAGAGTCACATCATTGAGTTTTTTCAGCTCTACTTCAAGCTGTTGACAATATGGGCAATTTGGGTCAGAAAAGATCGCAAGCTGACGTTTGCCATTCCCCCGTACCGATTTAATTGCATTTTTGAGTGGTAAGCTGTTCCAATTAATCGTGTTATTTTTAACAATCAGTTCTTGAGTCAGACTTTTTTGATCTTTTAGACGCAGCATATTGCCTGCAATTAAATGCTCTGCATCTTCATTTAAATACACCACTTGTCCATCAATTTCAGCACTATAAATACCGCGCATCTCTGTGTTTGCGATGTTGCTTACAGCTAGATTTGGATAGTTTTTGGCTAAATTCTGTTGAGCAGTATTTACATTAGCAAAAGCAAAGCTAGATAAGCTGAGCAATAACATGCTCAATATAGTTTTTTTCATATCTAAGATACTCAAGTGTTAGATTTATATACTGCTCGATTCTACGCTTTTCTATTAAAAATTTAGCGATTTTATGTGCCTAACTTACTTAAACACAACAGCAATTAGGTTTCACGTGGAACGATGAGATCAGCAATTTTTTTCAATATGATGAGGTATAATTTTTTAAGATTTTTCTCTTAACCTTACTCAAGAGTAAAGACTAAAACACCAATCTAATTATTATTTTAAATATTTGATTTTAATAATATTTTTAAAAATAAACACCCACCTGTGGATAAAGTTTGACTTATCAACATCGTGTATGCGAGTTGTCCACAAGATCTGCTAAATGTACTGATTTAGCTTGTGATTTTAAGCAATGGATAAACCTTGAGTTATCCACAGTTTGAGCAAAAAAACCCAAGATATCTACAGGCTTAAACTGAGAAATTTAAGCATTACCCAATAAAAAGCCCTCAAATGAGGGCTTTTAGATTATTTACCAATACAGAACGAGCCAAAGATTTTGCCAAGTAAATCATCTGCGCTAAAGTCACCGGTAATTTCGCCTAACGCATTTTGCGCTAAACGTAATGACTCAGCCACTAACTCACCTGCGTTATACACCACAAGTTGCTCACGCGCTTCAGCAAGATAGTATTGTGTGCGCTTCATGGCGTCTAAATGACGGGTACGCGCAATAAAGGTATCTTCCTCAGGTTGGAAGCCTGCATGTGCTGTAATCGCATCGATGAGCGACTGTACGCCTGTTTCTTGCTTGGCAGAAACCGTGATGTGGCGGAAACCATTTAAATCGCCAATCACTGCATCCGTATTGATTAAGTCGCATTTATTACCAATCAACATCAGACGTTTAGGCTCAATGTAATCAGCAAAGTATTCTTGCGCTAATAGGAGTGGATCTTCGCCTTGGCTTAAGTCATAGACCAGCAATAGTAAATCGGCTTGCTCAATTTCTTTAATGGCACGGCGAATGCCTTCTTTTTCCACAATATCGCCAGTTTCACGTAAACCTGCGGTATCGGTTAAAGTAATTGGTAAACCGTTTAAAGTAATTTTTTCGTGTAAGACATCACGCGTTGTTCCGGCAATGTCGGTCACAATCGCGCGCTCAATACCTGCTAGGGTATTTAACAGCGATGATTTACCCGCATTTGGTTTACCAGCAATTACCACTTGCAAACCTTCACGTAACAGCTGACCTTGACGTGCCGATTGCTGTACTTGAGTGACAGCACCTGCAACACCATCAAGCAAACTTAGAATTTTACCGTCCGCCAAAAAGTCAATTTCTTCTTCAGGGAAGTCAATCGCCGCTTCAACATGCAAACGTAAATGAATCAGTTGCTCTAAAACGCGATTTACTTTGCTTGAGAAAGCTCCTTGTAGGGAACGCACTGCAGAACGCGCTGCTGCTTGTGAAGTCGCATCAATTAGATCGGCAATTGCTTCTGCTTGCACCAAATCTAGCTTACCATTTTCAAAGGCACGCATAGAGAACTCACCCGCTTTGGCAGCAATAGCACCCAATTCAAATAAACGCGCAAGTAGGGCATTTTGAATGACTGGCCCACCATGACCTTGTAGCTCAACTACATCTTCACCAGTAAAAGAATGCGGATTTGGAAAGGCAATCGCTAGGCCTTCATCCATAATCTCACCCGCTGCATCGTAAAATTTACGAAAAGCGGCATAGCGTGCGGCTGCGAGCGGCTGCTGCGTCAGTGCTTCCGCAATCGCATAAGATTTTGGCCCAGATAGGCGAATTACCCCAACGCCACCACGCCCCGGTGGTGTGGCAATCGCAGCAATAGTGGTTTGAGTTTGCATAAAATTCACCTAAAAATCTTTGTTAACAACACAAATAAAAATCCGCCTAAGATTACCATCTTAAGCGGATTAATTCAGCTAGTCAGTAATGTTGTATTACTGGCTTGAGCCTTCACGTTGTTCACGTTCTTTAGCAACAGATTTGTTAATTAAACTTTGTTGCAAAATCGTGATCAAGTTATTGACGATCCAGTAAAGTACTAAACCTGCAGGGAAGAACAGTAAGAACACTGTGAAGATCACCGGCATAATTTTAAATACTTTAGCTTGCATTGGATCAGTCGGTTGTGGATTTAACGACTGTTGGATATACATGGTTAAGCCCATTAACAGCGGCAAGATAAACCATGGATCCATAGCAGATAAATCTTGAATCCAAAGTAACCACGGCGCATGACGTAGCTCTACAGATTCCATCAACACCCAATACAACGCAAGGAAAATTGGCATTTGTAACAATAGCGGTAAGCAACCTGCAAGTGGATTCACTTGTTCGCGCTTATACAGTGCCATCATTTCTTGTGAGAAGCGCATACGGTCTTCACCAAACTCTTCTTTCATGCGTTGCATTTCAGGTGCAATCACACGCATTTTCGCCATTGAGCGGTAGCTCTTAGACGATAATGGCCACAAGATCAGCTTCACAAGGACGGTAAGCAAGATAATTGCCCAGCCCCAGTTACCGACTAAGCCATGGAAGAACTCAAGACCTACAAATAACAACTTCGCAATTGGCCATAACCAACCGTAATCTACAGTTTGGTTTAAACCAACAGCTAAATCTTTAAGCTCAGATTGAATTTTTGGACCTGAATAGAACGTCGCATCCACTTCTGCCACAGTACCTGCTGGTACATTAATCGCTGGCGAAGTAAAACCAATGATATTCATATCATCTGTTGATTTACGCGATTCAAGTTTTGCTGCATAAGCCTGACCACCATTTTGGGTCAACTTAATTTCACCTGGCACCCAAGCGCTTACAAAGTAATGCTGAACCATGGCAACCCAACCGCCTGTTGCGTCAACACTTACTTTTTCTTCATTGAAGTTATCAAACTTCAACTTGTTGTAATGCTCGTCTGGTGTACCCCATGCACCACCAAGGAAAGTACCAAGGGTAAAGATCCCTTGATCTGATTTACCTGGATCGTCAGAGTTATCACGTTTGATTTGACCAAACATTTGACCCTGCCAAGGTTGGCTACTGCGGTTAACCACTTTATGATTCACCACAATTGGGTATTCGCCTTCAGTGAAGCTAAAGGTTTTAATGATCTCTACACCATCAGCAGTTTTGTAGACCATTGGTACAGTCAACGTTTTTACTGCTTGACCATCTTTATCTTTGCCAACTTTAGCATCGGCTAAACTATATGAAGTTTTCTCAACTTCATAATTAGGACGACCATTGCGGCTTGAGTCTGGGCCATTAAGACCAATCAAACCAGACTGTGCGACATACGTACGTTTGTCATCACTTTCAAGCATAACGAATGGTTCATCGCTATCTTTATTTTTGTCATGATTGAGTAATTCAACACGAACAATATCACCACCTTTAGGACTAATCCAAAGATGATAAAGGTCAGTTTGTACTGAAATAAGCTGTTGACTTACAGGTGCTGTAGTGTCCGTTGCCTGTTGTGCTGTAACATTTGCTTGTGGCAAATCAGAAGCGGCAACTGCCGTCTGACCGTTTGGCAAATCTGCAGATACATCATGCGATACCACGGCAGCTTGTTGCTGCGGCTGACTATCTGCATTACCGTAATCTTTTTGCCAAGCCAAAATGAGCAAATATGCGACAACAAACATGGCACCGAGAATTGCAATCCTGGCCCATTGTTGCATATCTATTACCCCAAGTGGTTAGAGTGTTTTTGGTTCAATAAACGATCACGAAAGGGTACAGCAACAAGACGCTTTTGAGAATCAGAATCTATTTGCTGAAAGGAAATAAAACGAATTGCTTTTGCTGGAACAGGATCATAACCCGATCCGCCCCAAGGATGGCACCGGCAAATACGTTTCGTAGATAACCACACACCACAGACAGCACCATGCGTATGGACTGCTTCCAAAGCATATTGAGAACAAGTTGGAATATAACGACAACGCGGTCCAAGTAATGGACTAATCGCAATCTGATAGAAACGAATGAACCAATGCAGTAGACGTACCATTGGCCATCCCTACTTTTCTGGGGAGGGAGCTATTTTTGAATGCTTTTTGGCAAGGCGTTGTAACTTCTGCCAAGCAAATTGTAGTTGCTGATACAACTCGGCATTAGGTACTGCTTCAATTCCCATTTTGGGCATGACGACAATATCTAACAAACCTAATTGATGTTGGTGCAAGCGAAAACTTTCGCGAGCAAGTCGTTTTACTCTATTTCTTTCGTGTGCGCGGCGCACTTTCTTCTTAGCAACAACTAAACCCAAACGGCTATTTGGCAGTTCGGAATGTTTTGCTAGAAATAAGAAATGGGGTTGATGCACTTTAAAAAGCGCACCATCAAACACACCTTTGTAATCGGCAGCACAGCGTAAACGAACCTCTGTGCTATAGCCGCAAAGTGTTGTCATCACACCCAAAACCGTCAAGTCTTAACTATTGATTAAACAGTTAAGCTATGACGACCTTTTGCACGACGGCGAGCTAATACTTGACGACCAGCTTTAGTAGCCATACGAGCACGGAAACCATGAACGCGCTTACGCTTTAATTCAGATGGTTGGAATGTACGTTTCATATTGAAACTCCAAAAATGATCTTTCTATAAAGGTCCGCGATTTTAGTGCTCATTGCTTGAGCTGTCAATGCAAAATGGCAAATGTAACGTAATTAGATTGTAATTTTTTCCACTTTGTTTTGAATACTTAAAAAAACCAAGTGAGCAATTATCTAAGCTTATTTGATTTCAAACATTTGTTTTTAATTAAAAAAATAAATATCAACAACGATATTAACAGACTTATCCACAAGCTTATTCATAGTGTGTGTATAACCTGTATTCTGTATTGCAAATTCATTTGATTTTCTGACTTATCCACAAAAAACTTGGTGCTTATAATAAATTTAAATTTATAAATTTAATATTATTATTATTAGGGACGCTTTTTTCTATGGATAACCAACTTTTTATTTTTTAAAACATGTATTTATACTGTGGATAAATATGTTTTTAATTTTTGGATAATTTGTGGATAACTTTATGATATATTTTATCCACAACTTATGGATAAACTTATCCACACTGTGATTTAAATTTAAATTTGCGCTTTTTTTACTAAATTGCCTCAATTGCTCATGACAGATGTGGATAACTTGGTTAGAATGGCGACCCGCTTTGGCTTGGCGCGGTAATTTTCAATCTGTTAACGGATATATAGGGGTTTCACATGCTTTGGACAGACTGCTTAGATCGCTTGCGACAAGAGCTATCTGGAAATGTGTTCACAATGTGGATTCGACCGTTAGTTGCAGAGGAAACCCAAGACAGTTTGCGCCTATATGCGCCAAATCCGTATTGGACGCGTTATATCCAAGAGCACCATCTAGAATTAATCTCGATTTTGGCTGAGCAATTATCTGAAGGCCGTATTCAGAAAGTTGAAATTTTGGTGGATTCACGCCCTGGCGCAATTTTATCGCCAAGTGAACAACCAGCAACTAGCACAGCCGCCTTAAACAGCCCTACCCCGCAGGTGAATAGTCCAAAACCTAAAAAAGACAAGGATGAAGCGGCTAAAGCCAATCGTAAGCGCTTACTCAATCCCTTATTTACTTTCTCACTTTTTGTTGAAGGCCGTTCTAACCAAATGGCAGCAGAAACCTGTCGTAAGGTGCTTACTCAGTTAGGTGAGCCGCAGCATAATCCATTATTTTTATATGGCCCGACTGGTTTAGGTAAAACCCATTTAATGCAAGCGGTGGGCAACGCTTTGTTGCAAGCAAAGCCCAATGCGCGTGTCATGTACATGACTGCAGAAAGCTTTGTACAAGATTTTGTGACATCGCTACAGCAGGGTAAAGTTGAAGAGTTTAAAAAGAATTGTCGTTCTTTAGATCTATTACTGGTAGATGATATTCACTTACTTGCAGGCAAAGAAGCGAGTTTGGTGGAGTTTTTCTATACCTTTAACGCCTTGTTAGATGAGTCAAAACAGATTATTTTAACTTCTGACCGTTATCCAAAAGAGCTCACTGAACTTGATCCACGTTTGGTTTCACGGTTCTCTTGGGGATTGTCGGTTGGGGTTGAACCACCAGATATTGAAACCCGTATCGAAATTTTACTAAAAAAAGCTGAAAGCACTGGCGTTGATTTACCGCGTAATTGTGCTTTATTTATTGCGCAGCAAGTGGTCGCCAACGTGCGCGAATTAGAAGGCGCACTCAATAAAGTTGTTGCGATTTCACGCTTTAAAGGCACTTCAATTGATTTGGATGTGGTACGTGAGTCCTTAAAAGATGTGCTGGCTATTCGGGCGCGCACCATTAGTACCGAAAACATTCAGCGTGTCGTGAGTGAATATTTCCGTATTCCACTAAAAGAATTAGTGGGTCCAAAACGTACCCGTATTTATGCACGTCCACGTCAGTTAGCCATGGGTTTAGCGCGTGAACTGACTGGGGATAGTTTCCCTGAAATTGGTATGGCGTTTGGTGGCCGTGATCATAGTACGGTGATGCATGCTTGTGAAAAAGTACAAAGCTTACGTGAACAAGATCCAATCTTTAACGAAGACTATAAAAACTTACAGCGTTTATTACAAAGCTGATTAAGTTTTATTCAATTGCTAGACCTTGCAATGCGGCATTATCTGCCGCATATTACTCATCGAAAAATTTCATCTTCAGTTGTTAGAGGAATGTATTGTGCGTTTAAAAATCGCGAAAGAAAGCCTACTTAATGTTCTCTCTCACGTCGTGGGCGCGGTAGAACGTCGTCATACTCTTAATATCTTATCTAACGTTAAAGTTCAGGTGACCAATACGGCTTTAACCGTAACAGGCTCTGACCTAGAAGTAGAGCTGGTGGCAAGTACCGCGCTTGCTGAAGGTGCTTGTTTAAAAGCAGGTGAAACTACCGTTCCTGCACGTAAGCTCGTCGATATCTGTAAATCATTACCGAACGGTGCAGTCGTTGATTTACAGGTGTCTGAAGATCAACGCTGTGTACTGACTTCAGGTCGTAGCCGTTTTGTTTTAGGGACATTGCCTGCTGAAGATTATCCGCTGTTAACTACAGAAAGCACGCAGGGCACACAAGTCACTGTAACGCAGCGTGAGTTAAAACGCCTCTTTGAAAAAACTGCTTTTGCCATGGCAGTACAAGATGTACGTTTTTACTTAACCGGTACTTTACTTGAAGTTGAAGAGAATCAACTGCGTGCAGTAACCACCGATGGTCATCGTTTGGCACTGTGTGAAACCTTAGCTTCATCGAATGCCACACAAGCCATTCAAGCGATTGTACCGCGTAAAGCAGTGGCAGAATTGCAGCGTTTACTCAGTATTGAAGATGAGCAATTATCACTGTTGATTGGTCGTGAATTACTTAATATCACGATTAATACCCCAAATCGTGACAAAGAACAGCCAGATATTACTGTACGTTTCACGACTAAACTGATCGATGGTAAATTCCCTGATTATCGTCGTGTGATTCCGCGTGGTGGTAATAAAACTGTGGTGATTGGTCACGACGTATTTAAGCAATCTTTACAACGTGTATCGATCTTAAGTAATGAAAAATTACGTGGTGTGTTTTTAATCTTTAAACAAGATGCATTGCAATTACGTGCCAATAACCCAGAGCAAGATGAAGCAACTGAAGAGCTGGCGATTCAGTACAATAGCGATGAACTCGAGATGTCATTCAACTCGCAATATTTACTTGAAGTACTGAATGTACTCGATGGCGAAGACGTTTCGATGACCATGACCGAAGCCAATCATTCGGTATTAGTACAAGATACAGCACATCCTGATCAGACTTATGTGGTCATGCCGATGCGTGTCTAAGCGTTTAGCATTATGCATATTACGCGTTTAAATATTCAACGTGTTCGAAATCTAGAAGCGGTTGCACTCCAAGAGTTGCAGCCGTTTAACGTCTTTTATGGGGCAAATGGCTCAGGTAAGACCTCGGTATTAGAAGCCATTCATTTGCTTGCTACAGGGCGCTCTTTTCGAACCCATATGCCTAAACACTATATTCAGCAAAGCAAACCTGATGCCATTGTTTTTGCCCAATCGCCAAGCGATAAAATTGGTATGCAAAAGCTGATTTCGGGTGAACAAACCATTAAGCTCAATGGTGATAACATCGCGACACAAGGGCAGTTAGCGCGTTTATTACCGCTGCAACTGATTGACCCCTTAAGTACCGATATTATCGATCATGGCGCCAAGCCACGTCGACAATTACTCGATTGGCTCATGTTTCACGTGGAACCTGATTTTTACCATACTTGGCAGTATTATTCGCGTGCTTTAAAACAGCGCAACAGCTTACTAAAAAGCCAGCGCAATTTAAGTTTGCAAGATTTAGAACCTTGGAATCAGATGCTCAGTCAGTATGGCGAAATATTGCATCAGCAGCGCTTGATGATTGTGGAGCAATGGCAGCAGTATTTAGCTGAAGATTTACAACACTTATTACCTGATTTAGAGATTAAACTCGATTATCAAGCTGGCTTTCATAGTGAACAAGGTTTGTTAAATGATCTCATCAGTCACCATCAAAAAGACTTTGATCGACGCTATACCGAATATGGGCCGCATCGTGCTGATTTACGTTTAAAAACCCCGATGGGTGATGCCGATGTCGTGCTATCACGCGGGCAAAAAAAGCTGTTAATCATTGCTTTAAAACTGTCACAGATTGCAATGCTTCATGCTTGTGATAAGGAAACTGTGGTATTATTAGATGATCTGACGGCAGAATTAGATTTAACCGCACAACAACGTTTAATTGGGCGCTTGAGCCAACTGGGTAGCCAAGTTTTTATTACCACTTTAGACCATGAGGCAGTGCAAACGCACTTACATGATTTGTCTATTTCTTATCAATTATTCAAAGTTGAAAACGGTGAGGTTCGCCTTGTCACACAATGATTTAACCATCTTTGGATAGACCTATTTTTTCACTAGGGAGAAACCATGAGTTCAGAAGATCAATCTGTCTCTACTACAGAACAAACCATTGAAAAGGCTTATGATTCCTCTAGTATCAAGGTATTACGTGGCCTCGACGCGGTTCGTAAACGTCCTGGCATGTATATTGGTGATACAGACGATGGTACAGGCTTACACCATATGGTGTTTGAGGTCGTTGATAACTCAATTGACGAAGCCTTGGCAGGTCACTGTGACGAAATTTTAGTGACTATTCACGAAGATGAATCGGTATCTGTTGCCGACAACGGTCGTGGTATTCCAACCGATATTCACCCTGAAGAAGGTGTGTCTGCTGCAGAAGTGATCTTAACGATTCTGCATGCTGGCGGTAAGTTTGACGATAACAGCTATAAAGTATCTGGTGGTCTACACGGTGTAGGTGTTTCTGTTGTAAACGCATTATCAGAAAAACTTGAACTCACTATTCATCGTGCTGGTAAAATTCACCAGCAAGAATACCGTCATGGTGATTCACAATTTCCATTAACTGTGATTGGCGAAACCGAAAAAACGGGTACTCGTGTACGTTTTTGGCCAAGTGCTGAAACCTTTAGCCAAACCATTTTTAGTGTAGACATTTTAGCGCGTCGTTTACGTGAACTTTCATTCTTAAATGCGGGTGTCCGTATCGTTTTACGCGATGAGCGTATTAATGTAGAACACGTATTTGACTTTGCGGGTGGTTTATCTGAGTTTGTTAAATACATTAACCAAGGCAAAACTCATCTGAACGAAATCTTCCACTTCACCACCCAAGCTGAAAACGGCATTGGTGTTGAAGTTGCTTTGCAATGGAATGATTCATATCAAGAAAATGTACGCTGCTTTACTAATAATATTCCGCAAAAAGATGGCGGCACGCATTTAGCTGGTTTCCGTGCGGCATTAACCCGTGGCTTAAACAGCTATATGGAAAACGAAAACTTACTCAAAAAAGAGAAAGTTGCCGTTTCTGGTGATGATGCGCGTGAAGGTTTAACTGCAATTGTATCAGTGAAAGTACCTGATCCAAAATTCTCTTCACAAACCAAAGAAAAATTGGTTTCAAGTGAAGTGAAAACAGCGGTTGAACAGGCGATGAATAAGTCATTCTCTGAATACTTATTAGAAAATCCGCAAGCAGCTAAATCAATTGCTGGCAAAATTATTGATGCAGCGCGTGCCCGTGATGCAGCACGTAAAGCGCGTGAAATGACACGTCGTAAGAGTGCGCTTGATATTGCCGGCTTACCAGGTAAATTAGCCGATTGCCAAGAAAAAGATCCAGCTTTATCAGAGCTTTACTTGGTCGAAGGTGATTCTGCGGGTGGTTCAGCTAAACAAGGTCGTAACCGTAAAATGCAAGCCATTCTGCCACTTAAGGGTAAAATCTTAAACGTAGAACGTGCGCGTTTTGACCGTATGATTTCCTCAGCTGAAGTGGGTACTTTAATTACCGCACTGGGCTGTGGTATTGGTCGTGAAGAATACAATCCGGATAAATTGCGCTACCACAAAATCATCATCATGACCGATGCTGACGTAGATGGTTCACATATTCGTACTTTGTTATTAACTTTCTTCTTCCGTCAAATGCCTGAGTTGGTAGAACGTGGTCATATCTATATTGCTCAGCCACCTTTATACAAACTGAAAAAAGGTAAGCAAGAGCAATATATTAAAGATAACGATGCGCTTGAAACATATTTAATTTCAAACGCAATTGATGATCTTGAATTGCATATTAGTGCTGAAGCACCAGCAATTCGTGGTGAAGCTTTAGCCGCTGTGATCACAGATTACCAAACTTCGCAAAAGAGTATTCAGCGTTTAACGCAGCGTTATCCTGCAACATTACTCGATGGTTTGTTGGGTCTAGAAGCATTTAAGCTTGATCAGGTCACAGATCGTGATTACGTAGAAAATTGGGGTGAGCAATTACGTTTAGCCATTGCGAAACAACAAGAAAATTTACGTCCCGAATTGTCTTTAGAGAGCTTTGAAAAGCAAGATGCTGAGGGTCAGGCTGTCATTGCATACTACCCACGTATCACGGTGTATGTGCATAACTTACCGCATGCGTATTTGCTTGATCATACGTTATTGGCTTCAGCTGAATATGCACGTTTATTAAAGAACTCCAAGAGCTGGTTTACTTTGCTTGAAGATGGTGCTTACTTACAAAAAGGCGAGCGTAAAATTCAAGTATCTACTTTCCGTCAAGTTTGGCAGCAGATTTTACAAGACTCACGTCGTGGCATGATGATCCAACGCTATAAAGGTTTGGGTGAGATGAACGCGGAACAACTTTGGGAAACCACCATGGATCCTGAAAACCGTAACATGCTGCAAGTGACCATTGATGATGCGATTGAAGCAGATCGTATGTTCTCTTGCTTAATGGGTGATGATGTAGAACCGCGTCGTGCCTTTATTGAAGAAAATGCGTTAAATGCCGATATTGATGCTTAATTAAGCCATCGTGTTAAATTGTAAAAGCGCCTTTTGGGGCGCTTTTTTTATGCTATGTTGAAGAAAAAGTCGTCAATAATCGTGACTCAAATTGAGGTGAAGAAGATGGATACGACGCAATTAGAAAGCATTCGCGATATTTGGATGGATGCATTTTTTACTGGTAATTACGATGTATTGGCCCAATATGAAGATCAAAAATTTAAAGTCGTTTATGAACAAGACGGTCGAGTTGAGAGTAATTACACCCGTTATGATTTAATTGCACACGCGGTGCAAAATGGGGTATGGAAACCACAAAAATTAGATGTAGAAGCAGAAGATTTTGACTTTGATGTAGATAATCAACATTGCAAAGTACTGATTAGTTTAGAGGATAGACGTAAGATTCAAGAAACTTGGGTATATAACAATGAATGGAAAATTACCGAATTACGTTTTTTAAAATAAGGTTAGATATAGCAGCTGCGGATAAACCAGCTGATTTAAGCATATGCTGTGGATAACTTTTGAGTTATCCTCTTTTGCTTTAATGATATATAAAGATAAGAAAGCACCCCGAGAGGTGCTCTTTTATTGCGGATAACTAGGATTATTTGGCGCTAAACTGTGGATAACTTTTAGGCAGCTGTGTATATCTTCATCTATTCTTCAAATGAAGCCTCAAGCTCCTCAAGTTCCATCATCAGTTCTAGCATTTGTTCTTCGGCTTGCTCAACTTTAGCTTTAAGCTCAGTTTGCTCATTCATTAATTTCAGCAACTCATCTTTGCGACTGGCTTCGTATAGTGCGGTATCACCAAGCAAGGTTTCGATTTGGGCTAAACGTGGCTGTAATTTAGCAATTTGTGCTTCATTTTTCTCGATATTTTTACGAATTGGACGCGTTTGCTCACGACGCTGTGCAGCCAATTTACGCTGTGCTTCTTTATCAAGTTTAGAGATGGTAGGTTTATCAGCGACTTGTGAAGTGACAGGTGCAGTAGGAATATTTGCATTTTTCATCATCTCAAGACGTGCTTGACGTAACCATTCGGCATAGGCAACTAAGTCACCATCAAACTCACGGCAACGACCATTATTGACTAAGATCAATTCGTCACATACGCTGGCAATCAGTTGACGTTCATGCGATACCAACACCACTGCACCTTCAAAATCTTGTAGTGCCATGGTTAAGGCATGACGCATATCTAAGTCTAAATGGTTAGTTGGTTCGTCGAGTACCAATACGTTTGGACGTTGCCATACAATTAAAGCCAGTGCTAAACGTGCGCGTTCACCGCCTGAGAAGCTCTCACTTGGCGTATCCATACGTTCGCCACTAAAACCAAAACTCCCTAAAAATGAACGTAAGCTGGCTTCAGAAATTTTCGGATCGGCAATACGTGCTAATTGCAACATTGGGCTGGCATTACCATCTAAAGCATCCATTTGATGCTGCGCAAAATAACCAATATTGAGTAATTCAGAAGCTTTACGTTCGCCACGTAATAAGGGTAAATCACCTACTAATGATTTAATTAAGGTAGATTTACCTGCACCATTCATACCCAATAAACCAATACGGCTATTTGGGGTAATTTGTAGATTGATATTGGTGGCAATGAGTTTGTCGCCATAACCAATGTCGGCACTTTCCATCTGTAAAAGTGGTGAACTCATTTTGGTCGGTTCACGGAAACTAAAGGTAAAGGGTGTATCGACGTGGGCAGCTGAAAGCTCCTGCATACGTTCAAGCTGTTTAATACGGCTTTGCGCTTGTTTAGCTTTTGTCGCTTTGGCTTTAAAACGATCAATGAACTTCTGTAAATGAGCACGCGTTTCTTGTTGCTTTTCAAAGGCTTGTTGTTGCTGTGCTAAACGTTCACTACGAGTACGTTCAAAAGTTGAATAGTTACCGGTATATAGTACTAACTCTTGATTTTCGATATGTAAAATATGATCAGTGATGGCATCTAAGAAATCACGGTCATGTGAAATAAGAATTAAAGTGCCTTCATAAGCTTTGAGCCAATCTTCAAGCCATAAAATTGCATCTAAATCTAAATGGTTAGTCGGCTCATCAAGTAAGAGTAAATCTGAACGGCTCATTAAGGTACGCGCCAAATTCAAACGCATACGCCAACCGCCTGAAAAACTTGACACATCAAGATTAGACTGATGTTCAAAGAAACCCAAACCTGCCATGAGTTGTGATGCTTTAGACGGTGCTGAATAACCATTAATTTCATCAAAACGGCCATACAGATGCGCCATTTCATCATTATTTAACTGTTCAGGATGAGCCAATTTATGTTGAATATCCCAATATTCCTCATCCCCTGACAATACAAAATCAATGGCTTTCATATCGAGCGCCTTGATTTCCTGCGCCATATGCGCAACTGTCCATACCGATGGACGAGTTAAACTACCGCTATCGGATTCCATACCACCGAGTAGGGCAGAGAATAAAGTCGATTTACCAGCGCCATTGACCCCTGTTAAACCAATTTTCCAACCGGGATGCAATTGCATAGACGCTTTTTGAAAAAGAACACGTCCACCGCGACGTAAAGAAAGTTGCTCTAACTGAATCATGAAATTATCGAACAGAGAAAAAATATGCCTCATTCTAATGGAAATTAGAAAAAAGCCAAAACCTAAGCAATTTTGATATTGTTCGAAAAATAAACTTGATAAAATAGCTCAACTTTAAGCACTTTAAAGCTTCAAAAGTGCCCCATATATTGATTATGCTATACTGCATAATTGTCTTAGCCGCATAAGACCACCAGATTAACTAGAGGAATCTCCCCATGACTGATCAAGCGCTTGAGCTGACGGATAGTGCTGCGAACAAAGTTCGCCAATTGCGTGAGAGCGAAGGCAACCAAGATTTAATGTTACGTGTCTATGTAACAGGTGGTGGTTGTTCAGGTTTCTCTTATGGCTTTAACTTTGCTGAAAGCCAAAATGAAGATGATGCAGAGTTTGTAAATGGCGATGTCAAAATGTTGGTTGACTCTTTAAGTTACCAATATTTAGTTGGATCTGTTGTTGATTATATTGAAGGTTTAGAAGGTTCGCGCTTTGTGGTGCAAAACCCAAATGCGACAACAACCTGTGGTTGTGGTTCTTCTTTCTCAATCTAAAGATTGCGATCAAAAAAAGCCCCGAATCTGGGGCTTTTTTTATGCTTTAAAAATCACACGTAGGTCATAGTGCCTAAAACACGGTAGCCATGAGCACCGGTTACAGCAGGTAAATTACCACTTAATTGGTTAACAAAACGCATCGCGAGCCAAGCAAAAGCAGTCGCTTCGACCCAAGTTGGGCTTAAACCTAAGTCTGCTGTGGTTTGCACTGTCCATTGATGTTTACGTAAACGCCAACGCAATTGTTCCAGTAAATGTGAGTTATAGGCGCCACCCCCACAGACATATACTTCACCAGTTGGCATGTCAGAACGATAAATGGCTTTTTTAATGGCGCGTGTGGTGAGTTTCATTAAGGTTGCTTGTATGTTTTCAGGCGTATCTTCAAGCTCGTCATATTCTAAACTGCTGCGCCAATCTAAAATTTGCTCATCTAACCACTCTAAATTAAAGTCTTCACGACCGGTGCTTTTGGGTGGTTCTTTTGAGAAAAATTCATGTTCTTGTAAACGGTCTAGCAAGCTACGAATAGGCGTGCCATAGGCTGCCCAATTGCCATTTTCATCATAGGGTTGACCGGTATAACGATGACACCATGCGTCCATGAGAATATTGGCAGGGCCTGTATCAAAACCAAATACTTGGTCTGGTTGACCGGCAGGTAACATACTCACATTAGCAATGCCGCCCAAGTTTAAAATCACGCGATGAATCGATTCATGTTGGAAAATATCTTGATGGAAAGCCGGAACTAAAGGTGCACCTTGACCGCCTGCGGCCATATCACGACGGCGGAAATCAGAAATCACCGGAATTTGCGTGATTTCGGTAATGATATTCGGGTCGCCAATTTGTAAGGTAAAGCCGTGTTCAGGACGATGACGAATAGTTTGTCCGTGTGAGCCGATGGCTTTAATTTGGGTTTTATCTAAATTATTGTCTTGAATCAGTTGATTAATGCCATGACCAATCATTTGTGCGAGCGCGACATCGGCTTTCCCCATACGATCAATTTCGTTGTCGTCAGGTAAAGTGAGTGCCATAAGTTCATCACGTAGATCTGGATCAAAAGGCAAAGTTAAGGTGGCATGAAGTTGCAGAGGATCAAAAGAAGCAGCAACAATGTCGACACCATCCATACTTGTGCCGGTCATTACCCCAATATAGATCGCTGTCATGATTATTCTAAAGCCTGCAAGATGCTGAAAAAGTGTTAGTATATCGCACAAATTGTATAACTGATCTATTTGGATTTTGTGATGTCAAATTTCCTGCCGGCTGAAGAACAACTTGCCCTCATCCAACGAGGCACCCACGAAATTATTTCTGAAGAAGATCTTCTAAAGAAATTAAAACAGAACCGTCCATTAAAAATTAAAGCGGGTTTTGACCCGACAGCACCTGACTTACACTTAGGTCACACGGTTTTAATTAATAAATTAAAAGTATTCCAAGATCTTGGTCATGAAGTGTATTTCTTGATCGGTGACTATACTGCCATGATTGGTGACCCAACTGGTAAAAGCGCAACACGTCCGCCATTGTCGCGTGAAAAAGTGTTAGAAAATGCGAAAACCTATCAAGAACAAGTGTTTAAAATTCTTGATCCTGCTAAAACCAAAGTGGTATTTAACTCTGAATGGTTTGGTCAAAAATCTGCGGCTGATTTAATTCAATTGGCTTCACAGCAAACTGTGGCGCGTATGTTAGAACGTGATGACTTTACTAAGCGTTATAACAACCATCAGCCAATCGCTATTCACGAATTCTTGTATCCATTGGTACAAGGCTATGACTCTGTGGCTTTAGAAGCAGATGTTGAGCTTGGTGGTACAGACCAAACCTTTAACCTATTGATGGGTCGTACCTTACAAGGTCGTTATGACCAAGAAGCACAAGTGTGTATTACTGTGCCAATTCTTGAAGGTTTAGATGGCGTGAATAAGATGTCTAAATCTTTAGGTAACTATATTGCAGTGTTTGATGCACCAGGCGCGATGTACCAAAAAGTACTTTCAATGCCAGATGCCTTAATTGAACGTTACTTTGATCTATTAAGCTTTAAATCAATTGAAGAAATTCAACAGCTATTAAAAGAAGTGGCTGAAGGTCGTAACCCACAAGAAGTGAAAAAGATTCTTGCCCTTGAATTGGTTGAACGATTCCACGGTGCGGAAGCTGCTGCCAATGCACATAAAGGTGCGGGTAATATTATTACTGAAGGTGAATTGCCTGAAGGTACGCCAGAAATCACGATTTCATTGTCTGAATTTGGTGGTGAATTATTCATTACTTCAATTTTACGTGAAGCAGGTTTGGTGAAAAACTCAGCACAAGCCAAAGATGCTTTAGGTCGCGGTGCGGTGAAAGTAGACTGGCAGCCAGTCGATACCAGTTATTCGGTGAAAGAAAAAGCAACTTTAATTGTGCAAGCCAGTAAAAAAGCCATTGCTAAAGTCACTTTTGTTGACTAAGACTTAACGCTTAAGTTGTTTTAAGTTATTGAAAAAAAGCAGACTTTGGTCTGCTTTTTTTATAACTAAAGTTTTATATTTATATTACAAATAAGCAAATTCAAAAAAAACCTTATAAAAACAAGGTTTAAATTTTTCCAAAGTCTTGCGTTTGAATAAAAATCTCGTTAGGATGGATTTCATCTTATGACTGTGTAGCACAGTCCAGAGGGTGTAAATTAGGAATATCGTTCAAGGAAGATATCTTAATTTTGAGCAAAGAATTTAACGAAAATAATTATAATAAGACACACTGGATCGCATTTGATGATCTAACTCCGAGAGAGAGATTTTGGGAGAGATCTCTTTCTTTTTTTATGTCTAAAAAAAGGCCCTGCTCGGGTACATTATGCCGCTTTAAAATCAATGCTTATTTAAACTCAATAAATGCCAAACGCGGTAACATCATCTTGACCAATATTCCAACCAAAACTGCCGCGATAATAGTACCTTCACGCACCCCTAAAATTTGATGAAATACAAATAAAGAACTGAGTACTGCAATACTAATTAAAGCAATATCACCATAAAGTTTGCAGGAACCAAAGTTCCAATTAAAGCGTAAAGAAAAAGCTTGATATAAACCTTCACCCGCTAAAAAGATTAGATTGGCTTTAATAATCATACAGACAGCAATCGCTGTAATGGCACAGCTACTTAAACAATATAAAATTTGCTGTAGATAAGTTATAGGTGACCAACTTTGGGTGAGCCATAACATGAGATCAATACCTAAACCAAAAATTAAACCTACAGGCAGTTGTAGCCAGCGTGTCCAACGAAAATTATCTTTTAATAATAATTTTTGCAGCGCAATCATAAGCACATGCATCAAAATAGTGAGTGTGCCAACAGAAAGTGGCAAGATAAAACTATATACATAAGGTAAAGATGAAATTGGCGATGTACCTAGATTAGAACGAATCGATATGGCAACCGCGAAGGCAAGCAGGATTAAACCACAGAGCAATATACTTAAACGCAGTAAAAGTTGAGTTGGCATGAGGTAAGCACAATTAAAATAAGATTGAGTCTAATCAAAGATGAAAAAATGTACTATGCAGCGAAAGGTGAAGAAAAGCGCTATTTTTATTGCATGATCATTTATAGCTATACATCAATTTGCAATATAATGAATATTAAAAAATGACCATTTTGCATAAGCAGTAAATATGAATAATAAAGTCATTATTATAATCAAGATCACGACATGTATTACCAAACACAACATTACTACGATCAACATATAGATGGCGTATTCAAATTTCTATTTGAACACCAACCCAAGAAGATCAAGCAACAACAATATCAGCAAGTCTTAGCCTATTTTAAGCAATTAGATATCGCCGCTTTGTATTTATTATTTGCATTAGTTCAAGAGTATTTGCCTAAACGTGCCAAAATACTTTGTATGGCGGAAGATTATCAAGGTAAGCAAGAGATGCTATTAGAAGTCATGGCACATTTAGTTAAAAACTAAATAAATAGGATTAAAAGATACTATTTTTCAGTTTTTTAAAGCTAAATGACTTATAAAATTGCCTAAAAACAGTATTTTTAATCGTTTTAGATTAAAAAATAAACATTCATAATATTATTTTATAAATAGCGCTTGCTAAGCAAAAAAAACACCCTATAATGGCCTGCATACCGACGCAGTAAAGCGAAATAGATTTAGCATCAAGTGTTAAATTATTGAGTTTTAATGTGTTTTAACTTTTTAGCGACGAGCTATAAAGTTAATCATTAAGAGATTATGAAGAACAACTTGTGTGGATTTTTACTGGTTGATCAATCGAATATATTTTCATTGATAATTGGTAAGAATTTCTCGAAGTTTATTTGAGCAAATTTTTTGTCAGTAATTG
>NZ_PJRJ01000024.1 GCF_003711395.1 Acinetobacter sp. B51(2017)
GATTGGCTTCACGAATCCATTTGTCTAAAGTTGAATAACCCACACCTAATTTCTGGGCGATTGCAGCTATAGGTTCGTGGGAGTTTGAAAGTGCATAATCAATCGCTTGCTGTTTAAATTCAGGACTAAAACGTTTAGCCATTTCTTGAATCTCCAAAGATTAAAGTTACGTTATCTTTAGAGGGACGTGCTGTCCATTATTTTGGCTAGGATCAGCTGGCCACTGCTAATATGATGAGTGCTTTAGAGCGTATGATTTTAGAACAGTTCCCTGAAGCCTTAATTAGCTTTGGCGAACTCAATGTCCCACATGCCTCACGCAATACCATTCCACCTTATATCACTTGGAGTATTGATATTCGTCACCCTAATGATCAAGTGTTATTAGAGATTGAAAGCATAGCGCGACAGATCATGCAACAACAAGTCGAGCAACGCGGTGCAAGTATTGAAGTAAGTCGATTATGGCTCAGTCCTGCCTATCAATTTGATCCGCATAGCATCGAAAATGTACGTAGTTCCGCGATTGAGCTGGGCCTCACGCAACAAAATATCACCAGTGGCGCAGGTCATGATGCCTATTTAATGTCTCTACACTGTCCAACCGCTATGATTTTCATTCCCTGTGAAGGTGGCTTAAGCCATAACGAAGCCGAAAATATCACCCCACAACAAGCCGAACACGGCGCTTGTGTATTATTTAACAGTATTTTAAAAGCCGACCAACAACAGCATTTAGCACGCGTCAGCTAAACCCTAACATCTAGGCACAAGTGCTCGCTTGGGCACTTGCCCCAAAGACCGCAATAACAAGTAAAATCGGAGCGGCATATGCACACTACCTCATCGACATCAGAAACTTTAAATACAGATCTTTCTCAACGACAAGCGCCCCCAGTATCACAACGTAAAATTATTTTAGCGGGGAGTGTTGGCAATGCGGTGGAATGGTTTGACTGGACCATTTATGCCACCTTTGCCGTATTTTTTTCCAAACAATTCTTTGCCACCACCAGTACCACCTCAGCCATGCTCGCCACCTTTGCGATTTTTGCAGTGGGCTTTTTTATGCGGCCCTTAGGCGGCATCGTGATTGGCATTTTCTCTGACCGTTTTGGCCGTAAGGCCTCGTTAAGCTTAACAATTATTATGATGGCCGTAGGTTCATTAATGATTGGTCTAGCCCCCACCTATGAAAGCATTGGTGTCTTGGCCCCGATTATTTTAGTGATTGCGCGTTTATTACAAGGCATGTCTTTAGGCGGTGAATTTGCCTCCGCTGCTACTTATTTATCAGAAATGGCACCGCCTAAACGCCGTGGCTTTTTCTCCAGCTTTTTATTTTTAAGTGCCGCGTTTGGGATTTTAATGGCCTCTGGTATGGCATGGTTACTCACCTCCGTCTTAAGCGATGCACAAATGCACGACTATGGCTGGCGTATTCCATTTATTTTAGGGGCTATTGGCGGCTTAGTCGGGATTTGGATTCGTCGCTCTGTGCCTGACAGCGCCATGGCACATAAAGAGTCTAAAGTTAAAAATCCACTGAAATTTTTAATTAAATATCATCCTAAATCTTTATTACGCGTGGTGGGTATTTCGATTCTGACCACCTTCTCGTTTTATGTGTTTGTAATTTATGTACCCACGTATGCCATTAACGTGTTAGGTACACCACCTACTGTCGCGTTTGCTGCCAATACCATCGGTTTGGTGATTTTCATGCTGTGTCAGCCTTTATTTGGCATGCTGTCGGATCGTTTTGGGCGTCGTCCGCAACTGATTGTATTTGCATTAGGCTATCTTATTTTCTTTTATCCTGTAATTAAAGGCATGGATGGCTCATTTAGCTCAATCTTAATGGCAGAATTATTTGGCTTGCTGCTCTATGGTTTATATACCGCGATTGGCCCTGCGCTGCTGTCTGAGCAATTTCCAACTCAAGTTCGTGCTGTGGGGATTGGTGCGCCATATAACATTATGAATGCTTTATTAGGCGGTACCACGCCTTATGTGCTGACTTGGCTACAAAGTATTGGCAAACAAGATTATTATTACTTTATTATCTTAGTCGGTGCGGCACTGACCTTAATCACCTTCTTAACCATGCCAGAAACCTCAGGTAAAAAGCTTGACGAAATCACTTAAATCTTGAATATTAATTCTCATCCAGCCCACGGGCTGGATTTTTTTGGAGCGTTTTTTGCTTTAAGCCATAAGAATTAAAATGAAGATCACATATGCATGCACAAGTCTTGGTAGATAAATGTAATTGGGCCTTACTGAGAATTTTTCGGGTCATTGTTCAAGCAGGCAGTTTAAATAAAGCTGCTATTCAACTCTGCGTCACACAATCAGCCTTAAGTCAAAGCCTCAAGCGCTTAGAACAGCAAGTTGGCAGCTGCTTAATCTTACGCCAAAAAGGTCAATTTCAGCTCACCGCGGTGGGCGAGATTGTCTTTGAAGCCAGTCTGATGATCTATAACCAATTGAATGAAATTGAACAACGTTTAAAACAGCAACAAAACACCTTATCGGGCACCATTCGATTATTGGTGCTGAGTCGGGTACAATCGGCGCGCTTTGATCGCGTGTTGCATGATTTTCACCAAAAATATCCCTTGGTGGATTTTCAAGTTGATGTACATAAAAGTCCTGATATTCAACAGCTATTGCTACAAAAAGTTCCAGCCCTAGGCTTAGCCTTAAGCCCTAAGCATTCTGCAAAAATGCATTATCAACTGTTAATTCGCCAACATTATGCGCTGTTTTGTGGCCAAGGGCATGCCTTATATAGGCAAGACATTGAGCACCTCGAACAGATTTGTAATCACGGTTTTATTTCTTTTCATCAAGATCAGCTCGATGATATTAACTCGCACTTACATGATATTCGTGACAAGATTTTGCAGCAAAATAAGCTTCTTGTGACCACCAATAATTTAGATGAAGTGATGCGCTTTATTAAAAATGGTTTTGGCTTTGGCTTATTGCCTAAACATATTGTGGCCGCTAGTCCGCAGCCACACGCATTTAAACAATTACCACCTTTTCCAGATGTCGGGATCGCACCGATTTATTTACAATGGCATAAAGAGCGTGAATTGTCTTTAATTGAGCAATATTTTGTCCAAGAGCTGCGCGTCACTTTTGCAAGTCATTAAATCTGCTTAACACACCAATCAACAAGGGGCTTTAAAACCCCTTGATGGAATCAACTATTTCAACTTGGCCGCTTAGAGTAATACATTGTCATACAAGGCACGTAATTCTTTTTTCAGCATTTTTCCAGTACCGCTTAAAGGAATACTCTCAACAAAAATCACGCGATCAGGAATTTGCCATTTGGCAATCTTGTCTTGATAATACGCCAGCACATCTGTCTCAGTTAAGTTGCTATTTTCAGTCTTAATGGCAATCAGCACTGGACGTTCATCCCATTTAGGATGAATAGCAGCAATGGCTGCGGCCATTTTAATTTCAGGATGACCCATGGCAATATTTTCCAGTTCCACTGAGGAAATCCATTCTCCTCCTGATTTAATCAAGTCTTTGGCACGGTCACTAATCTGCATATAACCGTCTTGATCAAGGCTCGCAATATCGCCCGTATCAAACCAACCATCTGCGGTTAATGCCGATTGCGTTTTGCCATAATATTGATCAATAATCCAATGGCCTTGAATTTGTAAATTCCCAACGCTGTGACCATCATGCGCGACCGCTTGTGTACCTTGCTCATCTTTACATAGCCGTAAACTCACCCCAAATGGTGGACGACCTTGTGACAAACGGATGGCTGCACGTTGTTGTTCGGAAAGTGAACTGTGTTTGGCTTTAAGCTGATTAGATGAACCCAATGGACTGGTTTCAGTCATACCCCAAGCATGAATGGTTTCACATGCAAATTTTTCTTTAAAGGTTTGAATCATACTTGGCGGACAAGCTGAGCCACCTACCACATTACGGTTCATACTGGCCAGTGTGCTGCCCATTGCTGTGGCTGCGGCAATTAACCCTTGCCAAATGGTTGGTACACCCAAGGCTAACGTCACTTGGCAATCATCAATCATATTCACCAAACTTTGCCCATCTAACTGTGGACCCGGCAAGACTAAACTGGCGCCAATTGCCGCTGCAGCATAAGGGATGCCCCAAGCATTCACATGGAACATCGGTACTACAGGCATAATCACATCGCGCGCAGACAGATTCATCGAATCTGGCAAGCTAATCGCATAGCTATGTAAGACGGTCGAACGATGGCTATATAGAACGCCTTTTGGATTTCCTGTGGTACCTGAGGTATAACACAATGAGCTGGCGGTATTTTCATCAAAGCGCGGCCATTGCAATTGACCGTCTTGTGCACTGATCAATTGATCATAAAAGTAGACATTCGGTAGCGCATCAACAATACTTTGATCCTCAGCATCTAAGCAAATAAAATGCTGCACTGTAGGAATTTTGTCGAGGACAGCTTGCACTAAAGGCAAAAATGTTTTGTCAAAAATCAACACCTGATCTTCGGCATCATTGACAATAAACTCGACCTGTTCGGGAAATAAGCGCGGGTTAATGGTGTGGCAAACTAAACCTGTGCCAGAAATGGCATACCATGCTTCTAAATGACGATGATTGTTCCATGCAATGGTCGCCACACGTTGCCCGTGTGTAATCCCTAAAGCTGCCAACGCCTGTGCAAAACGTTTTGCATTATGGGCGATCTCGCCCCAACATGTATGGGTGATGCTGTGATCAGTATTTTTAGAAATCACGGCAGTATCTGCATGATAACGTTCAGCGTGTTCAATCATGCTACTAATTAGCAAGGGTTGAAACATCATTCGTCCTAACATAGGCATGTCCTTATGGGTTTGCTCACTTGATCCATATTATTGTCGCTTTTTGCCAAAATTGAGGCATTAAAACGTGTATTTGCTCAAAATCATAGCAAATACTTTTTTAAAAGACTATCAATTGAAAACCATATAAAATATTGTTTTTAATATACTTTTAAATTAATTTTGGGTAAAAAAATAACAGTTAAAAGTATGTCAAAATGTGTCTATTTGCACTAAAACTAAGCATTTTTTGTTAGGCTAAGTTTCCATCATGCTGAATTTTTATTGAAATTTATTCTATTTTTCTGTTCAGCAGTTTATGTTGTGCTGTATTTTTTACCGTTATTGCGACCGCTGTTATGTCTTTTGCTGATCTCCCACCCCTAGTGTTAACCGCTTTTGGTTTTATTTTATGTTTAATCTGTGTGTGGTTGTTTTTGCGAATCCGTGCCTATGTGGCGGTTAAACTGGTGCCTTTTAAAAAGGGACAGCGTTATTGGTGCAAAGTCATTGCCGTTAGTGATGGCGATACGATCACCTGCCAGCGTCTAAATTTGCGTCGTTCACAAAGTAAAATGCGCTTTGCTTATATTGATGCACCCGAATCTAAACAAGCCTATGGCAGTGAAGCGGCCAAATTGGTACGCAGCCTGGTTCTAAATAAATGGGTTCGGGTCGAAATTACCGACAATGATCGCTATGGCCGTCAGGTAGGTTTGGTCTATCGTCGGGGTAAAAATATTAACCACGAATTGGTCAAACGCGGTGCAGCATGGGTATATGAAGACTATATTCGTGATCAAGCATTAAAAAAGCAATTGCTCAGTTTACAAGCCACGGCCAAAGCAAAAAAGCGTGGGCTTTGGCAAGCCGCACGCCCTGTCAATCCAAGTATTTATCGTAAAACTAACTAATTAAATCGCCAGCTCCAAAGGTGGTTGTAACATATGTTCTGCCGATAAAGCATGATTGAGCACTTCTTCGGAGAGTAAACCTTCTTCGCGTACCAAAGCCAAGACACTTTTTCCAGTGCGATGTGCCTGTTGCGCCAAACGAGTCGTGGTTTCATAACCCAAATATGGATTCAGCGCAGTGATAATCCCAATTGAATGTTCCACATTATAGCGGCATTGTGCTACGTTGGCCTCGATGCCTTGAATGCACAATTGATTGAACATCTGCATCGCACGGCTTAAAAGATCTAAAGACTCAAATAGTTTAAATGCAATCAAAGGTTCCATGGCATTGAGCTGAAATTGCCCTGCATCCGCTGCTAAAGTAATCGTTAGATCATTGGCTATCACTTGAAATGCAGCCATATTCATCGCTTCAGGAATAACGGGGTTGACCTTTCCCGGCATGATCGAGCTACCCGGTTGGCGTGGTTCTAAATAAATTTCATTTAGACCCGCGCGTGGCCCACTGCTAAGTAAACGTAAATCATTGGCAATTTTAGATAGCTTGGTGGCAGTCCGTTTTAAATAACCTGACAGCAGCACAAAATCACCCATATCTGAAGTTGCAGCAATTAAATCTGTCGAACTTTGAATGCTGTTTTGGCTAATGCGGCTTAATGCAGCAATTGCCAATTCTTGATAATGCGCAGGTGCATTAATACCTGTACCAATGGCGGTTCCGCCTAAATTCACCTGTAGTAAAATCGCAGGTAGACCATCTAACAGTTTTAAATCTTGCTGTAAAATTGCAGCAAAAGCATGAAATTCTTGCCCTAATGTCATAGGCACCGCATCTTGTAATTGAGTGCGCCCCATTTTTAGCACATCATGTAAAGTCAAAGCTTTGGCATTTAAGCCCTCAATTAAATTACTGAGCTGTACCCGATAATCCTGAAGCGCGTGCAACGCAGCCAAACGAATCGCGGTCGGATACACATCATTGGTCGATTGTGACATATTGACATCATTATTAGGATGCAAATATTGATATTGACCTTTCTGATGCCCCATATATTCAAGAGCAATATTACAAATCACCTCATTGGCATTCATGTTGGTTGATGTACCCGCCCCGCCTTGTAACATATCGAGTGGAAATTGCTCTAAAAATTTCCCCTCCAGTAATTGTTGACAGGCATACACAATCGCTTGGTATTTGTCTTCAGCTAATAACTTCAATTGGTAATTGGCTTCGGCTGCTGCCATCTTCACCATTGCAAGAGATTGAATAAAATAAGGATATTGATTTAATTTATTTTGAGTTAAATCAAAATTTTCGACTGCGCGTAAGGTTTGAATACCATAATAATATTGATTATCCACCGTTTTACTGCCGAGCAAATCTGTTTCTAATCGAGCACTTACTTGTGTCATAGCCATATACATCTAAAAAGAGATTAAACTCATGCTAATGCCAAATACAAAGCGCGTGCCAATGCATTTCTTGCTTGTTATATGCATTTTTTGCATACTGATTATAATGATGCAAAAACAATAAAATGACAGTGATATGGATCAACTATGAGCCTAGAAATTCGTTGGATTGAAGATTTAATTGCCATAGAACAAACAGGTTCTTTGTCGCGTGCGGCCAGTTTACGCTGTGTTAGCCAACCTGCCTTTAGCCGCCGCATTCAGCAACTCGAACAGCAACTCGGCTTTGTTATTTTAGAACGCGATGCTAAGCAACTTCATTTTACCGAGGCTGGTTTAGTGTTGGTGAACAGTGCTAAAACCATCGCTAAGCAACTCAGTGAAACCATGGCGTTACTGCATAATATGCAAAAAGAAAATAATTTAAATATCCGATTTTCGGTCGCACACTCGCTGACCTCACAATTCTTTTCGCATTTTTTACAGTTTTTTCCAAATAATATCAGTCATTTTAAAATAGAGATGCAAGCCACCAATGTCTTTGAAGGCATTCAATTGCTTAAACAAGGCCTGTGTGATTTTATGCTGTGTTATGCCGATGACAAGCTGCTACAAGGCATTAGTCAAGGTATATTACAGTCGATTCAACTGGGTAGCACCGATATTGTGCCCGTGTGCTTGCTCAATTCACAAGCTCAACCCAAATTTAATATTCATGCTCACTTTCCACTGATTAGTTATAGTCCCAAAGCTTATTTACACCACTTGGTAAGTCAAATTTTAAGCCAACATAGCTTACAAGCCCAGCTGCTGTATGAAACAGACAATGCTAATAATATTAAAGACTTAGTATTACAGGGTCGGGGGATTGCTTGGCTGCCGCGTCTGACTATCGAAGCTGAATTACAACAAGGCTTGCTACAAATCTGTGATGCTGCTTTAAGTTATCAAGCACAGCAAATTTTTCTTTTAAAATTAAATTTAACCCAACGTGAATCTATCGAACAACTTTGGCAACATTTGCATATACCCAGCCGCCATTAATAGATAATAAGATCGTATTTTTAGATTTATTTTATAAATTTTATCGTTTTTACTTATTTTAGTGACTTAGTTATATTTGTTCTATACCAGGTAGCCAGCATAGTGCTCAAACTTTGCTGGCCTACCGACCAAATACTTTTTTCTCCCAACCTTCCCTCAGGTTGGGATTTTTTTGTGCTGTATATAACAACCGTGTAGCTTAAGTTGGCTCATCAGCTGATGCAGCGTATCTAATAACAGCGGCTCTTGACCTTTGAGCATAACCAGTTGTGCTGCAATGGGTTGCTGCTGGGCAGCATAGCCTATTGGAAAGCTACACGCAGGAACATCTAAATAATTAAATGGTCGTGAATAGGGGCCGATGGCTTGACAGCTCGTATCTTCGGCATTTAAGACTGGCGCCAAACTGGGCACGATCGGCAGCAATAGGCAAGCATGTTGCGGAAGTGAAGCTGCAAACTCGGTATAAATCGCCTCACGTTGCGCAATGACCTGTTGATAATGTGCTGTTGAAATATGGGCACCACGTTGAATACGCCGACGTACTACTGTCCACATTGGGGTATTCTCATCTTCAGCCCAATGTCCATGCTGTTGATAACCTTCATAAGCAATGATGTCAGAGCACCATTCCGAGAGCTGCTGAAAATTCAAATTGGCAGGCGGCTGCCATGGGACTAAGGCATAACCCTGTGCATGTAGTTGCTGTAAGTGATGTTGCCAAACTGCATGTACTTCAGGCTGTAACGGCTCAGGAAAATGCTGTTCCTGCAAATAAAATAAGGTCGTCTGCTGTGTTGTTGCGGCTAGGACAGGCGATTTTGGTTGCATTAAACGATACAGTTCATGTAAATCTGCAGTCGATTTTGCCATTAAACCCACACTGTCTAAGGAAGGGGCTAGAGGTACGTTGCCTTGCCCTCGCAGTCGCTCATGACTAGGTTTAAAGCCTAAAATCCCATTGAGCGCGGCAGGCACACGCACTGAGCCTCCCGTGTCGCCACCTATCGCCAACGGTGCTAGTCCCGCAGCAAGGGCAACAGCACAGCCAGAAGAAGAGCCACCTGGCGCTCGTTGGACCTCATCACTCAAGGGATAATACGGATTGCATGGCGTGCCTTGCATTGGATTTTGTCCAGATAAACCAAAAGCCAACTCGGTCATTTTGGCGCGTGCAATAACGACTAAGCCTAATGCTTCCAACTGGCAAATAATCGCCGCGTCTTGTTGTTCAAGTTGATTCAGATAGCGCGTGCCTGCCCAAGTAATTTCCCCTGCCACGGCAAAACTGTCTTTGACAATAATGGGCACCCCATGTAGCGAACTTAAATACACCCCCTGAGCAGCCAATTGATCCAAATGCGCCGCATAGTGCAAAGCACGCTCGCTTAAAACTTGGCTAATACAATTAAGTTCAGTATGCTCTTGAATACGCTGTAAAAAATATTGGCTCAGTTCAACAGCAGTGCTTTGGCCTGTTCGAATGGCTTGGCCTAAATCTAAGGCAGATAAATCAGAATAGTGCTTCATAAAAGACGGTAGTTTATTTTTTATCACAGCATACCGCCTTTTAGGTAGAAAAATATAGACCTTTTACATTTTTTAAAAGGCAGAACGATCGTAATTAATTGCTTCTAAATCATATACTTGATAGATACAATCAAATAAAGCTTTAATATCCTCGCTTTCATCCATACAACGTGTAGCCATAAAGATGGGGCTGACCGCATTTTCATCTAAGATGGGAATATAGTGTAAATGGGTAAGCTGTAACGTGCGCGCACTTTCTGGCACAATACACACCCCTTCACCTGCAGCCACCAAACCCAGTGCCAATTGAATCTCACGCACTTCACGGAATTTTTTAGGTTCTAAACTATATTCGGAAAATAAGTTGATAATTTGGCTAGAAAAATTAGGTTTAGGCTGCGCAGGATATAAGAACATCACTTCATCGACTAAGTCAGCCAAATACACCCCTTGTTTTTGCTGCGCTAAAAAATGGCTAGCATGAACTGCAAGCATTAAGCGTTCTTTACGCAGCAATACCCGACGAATCGCAGGATCAGATACCCGTAAGCGTCCAAAACCGACATCAATCCGACCTTCTTTTAAGGCAGGAATCTGATGGGTAGTAGTCATTTCAATCAACTCAATTTTAAGCTGTGGGTACCTTTGACGATATAGATATACAATACGTGATAATAAGCCATACAACAAAGAGCCAACAAAACCTATACGCACAGTACGTTCCACCATACCCACACGTTTGGTCATGGATTTAATTTCTTCGGCATTCGCCAATAATTTTACCGCATGCTGGTAAAAGAATTCTCCAGCTTCAGTCAGTTGCAGCGGGCGACTACCCCGTTCAAATAGCAATACCCCAAACTCATTTTCTAAATTCTGAATTTGCCGACTCAATGGCGGTTGAGCAATAAACAACTTTTCTGCCGCCTTGGTAAAACTTTGTTCTTCAGCCACAGTGACAAAGTATTTAAGATGGCGTAATTCCATAAGCCTTATCCATTTGAATTTAAAAAAAAAGCCTATTAAGGCTAAGCTAATTCTTTATAAAGTCCCATTAGCAAATGGTCGCACGCTTGTATAGATCGGCATACTCAAACATAAAAAAAAGGCTCCCCGAGGGGAACCTTCAAGGTGAGCACAAAAATTAATGCTCAAGGGGTTCTTTTAAAGTTGGCTTAACTTACCATTTCACTTCTACGCGACGGTTTTCTTCTAAGCATTTTAACAATTCTGGGCTCTTTTGAGCGCCTTCACAACGTTTAAATTGTTCAGTTGAACCTAAACCACCAAGTTTAATTTTCGCACCATCAACACCGTATTCTTGTAACAATTGAGTCACAGTAATCGCGCGTTTTTCAGATAGGCGTTTGTTATATGCAACGTTACCAAAACGGTCAGCATAACCTGCCACATAAACCACAGCAGGTTGATCTGCTAAGATTTGCTTCGCAAGTACACGTACGTCATCTACACCACCCACAATATTGCCTGCGTCTGAACGGTCAAAGTTAAACACCACATTTACGTGTTGTTTTGGTTCAGGCAATACAGTTTTCTCAACCACAACTGGTACATTGTTCACGATGGTTTGAGTTTTTACTGTATCAAGTGCAGCACAGCCTGCGCCTTTCCAATAATGGCTCTTCGCAATGTAATCGCCATCTTGCTTATCAAAATCTACACGTAATTGACAGATTTTGTAGTCTTGCGTGCCCGGTTGACGTAGAGCAAGTACATAGTTCCATGTACGTACGTTAAATAAGCCTTCTGAGAAGTTTGGATGACCAAAGATATGACGAATTTGATCTTTAGTTAAACCATTGCTCATTTGCAAAGCTTCGACAGCTTCATAACGGTGTACTTGGTCTAAGTAACTTTCTTTAATTTCAGGAAAATCGACTGCTTCTGCAGTGTTATTTGCTGTATAACCAGGGTAAACATGTACATCAGAACTTACTTCAGCGTTTGCTACACCAAAAGCAGTCATTAGGCCAACAAGTAATGCACTCTTTTTTAATAGATTCATGATGATTTCTCTTAATTTTGTAAACTGTATGCAATGTCGTTTGGGGAAGTTGATTAATCCCAAAGGGATTAATCAATGATTCCGCTTACACCAAGACGTACGCTTGGATCGCCTTCTGTACCCGCTGCAACACCACCAGTTAACGACCAGCGACCGTTATCTGCTGTTTTACGTAAAGTTACACCCAATGCTGCTTGACCATTGTGGTAAGCTGTTGCTGCTGCATATGTGTATTTACCTGGTACGTAAGGTGCTGTTTCTAAAGCCATTGCTGCTGCAATACCTGCACTCATACGGTCTTCAACGTCATCAATACGGTTATTGAACGATTGTTGAAGGTTGGTTACACGGTCACCTAAATCAATATCTGCTTGATTTAGAGCGCCCAATGCCTCGCCTACATTGTTATAAGAACCACCATTCACATTATATGTTGGTGCTTGAATTGAACCATCTGGGTTCACAGCTGCACCACCACCAAAGATATTGATTGTGCCTTTTAACTGATCTACATTGACAGCATCAGTACCTGCAGTACCTGCTGCAAGGTTATGGATTTGGTTACCACCAACGCTGACATTACCTTGTTGAATCGTAATTGCGTCGTTACCTTTACCTGCACCAATGGTTAAGCTACCTGCATCACCAGTTAAGTTAAGTTGATCATTGATATCAACCGTTACTTTCGCGCCATTTGGTGTAGTTTCAGTGGTTACAGTCGTGTTACCTGATGGACCTGCTACAAATTCAACAGTGTCATTTGGATTTACTTTTTCAGATACTGTGTTACCCGCTGCATCTGTACCAGTTAAATTCCAACCAGAGTTTGCAATAGATTCATCGATGTTTTTGTTGATGGTATTTTCTAAGCCACCCAGTTCATCTTTTAACTGACCTAAGTTGACCGCTTGATCATCTTGAGTTGCTGTACCTACATTATTAATCTGGTTACCAGCAAAGTTCACATTACCTTCTTGAATGGTAATATCGCCTACAGTTAAACCATTAGCGTCAACTACAGTATCACCTACAGTTAAACCGTTACCATTGAGTAGTGTGTCACCAATCGTCACTGAACCATCTTCACCTAAATTAAGGTTTGGATTAAGTTCAACTTTAACGTTGCTGCCTTCGTTGCTCACTTGGATATTACCGATATCATCGCCCGAGAAATCAACGGTTGTACTTGGTTTGATTTTTTCACCCTCAGCTGCAGCGACACCACCAGTAGTTAGCGTCCAACCAGAATCACCTACTGCTTTACCAATTTCGTCTTTTAATTGCGAAACGTTAACAGCATCGTCATCTGCAACACCAGCAGCAACGCCACCTAGCACATTACCACCAAAGTTTACATTACCTTGGTTAATGATAATTGGGTTATAATTTTTGCCACCTACTGTAGCACCAGCCAGTGTTAAACCTGCGTCATTAAGCAATGTATTACCAATCGTTAATGAACCATCTGCTGATAAATCAACGTCTTTGTCTAGTTCAACGGCAATAATAGTTTCAGAACCAACAACATTACCATCAGCATCAACTACGTCTTTTGAAGTTTGTGATACAGAGATGTTGTCATCGCCATTAAACTGTACAGAGCTGTTGTTCGCTGCTTTGTCACCGTTTACCGCATTTTCAGTTGTACCCGTTACATTACCAGCAGCATCTTTATCCTGAGTGATAACGTTCCAACCTGCAGATTGTAATTGGCTTACGTTTACAGCATCAGTTGGTGCCGTACCTGCCGCAATATTTTCTAGCTTGTTGCCACCAAGGTTGACGTTACCTTGTTGAATCACGATCGGTTGTTGACCTTGACCTGCACCAATGGTTAAACCGCCTTTATCAGTCAGTGCGATTTTATCAGCAAGCGCAAATTCAATTGAACTGCCATCTTGTTTTGCAACTAAGTTATTGTTTTCCTTAGTTACGGTAATATCAATTGTGTCGCCTGCTTGGATTTGCTCATCCGCAGCACCGCTTGCATTTGAAGAGGTTAAAGTAAAGCCTTGGTTTAATACGTCAATCGCATCACCAACAGTAGTTACAACTTGGTTACCAGTACCTACAGTGTAGCTAGGCGCTTTGATGGTACCGTCTGGATTAACAGTTGCACCACCACCTAAAGTATCAACAGCATCTTTTAACTGGCTAACGTTAACGCCATCAGTAAGCTCTGTACCTGCTGCAACATCTTTTAATTGGTTACCACCAAAGCTTACATTACCTTGTTGGATTGTAATTGCGCCGTTACCTGCTTGATAAACAGGATTACCATCTGCGTCTGTAACAGGATTACCATCTTGATCAACTACAGGTTGAGCTGGTGTCGCAGCAATGGTTAAACCACCTTTGTCAGTTAGAGCAATTTTATCAGCTAAATCAACAGTAACTGTCGCTTTGTCTACCAATACAGGTTGACCATTTGCGTCTAAAACCACTTGACCATTTTCATCGGTCAATTCAACTTTTTGTACTGTAGTATTGACTGTGACGTTATTAGAAGGACCTGCTTTGTGTTCAACTTGATCATCTGGGTTGATTTTTGCTGTCGTTACAGGTTGATTGTTCGCATCGGTAACAACATTACCATCAACATCTAATACAGTTGCATTCCCAAGACCCCAACCTGAACCTTTTAATTGGTCGACGTTTACCGCATCTGTACCTGCAACACCCGGTGCTACACCTGAGATTACATTACCGCCAAAGTTTACATTACCTTGGTTGATGGTGATTGGACCATTTCCTTGAGGTACACCAGCAATCGTTAAGCCACCGTTTTCAGTTAACTCAATTTGATCAGCCACTTCAACAGTAAGTTGTGTACCAATTGGCTTGCCAGTCGCATCTGTCAATACAGTTTGGCTAACTTCGGCATTTTTGCCACCTACAAAGTCAACAACATTGGTTTCACCACCAATGGTAGAGGCATTGGCAACATCACCACCTGTTGCAAGTTTCCAAGCTGAAGCTGCTGCTGCATCTACTGTAAGAACAGGATTGCCATCTTCACCAATAGTAACTTTTGCGCCTTGAATATTAAATGTATCGCCTAACTGAACTTGAGCTGATAAAGGACCTTTTTGTGTAACAGGATTTCCAGCTGCATCAAGTTGAACTTTACCATCAGCATCAAATACATACACGTCTCCAATAACTGGCTTACCATCTTGATCTACAGTAACAAAGTTAATTGGTTTAGCAGCATCGGCTTGTGCTTGTTTTGCTTCAGACAATACATAGTAAAGCTGTGAACCATTCACTGCATCTGTACTTAATGCTGTAATACGGCCCGCACCTACGTGTTGAATTTGACGTTCTGCTCCTTTAGCACCCACACTTACTGCACCGGCAGAATTTGTTGTGTGCATACCTTGGAAGACAATGCTAGGATCAATACTTTCTTCTTTAACTAAATTGCCTGCAGGGTCTCGATATTGGTAATCTACTTTAGAAACTACGTCTTGAGTATATACATTGGCTAAGGTAGATTGATTACCTAAAATGACGCTATTAACTAAAGTATTTACAGTACTTACTCTAGATCCTAGTACAAATGTATTTTCACCTCGTACAGTATTGGCAAAGCCTATACTTACAGAACCTGAGCCCGTGCTTTCAACTTTGCTTCCAGAACCTATGGCAATACTTTTTTCTGCCAATGCACTACCATTAATACCAATAGTTTGATTCTTAGCGGCTGTTACATTTTGACCGATTGCAATACTGCCCTCACCAGTTGCTTTAGCAGATGCGCCAATTGCTGTAGAATTTTTTCCAGCTTGGCTAGATGCACCAATTGTTGTTGCATTATCACCTTCTGCTTGAGCAGAAAAACCTAAACTTGTACTAGATTCCCCATTAGAATTAGCACTTTCACCAATCGCTATAGATTGTTTCTTTGAAGCATAAGCTGATGAACCAATTGCTATTGTCGATTCCTCAACTGCCTGCGCACTAGCCCCAATCGCAATATTACCACTAATTAAAGCCCGTGATTCTTTGCCAATAGAAACAGCATCAATGTCTAATGCTTGTGCACCCTCACCAATTGCTACAGCACCTTGCTGTTTTGCCTGCGCATCTGAGTTACCAGATGAAGAACCAATTGCTATAGAACCTGCTCCACTAACAGCACCATAACCATTGGTATAAGCGATTGCGCCTGTACTTGCTACAGCAGCAGCACCTACAACCACTGTTGCAACTGCATTTGCCGCTGCTTTCTTGAGTTTATTTGAACCTTTCTTTTGACCCGCTGCTGTTTCTGATACTGCAACCCATACCCCTAGAGATGCATTCCAAACAGTCTTAAATACTTTATTCATGTAAACCCCTGTTACCTTGTTTTTTAATGTAAATGGTCTGTAACCATTTTGGGGTAAATTCTACAAGTAAATGTTAATTGTGTCACTATTTCATAAACTTATACTTATTAATTATATTTTTTTGTTAAAAAAACTAAATAAAGTCTCATTTTTGTAAAAAAAAGTAGCCTATACCTATGCAAATATAATTGTTTATAGATATTTGTTAAGATTAATTTAATATTAAAAGTAATCAACGCCAGTATTTTGCATTAAAAATCGCTTAATAAATATCCTCTTTTTAAAATTCACTCTATTAAATTGTGTTTTTTTGTAAATGAAAGATGCTGATTTTAGATAGAAAATACCGATTTTTTGTTAAAATTCGCCCCAAATCATATTTTATGTGATGTTTATGTAAATTTTACTAATGTTTTATATTCTTATAAAAAAGATCAAATATTAGAGATTTAAAAACACTAATCACATTAAATTTACTTTTTTTAAGTGTAATTAGCTCTGTAACTATTTTAATCTGTTGCAATCACCTTGCTATGACAATGGATAAAACTCGAGCTACTGTATTACATAAGGCCAGATGCGCGTGCTCTAGCCTGTTGCTCAACCTAATAAGTCAATCAAGGTAGCTTGAGTAAAAGATAAGAGTAGATATTGGCAAATACTGCAATTGACGCTACTGTGTAGCTCATCGAGCGAATTAATACTGTACAAAAATAGGCTTTGATTTTGGAAGTTGGCAGCTTGGGCATGTAACGCTTGAAATCACGTTTTTAAACTCGGCTGTGTCGAGCTCAGATGGTATTGTAATATAGATAAACTATCGCGATGCATTCAACAAAATGGATAAATCGCCACACCATTTATTTCGACGTAAGCAACTTTGGCATGTAGCACCAGCATTTGGGAAATCGAGTGATTGCGGTGACTATTAATCCATACCTGTTTGCCCTGTGATTTAAAGCATTGATGCAATTTAATCAGTTGGATTTGATCATCGAAGTTTTGTAGCAATTTATTGATATCGTTCATCCGCCGCGCCTGACCACCAGCTAAAATGACCATATCAGTTGGGGGATGATTTAGATTTTGGATATTCATCGTGTTTTCTCGATATGACCAGCCACAATAAATTGCAGCTTAAGCGCTCAAATTTAAGGCAAACTTTCGCCTTCGCCTTTAATGAGTTAAATAGCAACGAGAAGGTGTTGTGCTCTGGTTAATTTTTTGTTGTTATGATCAGCTGGGCTACAGCAGGACTTACTCAAAATAAATAGTCTCTTGAGGCTCACTTCATAATCTTATTCAACATCCTTCCTAAATAAGCTCTCTATTTTTAATAAATAAAAGTTTTTGATTTCAATTGGTTAATTCAAAATTAAAGTAGTTAATTAAACTTGATCACTTCATGATGATGTAAGCTATAACGTACATAATTGTGAGATAATGTCCTCTGTACGGATAAAATTATTTTTTTTAATCTAAATACATAAGGAACAGATGGTTCTAGAACATAAAACAACAATGATAAGTTCTCAGATCTCATCTCGCTGACTAGCGTTATATCTCATACAGCCTCAATATGAAAAAGCCTAACTTAATGTTGGGCTTTTTTAAGTCTATCCATTCACTATAATCATTGTATAGCGACTTGATTTTGATCTGACCCACTCCATGTCGCAAGTATAAATCCAATTAAGCCGATTATTTCCATCTATAAACTCGCATAGACGGCTGAAAAAATTGCGCCTAAAATCCTCATAATCGGGCCATCTCAATAAGATGGTCTTTTTTATTGCTTATTTTTGCGCGAGATTTTTTCATGTTATCTCAACGTTTTGCGACTTGGTGCGGGATCAGCGCCATTTTAATGTGGGCAGCGATGCTCGGCTTAATTCGCCAAGTCACTGAACGTCTTGGGGCAGAATTGGGAATTACTTTAATTTATAGTTTAAGCACGCTGTTATTGTTGGCTATTTTTGGTTTACCTAATTTTAAACGCATGTCTAAAACTTATTTGCTCGTTGGCAGCACCTTATTTGTGGTGTATGAAATGTGCTATTCCTTTGCGATTGGTTATGCACAAACTGCCCAACAAGCGATTGAAGTGAGTGTGGTGAATTATTTATGGCCGAGTTTAACCATGCTGGCTTTGGTCGCTTTTAAACAGCTCAAATTTCATTGGATGCTCTTAGTGGGCATGAGTATTTCAATTTCAGGATTAGTCTACATTCAGCTTGGTGGTGAAGGCCTTAGCTTCGATCAGATATTTGCCAATGCAATGAGTAATCCATTGAGTTATGGTTTAGCCTTTATTGGTGCCTTGCTGTGGTCAATTTACTGTGCTTTTACACGGCGCTACGGCACGCAAGAAAATCCAATTGCATTTTTCTTTTGTTTAGTCAGTTTGGCACTTTGGATTAAGTTATTGCTTATAGGTTATGATTTGAGCACCATTTCATGGTCAGGCAGTAACGTATTCTATCTGATTGCCGCTGCATTAAGTTTAGGCTTAGGTTATGGTGCCTGGAATGTTGGCATGTTGCACGGCAATGTGGCGACACTGGTCGCGAGCTCTTATTTTAGCCCAGTCATTGCTGCCTTTATTGCGATGCTGATTTTGGGGCAAAGCCTGAGCGTTACTTTTTGGCAAGGAGCATGCCTTGTCACTTTAGGTTCAATCCTATGTTGGCTGACCAGTAATTGGTCAGCGATTGCACCTAAATTGTTCAAAAGCGATATAACACCCCAAAAAGACCACATTTAAGCAGTCTGTTTAGGTGTACGGAGGTTAACGAATACATCTACTTTAAGCTTGAGTAAGGCTTGAAAAGGCTCAGTGGCTTGATTGAGTTGATTAATCTTCTCATAAAATTGCTAGGCCGGATGAGCCTGACATTTTACTAACCAACCTTTTATGCAATGTGTAGTCTTGTCTTGCATATAAAAAAGGCAGCTTATGCTGCCTTTTTATCAATATGTTTAAGATGATTTTTTTAATTCGGCTTTAATTTGATGATCAGAATTAAATACTGTATAGCTTAAACGCTGTGGATGATCTTCTGTCAAAGGCTGAACTTGTTGTAACGTCGTTAAACAACGCTCAGCTAAACGGATATATTCTTGTGTACCTTTAGATTTCCACGCAATTTCTTTGGCATCCAGTTCACGAATCACCCGCGCAGGACTCCCAACCACCAAGTGATTGGCTGGAATGTCTGCTTTGGCTTTAACTGTACTATTAGCACCAATAATACAGTTTTCAGCAATTGAGGCCTCATCTAAAATCACGCTATTCATGCCCACCAAGACATTTTTACCAATTTGGCAACCATGTAAAATGGCACCATGACCAATATGACCATATTCAGCCACTTGCGTCACACTATTGGGAAAACCATGAATCACACAATTGTCTTGTACATTGGCATTTTTTTGAATATGAATACGCCCAAAATCGGCACGCAAACAGGCATTAGGGCCAATATATACGCCTTCCTCAATGATCACATCACCAATTAAAACCGCAGTTGGATGAACATAAGCCTTTGGGCTGACTACAGGAATCACCCCGTCAATCGCATAACATGGCATCACTTTACTCCTTTAAAGTGGCAAGGTTTTAGTCAGCAATCAGCTCTTGCTTGAGACCACCAAAACGTTTGTAAAATTGTGGATGTACAGGCGGCATATTACCGTCTGCGGTACGCGCATGTTCTAAGAAAAACTCATCTGCTGCGGCATACACAGTCTGATAAATATTGCTACTTAAATTGCGCGCAGTTAATGCTAGCCAATCTAAGGGTAATAATTCTTCAGGTAAATGAGGATCTTTGAGCAAAATACGACGATATTGATGAATCAATAAGATCCGTACTTGAAACGCTTGTACAGGATCAATCTCATCTTCTGCTTCAAAATAGCTAAAGAAGGTACGAAAATCCTGAATAAATTTTTGATAACGCTGTTGTAGATTGTCAATCGGCCAATTGATCGCTACCATACGTTTGACGGTTGGATACGATTCTTGCCACAAAGCTAAGGTTTCCGCCTTAAATAACACCACTTGATCGGTCATATTCAGGCTGAGTAATAGATTTTGTAGTTTTAAATGATCACAGCCCGGATAAGCCATGACATTTGTCGCAATATTGGCAAAACCTAACCATTCGAGTTCGCGTTTTAACAGTACTTTATTTTCGAGTTCAACTGAGCTTAATAAGACCAAATCCCATTTTTGATCCCATTCACGCTGTTCAAAACTATAAATTTTTTGATCAGCCATCACGAAGCGCTGGCGGCTGCTTTCAGTGATACGATAGTAGCTGGTTCGGCCAATTTTCTCAGAAATCAGCCAACCGTTTTGCACCAAGCGAAAGACTGCTGTGCGTATGGAACGTTCATTTAAACCAAAGACGTCCATCAATTGAATTAAGCTGGCAAGGCTCATCACCCCACCACGGTGATACACGCTATCACCAAAAACCGTCATAATCAGTGAGGTACCGCTGAGTGATTCATGAGCAATGAAATCATCAATCGCCTGTTTTAATTTATTATTGGTCACTGTGCATCTCGAATATCTTGGAGTGAATTATCTTACGATAAATCACCCCATTTGTTTAAGCCGACTTTCGGATATCGATCACACGTTGAGCTTTCCCCTCAGAACGTGGCAAACTTCCTTCCGGTAAAACCTCAACCGATATGCTAATACCGACCATCGTCTTGATTTGTGCCTTTAATTGCTGTGCCAGTTGATGTGCCATCACCTCATTGGTATCACGACGCATTTCGGTACGAATGTGCAAGGTATCAAGATGACCTTGTTTACAAATTTGAATTTGATAATTGGCTTCAAGTTGCGGGATATGCAAAATTTGCTCTTCAATTTGTGATGGGAATACATTCACCCCACGGATAATCATCATGTCATCACTGCGTCCCACAATTTTATCCATACGACGCATTGGACGCGCTGTACCTGGCAACAAACGGGTTAAATCGCGAGTACGATAACGAATCACTGGCATGCCTTCTTTGGTAATGGTGGTAAAAACTAACTCACCTAATTCACCATCTGGCAAGACTTCACCTGTTTCAGGGTTGATAATTTCTGGATAGAAATGGTCTTCCCAAATGGTTGGGCCATCTTTACTTTCTAAACATTCCATCGCCACACCCGGCCCCATCACCTCAGATAAGCCATAAATATCCAGTGCATTAATACCAAGACGCTCTTCAATTTCTTTACGCATTTCATTGGTCCAAGGCTCCGCACCAAATACACCTGTACGGATCGAGCAATCTTTGGCACTGCCAAATTTACGCTCTAAGGCTTCAATAATGTTTAAGCAATACGATGGCGTAACCATTAGCGCAGTCGGTTTAAAGTCATGAATGAGTTGTGCTTGTTTGTCGGTTTGCCCGCCAGACATCGGAATCACGGTCGCGCCTAAACGCTCAACGCCATAATGGGCACCTAAGCCACCAGTAAATAAACCATAACCATAAGAGACTTGAATGGTGTCTTTAGAGCTTAAACCTGCTGCACGTAGCGAGCGTGCCACCACATCCGACCAGATATTAATATCATTTTGGGTATAACCCACTACTGTCGGCTGACCTGTGGTACCCGATGAAGCATGCACACGTACAATCTGTTCTTGAGGTACACAAAACATGCCAAATGGATAGTTATCACGTAAATCTTGTTTGGTGGTAAACGGGAATTTGGCTAAATCTGCAAGGGTTTTTAAATCACTTGGATGCACACCTGCGGCATCAAATTTTTGTTTATAGACGGTACTATGATCATAAGCATGCTGTAAGGTTTTTTGCATACGTTGTAGTTGTAGACTGCGTAGTTCGTCAATAGACGCGCGTTCAATCGCTTCGATCGCATTCATATTCATGCTGTACTCCTTGTTGCCGTCATCCTGACAGCGCTTATTGTTATTACAATTTTTTGTTTACACGTTTTCTAAAATTAAAGCCACACCTTGACCGACGCCCACACACATACTGCACAGCGCATATTGACCATTACGGCGTTTAAGTTCTTTGGCAGCGGTAATCACTAAACGCGTACCACTCATACCCAGTGGATGACCCAGTGCAATCGCACCACCATTTGGATTAACCCGTGCATCGTCATCAGCCAGACCGAGTTCACGCGTTACGGCTAAAGCTTGTGCTGCAAAAGCCTCATTGAGCTCAATCACATCCATTTGATCTAAGCTTAAGCCCGTTTGTTTTAAGACTTTTTGAATCGCAGGCACAGGACCAATTCCCATATATTTGGCTTCGACCCCTGCACTGGCAATAGCCACTACGCGTGCAACTTTAGCTAAACCATGAGTTTGCGCAAATTCAGCATTGGCAAGTAGTACGCAAGCAGCACCGTCATTAACACCAGAAGCATTACCCGCAGTCACCGAGCCACCTTCTTTTTTAAATGGGGTTTTAAGTGCAGCTAAATCATCAAGTGTCGTGTCAGCACGCGGGTGCTCATCGTGTTCAACCAATAGTGTTTTCTTACGTTGTATAATTTCAACTGGCATAATTTCTTCAGCAAAAATATTGTTTTGCTGTGCCTTAGCCACTTTTTGCTGACTACGATAAGCAAATAAATCCTGATCTTGGCGGCTAATGTTGTATTTTGCTGCCACGTTTTCAGCAGTTTCTGGCATGCTGTCGGTGCCAAATTGCTGTTTAAATTTTGGATTGATAAAACGCCAGCCAATCGTGGTATCAAAAATTTCTGGGGTACGGCTAAAAGCAGCAGTGGGTTTCGATTGCACAAATGGCGCACGGCTCATGCTTTCTACACCACCAGCTAAAATAAATTGTGCTTCGCCAGCTTTAATAGCACGCGCACCTAAGCCCACCGCATCTAAGCCTGAAGCACACAAGCGATTAACGGTAATGGCAGGGACATCTTCACCTAAACCTGCCAATAAGCTTGCCATACGTGCCACATTGCGATTATCCTCACCTGCTTGGTTGGCACAACCTAAAATCACTTCATCGAGTTGTTGCCAAGGTAGATGCGGATGCTTGTTTTTTAAGTATTGGATCGGTAACGCTGCCAAGTCGTCGGTACGAATGCTGCTTAAGCCGCCAGCATAACGACCAATTGGGGTACGAATCATGTCACATACATATACATCTTGCATACTTTACATCCTGTTTTAGCCAGCTTGGCGATAATCCATTAATTTTTGTTGTTGTGCAGTTTCTAATGCCGCTTTCTTACGTAAATATAGACTTGGTCGATATTTTTCTTCTGCATAGATACGATACACATTTTCTAAAGTTTTTAAAATAGTGTTATATGAAATTTTTTCTGCCCATGCAAATGGTCCCATTGGGTAATTGACTCCATATTTCATTGCAGAATCAATGTCTTGTTCTGTCGCCACGCCATGTAATACCGTTTCACACGCTTCATTGACTAAACAAGCTATAGTACGTAAGCACAATAGACCTGCATGATCGTGCAACCAAACTGGTGTCACATTTATGCTTAAAAACAAGGCATTGACTTTGGCCAGATCAGTTTCATCACAAGCATAAGCGCTCAGTGCAATTGCTTTTGCTTTGTCCCAAGCATGATGCCAATCCATAAAGACACGTTTTTGACCATCCACCTGCAGTTGCAAACTTGAGCCATCCGTCAGCATAATTTGAATATCATCGACCACAATTGCATCTTGCTGGGCAGCACTGAACTCAAGCTTCAGGCTGCTCTGTTGTAAACGCGCAAGAAATTCGGGCTGTGCCAACCATGCGCCATGTACTTGAATCTGTTGCGGTGTAATACTTTGCAGCGCTATAGGCACATACTGCGGGCTCACTTCGGCTGCTTGATAGTTATAAAAGCCTTGACCAGTTTTACGCCCCAAGAACCCTGCATCGACTAATTCTTGTTGCACTAAAGAAGGACGATAGCGTGGTTCATCATAAAAGGCACGATACACACTTTGTGTGACAGAGAAATTAACGTCTTGCCCAATCAGGTCAGTCAACTGACATGGCCCCATAGCAAAACCACCACATTCACGTAAGACGTAATCGAGCACTTCTGGGCGGGTCACTTGTTCTTGCAAGGCACGTAGACCTTCGGCATAAAATGGACGTGCCACACGGTTGACAATAAAACCTGGGGTTGATTTAGCACTCACTGGCACTTTTTTCCATGCCAACATCAAACCATGCAAACTGCTCGCTAAAGTCGCTTCAGTTTGTAAACCGCAAATAATCTCCACCAATTTCATTACAGGTGCAGGATTAAAGAAATGCAAGCCAATCACACGCTCGGGCTGTGGCACTTTGGCTGCAATTGCAGTGATTGAGATGGATGAGGTATTCGAAGCAAGAATCGTATCTTCTGCACATACATTCGCCAACTGTGAAAATAAGGCTTGTTTGACCTCAAGTTTTTCTACAATCGCTTCAATCACCAGATCACGATCTGCCAATTGTTCAATGTGATCAACCACAACTAAATGAGCCAGCGTGGCATCATACTCAGCTTGGCTGATTTTGCCTTTGGCCACACGCGCAGCCAATTGCTGTCTTAAACCGTCTAATGCCGCTTGAGTACGTGTGGCATCGACATCATATAGATAAGTCGAATGACCATAGGTGGCTGCCAGTTGGGCTATACCAACCCCCATGGTCCCTGCGCCAATCACGGCGACTTTGGCTTGAGATAAGTCACGCATACTTAGCAGCCTTTATATTGCGGTGGACGTTTTTGCATAAAGGCTTGCACACCTTCACGGTAATCTTCTGAACGACCTGCCAAACGCTGTAAATCACGCTCTAAAATCAGTTGTTCGCTGAGATCATTGTCATAAGCGGCATGAATGGCTTTTTTAATTAACGATAAACCATAGGTCGGTTGCTTGGCTAAATGTTCCGCCAGTTTTTCTGCCTCGATCGTCAATTGATTATCGGCCACCACTTGCCAGATCATGCCGTATTCTTTGGCTTGTTGTGCAGATACTTTATCGCCCAATAACGCTAAACCCATCGCCTGTGCACGACCAACCAAACGCGGCAGGAACCATGTGCCACCTGAGTCTGGTACTAAACCTAAACGGCAAAAGGCTTGAATAAAGGATGCCGATTCTGCGGCAATAACAATATCGCATGCAAGCGCAATATTGGCGCCTGCACCCGCAGCCACACCATTGACTGCACAAATCACCGGTTTTGGCATTTCGGTAATGGTTTGAATCATTGGGTTATAATATTTTTCAATCGAGAGACCTAAATCAGGTGCAGCAGCATTTGGATCCACCACACGATCGTTTAAATCTTGACCAGCACAGAAACCACGCCCTGAACCCGACAACACTACTGCACGAATTTCTGGATCTTTAGCCCATACTTTTAAGGTTTTCGCCACTTCTTGATGCATCAGTTCATTAAAGCTATTCAGCTGCTGCGGACGGTTTAAAGTTAAGTAGCCGACGCCATTTTGTTGTTTGACAATAATTGTTTGATAGTCCATTACACACCTCTAAATTGCGGTTGGCGTTTTTCTAAAAATGCATGAATGCCTTCTTGGCGATCTTGGGTAGCTGCGAGCCAAACGAAATGTTGTCGTTCTAGTTTTAGACCTTGGCTTAAGCTCACTTCATGCACGGTTTTCAATGATTGTTTAATGACACGAATGGCAAGCGGTGCTTGCTTGGCAATTTTTTCTGCCAATTCAACTGCATATTGCACCGTTAAATCTTTTGGGCAAATTTGACTGGTGATGCCATGTTGTAAGGCAGTTTGCGCTGAGATTGGCGTACCGGTCATTGCCCAGCGCATAGTGAGCTGCTGACCCACTAAACGTGCTAGACGCTGCGTACCACCTGCTCCTGGCAACATGCCTAAGCTAATTTCAGGTAAGGCAAATTGCGCATTATCACCACAGAGAACAATGTCAGCATGTAATGCTAATTCAAATCCTGCACCAAAGGCATAACCATTCACCGCCATAATCAAAGGCTTAGAAAATTCGTCAATGAGTTTCCATAAGCTTGGACGTGGATCTTGTTGAATACTGACTACATCGAGTGTAGCCAATTCATTGAGATCGGCACCTGCAGCAAAACAACTGCTATTGCCCGTAAGGACAACTGTGCGAATCTCTGCGTTGTGTTCGGCTTCTTGCAGTGCATCCGCAATCGCCGTTAAAGTGGCATTATTCAGCGCATTACGTTTTTCAGGACGATTCAACTCAATCAGTAACACGCCTGCTTTGACGATTTGGGTTTTAATCAGCATAACCTGCTCCTTATTCATCAAAGCTTAAACGTACATCATCACTCAGTGGACGCGCTTGGCAGCTAAGTACATAGCCATTGTCAATTTCGTCTTGTTCAAGGCTGTAGTTAATCGCCATTTCGACTTCACCTTGCAGCACTTTACATTTACACGTTGCGCAGACTCCACCTTTACAAGCATATGGCAAGTCAGCACCAGCACGTAATGCCGCATCTAAGATACTGTCATCTTGTTTCGAGACTTCAACCACCAACTCACGACCATCTAAAATGACATGCACTTTTTCTTCGCTACGTAATTCGATTTGTTCTTTGCTGACTTTGGCTGCGCCAGTGTTAAAGCGTTCGGTATGAATCTTGTCACGCGCAATGCCATAACTTGGTAGAATCTCTTCGACCGCTTGCATCATCTCTTCTGGACCACAGGCAAAGCAATGATCAAAACGCTGATCGAGTAAATCCGCTTGAAAGAGCTGCTGTAATTTTTCTGCGTCAATACGGCCATTAAATAAAGCACTGTCATTCATTTCCCGCGAGAACACGTTAATCAGTTGAAAACGTTCTTTATAACGGTCTTTTAAATCCATAATTTGCTCAGCAAACATGGTTTGCTTCCAAGAACGATTGCCGTAAACCAAAGTAAATTCGGCGTGTTGTTCACGTTGTAACACCGATTTAACAATCGACAAGATAGGGGTAATGCCACTGCCCGCAGCAAAACCTAAATAACGCTGACCACCGACTTTCGCTGCTTTTTGGAAAAATACCCCTTGTGGTGGCATGACTTCGAGTACATCACCAGCTTTGACTTGTTCATTGGCCCAAGTTGAAAACACACCTTCAGGGATTTTTTTAATGGCAATACTGATGTCTTCATCTTGACCATAACTACAAATCGAGTAACAACGACGCAGCTCTTCGCCTTGATGCACATGACGGATGGTTAAATGCTGCCCCGGTTGATACTGGAATTGCTCGGCTAAATGGTCTTGTAAATCAAATGCAATACAAATAGCGCTATCGGTTTGTGGGGTCACTGATTTGACCACTAAAGGTACGAATTGGCTCATAAAAATCTCCCTATTTTTTAACTTTGACTGTGCTTGTTATTGGATGTATTTAAATGTTAGATACATTTAAAGTAGTCAAAGGGTTCTAAGCAGCTTTGGCAACGATATAAGGCTTTGCATGCTGTCGAACTAAATTCACTAAGTAATTGGGTGTCATGGCTCTGACAATGTGGACATTCAATGCCATCAGTTAATGCCATATGACTACCACAGCTATGTGCGTCCCCGCCTGGCGGTGCAATACCATAGGCTTTTAGTTTGGTTTTACCGCTGTCGCTCATCCAGTCGGTGCTCCATGCTTCAGACAAATCCACTACCACATTCACTGGGCTAAAGCCCGCGCCATGTAACGCTTCACTAATTTGTTGTTTTAATAAGTCTGTTGCAGGACAACCACTATAAGTCGGTGTCAGACGGACGACAATTTCCTCATCGGCATTGAGCTCAATGCCACGTACCATGCCTAAGTCTAAAATAGACAATACGGGTATTTCTGGGTCGGCCACGTTGGCTAAAATGTCCCAGCATTGGTCGGTACAATGTTTAATTAAATTCATCCGTCTCACTCCCTGTGATTGATGCTTACCACACCATATTTGGATAACTACGTTGCATGTATTGCAATTCTGCCAAGATATAACCTAAATGTTCGGTATGTAGACCTTGTTTAGCCCCTGTGCGATAAGCACCCAGCGCAGGTACAGTTAACTCAAAACGTTCTATGTCATTGAGCACAGTTTCGGTCCATAAGGTTTTTAACGCTGCCATATCTGGCAGTACATCTGCTTCAATTAAGGCTTGCTCATCTTCGGTGACGCTAAATAGTTCTTCGGTAAAGCGCCATAATTCATTTAACGCTGCTTGCGTTTTCTCATGTGCAAGCTCAGTACCTAAGCTTAAACGCGCCATCCATGTACTTGAAAAACGTACATGATATTTAGCTTCTTTGAGTGATTTCACCGCAAATGCTGCTAATTCTGGCTGTGGGCTTGCTGTTAAGGCATTGAATAAAATGCGGTGATAATGATCCATTAACCATTGACGTACCATGGTTTGGGCAAAGTCACCATTGGGTTGTTCAGTCAGCAATAAATTGCGATAGTCTCGCTCGTGGCGGAAATACGCCAATTGATCTTCATCTCGGCCTAAACCTTCTAGTTCACCTGCTAAGGTTAAGGCATTACGTGCTTGACCCAAGAGATCTAAACCAATATTCGCCAGTGCAATATCTAGCTCAAGTTCAGGGGCATGACCACACCACTGGGCCAAACGATGCGATAAAATCAGTTGACTGTCGCCAACATGTAATAAAAATTGTGCTAATCCAGCATTATTCATCATCATTCTCCCTTACATGTGCTCAATGCCATCTGGGATGGTATAAAAAGTTGGATGACGATAAACCTTATCTGAAGATGGGTCAAAAAACTCTGCTTTTTCATCAGGTTGAGATGAGGTAATCAGTTCAGATTTTACCACCCAAATGCTAATCCCTTCATTACGACGGGTATAGACATCACGCGCATTTTGCAATGCAACTTCGTCATCTGATGCACGTAAGCTGCCCACATGGCGGTGGCTTAAACCTTGTTTGCTACGTACAAATACTTCGTATAATGACCAGTTATTTTTATTGTCCATGATTCACTTCCCTATTGATCTTATTTAAGCAACTTTTTGTTCGGCATCTTTTTGCTGTTGTTTTTTTGCATAGACTGCAGCAGTTTCACGCACCCAAGCCCCACCTTCCCAAGCTTGTTTACGTGCTTGAATTCTTTCATGGTTACATGGGCCTTTGCCTGCCAATACCGCAAAAAACTCATCCCAATTCACTTCACCAAATGTATATTGGCCTTTTTCTTCATCCCATTTCAGGTCAGGATCAGGCACAGTCAAGCCAAGCTGTAACACTTGGGGTACAGTGTTATCCACAAATTTTTGGCGTAAATCATCATTGCTAAAACGCTTGATTTTCCAAGCCAGACTTTGTGCGCTGTTTGGTGAATTGTCATCATTTGGACCAAACATCATCAACGCTGGCCACCAGAAACGATTGACTGCATCTTGTGCCATTTGTTTTTGTTCAGGGGTACCTGCTGCCAATGCCATCATGGCTTCAAAACCTTGGCGTTGATGGAAACTTTCTTCTTTACAAATGCGTACCATGGCACGTGCATATGGTCCATACGAGGTACGACATAGCGCCACTTGGTTGACAATTGCCGCACCATCAACCAACCAACCAATCGCAGCGACATCTGCCCACGTTAAAGTTGGGTAGTTGAAAATTGATGAATATTTCATTTTGCCTGCAATCAGCTTATCCATCATGTCATCACGATCAGCACCTAAGGTTTCGGCTGCGCTATATAGGTATAAACCATGTCCTGCTTCATCTTGTACCTTAGCCAAGAGCACTGCTTTACGTTTTAAGCTTGGTGCACGGGTAATCCAGTTACCTTCAGGCAACATACCCACCACTTCTGAATGACCATGTTGACCAATTTGACGGATCAGGGTTTTTCGGTAGGCATCTGGCATCCAATCTTTGGGCTCGATGGAAACGTCCTGTTGTATTTTTTGTTCAAATAATGCGGCTGCAGTTGTCATGTTATTTTCCTCACTTATCCTAAGTGTGCTGCAATTAAGTTAAAACGATACATATTTAAAATCAATACATTTTTATTAGTATCATAAATTTATTGTAAATCAAATTAAATAAACTACTGTTTTTATTTAATTTTATTTTTTTATTTTTTTCAAAAAATACAATTTTATAAAAAACATGATTGACTTTTAGTTATTTAAGCAGCAAATTAGCACACAATAATTCAAACAAAACCATGGAATATAGGATAAGGAGTCAGTCATATGCTTGATCTTGAACAACAACAAGACACGCCCGCTACACATGAAAGCCAAGAGTCAATTAAAGTTTTAAGTTCGTTGGTCTATGGTGAACAGTACACCTCTACACAAAACCTACGCCCGGTGTATCATGCCATTAGCGGTCAACTGATCTATGAAGTCAGCAGCCATGGCATTGATACGCAAAAAATTGTGCAATATGCCAAGCAAAAAGGTCGTGCTTTAGCAACTCTCACCTTCCATGAACGTGCCAATGCCTTAAAAAATATCGCGCAATATTTAATGGAACGTAAGGAAGACTACTACCAGTTGGCTTATGCCACAGGTGTAACCCGTAAAGATGCTTGGATCGACATTGAAGGCGGAATTGGTACCTTATTTGCCTATTCAAGTTTAGTACGCCGTGAACTCAGCGATGAAAAAATTTGGGTAGAAGATGCTTGGTTACCGTTATCAAAACAAGGCAACTTTGGTGCAAAACACATTTTAACCCCGAAAGCGGGTGTGGCCGTGCATATTGATGCTTTTAACTTCCCAATTTGGGGCATGCTCGAAAAAATTGCGCCAACCCTCTTGGCAGGTGTCCCGTGTATTGTTAAGCCTGCAACTGAAGGTGCTGAGCTAACACATGCTGTGGTGCGTGACATTTTAGCCAGCAATTTGTTACCTGAAGGTGCTCTACAGCTGATTTGTGGTCAAACTTATGATTTATTTGAGCATTTAGGCCCACAAGATACCATTACCTTTACTGGTTCTGCAGCGACAGGGCAAAGTTTACGCCAACATCCACACTTAAATCGTCATTCGATTGCCTTTACCATGGAAGCAGATTCAGTCAACAGTGCCATTTTAGTTGAAGATGCCGATGACACTACGATTGATTTATTTGTACGTGAAGTTTTCCGTGAAATGACCACCAAAGCAGGACAAAAATGTACTGCCATTCGTCGTGCTTTTGTACCCCATACTTTGATCAATACTGTACAAGAGCGTTTGATTGCAAAACTTGCCAAAGTGGTGGTAGGTGATCCTGCGCGTGAAGGCGTGACCATGGGTGCCTTAGCCAGCAAAAAACAGCAACAAGATGTCACAGCCAAAGTAGAACAATTGGCAAGCCAAGCAGAGGTGGTCTTGGGTAGTCATTTACGCCAAGACTTTAGCATTGATGCCGCGCAACCACAGCAAGGCGCATTCTATCCACCGACTTTACTGCGCTGTGATCAACCCAACCAAGCGGATGTAGTGCATAACATAGAAGCCTTTGGCCCTGTGTGTACCTTAATGCCTTACCAAAATCTCGATGAGCTTGCAGATTTGGTTGCGCGTGGTGAAGGCAGTTTGGTTGCTTCGATTGTACGTACACCCAACAGCCAAGTCGAAGCCTTATTGGCTGCGATTGCACCGTGGCATGGTCGTGTACACATTTTAGATGAGCAAAATGCTAAAGAAAGTACAGGTCACGGTTCACCCCTGCCTTATTTAGTCCATGGTGGTCCAGGTCGTGCTGGCGGTGGCGAAGAACTTGGGGGGTTACGTGCCGTAAAACATTATATGCAACGTACTGCAATTCAAGGTTCACCAAATGCTTTAACCCAAGTTGGACACAGTTGGACGGCAGGCGCTGAATTCTTTGCTGACCGTGTGCATCCATTTAAAAAATCATTTGATGAGTTACGTATTGGTGAGCGTTTACTCACAGCACGCCGCACCATTACCGAAGCCGATATTGTCAGCTTTGCGGGTTTAAGTGGTGATTACTTCTATGCACACATGGATAAACTTGGTGCTGCTGAATCCCTATTTGGTGAACGTGTAGCGCATGGCTACTTTGTGGTATCTGCAGCAGCCGGCTTATTTGTTGACGCTGCGGTTGGCCCTGTGATTGCCAACTACGGTATGGACAATCTACGTTTTGTAGAGCCAGTGAAGATTGGCGATACCATTCAAGTCGAACTGACTTGTAAACAAAAGACCCCTAAAATCTTAAAAGACCCAACGCAAAAACCGCATGGCGTAGTGGTGTGGGATATTAAAGTCAAAAACCAACGTGATGAGCTGGTTGCGACTTATGATATTTTGACCTTAGTCGAACGTGATTAATCCGCTAACGCTGTTTTGATTGCAGGGCAAGTTCAAGGACTTGCCCTGTTTTAGCTTGATAAATCCATTGATGATCAAATAAGCCTAAATTCAAATGATCAAAACGGAAATTACCAATCGCCACAGCATAAAAGCCATGTCCATCTTGCTTGGCTGTTTCAATATTTTGCATCAAGTCTTCTGGTAAATATCCCATAATAAAATCGGACACGACAATCACATCAGCATTGCTAAAATCTGGTGCTTCTAGCATATCAATGGTATGGCTTAAAGCTGGAATAATATCGGTACCACCATAAAAAGATTGCCTTAAAAACTGCAATAAATCCTCAAGGCCTTGCGCTTTGGCCAACTGTAAAGTGGTCAACTGCGTCGAAAAGTTAATCAAATACATCGGACGCTGTTGTTTCATGGCTTGCATAGCTAAAAATAGGGTTAAAGCTTTGGCAATCAGTTCAGGCTGACCATGCATCGAACCGCTAGTATCTAAACACAGTACCATGGGTCCTTTTTGCCCCAATTGTTTCTTTTGCTGTTGTTGCCGATCAATGACTTTGGCTTGCGTTTGACCTTGCATGCTAAAGCTCATCAGATTTTCTTCTAAGTATTTTAAATCAAATAAAATTTCTAACTCAGGATCAGCAAGTAGAGCCAATTCATGCGGCAAGGTATTTTTTAAATCACGCGCCAATTGTATGCCAATTAATTCTTCTTGCACTTGATCGCTGTGCATAGCCACGTAAGCATCAGGAGGCAGTTGTAAAGAGGCGGCACGACGTGGAGATTGAGAGGGTTGGGCAGAACCTAAACTTTTAGCCAAGCGTAATAACTCAGGATCTTGCTCTAAATAGTCACACCATTGTTGAAATTGATCTAAATCTTGCGTGGTCAACTTGCCTTTGGAATAGTCAATAAAGATACCGGTATCTAAACCTAAAGTGTCTTTATGTTTGGCCATACGTTGTAAACTGGCCAAAAAATCTTTCATATCATCCAAAAAAGCATCGCGCTGCAACGCCAATTGCTCAAATTCCCATGCTGCTACAGCTTCAGTTAATTTACGCTGCCATTTATCACGTAATAACTGAAATTGTAGATCACGAAATATTGGATCTTGTAGACGTTGCAATTGTTGCGGCTGTTGCCAAAACTCAGCCAAATCCGACCAGCCCAACAATTGACTAAACACTTGATAATCCGCCAATAATTGCTGAAATTCTGCCACACTGACCTGTGTTAGTTGCAGCCAATCTTCAAGTTGTTGTTCTGCTTGTAAATACGGATGTTGCTGATCTAAATTTGATTTGGCTTGATAAGCCCATTCCTGCACTTTTTGTTCAACATGCTGCTGGACTTTATGATCACTTAAATAATGTTTGAGGCTAGAGTCAGCTAAGTTTTGCATTAATTGCTCAGTCGCCGCAGTTAATGCCGTAGCTGTATTTAAGCTTGGCATAACTGCTCCAAACGCACACAATCTTGCAACTGTAAGGCATAATATTGCAACTGCTGTTCAGTAGCTTGAATCAAACTTTGAATCTGCTGATCTGCCACAAAAATCGAAGTGAAATCTGCTTTTTGCGTGTTAAAACGTTGGCTTAAACTGTGCTGCTGCTGTAATAATTGTGCTTTAATTTCTGCCAGTTGCTGCTGTAATTGTTGCTGTTGTTCAGGTTTCAAATGCTGACGTAGGCTGCCTTTGGCATATTTAATACTTGGCGTCACCACTTCTTCTAAACCGTAATAGCCGCCTTTTAAAGTACATTGGCGCGTGCCATTAAAATTACACACAATGCCACGAATTTCTTCGCCTTGTGCATCAATGGCAAAAAAGTCTTTATTGGTCCCCATTTTATCTAAGGCCAAATACAGAGCTTGATCTTGATAATGATGATCTAAATTGGTGACGGCATGTAGATAATCCTGTCCCTTGATTAAATAGCTATAATAGACATCATCGGTATAATAAAAATAATTTAGAATTTCTTGTTCAAGCTGTTCTTTTTTATGAATTAAATCATCTAGCGCCAAATCATGGTAAAGCCCACGCAATAGCACTTGATCTAAAATTTGCTCCACAAATGCCACATCTTCAAGCTGATTCCATAAACAATGTTTTACAATAAATAAATCACTGATAATGACCATATCACGTCCATTTAAAAACGCGGCTGCTTTAATTAAATAGGCAATGCGCTGCCAGCGACGATCCGAAATATAAATCTGTTGATCAGCAAATTGTTGCTGCAATTGCGCACGAATTTGGCTAAATGCATAGAGTACATTGTCAGGCAGTACCACTTGATAAATTTGCTCTCGCCATGCCAATAATTCATCACGACTAATTTTTAAGTCTTCACTGACTTTAAGTTTACTGCTACTTGGAGCAGCCTTTAATAAGGCAAAGAAGTGCTGCTGTGCTTGAATAGGTTGCACCTGTAAACGCAAAATAAAGCGGTCATATAATGCATCAAGTCCTTGCTCGGCTTGTGGAATTTCATTAGAGGCGCTGATGAGTACTTTTAGCGGCACTTGTTGCAATACATCGCCATTTTTGAAGGTTTTTTCATTGAGCAGCGTAAGCAAGGTGTTTAAAATCGCGGGACTGGCTTTCCAAATTTCATCTAAAAAGGCAAATTCAGCTTTAGGTAAATAATGCTCGGTTTTACGGGTATATTGATCTAGCTTTAAGGCTTTTAATGACACTGGCCCAAATAATTCTTCTGGGGTGCTAAAGCGGTTCATTAAATATTCAAAATATTCAGAAACTTCAAAGCCTGCTGCTACACGACGTGAAATTAAACTTTTGGCTGTGCCGGGGGCACCATATAAAAAACTGTTAGCGCCTGCCACACCTGCCAATACACACAGCGCAATAGTTTGTTCACGTTCAAACATGTGCTCAGATAATGTTTGAATTAAATTACGCATTCGCTGTTGCATCATGACCGATCATCTTGTAGCAGAAAACTAGATTGTAACCATGAATTGGCTCAAAAATAAATCAAAGCTTTCATGTTTGCTGTTTTAAACAGCAATCGAGAACACACTTAACCACGCGAATACTTTGCTTAAAACTTGGCTAGGCGTATTTTGAGCAGATGAACTAAAGAAAGCGTAAGGACTCTCTCCTTCCCCTACGCTTTCTAATGGCAAAATAGTAACGTGATTTTTAAAGCAAGTAAAAACGATCTTTATTATTATAAAAATCATTTTTACCGATGGTTTAAAATTAAAACGCTAAATTTTAATCATTTACTGGAGTCAACATTGTCATCTAGTACGGTCAATCACTATCGTTTAAATGCAGTATCTTATTCTGTACGCATTAATGCAAATGTGGCCACTGCATGCGCAATCATGTCTGTATTACCGTCAGAATACATACTCATTTCAGCTGTGGCTAAATTTTTACCCGCTTTTAAAATTTTAGTATGCACAATAATCGCCTGATCTGCTGCTGCACGGCGCAAAAAATTAATATTTAAATTCGTAGTGAATGCACTCGGAATAATACCTTGATCGGCCATAATGCCTATATAAGCGGCAAAATCGGCAATTTGCATTAAGGTTGGTCCAGATACCGTCGCTCCAGGACGTAAATCTTCTTCTTGAATATGACGTTTTAAGATGGTGCGGTCGGGTAAAATTTGTTCAAGCTGAAATTTTTGCATAGCACGCGGAAAATGTGTGACTAAATGCTGTTGTAACTCAAGCAGTGCTAACATAATGGTCCTTGCTGTGATTTTTATTGTTGCCTTGAGCATAAAAAAACGCCAAAGTACATGCAAGTACTTTAGCGCTGTATTGTTGATAAAATGAAATTTTAGCGTGCTAGCTCTTGCAACACCGCTTGATTAAAAGCGGGGATATCATCAGGACAACGAGAAGTGATCAACACCCAATCCTGCATCGTACAACGTTGTACTTCCTGATCGACCCAGTTGCCTCCAGCATGTTGTAAATCTAAGCGAATACTGTGATAAGAGGTTAAGGTTTTGCCCTGAATACGTTCAGCATCAATCAATACCCAAGGCGAATGACAAATGGCAGCAATCGGACGGCCTTGATCGCTAAAATGCTGAATAATACGCTGCGCATCTGCATCAATACGTAGCTGATCGGCATTAACCGTACCACCTGGGATTAATAATAAAGCATAATCATCTACATTCACTGAACTTAAGCTGCTATCTGGCTCAAAATCAATGGCTGGCTTACTATCATGCTCTACGGTGCGTACAGCTTTATTTTCAATTGCAGCGTGAATGGCTTCTATACCTTTACTGCGTAAAAATTCCAGCGGTTGCTGTAATTCAGCCAGCTCGACTCCCGCATTTGAGGTCATGATAAGCACTTTTTTCTGACTCATACTCATTCCTTCTCATATTTTTTTGCGCCTCATTTACTGTAAAGCAAATCCAGTCAGATCAGGTTGAGTTATATAGTGCCTATGTATGTTTATGCAGGATTTCAGCAGCAGATTGTAAATTTGGATCAATTTGCTTGTATAAATTTTATAAGCTTATCTTTCAACCAAGGAGTATTGCGATGCGTAAATGTGCCAAACTCTTAGCGAAAAACCATTATTGTATTAGTTTTATTGAAAGTGCCACCTGTGGTTATCTAGCATATCGCTTTGGTTTAACCCCGCAGTCGGGAAAAATATTGGTGGGTGGTTTAGTCTGCTATGATTTAAAAGTTAAAAAGAATGTCTTGGGTGTGCCACATAAATTAGTCAAAAAACATAGTCCTGAATCCTTAGCCGTTACCGAAGCCTTAGCACGACGCGCTCCAAAGCTTTTTGCTTGTGACATTTATGTGGCATGTACAGGTTTACTCAAAAGAGGCGGTAGTGAAACCAAAGATAAACCTGTAGGTACCTTTTTTTATAGTATTTTATATCAAAATAAGATCTATAATCAGCGCTGTTACTGTACAGGAACACATCAAGAAAAATTAGACAAAGTGTTAAAAAAAATCTGTAAAACTCTCATTAAATTAATTAAAAAGCATTAGCGCAAGCGCTGTAAAGCTCGTTGCCGTTTGATTAAACCCAGCACCTGTTTACGGGCATTAATTTGTTCTTCACTAAAAGGTAAAACCTTTTGTAGCTGTACTATGCTTTGGTTGACATGCTCAATTAAGTAACAATCTTGCTCTACACTCCATGTCGCTGTAAGCGCCAGTGCAGCATGTCGTTTTAGACGCTTCATGAATCATCTCGATTTTTTCTTCTAGCATAAAATAGAATCTATGCAAAAATTTCAGACCAATGGCAAGCGAAAAAGCACAAGCATAGAATCGTAACAAGGTAACAGGGGTGTCAATTCATCTATGCTAGTGCAAGATTATTATTGATAGTAATCCCGACAAAATCAATCAAGATTACCAATTCACTGAAGATACTTTAAATAAACTTACAAATTGTGTGAAAAATAAGCTAATTTTACTGTTTTAGATCAATTAAATGTGCTGAATTTAACATTATGTAGTACATCTACATATATTGCATAAATTTAACTTAAAACAATGAATCATATAAACATAAGCTAAACAATGATCACTATTGTAATCATTTATTTAGGTAGGTTTTTTTAAAAAAATATACATAGACACTAGGCAAAGCTGATAAAAATTGCACAATAGCAGTATATTAAATATACTCATTATCAATTAAAAATAAGCGTATTTGATAACAATACTATAGTCGCTGATCTAGGATAGACCACCATGCCTTTAACACAAATTTTAAGCGTTAGCCGTCCCATTGCTTGGGGCGAAATGGATGCCTTTGGACATTTAAATAACGTACATTATTTTCGATATATTGAAGATGCACGCATTGCCTTTTTAGATGCATTGAATTTCTTTGAGTATCCTCTATATAGTGTGATTTTAAAAAATGAATGCAGCTATAAACAACCTGTTTTTTATCCAGATACGTTGACCACCAAAGCCTTAGTCACTCAGGTGGGACAAACAAGCTTTGTCATGCAATATGATATCTATAGCCAAGCACAAAATTGTTGCGTTGCTACAGCCAACAGTGTAATTGTGTTGGTTTGCAAAGATAGCTTTGCCAAACAGCAGCTTCCGCCTGAGATGAAAGCTGCGTTACTACGTTATATGCAGCATAGTGAGCAAGCGGCCTAAAAAAGCCATCTTAAGATGGCTTCTACACTTAAGAGACTTGGGCTAAATCATTATGATCTAAATCACGCGGTAATTCACGGCGCAATATTTTGCCGACCGCTGATTTAGGTAGCTCTTCTACAAATTGTAGATATTTGGGCACTTTATAGTTGGTTAGTTGTTGTTTTAAATAAAGCTGTACCTCCTCTTGGGTCAAACTTGGCTCTTTTCTGACAATAAAGGCCTTTGGCACTTGGCCTGATTTTTCATCTTCAACAGCAATGACCGCACTTTCCAATATTTTAGGATGCAAGGACAAGACATATTCAATCTCATTTGGATAGACATTAAACCCAGACACCAAAATCATGTCTTTTTTACGATCTAAAATCGTAATATAGCCCTGCTCATCCATACAACCAATATCACCACTTAAGAAAAAACCATCTTGAGTAAAGACTTTTTGGGTCGCTTCTGGTTGCCGCCAATAACTTTTCATCACCTGTGGGCCACGAATCGCAATCTCACCCGCTTGATTAAAGCCCAGTGGCTGACCTTGTTCATCTAAAATTAAAATTTCTGTACCAGCAATGGGTAGACCAATCGTTTCATTAAAACGCTCACTAAGCGGTGGATTAAATGTCGCAGTTGGCGAGGTTTCCGACAAGCCATAGCCTTCATAGATATAGCGCCCAGTCACCGCATGCCAACGGTCTGCGGTAGCTTTTAAAATTTTGGCGCCTCCGCCTGTCGTGGTTTTTAGATGACTATGATCTAAGCGAGCAAAACGAGGATGATGCGCTAAGGCATTAAATAAAGTATTCACGGCAGGAAAAACCGTAGGACGATACTGCTGATATTGATCAATTAAACTGTCTAAATCGCGTGGATTTGGAATTAAAATATTAGCAAAACCACGCGCTAAACCATAACTAAATAAACAAATGGTAAAGCCATAAATATGATACAACGGTAAAGCACACAGCACCGACTCACCTTCTTCTGCGACTCGGTCACCAAAATGACTATTAAAGACCGTGCTGTTTTGTGCCACATTAAACAAAATATTGGCATGGGTCAGCTCAGCACCTTTAGATAAACCCGTTGTACCGCCTGTGTATTGTAAAATTACGGTATCTTGTTGTTTTTGTTGCAGGGATCTTAATACCGATCTTGGCGTATTTAAAAGAATTTCAAAGAAATCAAACGCCTGAACCTGTTGTGATAATGCAGGAATTTTGGGTTGTGATGTGCTTTGTAACACCACATCTGTTGCGGTAGTGGCAATAATATGTGTAAGCTCAGGACACTGCTGCAAATCTTGTAGTTTTTCCAAGGTCGAATTTAACGCAATCAGCACCTGTGCACCTGAATCTTGTAACTGATGATACAGTTCACGCTGCGTATACAGTGGATTGACATTCACTAAAATATAACCCGCTCTTAAAATCGCAAAGCTGGCAATTGGATATTGAATAATATTAGGTAACATTACTGCAATTCGACTGCCAGCTGGAATACCCTGCTGTTGCAGAAAATAAGCTAATTGATGACTAAATTCATCGACTTGCCTAAAACTAAACTTTTGATTAAGAAAAATAAAGGCTGTTTTATCTGCAAATAAGCTTAATTTTTCATTGATAACCTGTGCCAAAGTTGCATCAGGATGAGGGGGGACAAACGCTGGATTAACATTCCATTTTTGATATTCAGCGATCCATGGTTGTTGTGGCATGACACACTCCTGTGACCTATTCTTATAGTTTTGTATAATGAAACTTTATTTTAAATCGTCTTAAATCATAATAGATAGTTTCATGTAAAAGCAATATCAACCCTGTACACATTCGTATTTTTACATTTTTTTGAGATTATTAGGCAATTTAACCCTACAAAAGTACAAAAAATGTGCTAAACATATTATTCCGTTAAGCGGAATTTAATTCCTAAATAATTAAAATTTCAGCCCGATTCAAAAATAACAACGCGAAAAAAAGGATATGCTCAATGACGGATCAAGTAGCAGAAGCATTGCCTGCCGAACAGGCCGAGGTCAAACCCAAGAAAGTATGGCTTACAGCCTTCATATTATGTTTTTTTATTTTATTAGCAGATGGAATTGATATTGCCTTTTTGGCCTATAGTTTAACCAGTTTAAAAGCTGAATTTAACCTCACCACAGTACAAGTTGGAGCAATTGGCAGTTGGAGCTTAGTCGGTGGTGTCATTGGCGGCTTGGTGGGTGGATGGGCATGTGACCGATTTGGCCGAGTTAAAGTCATTGTATTTTATATGATTTTAGCATCCACGCTATCATGCACTTTAGGCTTTGTTGATTCCTACTATCAGTTTATTATCATTCGTAGTATTGCAGCGATTGGCTTAGGCTCATTGTATATTGCCTGTAATACCTTGATGTCTGAATATGTACCCACCAAATACCGCACCACCGTTTTAGCCACGCTTATGACAGGGTTTACCCTTGGCTCTTTATGTGCCACTTTATTAGCAGGTTGGATTATTCCAGAATATGGCTGGCGTATGCTGTATTGGATTACCATTCTTCCGATTGTACTGGCTTTTTTATTGTATTTTTTAGTACCAGAGCCAGATTCTTGGCAGCGCTCACGCGAACTCAAACGTCAACAAACTTTAAACCCTAGCTCTCAGGTTAAAAAACAGAACCCCTATATGGTGATTTTACGTGATAAAAATCATCGTTGGATGTTTATGTTATGGATTCTAAGTGCAGGTGCACTTCAGTTTGGCTATGCAGGCTTAAGTAACTGGCTCCCTGCCTATTTAGAATCTGATTTAGGAATTAAATTTAAAGAAATGACGACCTATATGGTGGGCACGTTTTTAATCATGATTTTTGCTAAAGTGGTGGCAGGTGTACTGGCCGATCGCTTTGGACGTCGCGCTTTATTTGCTTTTGGTACGATTGGAACGGCGTTGTTTTTACCGATTGTAATTTATTTCAATACTCCAACCAATATCCTCTGGCTGATGCTCATATTTGGCTTTTTATATGGGATGCCATTTGCGATTAATGCCACCTATATGACCGAAAGTTTCCCAACTTCCATCCGCGGTACCGCGGTGAGTGGTGCCTTTAATATTGGTCGAATTGGGGCAGTTTTTGCACCATTGACGATTGGTTATTTTGCACATGGTGGTTCGATTGGTACAGGGTTATTGGTCATGGCAGTCGCCTATTTTGTCTGTGGTGTCATTCCAGCCTTACTCATTAAAGATCGTTTATATGATCCACAAAAAGTCGATTAATCAATGCTTTAAAAGACCCAGTCTTGGGTCTTTTTTGCTACCTTTATATGGGCTATGGCTCAGTCTGATATACATTACGGTATAGGCGCGAAAAATAATTGCGATAATCTATGGGTAACAGAATTGATCTTTAACACATCCTTATATACACTCAATTTAAAGATGCTTAACTTGAATTGTAGTGGTCAACAAATATTGGACACAGTTTTAAGTTCATTTTCAGCCTGACAAGGACTGATACCATCGTTAAATCGATGAGGTCGTATCTGATTGTAGTATTCCATCAGATACAGACCAACAT